>NZ_VFVV01000002.1:0-589781 GCF_006442695.1 Mesorhizobium sp. B2-3-7 | reverse complement strand
GCACGGTCACTTCAACCGAATGCCGAAATTACTTCACTGAGGCCGGATATGCCCAACCTAAATTCATCCCGCTCTAGGCTCTGCGGGGAAGTTTTTCCGCCAAAGGTTCCAGACCGGCTGCAAGGTCCGGGAGGCCCGTGACCCCTTGGAACAGGGCCATCACCCGTTCGGCAATTTCGTCGCGTTGGGTCCCTGCTGATATCCGGTGCACAGTGCAGTAGTCATCGAGTGAGGCTCCAGCCCCGACGGGCGAAAGGCGACCGGCAACGATATGGGTGAAGCCTGGTATCAAGGCGCACATCAAACACCGTCGCGGTGACGATAAATTGCGTCACGCTACGCTTCAGGATTTTTGGGGCGAGTAGTCACTTTGAGGCTGAAGATCGCCTTAAATTTCTCTCCAAACGTTGGCTGGGGTTGAAACCCACTTAGCCAGTCGTCGTACTCCTTCGAATCTGGAATCAGCCGCTGGGCTTTTTCAGACGAGTAGTCAGCTTCTGCGATCTTCGGCAACGGCCTGAAAACACGATATCTATTTCTACGAACTGTGTTGCCGTGTTCATTAAGAGCTTTGGAAAGGAGCATGCTGAAAAAGATACAATCGTTGCAGTATATCTCGATGGCAAAAAGTGTCTGCTTGTACGTTTCATCCACGCCATTTGAAGTATGAACACCGAGGTAGCGAATCGTCACTTCGTCATGGCTCATCGCTGGTCCCTCATACCATCTCCGCACCAGTTCGTTTCTGAACGCTATCGAGGTGTTGAGGGCATCAATTCCTTTATTTATTTCGATGACTAGATTCAGTGTCTTCGTATCTAAGCTTAGCTTTTCGAAGACGACGGCTTCCAGTCGCTCTATCGGCACCTTTGATATCGGCAACGTATGCAATTCCGTTTGACAGTGAAATTTCTCAATTTGTGGGTCCGGTTCAGCTGCGTGAAG
This sequence comes from Mesorhizobium sp. B2-3-7, assembly GCF_006442695.1. NCBI lineage: Bacteria > Pseudomonadati > Pseudomonadota > Alphaproteobacteria > Hyphomicrobiales > Phyllobacteriaceae > Mesorhizobium > Mesorhizobium sp. B2-3-7. The sequence continues at coordinate 588,836 of NZ_VFVV01000002.1, read as the reverse complement.
CTTCTCAAGAAAGGCCAAGAAGCTTTTTTCGGTCTCGCGAAACCGCTCTAACATTCCGATCAGATGCTGTTTTTTAAGAGACATGAAGGTGTTGCCGATGGCGAAACAGAGCGCTTGCGCTTCGTTCACCGCTCTCAATGTGGCTAACAATTCTTTCCGTTGATCGCGACGCAAAATCGCAACCTGTGCTCCCCAAGAGCCGGCGAATGCTGCAGCCACACCAACAACCGATGGGACAAAATTGGGACTGGAATAGAGATAGTGCCAAAGGTTCGTCAGTTGACTCATCGAAAATTGTCTCCCCTTGACGCTCTTTCGTCTGAGGAGCTGGTGGAGTCAATGAGCCTGTTGGAATCAGACTTTGTTTACTTGCTAATGGAACCCAACAACCACAGTCAGCTTAAGTGTGATGAGCACACGCGGTACAAATTCCTCGACGAGTGGTTGTCCACCAAGGTTCATGCAACAGCCGATATGATTTCGGTTGCCGAACTGACCGAGCAGCTATTTGAGGATGGAAAGGCGTCAGGGATTACCAGCAGCGAAATCGAGGAAGGCACTGGCAGCGTTTACGAAGCCATCCTTGATGCCATCATGATGCTGGTGTGACGGACTAAAACAAGGTTATTCCTTGAGCGCGTCTTCGTCCCGCTTTAAATTGCTGCTGACTGCGGAAATTGATTCCACGTCCTACCATCAAGGACTCGCCCTGTTCGCTTTTTATTGACTCCGCCCCATTGCTTGAAGTGGAACGCGACATCAGCATCTACGCATTGATCCCGGATCGAGCGCACCCACGCTGGATCCATCGGACGAGCGCTAGGACCGCTTTCGCCTCCAGCAATGGCCCAATCGATCCCCGACAAATTAAGTGAACCTAGATCGCCGACGAGGGGCTCTAGGCTCAGGAATTTTACTGCTGCGGGAGTGCGGCGCAAATCATCAATCCGGTTGACGTATTGGTGGTTCTCTACACTCACTCCCATCCACACGTTAGCGGGCCACTCAAGCCCGTCAGCAACTTCTAGGAGCCGTTTCGAACGCTTTGTAAGAACTTGAAACGTGTGCTGCGGACAGTCTTTCATCACCTTGAAGACTTTGCCAATGAACTCGATGGGAATACCCTCGTGGAATAAGTCAGACATGGAATTAACGAATATCATTCGTCCAGTCTTCCAAGAGTGTGGGATCGTCAGCGCATGCTCATCTACGCGTACAGTTCCGTTCCATTTGGCCCGGCCCCCGCTCCGCCTTGTGAGCGCCCGATATTTCGCTTGGCCCATCAAATCTAAGCGTTCCGCCATTCTCATGGCATAGCAATTCGTGCAGCCCGGCGACACGATGGTGCACCCTGCGACGGGGTTCCACGTAGCCTCGGTCCACTCAATCCGTGAGTTATTGGCCATCTACTTCTTAACCTTGGGAAAACTGACCATCAGACGGTCGGCGAATGAGTTGCTACGGCGAGGTTTGCCATCTGGGTCGACGACCGAAACGTCGCCGGCATCTTCAAGTTTTTTCAAAACGTCTTTGTAATTCTTGCTCAGATATGGCCGACCAACACTATGGCTCTCGTAGATGTCGAGCATGGACACTGTTCTGCCCGCATATTCCTTTTTCAGTAAACCTTCCAGGTCATCGAGCGGGCGCGTAAGCTCGAACAATAGCGGCATTGAGCTATCGGCAGGCGAATACGCGAAAGATGCGACTCCTTGATCCGCTTTCGAGCTTGCGGATGCCATGATCCCCTTCATCGTCGCATATCCCTTGAAGCTCTTCGACACGAAGACCAAATGATGCGTCAGCCGCCCCTTGTCGTTTCGGAAACGGAACGGCAGGACAAACTTCCCACCCATCTCAGTCAGAGCCTGCGTCAACTCTTCGAGTATCATCTGCTCTCGAAGCGCTGGCTTCACCCCTTCCACGTTCTTCCTGAGCTCGGCCGCTCGATCGTCGCCAAAAAGCGCCGCCATGTGACTTTGAACCATGGGGTTGGAGATACCGAGGCTGATACGATTGTAGTTGAAGAAAAACACACAGTCGCAGCCCCAATCCTTAATGACCCCGTTTACAAGACGTAGCGACAGTCCTTTGTATCCGAAAGGATCGAGGAACGTAAACGAAGGTATAAGCTTCGTGGTCGCGAAATACTCCTCGGCGTCATGGTCTACTGCGTTGCAATTCACCTCTGGTTTATACTTTAATTTTTCAATTCCTGGCAGTGCATCGATTTCCGACTGCAAAGTCTGGGTATTGTTGACGTCCATATCGTTGAACAGTGCAACCAAGGCACCGCTGAGGCTGGGGTTTTCTATCGCTTTTTGAAGCACCAGCAGCGGAGTTGAAGCCGCCCCGTCCTTGTATCGACCGGGGCCGGCGTAAAGATCGATATAGGCTATCTTGCCGCCACCGTATCGCTGAGCGGTCGGCAGAATGATATTTGCCCAGGTTGCGAAATATTTTTGAATAATCTCCGCCTTGACTGCTGACTGGTCGCCGCGCTCTTCAAAGAATTTTTTACTCATGCCTACCGCCAAATGTATTTGACTCGGTAAGCTATCGTAGAGACCGGATGTCATAGCGCGCAATAGAATATTACGAGAACGTGCGCAGCCCTTCCCCACTATCGTGGGGTGTACGTTAGAAAGTACTGTCGGAGCATGCCGCAACTCTCGGCGTTGTAGCTGGAGGTCATCGTCGTTCATGCGTGCATAGATCGCACGAACTGTCTTGGCGAGCAAGGAAAATGTTCCTCTTTTGTTCGCGTGAAATACGATCCAATCGGCACGCCGGGCAAGGCGACCCGGCACAACATGCTAAGCTTTAGCGTTACTTTTTCTTCAAATACGGGTCGCTGTTAAGGCCGGCAGAGGGTTAACGGAGCGCTAACGGATCCCGGCTAAATTGATCTTTGTTCTAAGGTCAGGACATCCTGACCGAGGCAATCGCGAAACCGACACGGTTCCGGTCGAGCATGGTCAAGCGTGTATAGAGTATCGGGCGTATCCCTCGTGTCATCTTCGGACTTCAGGCAAATCGCGGCAGGGACGGAATCAGGAAAGGCCGAAAGGCTGTTCCGCGCAGCGGTGTCTGCGTTCTGCTCGCTCACCCGGCCATCCCGCCGTGAAATTGGCCAGCTCGAAGATCTGACGCTGCCGCTGTTCGACAACGTGTCCGCCGAATCGCGCCGCTACGTGGCGGCGGCCCTCTCTGAATGCGAATATGCTCCGGCCGGGCTGGTGCGGCGCCTGTGCGAGGAGCCGGTGGGCATCGCCGCCCCCTTGCTCATCCGCTCGCGCGCAGTCAGTGACATCGACCTCATTGCGCTGATCGGCCGGCACGGGCTGCCGCATGCGCGCGCGATCGCGCGCCGCAAGAACCTTAATCCGACTATCGCCGATCTGATCAGGGCACTGGAAAGGCCGACGCTGGTGCGGGTGCGCGATCCGGAAGCGGAAGCCTCTCCGGCACAAACCGCTCCCTCGAAGGCGCCGGCCGCCGACAGCGCGGCGAAGCAGCAGACGCCGGGCGTTGGTGCCGAAAATGCGCGGCGCAGACTGCGCTCCATGATGCGGACCGGCGAGGAGGCGCAGGCGGCGCAGGTCGATCCGTTCACCGGAGCCGACACCTATGCCAAATTGCGCGAGACGGCGCTGACCGGAAACGCCGCCTTCTTCCAGACCGCGCTCGCCGATGCGCTCGATATCGATTTCTCGACGGCCAGGTTGCTGACGGCGAACCAGAATTACATGCCGCTGCTGGCGGCGCTGCGCTCGCTCGACCTCAGCGAGGACCGGGCATTCCTGATCACGGTTGCCGTCTACTCCCGCGAGTTTCCGCATCCGCAGGCGATCCGCACCTTCCTCGATCGCTACCGGCTCCTGCACCGCGACGCGGCGCTGGACAAGGTGCGGGAATGGAAGGCCCTGACCCTGTCCGATGTGGTTCGCGACGCCGCCCCCACCAACAGCGCCAGCCGCGAGGCGTCGAACAGTGACGATGCAGCGGCCTTCCCTGGCCTCAGGACATCTTCACGGAAATAAGCTCCTCGACAGGAACAGCGCCGGCCTCGATCTCAACCACCCAGATGTCGGGATCGAATTTCTTCTCGCGTTCCAGCCTGGCGTCCAGCACCGAAGCATCGGCGGCGGTGGCGAGAAGGCTAAAGAAACGGTCGTCGGGCTTGGCCGAATCGTAGCTCGTCTGTGGCGCCGGCCCATAGAGAGCGATTTCACCAAGCCGGCTCCGCGTCAGAACGAACACGGCGCCGGCTTCGGTCGCGCCGCGCTTGACCACGGCGGCAAATCCGCCCGCGCCGAAAACCCGACGCAACAGGGCCGATACCCACAGATCCGTGGTCACGCGCATGAGAAAAGTCCGGACAGCATGCGGGCTATCTATCGGTATTTACACCGCTGGGCGAGCCGTTGTTTGCGCCGTCAGTTGGTCAGGCCGATCTCGCGCATTTTGACATAGACCAGTTCGTCGGGCTCGCCGGTCTGCGGCAGGCCGAACAGCGACTGGAATTCCTTGATGGCCGCCTTGGTACGGGCGCCGACGACGCCGTCGAGCTGCATGTCGTCATTGCCGAAGGCCTTGAGCCCGGCCTGTATCTTGACAATGCGAGGATCCGGCGCTTGGGAAGCCGTATCGGTCTGCAGCGACACTGGAACCGCCTGCGACACTTCGGGACGCGGTTGCGGTTTCGGCACGGCGGCGGTTTTCGGGGTCGCGCCCAGCTGATCGAGCAGCAGCGCGTCGATCTCGCCGGACGTGTTGAGCCCAACCTTCTGCTGATAGGCCTGGATCGCCTTGCGCGTGTTGGGTCCGGAAATGCCGTCGACCGTGCCGGCGTAGAAATCGAGATCCTTCAATATGCCCTGCACCTGCTCCACCACCGGATCGCCCTTGACCGGCGCCGGCGCGGTACCTGGCCGCACGATGTTGAAGGTGGTCTCCGGCTCATCAGCGGCCGCGTGCGGAACGCCCTGCATGCTGCGGGTCGCGAAGAAGGCGCCGGCATGCGGAAAAGGCTGGTACCACAGCGCATTCGCCGAAACGTAGAACAGCGTCACCAGGAATGCCGTCGACCCTCCCGCCAGGACGGGATTGCGCGAAATCATGCCGCCGATGGCGACGGCTCCGTCCTGGAAGGCGTTGCTGCGGCGCTTGGCCGCCTTAGGCTGTTTTGCGGAGCGCGCCATTTCCGTCCCCTTTCGCCCTGGCCAGCGGCATCGTCAGCACCCCGGCCTTGTCCGCCGGCCGCCCTTTCGGCCCGTTCACCGGCAGGCTGATGGTGACCGTGGTGCCCTCGCCCGGCATGCTTTCGATCGACATGGTGCCTTCGTGCAGCGCCACCAGTCCCTTGACCAGCGACAGGCCAAGGCCGGTCCCCTCGAAACGACGGGTATAGTCGTTCTGGATCTGCATGAACGGCTTGCCGAGATTGGCGAAATCTTCCTCGGCGATACCGATGCCGGTGTCCCGCACCCAGAAATGCAGGCGCGAACCGATCCGCTTGGCACCGACGACGACATCGCCGCCATCGGGCGTGAACTTGATCGCATTCGAGACGAGATTGATGAGGATCTGCTGCACGGCGCGCCGGTCGGCGTTGATTTCGCCGGCGTCCGGCGCGATCTGCGCCTTGAGATCGATGTTCTTGGCCTGCGCCTGGAGCCGCATCATCTGCTGACACATGTCGACGGCTTCCATGAAGCGGAATGGCTCCGGTTCGGTCGCATAGACGCCCGATTCGATCCGCGACACGTCGAGAATGGAGGTTACGACGGCAAGCAGATGCTGGCCGGAATCGCGCACCAGACCGACATATTCCTTCTGCCGTGGATCCTTGAAGGCGCCGAACATCTCGTGCAGCAGCATGTCGGAGAATCCGATGATGGCATTGAGCGGCGTGCGCAGTTCGTGGCTCACCACCGCCAGGAAGCGCCCTTTCGCCACTTCGGCGGCGGCGGCCGCGTCATTGGCGGCGCCGAGGTCTTCGCGCAACCGGGCGACCTCGTCGTTCTCGCGCAGCACAAGCGTGAAAACGTCGCCCTGCTCCTGAGCGCGCATCAGTTCGAGCGAAAACGGCCGATAGTTGTCTGCCGCGCCATTGCCATTCTGTCCATTGCCGTCCTGCGGCAGCCTGACGCGCAACTCCAGCCTGCGCGACAGCGCCCCGTCTCGCATGTCGGCCAAGGCACTGAGATAGGAGACGCGATCCGAGAGATGCACGCGATCGAAAAGCCCGGTTCCGCAAAGCAGTTGCGGGGGCAGCTTCAACAGCGTACGCGCCTTTGCCGAGGCATCGATAACCTCGCCATGGCGGGCGACGCGCAGGACCACCGCGTCGATCATGTCTTCCAGACGATCGCCGGTGTCCCCTACGTCGGCCGCAGCCGCCGTGTTGCGAACCGCCGATATACGCGGCACCAGAGTCAGCGCCCAGGCCAATGGCAGCAGCCAGTGCCACGCGGCGATCGGCACCGCGGCGTGCGGGAGGACGGTTGCCGTCACAGGCTGCAACAGAATGGCGACGACGGCGCAGACGGCTCCCCACAGCGCCGCGCGGCGCGAGGCGCCGATCCACCAGGCTTCGAACGGCAGCGCCACGAAAAGCATCGCGACCGGAGAGCTCAGCCCGCCGGCAGCGGCAACAAGACCGGCGAGCGCAAGTCCCGCGATCGCCAGCGCGGCCCGGCCGGCCAGATCCATCCTGCCGGTCGCGGCCACCAGCAAGGCGATGAACCAGCAAAGACCAAAGGCCGCGAAGATGGCGGCCACGGTGACGGCTGCGCCCATGCCTGACGTGACGAGCGTGACCGCGGCACCGGCGGCAAAGAACGGAGCGGCCAGCATGGCGCCGATAAAGCGACGCTGACGCTCGCGGTCGTCCAGCCCAAGAATGGAGGGATGGACCATACGTTCACAACCGGCGGCCATTGCCCCAGGCAATTCAACGTATCTGGCCTTGATCGGCATCAACTCAACGCACCCGCACTCGTCGTGAACAGCTCTGCTTTTGCAGATCGTTTTGATTGACTCTGAAACTCGCACCCAGCCTTTAAAGAATGGATAAGGCAGGGCCGACCCAAGGCCCGGCCCACGGCGAATATCGGGATGGGAGCGCCCGAAAAGGCGGGCAAATGCCACCATAGTAAACGGAGGGTTATCCGCAGGGGCCGCCCGAAGCCTGGCCAGCCGCAGCGCACCGACCGCCTGATTTTGTGGAAAACGCAATAGAAACAAAGGAATATATGGCTGATGGATGATAAGAAAAATGGTTCCAATCTGAGACAAATCGACAGCAAAACGCTTCGTTTCGAATTTGCCTCAAATTTGAAGAAAATTCTCGGCCAACCCGCAAGCCGTCCTTTGCGCCTGTGTGCCAATATCCCGCCCACAAAAGAGGTCATGCTCATGGATGCATGATCCGGTCACGACAAGAGGCGAGCATGTTCTTCCTGATGAGAATGGCTTTCTGGTTTTCGCTGGTGCTGCTGGCACTGCCGCTGGGCGTCGGTTCCGAGCCGGGTCAAGAAAGCGTAGGCCCGATCCAGGCTTTGTTCGCGGCCCGCGACGCGGTCGGCGACATCGCCGGCATTTGCGAACGCAAGCCCGATGTCTGTGAGACCGGCAAGTCGGCAATGCACACCATCACCGCAAGGGCCAAGGAGACCGCCAAGATCGCGGCCGCCATGCTGGACGACAAGTCCGCCGGCCCCGACACCTCCACAATGACCGGCAGCGTTCCCGAAGAAGTCGTCTTGCCCGAGACGGTCAACCTGCCGGTAAAGAATTAGGCCGTTTCGACGGCGCACCGCGGGCAGTCTGCCCTCTCGACGCCCGCGGTGTCCTTGTTTTTCCGTGACGCGGCGACGGTGGATGACTATATCCCAGTCATGACGACCACGATCCAGACGATCCGCGACGACTTCTCGTTCCTCGACGAATGGGAGGACCGCTATCGCTATGTCATCGAACTCGGCGAGGCGCTGCCGCCATTCCCCGACGAGGAACGCACCGCCGCCAACAAGGTGCCAGGCTGCGTCAGCCAGGTCTGGCTTACCACCGACCGGGGGCCGGGGGGCGATCCGGTCATCACCTTCAGGGGCGATTCGGACGCCCATATCGTACGCGGGCTGGTGGCGATCATGCTGGCGCTGTTCTCCGGCAAGACCGCCAGCGAAATCCAGAAAATCGATGCGGAAGCGACGCTGAAGGCGCTCGGCCTGGACGAGCACCTGTCGCCGCAGCGCGCCAACGGCCTTCGCTCGATGGTCAAGCGCATCAGGCGCGACGCAGAGGCCGCGCTCGAGCAGACGGCCTGATACCGCCTCCGCGATCAGCCGATCGCATCGTACCGCGCACTGGTACCAGCGCTGTCCTTGGCCCACCGGCAAAGTAAAACGGCGCCCGAAGGCGCCGATATCGATCCGGTTGAACTGTCCGTCCGGCTCTATCTATCGTTTGAGCCGCATTCTGCGATGCCAAGTCCACTCACCTGGCAGCAAATGCTTAGCGGGCCTTGCGCTTGCGGCCGAGGCCCATCTTCTTGGCGAGCTGGGAGCGGGCGGCCGCGTAGTTCGGGGCAACCATCGGGTAGCTCGGGTCGAGGTTCCACTTTTCGCGATACTGATCCGGCGTCAGATCATAGTGGGTCATCAGGTGACGCTTGAGCGACTTGAACTTTTTGCCGTCTTCAAGGCACACGATATAGTCGTCATGAACCGAGCGCTTCGGGTTCACTGCCGGCTTCTGCTTGTCGGCGGGCGGCTGTTCGGCGGTTCCGCCCACACGCCCGAGAGCAGCATGGACGTCGGAGATGAGGTTCGGCAGTTCGCCGACCGGCACGGGATTGTTGCTGACATAGGCGGCCACCACGTCGGCGGTCAGCTCGATCAGCGCGTCGCTGTTTCTGGAAGGTGTTTCGACAATATCCATGGTCTTCAGGCCCCAACGAGAGTTAGTTTAGTGCGCCCTTTTTTACAGGCAAGGCATTGCACGAATTTTGTGCAGACAGAGCTTCTGCGATTCGTGTCGCGGGGGCATCAATGAACCTACCTAGCAAGTAAGTCAATTCGATCCTTGCACTATATTGAACGATGTTGATCAAATATTTCCGGATCAGCTTCAATCTTTCGTGCACGATGTAATTTTTCGATATTTCGCAGGCGAAACCAGCGACCGGTGACGCAGCGTTAGCTAACCGTTACATTCGCGCTAACTCACAAAGCATCTCCGAGTGCTTTGCTTTGCTTGGCGATCGCGCCGGCAATCTTGGTTGCTCACCCCCTTTCGCAAAACCAGAGGTTGCCCCACCTCGGCCATTGCCGGCCCTCACGCGTCGTGCAGCCGACCAGCTCGGATCACTCAATACGGGGCGATGTATTTGCCATAGGCCCACCCGGTGACGAAACCGCCGTTCTTCGCCGGATCATGCCAGACTTCGCACCAGCGATAGCGAACCGCCTGCTGCTGCTTCCATGCCGGCTGATTGGCGATATCGAGCAGGTGCGTCCCGCCGGTGCATCGCCCGGTCATCTGCAAAACGGTGCCGTTCGGATATGCGGCCTGTTTCTGGGACGTGCCCGAGGGATATTTGCGCACGTCGAGCGTGTCGCCGAACGGCACGTTGGCCACTTGCCAAGCGGCGAATACGGTCGCATGAGATTGGCCGGCGATGGCCGCGGAAACGACGGCGAGAGCCGCGACGGTGCGAGCATAGATATACATCATTTCTCCTCCCGGCCCGCTTTCTGGAGCCCGGCGCAGCAATAAGACCCGGCTCTTGAACCCGCGCTGATCGGCGTGTTCATTGGCCATTCAGGACATTTCCAAAGCGAGACGCAATGACCAAAACTTCTGCATTCCCGGATGTCACCCCGCCAACGCCCGAGAAGCGGCCGGTTTTCGACACGCATCACGGTATCACGCGAACGGACGACTATTCCTGGCTGCGGGCCGACAATTGGCAGGAGATGTTCAGGGACCCCGCATTGCTCGATGCGGGCATCCGCGCCCATCTCGAAGCCGAGAACGCCTACCAGTCGAAACTGATGGCCGACACGGCCGATTTGCGGAAGCGGCTGTTCAAGGAGATGAAGGGTCGCATCAAGGAGGACGATTCTTCCGTGCCGATGAAGGACGGACCCTACGCGTATGGCTCCTCCTTCAAACTCGGCGGCGAGCAGCCGCGCTATTTCCGCATGCCGCGGGACGGCGGCGCGCAGCATATCCTGCTCGACGGCGATGCCGAGGCCGAAGGCAAGGCCTATTTCCGGCTTGGCGGCGTCGATCATTCGGCCGACCATGGCAAGCTTTTATGGGCGTTCGACGACAAGGGCTCCGAATTCTATACGCTTCGGGTCCGCGACCTCTCCGACGGCAAGGAACTCGCGGACACGGTTCCAGACACCGGCGGTTCGGGGGTGTGGAACGCCGCCAATGACGGGTTTTTCTACACCCGGCTCGACCCCAACCACCGTCCCTCCAAGGTGCTGTTCCATGCGCTTGGGCAGGATCCGGCAAGCGACCGGCTGATCTATGAGGAAAACGATCCCGGCTTCTTCATGAATGTCGGCGGCACGCGCTCCAATGAATGGATCATGGTTGCCATCAACGACCACGAGACATCGGAATACCGGCTGCTGAGCGCGGGCGAGCCGTTTGGCGAGCCGAAGCTGGTGGCGGCGCGCGAGACCGGTCTTCAATACGAGATGGAGGAAGGCGGCGACATTTTCTTCATCCTGACCAACGCCGATGGGGCCAAGGACTTCAAGATCATGACGGCGCCGGCGAGCGATCCGATCCGCGCCAACTGGCAGGAACTGGTTCCGCACGAGGCCGGCCGGCTGATCCTGTCGGTGATCGGCTTCAAGAACCATATGGTCAGGCTGGAGCGCAAGGAGGGCCTGCCGCGCATCGTCGTGCGCGACCGTGCAACCGGCGAGGAACACCTGATCTCCTTCGACGAGGAGGCGTTTTCGCTCGGCCTGTCGGGATCCCTGGAATACGACACCGAGATCATGCGCTTCACCTATTCATCGATGACGACGCCGGCGCAGGTCTTCGACTACAACATGGGCACCCGCGAGCGCGTGTTGCTCAAGACCCAGGAGGTGCCGTCCGGCCACGACCCGGAGCGCTATGTCACGCGTCGGCTGATGGCGCCCGCGGCTGATGGCGAATTGGTGCCGGTCTCGCTCTTGTACCGCCGCGATACCCCGCTGGACGGCTCCGCGCCTTGCCTGCTTTACGGCTACGGTTCCTATGGCATCACGGTGCCGGCGGCCTTCAACACCAACTGGTTCTCGCTGGTCGACCGCGGCTTTGTCTTTGCAATCGCCCACGTCCGCGGCGGCAAGGACAAGGGCTATGGCTGGTACGATGACGGCAAGCGGGCGCACAAGATGAACACTTTCACCGATTTCATCGCCTGTGCACGCCATCTGGTCGCCGAACGCTACACTGTGCATGACCGCATCGTCGCGCAAGGTGGATCCGCCGGCGGCATGCTGATGGGCGCGGTCGCCAACATGGCGCCGGACTGTTTCGGCGGCATCGTTGCCGAGGTGCCTTTCGTCGACGTGCTCACCACCATGCTCGACGCCAGCCTGCCGCTGACCCCGCCGGAGTGGCCTGAATGGGGCAATCCGATCGCGTCGGCGGACGACTACCGGACGATCGCCGCCTACTCGCCCTATGACAATGTCGCCGCGCTCGGCTATCCACCGATCCTGGCGCTAGCCGGTCTCACCGACCCGCGCGTCACCTATTGGGAACCGGCCAAATGGGTGGCGCGGCTGCGCGAGCGCAAGACGGGCGACAATCCGGTCCTGTTCAAGATCAACATGGAATCGGGCCATGCCGGCGCGTCCGGCCGGTTTTCCCGGCTGGAGGAGATCGCCTACACATATTCATTCGCCTTGAAAGTGACAGGCAAGGCAACAGGGCCGCAGGGCTGAAGCGGTCATTGCCCTTCGGCCCCTGGCGTGACTTGATCGGCGACGAACGCCGAGGAGGATGCGAGCAATGATCGACCTGGCCACATTGACCACCTATGTCGCCGTGGTGCTCGGTTTTGTGTTTATTCCCGGCCCCGCCACGCTGCTGACGGTCGCGCGGGCAACGAGTTCGGGAACCAAAGCCGGCATCGCAACCGGCGCAGGGATCGCGGCCGGCGACGTGTTTCACACCTTCACGGCCATGGTCGGCATCTCGGCGATCATCGCCGCATCGGCGGTGTTGTTCAGCGCCGTGAAGTATCTCGGTGCGGCATATCTCGTTTATCTCGGCATTCGCGCGATCATGGAAAAGACGCCGGCCGATCTCGCCGCCGGCAGGTTCCCAATCTCAGCGGGCAAGGCGTTTCGGCAAGCCATACTGACTGAGATGCTCAACCCCAAGACGGCGCTTTTCTTCCTCGCGTTCCTGCCACAGTTCGTCCGGCCCGAAAACGGATCGGTAATGCTCCAGCTGGCGGTATTGGGGATCATCTTTGTTCTGCTGGGCCTTTTCAGCACAGTGGTTTTCGCGGTGAGCGCAGGCGGGCTTGGCACTTTCCTGCGTCGAAATCCCACGGTGTTGAAATGGCAGGGCAAGATTGTCGGCGGCATCTACTGCGGCCTGGGCGTGCGGCTGGCGCTTCAGCAGCGCTGACGCGAAACGGTGACCGGCGCCCCTTCTCGGCGAGCCGGGCAATCATTGGTTTTTGAATTCCGTGTTGCTGGTTTTCGCTCGCAATTGCGATGCCCGCGCGCTACCCAAGGCGCGTTTTGTCCCGGGCCATGACAGCCCACAATCGCACAAGGGCCTGCCATGCTGCTCGTCGACGTCTATCTCGACAAATCCCCCATCCAGGGCATTGGTGTCTTTGCCAAGAATCCCATTTCCCGCGGCACGATGATCTGGAAGCTGGATCCGAGATTCGACCGGCTCATCGAGGTCGGGACCTATGAGAGCCAGACAGGACCGGTGAAGAGCTATCTCGATCGCTATGCCTATCCGGACAGGCGAGATCCGAACTACATCATCTTCGAGGCCGACGATGCACGCTACATGAACCACGCCGACGAGCCGAATTGCGACGTATCCTCGCCGGAGGAAAGCTTTGCGTTGCGCGACATCGCGGCCGGCGAGGAACTGACCTGCAACTACAATCATTTCTTCGCGGCGGGCTTCGACTTCCTGGGCGATCGCCACCCGTAGTCAGCTCGCCGGTTTTTTGCGCGCCGGATAGCCGTTCGGATGCGGCGGAACCGCCTTGAGATAGGCCGCGATCGCCGCGCGGTCCTCGGGCGCCAGTTCGGCCATGTTCCTCTGCACGTCGACCATGGCCCCGCCAACGGAATCGAAATCGGGCGTGAAGCCGGTTTCGAGATAGTTGGCGATATCGGCCTGCGACCAGTCGCCGATGCCGCCCTCCCCGGAGGTGATATTGGGGACGATGCCGCTGCCTTCGGCGGCTGTGGCTCCAGCCAGCCACTCGCTCTTCTTTGTCCCCCCCGCAAGGTCACGCGGTGTGTGACATTCGCCGCAATGACCCGGTCCCTCGACCAGGTAGCGACCGGCAATCACAGGACCAGGCGCGCCTTCGGGCAGGGACACAACAGGCTGCTCGCTGAGATAGAGCCGTTTCCACAAGCCGATGCCGCGACGGATGTTGAACGGGAAACTCAACGAATTGGCCGGCGCTCGGCCGGCAACCGCCGGCAGCGTCTTCAGGAAGGCATAGAGATCGGCAATGTCGGCGGGCTTCATGCGCGCGTAGGACGTATAGGGAAATGCCGGATAGAAATGCTCGCCCGACGGCGAGACACCCTTCAGCATGGCATTGGCGAGATCCTCGGCCGACCACGCGCCGATGCCGTCCTTCGGGTCTTGCGAAATGTTGGGCGGCACAAACGTGCCAAACGGGGTCTTGAGTTCAAGGCCGCCGACAAGTTCGAGCCGCTCATCGCCTTTCGAACCGGGTTTTGCATGGCAGGAGGTGCAGCCGCCGGCATCAAAAATGCGCTTGCCTCTGGCCGCGTCACCAGGCGCGAGCTTGGCCATAGTTTCCGCATCGAGCTTCACCGGCGCCGAAAGCGTCCACGCGGCAACCGCGCCGACGCCGCCGAGCACGAGTGCGGCGCCGACAAACTTCCTCAGCCATGCCATGGCCGGCGATCAGCCTTTCTTGACCCTGTAGCCCTTGTGGCAGGTGCCGCAGTCGGAGCCGATGACGCCGATTTGCGTCTTCAGGGACTCCACGTCGGCTGGGGCCGCGGCGACCGCGGCCTTGACGTCGGCAAGATACTTGTCTTCCGTCGCCTTGAAGCCGGCCATGTCTTGCCAGATCTTCGGCGCCGCCGTGGTGTCGCCCGTGTCGCTGCCCGCCGGGAACAGGACGTCGGCGTCGAATTTTTCCGCGTTCGCCTGGAGCGCCTGCAGCGCAGTCAGCACGGCGGCGGCATCAAAGGGCTCCTCACCCTTGACCACTTTCGACAGGCCGCCGACGATCTTCCCGCGCTCCTTCATCAAGGCCTGGCGGTCGAGGATCGGGTCGGCAAAGGCCGCCGAACCGGCGAACGCGAGCATAGAGATGGCGACGACAAGCTTTCTCATTCAATTGGCTCCATGATGAAGACATTTCGGGACAGGACGTTAACGGACGTGGCGGGAGGAATATTCCCTTCCCCCGACGATTTTGCAGACCTTTGCTGTGGGATCTCGGCACAGAAAAAGAAAAGCCCCGGGGGTGCCGGGGCTTTCTGAATCTCGATCAGGCTTTCGCTTTTTCGTAAAGTTCGAGAACATGATCCCAGTTGATCAGGCTGTCGACGAAGGCCTCGAGATATTTCGGCCGGGCGTTGCGATAGTCGATGTAATAGGAGTGCTCCCAGACATCGACGCCGAGGATCGGCGCCGCGCCATGGACGAGGGGATTCTCGCCGTTCGGCGTCTTCGAGATCGCCAGCTTGCCATCCTTGACCGAAACCCAGGCCCAGCCGGAACCGAACTGGGTCGTGCCGGCGGCGATGAAGTCGGCCTTGAATTTGTCGTAGCCACCCAGATCGCTGTCGAAAGCCTTCTGCAACGCACCCGGCAGCTTGTTGCCGCCGCCGCCCTTTTTCATCCACTTCCAGAAATGGATGTGATTGTAGTGCTGGGCGGCATTGTTGAAGAGGCCGGCATTCTTGCCGAACGACTGCTTGACCACCTCTTCTACCGACAGATCGCCAAGGCCGGCTTCGGCGGCAAGCTTATTGCCGTTGTCGACATAGGCCTTGTGGTGCTTGTCGTGGTGATATTCCAGCGTCTCTTTCGACATGTAGGGCTGCAAGGCCTCATAGTCGTAAGGCAGAGCGGGCAATTCAAAAGCCATGGAAGGTACTCCCTCAAGGAAAATCCGGTGTCGATACCGGACTAAGATAGGTCTGGATTGGGTTCGGACAACTCCGAAAAGTGAAGCGCCGGGTGCTCTTTCTAAGCGGGTTCCGGAGAACTGTCACACAGTTTCCGGAAACCGGGCGCATTGCGACGAAAAGCCTGGACGGATCAGCCCGCCGACGTCGAATGCGCCCAATCCCAATAGAGCTCCCGCGCCTTCTTGGCCACCGGCCCGGGCTGCAGGCTGCGGTCCTCGATGCGCGTGATCGGAATGACCTTGGAATGGTTGCCGGTCGAAAAAATCTCATCCGCCTCGAGGAATTCACGCACCGACAGCGCCTTTTCGGTGGTCTTGAACCCGTACTCGCCAAGCAACGTCATCGTGCGCGAGCGGGTGATGCCGGACAGGAAGGTGCCGTTCGGCGCCGGCGTCAGGACGTGGCCGTCCTTGACCAGGAAGATGTTCGAGGTTCCGGTCTCGGCGACGTTGCCCAGCATGTCGAGCACCAGGGCGTTGTCGAAGCCGCGCATCTTGGCTTCGAGGATGGCACGGCCATTGTTGGGATAGAGGCAGCCGGCCTTGGCGTTGGTCGGCATGGTTTCGATAGTCGGGCGCCGGAACGGCGAAACCGTCACGGAAAAGCCGGTCGGCGAGATCATCGGCGATTCGTAGAGGCACAGGCAGAAACGGGTCGAGGCGGGATCGGCCGGCACGCCCATATAGCCGCCGTGCTCGGCCCAATACATCGGCCTGATATAGACAGCCGTCTTGCCATCGAATTTCTTCAATCCGTCCCAGGTCAGCCCGACGATCTTCTCGGCCGTCATCGAAGGCTTGAGACCGAGCGCGATCGCCGAGGCATTCACGCGCGCGGCATGAAGGTCAAGATCGGGAGCGACACCCTCGAACCAGCGGGCGCCGTCGAACACGCTGGTGCCGAGCCACATTGCGTGGCTGCGCGGGCCCAAAACGGCGACATTGCCCTCGTACCAGTCGCCGTCGACGAAAGTCCATGTCGCGGAAAGTGCGGCAGCCGCCAGTGTCATTGCTTTGTCCCGTTCCGATCAATCTCGTGTTGCAGCATTGGATGACGCTTTGGCCGGCGTCGTCAACCAGCATCGGGGAGTTTTGTTGAGGCCACGGACGGCGCGCTGCAATCAAGACTTGCACCTTGCCCCGCCTCGCCTCAAAACTGTTGCCATGCAATACGCCGCTTATGTTTTCGACGCCTACGGCACACTGTTCGATGTTCATGCCGCCGTGCGCCGCCACGCCGACGCCATCGGACCGGACGGCCAGTTGCTGTCCGAGATCTGGCGCGCCAAGCAACTCGAATATTCCTGGGTGCGTACGTTGATGGGCGCCTATGCCGATTTTTGGCAACTCACCGAGCAGGCACTTGATTTCGCGTTGCACAAGGTGCCCTCTGCCGATCCCGGCCTCAAGGCGGCATTGCTGGACGCCTATTGGCGGCTGGACTGCTATGCGGAAGTGCCCGCCGTACTGAAGGCGCTGAAGGCGTCCGGCGCCAAGCTGGCAATCCTGTCCAACGGTTCGCCGGAGATGCTTGAGGCAGCGGTCAAATCCGCGGCGCTCGATCAGGTGCTGGACGATATCTATTCCGTCGATGCGGTGCGGCGCTTCAAGACCGACCCGTCGGTCTACGACATGGTCACGACAGGCTGGCGCCTCTATCCGGGTGCGGTCTCCTTCCAGTCGTCCAACCGCTGGGACATTGCCGGCGCGACCAAATTCGGCTTCCGCACCGTGTGGATCAACCGCTCCAACCAGCCGGAGGAGTATCGGGATTTTCCACCGGCCCTGATCCTGCCGTCGCTCGATGCCCTTGTCACAGGTGGCTAACGCATGCGTCCCAAAGGTAATCCTGGTTTTCGCTCTAGGCCGCACACTTCTGTGACCGTAGCGCCACAGTGGCGACGCGGTCACAGCTTCGCCTTTGTTTGTCCACCTTGAGGCCAGATTCGGAACCGCCTATCGCGCCCAAGTGTTGATCAGGCACCTCGCAACGGTCGGCATATTCACGCTTTGTTGCGATTTCAGACTTAAAGAAGGCAACCATGTTCCCAGCCGAAATCGAATCCTATCGCCTGAGCCGTCGCGGCTTTCTCAATGCCGCAGCCCTGGGCGCCGCCTCGATCGCGGTTTCCGCATGCGCCACCACCGGGTCCGGGCCAGTCGAGCCACCGCCACCGGCCTATGTCGAGCCGCCGCTCGCCGACTACGTGACGATGTACGCCGCCGTCAGCGATGGCGGTTTCGAAGTGCCGGCCATTCCCGTCGACAGGATCGATCCGCAATTCCTGCGCCAGATCGTGCCCGACCCGACCGGCCAGAAGCCGGGAACCATCGTCGTCGATACGACCGGCCACTTCCTCTATCTGGTTCGTCCGGGCGGCCAGGCGATCCGCTACGGCGTCGGCCTCGGCCGCGCCGGCTTCGAATGGTCGGGCGATGCCGTCGTCCAGTGGAAACAGAAGTGGCCGAAATGGACGCCGCCGGACGAGATGATCGCCCGGCAGCCGGAACTGAGGCAATACAGCGCTGACAATGGCGGTATGCCGGGCGGGCTGAAAAACCCGCTCGGTGCACGTGCGCTCTATCTCTTCCAGGGCAACGTCGACACGCTCTACCGGCTGCACGGCTCGCCGGAATGGCGTTCGATCGGCAAGTCGGTGTCGTCGGGCTGCGTGCGCCTGATGAACCAGGACATTATAGACCTATATGATCGCGTGCCTTCGAAGACCCCGGTCATCGTGACCAGCGACGCCAGCCAGCCCATGGTGGCGACCGCGAATCACAAAGCCATCCCGATCGATGCCGGCGTGCCGGACGGATCGGTGCTGCTTGGCCCGGTGAAAGCGGTGAGCGACGCGATTTTCTGATGGGAGCGAGGGTGAATGCGGCGACTCGCCGCCTTCACCTCCACATCAGCCTATCCCTGCATGGCCGTTGCGCGATCGCGCTTCCCTATCTGCCCCTCGACAGACTCCCGAGTATCCCGCGCACGATGGCGCGGCCGACCGACGAGCCGACAGAGCGCACCACCGACTTGATCGCGGCTTCCGCCACCGTCTGGCGGTTGGACGGGCGCGGTTGAGGCGGGCGTCTGCCGCCGGGTTGCGGCGGCGGAGCATCATTGCCGAAGCCCGGAATGGTCCAGCGTGAACGGCCGGCGTCGGCCTGCTGTGCCTCGGCATCCGCCGCGTCCTTGGCCTTTTTCTGCAGCATCTCGAAAGCCGATTCGCGATCGACACCCTCATCGTACTGACCGATCACCGGGCTTTCCTGGATCAGCTTCCGCCGCTCGGCTGGGGTTATGGGCCCAAGTCGTGACGATGGCGGACGGATCAGCGTGCGCTGGACCATGGACGGGATGCCCTTGGCTTCCAGCACTGAAACCAGCGCTTCGCCGGTGCCCAGTTGCGTGATCACGGTCGCGCAATCGAAATCCGGATTTGGCCGGAACGTCTCGGCCGCGGTCCTTACCGCCTGCTGCTCGCGCGGCGTGTAGGCGCGCAACGCATGCTGGACCCGGTTGCCGAGCTGGGCCAGAACCTTCTCAGGAATATCCAGAGGGTTCTGCGTGACGAAATAGACGCCGACCCCCTTCGAGCGGATCAGACGCACCACCTGCTCGACGCGGTCGATCAGCACCTTCGGCGCGTCGTCGAAAAGCAGATGTGCCTCGTCGAAGAAGAAGACCAGCTTCGGCTTGTCGGGATCGCCCACTTCGGGCAGCTCCTCGAACAGTTCCGACATCAGCCAAAGCAGGAACGTCGCGTAGAGTCGCGGATTCATCATCAGCTTGTCGGCGGCCAGCACGCTGATGGCGCCGCGGCCGTCGCGGGTGGTGCGCATGATGTCGGCGATGCGCAATGCCGGCTCGCCGAAGAAATTCGCCGCCCCCTGCTGTTCCAGCACCAGCAGCGTGCGCTGGATGGCGCCGACCGAGGGTTTCGTCACATTGCCGTAGCGGGCGCTGATCTCTTCGGCGCGCCCGGCGATATTGGCGAGCAGCGCCTGCAGGTCCTTGAGGTCGAGCAGCAGCAGGCCTTCCTCATCGGCGATGCGGAAGGCGATGTTCATGATGCCTTCCTGGGCTTCGGACAAATTCATCAACCGCGACAAGAGCAGCGGGCCCATCTCGGAGATGGTGGCGCGGATGGGGTGGCCCTGTTCGCCGAACAGATCCCAGAAGATGACGGGGAATTCCTGGAAGTCATAGGGGTCGAGCT
This sequence comes from Mesorhizobium sp. B2-3-7, assembly GCF_006442695.1. Taxonomy (NCBI): domain Bacteria; kingdom Pseudomonadati; phylum Pseudomonadota; class Alphaproteobacteria; order Hyphomicrobiales; family Phyllobacteriaceae; genus Mesorhizobium; species Mesorhizobium sp. B2-3-7. The sequence goes on along the minus strand of NZ_VFVV01000002.1, from coordinate 569,204 downwards.
TGACCTGCTCGGCGCGCTTGACCAGGAAATCCTGCGCCGTGCCGATCATGGCTATACCGGAGAGATCGCCCTTGATGTCGGCGCAGAACACCGGCACGCCGGCATTGGAGAATCCCTCGGCCAATATTTGCAAGGTGACCGTCTTGCCGGTGCCGGTGGCACCGGTCACCAAGCCGTGACGGTTGCCATAGTGCAAAAGCAGGTTTTCGGGACGCTGATAGCTGTCGTCGGGCTTGCGGCTGGCGCCGATGAAAATGGTGTCGTCAGCCATATGTCCGGTCTCCGCAACTGCTGTGTATAAAACCAGCCCTTCGCCCGAAGGTATAGTGGGGGCCTTGCACAGCGACAATGGCGATCGGCGAAAATGGCCTTTTTTGGAGCTTGCGGATTGTGCCCATGTTTGGCAATCGTTCATGCTTCGTGCTCGAAGGCTGGTGTACGCTCGAGGGATCGAATTCGAGTCTTGGAAGCGCATTGCATTGCGGTATCGCACCGGGACCCGTAGACTGAAGTGCTCCAGGCTGATGCGGCCGCATAGTGACGAGGACAGTGGATGAGCGCCGGAGCCTTGACCAGGGATAACGAAGTTCCGAATGCCGACCGGCAGCGATGGCTGGCCCTGGCTGAAAAGGCGCTCGCCGGCGCATCTTTCGAGGAAAAACTGGTCTCGCACACCGATGACGGCATCCGCGTGGAACCGCTTTATGAGCGCGCGGCGGCGGCCGAGCCGATCGTGCGCGCCAACCCCGGATCGCCGTGGATCGTCAGCCAGCGCATCGACGATCCCGACATTGGTCGCGCCAAAGCCCAGGCGCTGGAGGACGTCGCGCAGGGCGCGACGGGATTGTCGCTCGTCTTCGAAGGTGCCCCGAACGCCTTCGGCTACGGCCTGCCGAGAACGGCGCAGGCGCTGGAGACGGTTCTGGACGGCATCCCGTTAAACCGCGTCCAGATCCGGATCGACGCCCACCCATGGAGCCGCCCCATGGCCGACTGGCTGGTGGCGTTCCTTGGCAAGCGCCGCTCCGATCCGGCAAAGCTCAACCTCTCCTTCGGCATCGATCCGGCGGCGATCCTGGCCGGAACCGGCCGGTTGCGCATGTCGATCGAGGCGCTGCAGGAATCCATGCCGCAATCGCTGGCACATTTCTTTTCAATGGGCGTGCCCGGCGTGCTGCTCGAGGCGGATGGGCGGGTGTTCCACAATGCCGGCGCCACGGAGGCGCAGGAGCTTGGCATCATGCTCGCTTCGGCCGTCTCCTATCTCAGGATGTTCGAGAAAGCGCGGCAACCGCTCGTCTACGCAGCGCCCCATATCGGGTTTGCGCTGAGCGCCGACCAGGATCAGTTCCTGTCGATGGCCAAGGTCAGGGCCTTGCGCAGGCTGTGGGCTCGCGTCCAAGAAGCCTGCTCGATCCCGACTTCGACGGCCAATATTCACGCCGAGACGTCGTTTCGGATGATGACGGCATTGGACCCGGAGACCAACATCCTGCGCACGACGATCGCCTGCTTCGCCGCGGCGGCGGGCGGAGCCGATTCGATCGCTATCCTGCCGCACACCGTCGCGCATGGCCTGCCGGCGCCTTTCGCACGCCGCGTGGCCCGTAACGCGCAGTTGATCATGGCCAATGAAAGCCACATCGATCAGGTCGCCGATCCCGCCTGCGGCTCCGGTGGCGTCGAAGCGCTCACCGCTGGCCTCTGCGAAGCGGCCTGGTCCGAGTTGCAGGCGATCGAGGCCGAGGGCGGCGTGCTGTCCAGCCTTCAGGACGGACGCATACAGGAACGTGTTCGCACCGCCGCCGCCCAGCGTGCTGCCGCCTTCCGATCCCGCGAGCGCGCCATCGTCGGCGCCACGCTCTATCCGCAGAAAACCGAGCGCGCGGTCGAGACGCTGGCCGCGGAGCGGCGATCTGCCTTCACGGAAGGCATCGTCATGTGCGAGCCGCTGTTTCCGGTCCGCATCGATCAAGCGATCGGAGCCGCTTCTTGATTCCGGATTTCAGCCAGGTCGGCTGGGCGCCGCCTCGGCGGGCGCCGGTCGAGATCAAGGGCCAGCGGATGACGCCGGAAGGCCTTGCCGTCAAACATCTGTACAATCAGGGCGATCTCAAGGGGCTGCCGCATCTCGACACCTATCCGGGCATGCCGCCCTTCGTGCGCGGACCCTATCCGACCATGTATGTCCAGCAGCCGTGGACGATCCGGCAATATGCCGGTTTCTCGACGGCGGAAGAGTCAAACGCCTTCTACAGGCGCAATCTTGCCGCCGGCCAGAAAGGTCTGTCGGTCGCCTTCGATCTCGCCACGCACCGCGGCTATGACAGCGATCATCCGCGGGTGGCCGGCGATGTCGGAATGGCGGGCGTGGCCATCGATTCCATTCTCGACATGCGCCAGCTCTTCGACGGCATTCCGCTCGGCGAGATGACGGTGTCGATGACCATGAACGGCGCGGTGCTGCCGATCATGGCGCTCTACATCGTGGCTGCCGAGGAACAAGGGGTTGCGCAGAAGGATCTCGCAGGGACCATTCAGAACGACATTCTGAAGGAGTTCATGGTCCGCAACACCTATATCTATCCGCCGAAGCCCTCGATGCGGATCGTGTCGGACATCTTCTCCTACACATCCAGGCATATGCCGAAATTCAACTCGATCTCGATCTCCGGCTACCATATGCAGGAGGCCGGCGCGACGGCGGACCTGGAGCTCGCCTATACGATTGCCGACGGAATCGAATATGCCCGCGCCGGCGTCGCGGCCGGGCTCGACATCGACCGCTTCGCCCCGCGCCTGTCCTTCTTCTGGGCTGTTGGCATGAACTTCTTCATGGAAGTCGCCAAGCTCAGGGCGGCGCGGCTGCTGTGGTCAAGCCTGATGATGAAGAATTTTTCCCCGAAGGACGAGCGTTCGCTGTCCTTGCGCACCCACTGCCAGACTTCTGGCTGGTCGCTGACGGCGCAGGATCCCTACAACAACATCATCCGCACGATGATCGAGGCGATGGCCGCCACACAGGGCCATACACAATCGCTGCACACCAATTCCTTCGACGAGGCCATGGCGCTGCCGACGGATCATTCGGCCCGTATCGCCCGCAACACGCAGCTGATCCTGCAAAAGGAATCCGGCACCACGCGCATCATCGATCCGTGGGGCGGTTCGGCTTATCTCGAGAGGCTGACGCATGATCTGGCAGCGCGTGCGCTTGCCCATATCGAGGAGGTCGAGGCGCTCGGCGGCATGGCCGCGGCCACCGAGAAGGGCATTCCCAAGCTGCGCATCGAAGAGGCCGCCGCCCGCACCCAGGCGCGCATCGATTCAGGCGAGCAGGTGCTGGTCGGCGTCAACGCGCACCGGCCCGGTGCGGATATCGAAGTCGACGTCTTGAAGATCGACAATGCCGAGGTAAGAGCCCGGCAGCTATCGAAGCTGCAGCGGCTGAAGGGCACGCGCGACGTCGCGGTGCTCGAGAATGCGCTCGCAGCGCTCTCCCGCGCGGCCGAGAGCGGCGAGAACCTGCTCGAATTCGCCATCCACGCCGCGCGCGCCAATGCGACGGTCGGGGAGATTTCGCTGGCGCTGGAAAAGGTCTTTGGCCGCCACATCGCGTCGGTGCAGACGATTTCCGGCGTCTACCGCCAGGCGCTCGGCGACAATCCGGCCGTCGACCGGCTGCAGGAGAAGATCGGCGCGTTCGAAAAGAAGACCGGCGGCAAGCCGCGCATCCTGGTCGCCAAAATGGGACAGGACGGACATGACCGCGGCCAGAAGGTGATCGCCACAGCCTTTGCCGACCTCGGCTTCGACGTCACCGTCGGCGCCATGTTCCAGACGCCGGAGGAGATCGCGAAGCTCGCCCACGAGCAGGATGTGCACATTGTCGGCGCGTCGTCGCTGGCGGCGGGACATCTGACGCTCATCCCGGAACTCAGGGATGCGCTGAAGAGGCTCGGCCACAGCGACATGCTGATCGTTGCCGGCGGCGTGATCCCTCCGCAGGACTATGATGCCGTGCTGCAAGCGGGTGCGGCGGAAATCTTCCCGCCCGGTACCGTGATTCCGCAAGCAGCGGAGCGGCTGATCGACCGGCTGCTGGCGTCCTGAGTTATCGGCACGAGTGTGTCCGAGCCTTCCTCCCATTCGTAAGTTATAATTTCTGTTGCAACAACACAGCGACCGAGTTATAATCGGCGTTGCAACAGGGATGATCCAGCATGAACACCACCATTCGCAAGATCGGCAATTCCGAAGGTGTGATCCTGCCCAAGGAGCTACTCGACCGCCTGAATCTCAAAGCCGGTGATCAGCTTCAGGTTCTCGAAACGGACAAGGACATCGTCCTCAAACCGGTCGACGATAGTTTCGAGCGGCAGATGGAAGCTGCTCGCAAGGTCATGGACAAGTACAAGGTCGCGCTCCAGAAGCTCGCCGAATGAACTGGGAGTTCCTGTCGCGCCGCGCGGTCGAAGCGATGCATGCCGAACAATTGCGCCGGCATGGCGGCGCACAAGGTTTGCGGGATGAAAATGCACTTGAATCGGCACTGGCCCGGGCCGAGAACAAGGCTAATTACGGCACTCCGTCGATTGAAGATCTTGCAGCAGCCTATGTCTTCGGCATTGCCAGAAATCATGCCTTTGGCGACGGCAACAAACGCACGGCTATTGTCGCCACCGGCGCCTTCCTGATCGTCAACGGTCACGTCCTGACGGCGGACAACGGCACGCTTTATGAATTCGTGATGGCTATCGCCGCCGGCGAGATCGATGAAGCGGGTGCCGCCGCATTTTTTCGCGACCACATCGTGAAGACCGAGGACTGATGTTGGGGTTCAGCCGCCCGCGCTCAGCTTGACGATTTCCCATTCCTTGCCATTGACGGTGGCCACATCGCCGACCTTCTTGCCAAACAAAGCAATCGCCATTGGCGATACATGGGAAATGCTGCCTTTCGATGGGTCAGCCTCGTCCTCGCCGACGATCTTCCAGTGCACCTTCTTGCCGTCGTCGGCTTCGAGCGTGGCGCCCATGCCGAAGCGGATTACATCGCTCCCGGGCTCGGGCACCGAAAGCTCGGCACTTTCGCGCCGCGCGGTCCAATAGCGCAGGTCGCGAGATACCAGTGCGATGCGCTCGCGGTCTCCCCGCCGCTCGGCTTTGGCCAATATGTCGCGCAGATCGGCCAGATTCTCGTCGATCATTGCCAGGCCACGCTCCGTCACCAGGTTGCGGTGTTGACTGATCGGCCGTTCGCCGACGCCTGCGATGGCGTTTTCGCTGTCTTCCTCGCGGGTAAAGGCTCTGCTCATTCCTTGAACTTATGCCCGCCCTCACGACTTCACAAGTCATTGCCCTCGCCGGGGACGCAGGTGCCTGACTGGCACGAATCCTGCCACTAGATGGGCAAAAGCCAGGACCTGTGCCGATGTTGAACAGACGCAAGCTGCTTGTCCGGACAGCCGGTTTTGCCGTGTTCGGGCTTTCGCTGGGCAAGGCAGCCGCCGCGAGCTTGCCCGGCGTCGAGAATGCCTCGATGCGCGGATCGATCAACGCCACCGAGCTTGGCGTGCAACCCGGCACCTTTGACGATCAGAGCAAGGCTTTCGCCAAGCTGCTGCGCGAGGCCAGCGATCGCGACATGCCGGTTTTCCTGCAGCCCGGCACCTATGTCGTGTCCAACCTGACGCTGCCCGGCCGGGTGCGCCTTACCGGCGTGCCTGGCGCAACGCGCATCGTCTATGGTGGCGACGGCCACCTGTTCATGGCCGAACAAGCCGATCACATCGAGCTCAGCGGCCTGGTCCTCGACGGCTCAAACCGCTCGATGGGCGACTACGCGCAAGGACTGCTCGATCTGCGCCGCGTGGCGCATCTCATCGTCGATAATTGCCAGATAACCGGCAGCGGCAAGAACGGGCTGGCGCTCGAGCACGCGGCGGGCCGGGTCGAGCGCACGGAAATATCCGGAGCGGCGGACGCCGGCATCTATTCGGTCGAGGCCGCAGGGCTGGCGATCACAGGCAACACCGTCTCCGACTGCGCCAATGGCGGCATCCTCGTGCACCGCTGGCAGGCGGCGGAGGACGGCACCATCGTCACCGGCAATCGGGTCGAACGCATCGCGGCGCGCGGCGGCGGCACTGGCCAGAACGGCAATGGCATCAATGCCTTCCGCGCCGCCAACGTGATCGTCTCCGGCAATATCGTTTCGGACTGCGCATTCTCCGCCATCCGCGCCAACAGCGCCAGCAATCTGCAAGTATCGAGCAACACTTGCATGCGTTCCGGCGAAACGGCGGTCTATTCCGAATTCTCGTTCGAGGGCGCCGTTATCAGCAACAATATCGTCGATGGTGCCGCCAACGGCATCTCGATCGTCAATTTCAACGAAGGCGGACGCATGGGTGTTTGCTCGGGCAATATCGTGCGCAACCTGTCGACATCAGGCCCCTACCCCGCCGACCCGCCGGGATTCGGCGTCGGCATCGGCGTCGAGGCCGACACCACAGTGTCCAACAACGTCATCGAGAACGCGCCGCTCTACGGCATATCGATCGGCTGGGGACCGTATCTGCGCAACGTCGTGGCCACCGGCAACATCATCCGCAAGGCGGGCACCGGCATCGTCGTCAGCGTGGTCGACGGTGCCGGAACCGCCATCATCTCCGACAATGTCATCGACGGCGCACGCAATGGCGCCATTGTAGGGCAGCGCTGGGCCGACCCGGCCACGGGCGATCTCGCCGCGTCAGCCGATACCGGCTTTCCGCATCTGACCGTCGAGCGCAATCACGTCAGTTGAGAAACGTCTGTCTCAGGCCAGTGCCGCCGTCGGCCTGAGCGCACCGACCGTGGCGCCTATCCGGCTTTCGATGGGTGCATTCGCCATTTCGAGCAGCTTCGCCGCCAAAACCTCGTCCGCACGCAGCAGTCGGGCGATGATTGCGGCCACCATGGATTCGGCGGCCCGGCCGGCACCATCATCGCATTTGAGTGCGATGCCGAGGCCAAGCTCGGGAAGCGCCGCGCAATGGACCCCTTCGGCGCCGCCCTTCGCAAATATTCGGCCAGGCGCCGCCTGCATCAGCGCGAGATCGGCGCGGCCTGTGCCGGCGACGAAGAACGGCTCGGCCATGCAAGCCGACAACAATCGCTTTGCCGCCCTGGCGCGCCCGGGCGCGAAGCCCCTGCCGGTCACCATGCGGGCAAAGCCAAGCGCGAAACTCCTGAGCGGCACCGCGTAGGTCGGGATCGAACAGCCATCGGTCGCGCGCTCGTCGGCGCCGTGGCGAGCTCCTGTCACCGCCTGCATGGCGTCGCGCACCATCTCCTGCAAGGCGTGATCCGCCCTGACATAGCCTTGAGGCTCGATGCCTGAATGGACGCAGGTGCAAAGAAAGCCGGAATGCTTACCGGAGCAATTGTTGTGCAAAGCGTTCGGGGAACCGCCTGCGCGGGCGAGTGCGATCGTCGCGTCATGGCTCGACGGCCAATGCGCGCCGCATTCAAGCGCCGACCCGTCCACCCCGGCCCTGGCGAGCATCGACCGCGCCAGTTCGACGTGGGCCGGTTCGCCCGAATGAGAGGCGCAGGCCAGCGCCAGTTCGCGGTTACCGAAGCCGTAGGCATCGGCGGCGCCGCTTTCGACCAGGGGCAGCGCCTGGATCGCCTTGACCGCGGAGCGCGGAAACACCGGCCTCGATGTGTCGCCGATCTCGAGAACCGGCTTACCATCGGCATCGAAAACCGCGACCGCGCCTCGGTGCGCGCTCTCGACGATGGCGCCACGCAGAACTTCGATCAGAACCGGATTTGTCATGTTGCCCCCGCGGATGCGGGTCGCTTTTACCGAATCCGATCGAGAATGGAAACGTAGTTGGCGACCGCTGCGCCGCCCATATTGAATATACCGCCAAGCTTGGCGTTGGGCACCTGGATGCCGCCGGCCTCACCGACGAGCTGCATGGCGCTCAGCACATGCATCGACACGCCGGTGGCACCGATCGGATGACCCTTCGCCTTCAGGCCGCCGGACGGGTTGACCGGCAGCCGCCCGTCCTTTGCGGTCGTGCCGTCCAGCGCCAGCCTCGCGCCCTCCCCGGGCTTCGCCAGGCCCATGGCTTCATATTCGATCAATTCGGCGATGGTGAAGCAGTCATGCGTTTCGACGAAGGAGAGATCATCAAGCGTCACGCCGGCATTCCTGAGCGCCCGGCTCCAGACCTGCTCGCAGCCTTCGAAGGTGAGGATGTCGCGCTTCGACATCGGCAGGAAATCCTGCACGTGCTCATTGGCGCGGAAGGTGACGGCGCGGCGCATCTTCAGTGCCGTCGCTGTATCGGTTAGGACGAGAGCGGCGGCACCGTCGGAGACCAGCGAGCAGTCGGTGCGCTTCAGCGGGCCAGCGACGAAGGGGTTCTTCTCGCTCTCCTGGCGGCAGAATTCGTAGCCGAAATCCTTGCGCATCTGCGCATAGGGATTGTCGACGCCGTTCTTGTGATTCTTGGCGGCGATCAGGGCAAGCGCATCCGACTGATCGCCGTAGCGCTGGAAATAGGCTTGTGCGATCTTGCCGAAGACGCCGGCAAAGCCGGCCGGCGTGTCGCCATCCTCGGGCAAATAGGAGGCTTTCAGCAGGTTCCTGCCGATCTCGGGGCCAGGCGTCGTCGTCATCTGCTCGGCGCCGACCACCAGCACGATGCGGGCGGCATTGGCATCGATGGCGCGGATGCCTTGCCGGACAGCGGCCGAACCGGTGGCGCAGGCGTTCTCGACGCGCGTCGCCGGCTTGAAGCGCAGCCGGTCGTCGGCCTGGAGGACAAGGCTGGCGGTGAAATCCTGTGCGGAAAAGCCGGCGTTGAAATGTCCGAGCACAATCTCGTCGACGTCGTCCGGGCCAATGCCGGCATGGTCGAGCGCCTCGGTTGCCACTTTGACGATCAGGCTCTCCAGCGTTTCGCCTTCAAGCTTGCCGAAGCGCGAATGCGCCCAGCCGACGATGCATGCGGTCATGGCAACCTCCATTTGCCGCGGATCCTAACACGTCATATCGCGGCCTGAGCACTCAATATTGTTCAATAATGAACCGTTTTCCAGTCCGCGGGATGAGCCAGAGCCGACAATCGGTTGTTGTTTGGGCTGGATTTTTGTTGATTGACCCGTCAATAAAAAATAATCTTCACCGAAACAATGGGAACAGCATGCCGAAAGTCGGAATGGAGCCACTGCGCCGCAAAGCGCTCATCGACGCGACGATCTCGGCGATCGGCGAGCGCGGCTCGCTTGACGTGACGATGTCGGAGATCGCCGGGCGCGCCGGCGTGTCGTCGGCGCTGGCCCATCACTATTTCGGCGTCAAGGATGAGCTGCTGTTCGCGACGATGCGGCATATCCTGGCCGAACTGACCACAGACATGCGGCGCGCGCTTCAATCCACCGGTTCCCCACGCGAACGCGTCTCGGCGGTCGTGGCCGTCAACTTCTCCGAGATCCAGTTCCGTGCCGAAACGATCGCCGCCTGGCTCGCCTTCTATGTCGAGGCGCAGAAATCGGCTGCGCTGCGCCGGCTGCTCAGGATTTATGCGCGGCGGCTGCATTCGAACCTGATGAGCGGGCTGGCCGGCATCCTGTCCCGAGCCGAGGCCGACCGCGTCGCCGAAGCGACGGCGGCGATGATCGACGGGCTCTATATCAGGCGCGCGCTCAAGGACGGCGTGCCCGATGCCGCGACCGCGATCGCATTGGTCGAGGACTATCTCGAAACGAAACTCAGCGGACGGCAGACGCAGTGACACGCAAGCACCCTAACTTCCTGATCGTCATGGTCGATCAGCTCAACGGAACTTTCTTTCCGGACGGGCCGGCTGACTTCCTGCACGCGCCGCATCTGAAGACGTTGGCCGCCCGCTCGGCGCGCTTCCGCAACAATTACACCGGCTCGCCGCTCTGTGCGCCGGGCCGTGCCTCGTTCATGAGCGGCCAGTTGCCGTCGCGCACCGGAGTCTATGACAACGCCGCCGAGTTCGCCTCGTCGATCCCGACCTTCGCTCATCATCTGCGCGCCGCCGGCTACCATACTTGCCTGTCGGGCAAGATGCACTTCGTCGGGCCGGACCAGTTGCACGGCTTCGAGGAACGGCTGACCACGGACATCTACCCCGCCGATTTCGGTTGGACGCCGGATTATCGTAAGCCCGGCGAGCGCATCGACTGGTGGTATCACAATCTGGGTTCGGTGACCGGGGCCGGCATTGCGGAAACCACCAACCAGATGGAATATGACGACGAGGTCGTATTCCTCGCCACGCAGAAGCTCTACCAGCTTTCGCGGGAGCAGGATGATGAGGAGCGCCGGCCCTGGTGCCTGACCGTTTCGCTGTCACATCCGCACGACCCCTATGTCGCGCGCAAGCAGTACTGGGATCTCTACGAAAATTGCCAGGCGCTCGACCCGGAAACCAATTTCATTGCGTATGACGAACAGGATACGCATTCGCAGCGGCTGTATGTCGCCAGCGATTATCCGTCGTTCCAGATCACCCCTGAGCAGGTGCGCCGTTCGCGGCGTGGCTATTTCGCCAATATTTCCTATGTCGACGACAAGCTCGGCGAGCTCCTGGACGTCCTCAAGCGAACGCGCATGCTTGACGACACCACCATCCTGTTCTGCTCCGACCATGGCGACATGCTCGGCGAGCGCGGCCTATGGTTCAAGATGAGCTTCTTCGAGGGCTCGGCGCGGGTGCCGCTGATGATTGCCGGCAGGGGCGTTGCGGCCGGGCTGATCGAAGCGCCGGTTTCCAATCTCGACGTGACGCCGACGCTTTGCGACCTCGCCGGCATCGACATCGATGCCGTCGCGCCATGGACCGATGGCCAATCGCTGCTGCCTCTGATCGACGGTGAGCGGCGCAGCGCGCCTGTGCTGATGGAATATGCGGCTGAGGGTTCATACGCGCCTCTGGTGGCTATCCGCGAGGGCCGATACAAGTTCGTCCATTGCGAGCTCGATGCGCCGCAACTGTTCGATCTCCAATCCGATCCGCTGGAGCGGGAAAACCTCGCGGCAGATCCGGCCAACGAACCGCTGGTCGCGGCGTTCATGGACAAGGTGCGGGCGCGCTGGAACATGGCCGCCTTCGACGCTGCGGTGCGCGAAAGCCAGGCGCGCCGCTGGGTCGTCTATCGGGCGCTGCGCAACGGCGCCTACTACCCTTGGGATTTCCAGCCGCTGCAGAAAGCGTCCGAGCGCTACATGCGCAACCACATGAACCTCGACAATCTCGAAGAGAGCAAGCGGTATCCGCGAGGCGAATGATGACTACGCTTGTCCCCTCACTCGACCACCTGAAGCAAGCCTATGCGGTCACCGCCAAGGCGACGCAGATCACGCCGCTGCTGGAATCGGCGGCGCTCGCCAGGGAAACCGGCGCCGCTCGCGTCTTCGTCAAGGCGGAATCGCTGCAATGGGCGGGATCGTTCAAGGTTCGGGGCGCCTATTGGCGGCTGAAGCGGCTGTCGCCCGACGAAGCCAAGAAGGGCGTCGTCGCTTATTCTTCCGGCAATTTCGCGCAAGGACTGGCGGCTGCGGGCCAGGCGCTCGGCATTCCCGTCACCATCGTCATGCCGATCGACGCGCCGGCCGCCAAGCGCGACGCCACAGCAGGCTACGGCGCGCGCGTGGTACTTACCGATCACGGCGAGCGCGCGCGTGAGGAAGTCGCTGCCGCCAAGGCGCGCGAGATCGCCGAGACCGAAGGGCTGACATTGCTGCATCCCTTCGACGATCCGGAAATCGTGGCCGGCCAGGCAGGTGCCGGGCTGGAGGCACTGGAGCAGCTTTCTGCCAAGGGCGCGAAGGCGGACGTGCTGTTCTGCTCGGTCGGCGGCGGCGGCCTGATCGGCGGCGTTTCGCTCGCTTTCCACTATCTGTCGCCGGCCACGGAAATCATCGGCGTCGAGCCCGAAGGTTTCAACGGCATGGGCGCCTCGTTGGCGCATGGCAGCATCGAGACCATGCCGCTCGCCCCGAATTCGATCTGTGACGGGCTGATGTCGCGGCGGCCCGGCGACGCGCCGTTCGCGGCGGTCAGAACCGCCGGCGTTCGCGGCATCACTGTCGACGACGCCTTGGTGCGGCGGGCAATGAAAATCGCCTTCGAGCGGATGAAGCTGGTGCTTGAGCCGTCCGGAGCTGCCTCGCTGGCGGCACTGCTCGGCGGCAAGGTGGATGTGGCCGGCAAGACCGTCCTTGTGGTGGCTACCGGCGGCAATGTCTCGCTCGCCGATTTCATCACGCATATGAACGATGGGCGCATATGAACAATGCTTGAAGCGGATTTCGTCATCATCGGCTCCGGCTCCGCCGGCTCGGCCATGGCCTATCGCCTGTCGGAGGATGGCAAGCACTCGGTCATCGTTATCGAATTCGGCGGCTCCGATATCGGGCCGCTGATCCAGATGCCATCGGCGCTGTCGATCCCGCTCAACATGAGCCTCTACGACTGGGGTTTTGCCAGCGAGCCCGAGCCGCATCTCGGCGGCCGCGTGCTGGCGACGCCGCGCGGCAAGGTGATCGGAGGCTCGTCCTCGATCAACGGCATGGTCTATGTGCGCGGCCACGCCCGCGACTTCGACCACTGGGCCGAACAGGGAGCCGCCGGCTGGGGTTTCGCCGACGTGCTTCCCTATTTCAAGCGCATGGAAGATGCGGAGGGCGGCGAGGACGGCTGGCGGGGCCGTGGTGGGCCGCTGCACGTGCGGCGCGGCACGCGGAAAAACCCGCTCTATGGCGCCTTCGTCGAGGCGGGCCGCCAAGCCGGCTTCGAACTGACCGACGACTATAATGGCTCCAGGCAAGAGGGGTTCGGCCCGATGGAGCAGACCATTTTCGGCGGCCGCCGCTGGTCGGCGGCATCAGCCTATCTGAAGCCGGCGCTCGGGCGCAAAAACGTAAGCTTGGTCAAGGGCTTTGCGCGACGGGTGATCATCGAGAATCAACGCGCCATCGGCGTCGAGATCGAAGCTCGCAAACAGATTCAGGTCGTTAAGGCGCGACGTGAGGTGATCGTCGCGGCATCGTCGATCAACTCGCCGAAAATCCTGATGCTGTCGGGAATCGGGCCTGCAGAGCATCTCAGGGAAAACGGCATCGCGGTGGTAGCCGATAGACCCGGCGTCGGCCGCAACCTGCAGGACCATCTGGAACTCTATATCCAGCAGGAATCGACAAAGCCGATCACGCTAAATTCGGTGCTCAATCCGTTCTCCAAGGCGATGATCGGGGCGCAGTGGCTGTTCTTCAAGACCGGCCTTGGCGCCACCAATCATTTCGAGGCGGCTGCCTTCGTGCGCTCGCGCGCCGGCGTCGACTATCCTGATATCCAGTACCACTTCATCCCGGCGGCGGTGCGCTATGACGGCAAGGCGGCGGCGAAGTCGCATGGTTTTCAGGCGCATGTCGGGCCAATGCGCTCGAAGTCGCGCGGCTCGGTGACGCTGCGCTCGCCGGATCCGAATTCGAAACCGGTGATCCACTTCAACTACATGTCGCATCCCGACGACTGGAGCGAGTTCCGCCACTGCATCAGGCTGACGCGCGAGATTTTCGGCCAGAAGGCCTTCGACGGCTTCCGCGGCCAGGAAATTTCGCCCGGCAGCCACGTGCAATCGGACGACGACCTCGACATCTTCATCAGGGATCACGCCGAAAGCGCCTATCATCCCTGCGGCACCTGCCGGATGGGCCGCGCCGACGAGGTCACGAGCGTCGTCGATCCGGAATGCCGCGTGATCGGCGTCGAGGGCCTGCGGGTAGCCGATTCCTCTATCTTCCCGCGCGTCACCAACGGCAACCTCAACGCGCCGTCGATCATGACTGGCGAGAAGGCTTCCGACCACATTCTCGGCCGCACGCCGCTGGCGCCTTCCAACCAGGAACCATGGATCAATCCCCGCTGGCAGGCGTCCGACAGATAGAGCATGATCGTGCAACCGCACGATCGGCATGCCGCTAAGACGATTTGGAGAAGCCCATGCGCGCCCAGCCAACGGCATCGCACTATGTCAACGGACGCTACATAGACGACGAGCAAGGCGCGCCACTGCCGGTCATCTATCCGGCAACCGGCGAGACCATCGCCCTGCTGCGCTCGGCGACGCCGAACGTGCTGGAACTCGCCATCGAGGCTGCGCGTGCCGCGCAACCGGCTTGGGCGCGGCTGAAGCCGGTGGAGCGCGGCCGCATCCTGCGCCGCGCCGCCGACATCTTGCGCGCCCGCAACGCCGATCTTGCCCGCCTCGAGACGCTCGACACCGGTAAGGCGATTCAGGAAACGCTGGTGGCGGATGCGCCATCGGCCGCGGATTGCCTGGAATATTTCGGCGGCGCGGTTGCAGCTTACAATGGCGAGGCTGTCGATCTGGGCGGGCCCTTCGCCTACACGCGGCGCGAGGCGCTCGGCGTTTGCGTCGGCATAGGCGCCTGGAACTATCCAATCCAGATCGCCGGCTGGAAATCCGCGCCCGCGCTCGCCATGGGCAACGCCATGGTGTTCAAACCATCGGAAAACACGCCATTGTCGGCATTGGCCCTGGCCGAGATCTACAGCGAGGCAGGCCTGCCCGACGGGCTGTTCAACGTCGTGCAAGGCTATGGCGATGTCGGCGCCAGCCTAGTCAGCCACGATGTCGTGGCCAAGGTGTCGGTGACCGGCTCGGTGCCGACCGGCCGCAAGGTGCTGTCGCTCGCCGGCTCGAAGATGAAGCACGCGACGATGGAACTCGGCGGCAAGTCGCCGCTGATCGTCTTCGACGACGCCGATCTCGAGAATGCCGTCGGCGGCGCCATGCTCGGCAATTTCTATTCGACGGGGCAGATCTGCTCCAACGGCACGCGCGTCTTCGTCCAGAAGGGCATCCATGACCGCTTCGTCGACCGGCTCGTCGAGCGAACCAAGAAGATCCGCATCGGCGACCCACTCGATGCCGAAACCCAGATGGGCCCGCTGGTCAGCAAGGCACAGCAGGAGAAGGTCGTCTCCTACATCGCGGCGGGCAAGCAAGAAGGCGCCACGCTCGCCTGCGGCGGCAACGTGCCTTCGCTGCAAGGTTTTGAAGGCGGCTTCTTCGTCGAGCCGACGGTGTTCACCGGGGTGAGCGACAGCATGCGCATCGCGCGCGAAGAAATCTTTGGGCCTGTCATGAGCGTGCTGAAATTCGACGGCGAGGACGAGGTGGTCGAGCGCGCCAACGACACTGAGTTCGGTCTCGCGGCCGGCGTGTTCACGCGCGACCTGTCGCGCGCCCACCGCGTCATCGCCGAGCTGCGGGCCGGCACGTGCTGGATCAACACCTACAACCTGACCCCGGTCGAAATCCCCTTCGGCGGTGTCAAGCAATCCGGCATTGGGCGAGAAAATTCACTGGCCGCGCTGGCGCTCTATTCGCAGATGAAGGCGGTTTATGTCGAGACCGGGGATGTGGTCAGCCCTTATTGAGCAAAATGTCGTCGGGACAGCGCCTCTTTCTCAGCCGCCCTTCTCGGCAGTCCCATCCAGATACTGCGTGAGCGCGCACACGAGATGATAAAAAATGCTGGCCGGCACATCTGATGCCCGCGAGCGGCCGCGCTCGTCGACGCGGTCGATCCACAGACCCAGCGGCGCCGGGTCGATGTGCCAGCGGAACAGCCGGCCTACGCGTTCCTCGATCTCCGGCTTGAGATCGGGTCCGCCAGAACCGTCCAACGCAATCGCCGCCTTGACCGCTTCGGCCTGTGGCCAACTACGCGAGACCAGGTCCAGCGGCAGACCCTGCCGGGAGACGGCGCCATACGCAAGGCCTGTGGCGCGGTTGAGGCCATTGGCGATGGCCGAGGCATAGAGTTTCCTGGCGAAGCCACTCAGTTCGGCCTGGCCGCTAAGAGCGGCGAAATCGACAAGCAGCGCGGCCCATTCGAAATGATGGCCGGGCTCGGTCCAGGTACCCTTCTCGCCCGCCACGGGCCTCCAGCCGGCGTCGAAATATTCACCCAGCGTCCAGCTTTCGGGATCGAAGAAGTGGTTGCGGAACAGGTCGATGATGCGTGCCGCGCGGCGCAGATAAGCGCGCTCGCCTGTCGCCTCGTGCCAGGCGAGGAAGGCTTCCAAAAAATGCATGTGCGGATTGGAGCGCCGCTCGCCCTGCCCGTCCGAGGTTTCGAGAAAGCCGGTCATGCGGCTATCCTCGAGATGGGCATCGAGGAAGGCGAAGGTCTCTTCGCCGAGCCGCAGCGCATCCGGATGGCCCGACATGTGGGCATGCGCCAGCGCCAGAAGCACGCAGGAATGATCGTAGGCGTCCTCGACCGGGTCGGCGACCGAACCGTCGATGTCGAGGGTACGCACCCAGCCGCCCCTTGCCGTTCGGCCGCTTCCGGCCATGAAGTCGATGCCGTGGGCGATGAGCCGGTCGGCCGGGCCGTCCCAGCCGCGTTGCTTGGCGACCGCAAAGGCGTAGACCTGGCGGGCCTGCGTGCGCATGCGCTTGGGCTTCATCAGCGGCGTGGCGTCGAAGCCAAGAGCCTCGTGGAATCCGCCATAGCGTTCGTCGACGCCTGATGTCGACCACAGCGGAAGCGTCTCCTGAAACAGCCAGTGATGGACGCGGCGACGCCAAGCGCCGCTTTCGATGACCCGGTCGTGGGCAGGCGTGAAGCGGGTTTCCAACCGGCCGGATTTTTCGAGCTGCTCAACGATCTTCTTGACGTGCTGGCTATGGCTGACCGGGGCGACGAAGGTAGCGTCCGATGTCGAGACGATGGCGACATCTCTCATGCCGATGGCCGACAGCAGCCGGCCATCGCTGCGAATGTAGGAATTCTCGCAATCGATGGCGACGACGTCGCCGGCGATGACATTGCCTTGGCTATCGGCAGGCCCGACATCGAGCAGCGACTGCCAGGAGCCGAGATCGTTCCAGCGAAAGCTGGCCGGCACCATGGCGATGTCCTTTGCCCGCTCCATGATGGCATAGTCGATCGAGACCGAAGGAATGGCGCCGTAGAGGTCCAGCGGCATGTAGAAGCCGGAAAGGTCCGATGTCGCAGCCTTGTAGGCAGCTTCGGTCGCCTGCCAGATCTTCGGCTCGAAAGCTGCGAAAGCATCACGCATGGCGCCGGCGCGAAACAGGAAGATGCCGGTGTTCCAGTGGAAATTGCCGGCTTCGAGATAGGCCTGGGCGGTGGCAAGGTCCGGCTTTTCGACGAAGCGCGAGACATCGAACACGCCTGCTCTTTCGGCGGCGACTTCGATGTAGCCATAGCCGGTCTCCGGCTGTGTCGGCTTGAGGCCGAACACCACCAGCCGCCCGGCGCTGGCAGCGGCGGTGCCCGCCTCGACGCTCTGCCAGAATTGCCGCGCGGTCGAAATCTCGTGATCGGACGGCACCACCAGCACCAGTTCGTCACCGAATTCGGCGAGCGTGCGCAGGCTTGCCAGCGCCACCGCCGCGGCGGTGTTGCGGCCGGTAGGTTCGAACAGCGGCCCACCGCCGGCAAGGTTTATGCCGGCGAGATCGGCATGGACGCGCTCGGCATGGCGTTCGGAAGCGATCATGAAGATGGGCGTATCGCCGCTGGGCCGTGACGCCAGCCGGCGCAAGGTCTTTGCCAGCATCGAGCCGTCGCCCGAAAGGTCGTGGAACTGCTTGGGATTGTCCTCGCGCGACAGCGGCCAGAGCCGCGAGCCGACGCCGCCGCTCATGACGAAACTGACGATGCGCTGGCTCATGATGCCCTTGTCAAAAGATCTGGTTGTAGGCGCCGACTTCCGGACTACGGCGCAGCACCGCGTCGAACGTCTGCCGGCGCCGCTGCGACGATACCGGGCTCTCCACCACCACGACAAGCTCCGGCAATCCGAAACTGTTGGGCCGTGCTTCGCCAACGATCCTGAGGGTCAAGACTGGAAATCTCCGGGCGGCTGGAAACACAAATCGCGCAAACGTTTGCCGAGGAGTGCCCTACCACGGAAGCCTTTAAGCGGCGTTTATTCGAGGCGCTGAAACAGGCTCGCGAAGAAAGCTGGCGAAATGCGACAGAAGTGCTGCCATTGACGCTTGCAGGAACCAGATGCGGCGGCTATAAGCCCGCGTCTGGTCACGGAGTGTAGCGCAGCCTGGTAGCGCACCTCGTTCGGGACGAGGGGGTCGCAGGTTCAAATCCTGCCACTCCGACCAGAAAAACAAAGCGATACGCGTGTTTGTTGTTCCCGCTGCAGCGGCTCGATGTTTGATCGTCGCCTGCTCCAATTCATCGCTTTACGCAATTCCGGCTCCAATTCATCGCTTTACGCAATTCCGGACGGAAAAACCGCTGCGCACTTTTCCTGGAATTGGTTTAGCTGACGCGTTCTATGAGTTCGATTGCCGCTTTGGTGACGTCGGCGGCGTCAAGCCGTTGAACGCAATAAACGCCCCCTGCATTGCCCACCTTGCAGAGGCCCGGCGCTATGCACTTGCATGGCATCGGAGGCTGCAGCGTACGGTTGGGAACGCCAAGAGGCCCCCAGATGTCGGGTTGGGTCAGACCGAACAGGCCAACGACGGGCGTTTTCATGGCCGCGGCCAGGTGCATGGGTCCGCTTTCGTTGCCCAGGAAGATCAGGGCCTCGCCCAGCAGGGGCAAAAGGGTGGTCAGGGGTGCCTGGCCAACGAGATTCACGATCGGCGATGTTGCCGCATCCAACACCTTGCCTGCGATACCTGCCTCGTCCGGGCCGCCAACGATGACCGCCCGGAGACCCTTTCGACGGTAAATCTCTCCCAGGACCGATGCGAAACGATCCGGCTGCCAGCAACGGCCTGGGAAACTGGCGCCGGCATGGACGGCGACAAACGACTTCGTTTCCAATTCGTGTCGGGCAAGCAGCTGCTTTGCCTGACGCGAACCGGATTCGGTTGGCTTGAGGGACGGAATAGGATCGGTCACAGGAATGCCAAGGGCAAACAGCGGCGACAGGTACCGATGCAGATAATGCTCGCCGCCATGGCCGTATGTGGCGGCAAAGATGTTGGCGCTTTGGCGCTCCCAGAATTTCAGGGGCTGCTCCGATGGAACATAGCCTACGCGAAAAGGCGCCTTGACGAAGCGCATCACAAGCCGTGATGTCTTGGAGTCGGACAGATCGATGATAAGATCATAATCCGACTTCCTCAGATCGTGCAGGAGCCTGGTCATTCCGGACATGCGCTCGAAAGGGGAGCCGCGCATTTTGCCGCGATCGAGCGAAACCACGCTGTCGGCGATGCCTTGCTCCAGAACGAATTTCGCCAGCGCCGCCTGGCATAGCATGGTGATCGTCGCGTTCGGAAACTCTGCCCGCAGATGCCTGACCAGAACCGAAGTTAGAACAACATCCCCGATAAACTTCGTCTGATTTATGAGTATTGATTGTACGTTGCCAGCCTTCGGCAGCGCCTTTGCCGGCTCTTTTGAATTCTTGATCCAACTTTTCATGGAATGACTATTCCATTTCAGCCAAAAAGAATCCAAAATTTTCGACAAACGATCGATGTAGGCAATAGCCGCGCAATGACAAGCTCGTTCTGTCCGCTGATATAGGATATCGCCTCAGCCATCAACCAACCAGGAATATTTGTCAACGCAGATGGGGCTCGCAGGCTCTCTTTCAAGGGTTCCGCCGAGGTCGAACTCGTGTCCGTCGTGAATGTGAATGACCCCGGTTCGTTTCGGCGTACGCACGCATGCGGACATATCGGAGGGTGGCCATGGTCGCTTACGCTGGAGTAAGGTCGTGGACATGAAATTGCATTCGACCCCCAGCAGGCCGTTCATCCCCGTGCTCCTCCTCGCCCTTGTCGGAGGCTGCGCGTCGACCAGCGGATCGATCGATCCGGCGAATTACGACAAGATGACATGCGCCGAACTGAACAGCGCCATAGGCGAAGCCGCCAAAGGCATCTCGCAGACAGCCATCACGCGGGGCAAGGTCGCCAGCACCAGTGTTCCGAGATGGCTGCTGGGCGGCTCAAGCGTCAAGGCCGCCGTCGCCAATCGCGAAACGACCAGGATCGATCGGCTGAAGCAGCAGCAAGCGGCCATGGCCGCCGCCAGGGCGCGCAAATGCCCAGGGCTGGCGAGTTGAGCTGAGGCGCCGCCGCCCCGGCTCGCCTCACGCACTCAAGCGAAACCGCGTGACATCGATTGCGGCGCTCATCAGCGTCTGCGTGTAGCCGGCCTGCGGATTGCTGAAAATGTCTTCCGTCGGCCCTTCCTCGACGATCTTGCCCTGCTTCATGACGATGATGTAGTCGGCCATGGCGCGCACCACGGCCAGATCGTGGCTGATGAAGAGGTAAGACAGCTCATGGTCGGCCTGCAGCTTGCGCAGCAACTCCACGATCTGCTTCTGCACCGAGCGGTCGAGGGCGGAGGTCGGCTCGTCCAGCACCACCAGCTTGGGCTTGAGAATCATGGCCCGGGCGATTGCGATGCGCTGGCGCTGGCCGCCTGAGAATTCGTGCGGATAGCGATTGCGCGAATTGGGATCGAGGCCGACTTCACGCAGCGCCTCGACGGCGCGCTGGTCGCGCTGCTTGCCCGAGAGGTTCGGTTCATGCACCAGCAACCCTTCGGTAATGACCTGGCCGATGGTCATGCGCGGCGACAGCGAACCGAACGGATCCTGGAAGACCAGCTGCAATTGGCGCCGCAGCGGCCGCATCGTCTGGCGGTCGGCGGTCGAGATATCGCGGTCGCCGAAGCGGATCACGCCATCGCTCGGCAACAGCCGCAGCAAAGCGCGGCCAAGCGTCGATTTTCCAGAGCCTGATTCGCCGACGATGCCGATCGTCTGATTGCGCCTCAGCCTGATCGAGATATGGTCGACGGCGCGCAGCATCAGCGGTTCGCCGGCCAGAAAGCCGCCGCCGATGCGGAAGGTGACCTCGACGTTTCTGCCTTCGAGCAGGACGGGCGCATTGGCCGGCGGCGGCGCCTTGGTCCCGGTCGGCTCGGCCGCCAGCAGCATCTTGGTGTAGGCATGCTGAGGACTGGCGAAGATGGCTTGCGCGTCCCCCTCCTCCACCACCTCGCCGGAGCGCATGACATAGACCCGGTCGGCAAAGCGCCGCACGATGCCGAGATCGTGGGTGATGAAGACGATCGCCATGCCGAGCTTGCGCTGCAGCTCGGCAAGTAGCATGAGGATCTGCGCCTGGATGGTGACGTCGAGCGCCGTCGTTGGTTCGTCGGCAATCAGGATATCGGGATCGTTTGCCAAAGCCATGGCGATCATGACGCGCTGGCGCTGGCCACCCGACATTTCGTGCGGATAGGATTTCATGCGCCGTTCGGGATCGGGAATATGCACCAGCCTGAGCAGGTTGAGCGCCTCCTCGCGCGCTTGCGCCGCATTCAAGCCCCGATGCCGGCGAATCGGTTCGATCAGCTGGTTGCCGATCGAATAGAGCGGATCGAGCGAGGTCATCGGCTCCTGGAAGATCATGCTGATCTTGCGGCCGCGGACCTTGTTCAACTCGGATTTGCTTAGCGTCAGAAGATTGCGGCCGCGATAATCGACACTGCCGGTGGCTTCTCCATTGGAGGCCAGCAGGCTCATCGCCGCCATCATCGTTTGGCTCTTGCCGGAGCCGGATTCGCCGACCACGGCGACGGTTTCGCCCGCCTTGACGTGGATGTTGATGCCTTTCACCGCCTCGACCGCGCCGTCGAGGGTGCGGAAGCGCACGCGAAGATCCTTTACGCTGAGAATGGTCTCTGCTGCGTCCATCTTAGCGGTCCTTGGGGTCGAGCGCATCGCGCAGGCCGTCGCCGACGAAGTTCAGGGCGAACAAGGTGGAGACCAGGAAGAAGGCAGGGAACAGAAGCAGCCAGTTTGCAGTGCCGATATTCTTGGCGCCGACCGAGATCAGCACGCCCCAGCTGGTCATCGGCTCCTGGATGCCGAGCCCGAGAAACGACAGAAAGCTCTCCAGGATAATGACCTGCGGCACCAGCAGCGTCATGTAGATCACCACCGGCCCGAGCAGGTTGGGAATGACGTGGCGCAAAAGGATGCCGCGCTGGCCGACGCCCATGGCCTCGGCCGCCTGGACATATTCCTGGCGGCGGATGGACAGCGCCTGGCCGCGCACGATGCGGGCCATGTCGAGCCACAGCACGGCGCCGACCGCCAGGAACATCAGCACGAAGTTGCGGCCGAAGAACACCACCAGCATGATGACGAAGAAGATGAAGGGCAGCGAATAAAGCACGTCGACGATGCGCATCATCACCTCGTCGACCCTGCCTCCGGCAAAACCGGCAGTGGCGCCATAGAGCACGCCGATGGCCACGGCCACGACGCCGGCGAGCAGACCGATGGCCAGCGAAACGCGCCCGGCCATCAGCGTCCGCGACAACAGATCGCGGCCGGTGTTGTCGGTGCCGAAAAGAAAATATTGCTGCTTGACCGAGGCGCTCATCGTCGCTTCGAGGCCGTCAGGCGACTTGCTTTCGATCCTGGTGTCGTCGAAGGCATCGGACCGGTCGAGATAGCGGATGTTGCGGTCGTCGATCGCCTTGCTGGAGGTGACGGTGACGAAGACGCGATTGCCTTCCTGGCGCCAGTCCTTGATGTCGACACGCATGCGCTTGATCGCCTCATCGAGCGCGGTCTCGATCATGTCCGGCTTCGGATAGGCCGACAGGCTCGGCGGCGTACGCACGTAATCACCATAGATGGTGGTGTATTGGTGCGGCACGAACCAGGGCCCGAACACGCTGATCACAGCGATCAGGATCAGGTAGTAGAGGCTGAACATGGCGGCGCGGTTGGCCTTGAGGCGCGCCCAGGCATCGCCCCACAGCGAACGGCCGACGACCGGTGCGGCGATCGCGATATCAGTCATAGCGCACCCTCGGATCGACGACGGCATACATGACGTCGACGATCAGGTTGAAGACGATGGTGAAGATGGCGATGACCACCACCGTCCCCATCACCAGCGTGTAGTCGCGGTTGAGCGCGGCATCGACGAAGTAGCGCCCGACGCCGGGAATGGAGAAGATCGTCTCGACGATGATCGAGCCGGTGAGCAGGGCGGCGGCAGCCGGACCGGTGAAGGAGACGATCGGCAGGACGGCGCCGCGCAGCGCGTGCTTGACCACCACCGACCAGTCGGACAGGCCGAGCGCGCGCGCCGTGCGGATGTGATGCGAGCGCAGCGATTCGATCATCGAGCCGCGCATCAGGCGGGCGACGATGGCGATCTGCGGCAGGGCAAGCGTCAGCACGGGACCGATCTTGTTGATAAGCGCGCCATCGCCCCAGCCGCCGATCGGCAACAGCTTCCAGGTCAATCCGAACACGAGCTGGATAATCGGCGCGATGACGAAGGTCGGGATGGTGCTGCCCGCGGTTGCCAGCGCAATCACCATGTAGTCGCCAAGTTTGTTCTGGTTGAGCGCCGCAATGGTACCGAGCACGCTGCCGAGCAGCAGCGCCAAGATCAGCGCGGAGGCGCCGAGCTGAATGGAAATAGGCAAGCCCTTCGCGAAAAGCTCGGTGACGGTAAAGTCCGGCATATTGTAGCTCGGGCCAAAATTGCCGCGCAGGAGATTGCCGAGATAGTGGACATATTGCAGCCAGAGCGGGTCGGCGAGCCCGAACTGGGCTTCAAGATTGGCCCTGATCTCGGGGCTCAGGCCCCGCTCCTGGTTGAACGGGCCGCCCGGTGCGACGCGCATCAGGAAGAACGCCAAGGTCACGATGACGAATAGCGTTGGAATGGCGGTCAGAAGCCGCCTGAAAATGTAGCGTAGCATCGGCGGTGCCCTGCTTCGGCCAGGGTGACGGGCATCCAACGGGACGCCCGCAGCACTCTGGCACCTCTCATCTTCGCACCATGGCCTGCGAAAATCGATTTCGACTTTCGGGCCCCATGCGACGACAGATCGAACCGCCGTCCTGAACGGGCGGCGGTTCGATCAAGGTTTTCAATCCTTGGAGATGAAGCGGGACGGATGCACGTCCATGACGTTGTCGACGAAGCCGTGCAGCTTCGGGGAAACGATATCGTGGTAGCTATAGTAGAGAAGCGGGATCTGGCCGACGTCGTCGACGAGGACACGTTCGGCGGCGGCGAGTTCCTTCATGCGCTCTTCCGGCTTGCCGCCGGCGGCGGCCGCCTTGTCCATGGCCGCCTCGTATTGCGGGCTGTCATAGACCGAATAGTTGTTGCCGCTGGCCTTGCGCGAGATGCCCAGGAAGGTTTCGGGATCCTTGTAGTCGGCAATCCAGGCGGCGCGCGCAACGTCATAGTCACCCCTCTGCTCGAGGAAGGAGTAGTGGGTCTTGGTGTCGGTGTTGAGCAGCGTGACGTCGACGCCGAGCGGCTTCAGCTGTTCCTGGATGGCGACCGCGGTATTCTTGTGGTTCTCCGAGGTGTTGTATCGGATCTCCATCTTCAGCGGATGCTCCGGCGTGTAACCGAGTTTCTCGAGTATCTTCTTGGCTGCGTCCTCGCGGTCGATCTGCGACATGTCGGCATATTTGGCCATCGCCGGCGTGTAGCCCTCGATGCCCGGAGGGACCATCGAATAGCCTGGCAGCATTGAATTCTGCCAGACCTTTTCGGCAATGAAATCGCGGTCGATGGCCATCGAGATGGCATTGCGCAGCTCGACATTGTCCCAGGGCTTCTTGTCGGTCTTGATCGCGTAGTAATAGGTGCCGAGATACGGCCCCACCTTGATCTGATCACCGAACTTGGCCTTGAGGTCGGCGAGCTGCTCGGTCGGTAGATCGTCGTAGCTGTCGAGTTCGCCGGCCTCGAAGCGCTTCATCGCCGAGGAGCGATCCTCTGTCGGGATGTAGTTGACGACGTCGATCTTGACGCTTCCGGCATCCCAGAATTTCGGATTCTTGACCAGTTTCATATGATCGTTGGGAACCCACTCGGCCAGCGTATAGGGGCCGTTGGAAACGAGATTGCCCGGCTTGATCCAGTCGGCGCCGAGCTTGTCCATGGACGCCTTGTTGACCGGATAGGTCGCCTGGTGGGTCAGCATTTCGAGGAAATATGGCGTCGGCGCCTTCAGCGTCACTTCAAGGGTGGTCGCGTCGATGGCCTTGACGCCCATGTCCTCGGGCTTGCCCTTCTTGGTGTTGACTTCCTCGGCGTTCTTGACGGGATAGAGCATCGAGGCATATTCGGCGGCCGTCGCCGGGTCTTCGAGGCGGCGGAAAGCGAAGACGAAGTCTTCGGCCGTCACCGGGCTGCCGTCGGACCACTGGCCGTCCTTCCTGAGCTTGAAGGTGTAAACGGTACCGTCATCCGACACCGTCCAGCTCTCGGCGGCGCCGGGGATGACGTTGGCCTTCTCGTCCTGCATCACCAGACCTTGGAACAGGTCGCGCAAGACGTTGGCTTCATAAACCGTCGAGGTCTTATGCGGATCAACCGACTCGGATTCGGCAGCAGTGCCTCTGTTGTAGACGACCTCGGCAAAGGCCGGCGTGTAGAATGTTCCGGCGGCCAGCGCCATGGTTGTGGCGAATGCCGTCGCCTTCAGCATGTTTTTCAGCATGAAGTTTCTCCCTGTCGGCGCTGCCAACGGCGCGCCTTTGCGTGTTGACGCCCCGGGACCGATGTCTGGCCCCTTTGAGCGCGCCGCCGGTTCCCTCCGTCGGCTGGTGGCAGGAGACTAGACAGGCGGCAAGCTCTTTTCAACCGAGTACTGATTGACCCTAAGTCAATAGCCAGGAATCAAAGAAGCCGCGGCTAAATTAGCGTAGCTTTTCAATCATACACACTTCCAGGTTGCGCCTAGAGTTTTCGCTTTTTGCATGCGAACTTTGGCATGCTCGGCGGCATGGTTCAGAACCTCATTCGCCGGATCCAGGGGCGCCGATTCCAGACAGACACTTCGGCAACTTCGGCGGTTGAGTTCGCTCTGCTATCACCGATATTCATCCTTCTCCTGCTCGGAATGGTTGCATACGGTATCTATTTCGGCGCGGCCAATTCAATACAGCAGATCGCGGCGGACGCCGCCCGGACGGCCATCTCGGGGCTGAACCAGACCGAGCGGCAGACGCTCGTGGCCTCGTTTCTCGCCAATAATGCCGGTGGATATCCCTTCGTCGACGCCAGCAAGCTGACTTATCAGGCCAATGACAGCACGGCGGACGGCAATCAGTTCGTGGTGTCGATCCAGTACGATGCCCGAAACCTGCCGATCTGGAATCTCTTTCCGGGCATAGCCATGCCGGGTACAACGATCAAACGCCAATCAACGATCAGGGTCGGGGGCATCTGAATGCTGCTCTGCGCGCACTTGAAGGTCGGCAGGCTTGCACGCCTGATGCTTGGTGACCGGCGAGCGAATTTCACGGTGATGACGGCGTTGAGCGCGCCGGTCGCGCTGGCGCTGGCAGCGGTGGCGATCGACGAGGCCTCCATTTACACCGAGCGCCGAGAAGCACAGGCGATGGTCGACCTGGCAGCGATCACCGCGGCTTCGAACATCAACAACGTCCAGACCGCAGTCTTGACCACGCTCACCGACAACGGGATGCCAGGTGTCGTCGTTCAGGGCTCGGGTCAAACCATTCCCGCGGCGGTGGGCAAAACCGTCGTGACGGTCACGCGGGGCCGATATGCAGGGGCATCCTCGGTCAATGTGGATCAACGCTTCCAAGCAGGCGTAACCCCTTACAACGCGGTTCATGTGACCCTGCGCAAGATCCCCAACCGCTATTTCGCAAGCTCGCTGATCCCAACGCCCATCATTGGCACCGAAGCCACCGCCAGCATGACGCCACAGGCCACTTTCTCGGTCGGATCGAGGTTGCTCAGCGTCAATACCAGCAACAGCCCCATCCTCAACGCGCTTCTCGGCGGCCTCCTAGGCGGCAACATCTCGCTCAGCGTCATGGACTACAACGGATTGATCTCCGCCGATGTCAGCGTGCTTTCCTTCGTCGATGCCCTGGCGGTGCAATTGAACCTGACGGGCGTGACCTATTCGGACGTTCTGGCCTCAAAGGCTACAGTCGGCCAGATCGCCACCGCCATGGCCAATGTTCCCGGGCTCGGCAACACGGCCAAGGTCGCCTTGCAAACCATGGCAAGCAAATCGACTAACACGGTCAAGATTCCGCTCAGCCATCTCATTGACCTCGGCCCCCTCGGCAGACTTGGCCTCGGGCAGAGGCCAGCCGGCCTTGGCGTTGACGCCAGCGCGATGGGAATGCTGATGGCCGCCGCCGAACTGGCAAACGGTTCGAAGCAGATCGACCTCGGTCTCAGCACCGGCATACCGGGGGTGCTGTCGAGCACGCTCGCCATCGCCGTCGGCGAACCGCCGCAATCCTCGCCATGGCTGAAGGTTGGCGAAGTCGGCACCATTGTGCGGACGGCCCAGACCCGTATCAAGCTGGTGGTGAAGATCGGAGCCGGCAACAGCAATGTCGGAGGCGGTATCACCCTGGTGTCGTTCAGTCTGCCTCTGCATGTCGAAGTCGCCTATGCCGAGGCCAAGCTCACCGACGTAAGTTGTCCGACAGGCCCCAGCAGCATCAAGGTGACCATCGCCACCCGTCCCGGTATCGTCGAAGGGCATCTCGGCGACAGCAGCAGCGCCGGCTTTGCCGATTTCACCAACAAGGAGACGTTTTCCAACACGGAAATCGCGAGCGTGAAACTTCTGATCATCCCGGTGCTGTCGGTGGTGGGCTCAGCGGCGTTCGACATGGCCAACAACACGCCAACGACGTTGACTTTCAACAAGGCCGATATCGATGCCAAGACGATAAGGACCGCTTACACCCAAAATTTTACCCAGTCGTTGACTACGTCGCTGGTCAGCGATTTGTCGCTGACGGCGAATTTACTCGGTCTGCCGCTGCTGAATCTGAACACGCTGATCGCAACCGTAAGCCCGCCAGTGGTGGCACTTCTGAACAGCGTAACAGCTCCGGTCGACACGTTGCTTACCAATCTGCTCGGAGCTCTTGGCGTGCGTCTCGGTGAAGCCGACGTCCGGGTCACCGGCGCAACGTGCGGACGTGCCGTGCTTGTCCAGTAAGATGGCCGGCACGCGCTGATCTAGGCAAGGTGTCCAAGAAAGCATCCGAGTGTCGGCAGCAAAAGCACGGCTTCTCCGGCCAGCGAGGCATCGCCGCCAAGTTTCGCAACCGCTCCTAAGTCTTGCGGCAGCGGCCAATTGGCCGGTTCCCCGGCGAAATTGAAGGCACAAAGCAGCCTTTCATCGCCATGCTCGCGGACAAAGGCCAGCACGTCGCCTTCGGCGTCGAGAAAGCGGATCGAACCGCCGACCAGCGCCGGATGCCGCTTGCGCAAAGCGAGTGCCGAACGGTAGGCGGAAAGTACCGATTGCTCATCGCCGCTCTGTACATCGACCGCGCGAGCGCGATGGCTTTCCGGCACCGGCAGCCAGGGTTTACCGGTGGAGAAGCCCGCATTATCGGCGCCGGACTCCCAGACCATGGGCGTGCGGCAGCCATCCCTTCCTTTCACACCGGGCCAGAAGCGGATGCCTACCGGATCGCGCAGGTCCTCATAGGCAAGTTCCGCCTCCTGCAAACCGAGCTCCTCGCCCTGGTAGAGGCAGATCGAGCCACGCAGGCAAGAGAGCAACATGATCGAGAATTTGGCCACCACGTCAGGATCGCCGCCCGGCCGCGTCCAGCGGCTGACGTGGCGCATGACGTCATGGTTGGAAAACGCCCAGCAGACCCAGCCATCTACGACAGCGTTTTCGAAAGCCTCGACACAGCCGCGCACATGCGCCGCCGAAAATTGCGGGCCAAGCAGATCGAAGGTGTAGCACATCTGCAGCTTGTCGCCGCCGGAGGTGTAGGCGGCCAGCGTCTGTAGGGAGCGCCCCTCATCACCGATTTCGCCGACGGCGGCGCGATCCCCGTACTCGTCGAGCAGCGCCCGAAAGCGCCGCAGGAACGCTAGATTTTCCGGCTGCGTCTTGTCGAACAGGTGCTCCTGGTAGAGGTAGGTGTTGGTCTCGGTGTTGGTGCCTGCAACGCTCGACGCCAAGGGCGGGTTGCTGCGCAGCCAGCGGTCGTGGACGTAGTAGTTGACGGTGTCCAGCCGGAAGCCGTCGACGCCGCGCTCCAACCAGAACCGCACTGTATCCAGGAGCGCGTCCTGGACCTCCGGGTTGTGAAAGTTGAGATCCGGCTGCGAAGCGAGGAAATTGTGCAGATAGTACTGCCGGCGGGTCGCATCCCATTCCCACGAGGGGCCGCCGAAGACCGACAGCCAGTTGTTGGGCACACCACCATCCGGTCTGGCGTCGGCCCACACGTACCAATCGGCCTTTGGATTGTCGCGGCTGGCGCGGCTTTCGACGAACCATTCGTGCCTGTCGGAGGAGTGCGACAGCACCTGGTCGATGACGATTTTCAGGCCAAGCCGGTGCGCTTCGGCAACCAGTGTATCGAAATCCTCCAACGTGCCGAACATCGGATCGACGTCGCAATAATCCGACACGTCGTAGCCCATATCGGCCATCGGCGACTTGAAGAAAGGCGACAGCCAGACGGCATCGGCGCCGAGCGAGGCAATGTGGGCGAGCCTTGATGTGATGCCGGCGAGATCGCCGCTGCCGTCGCCGGTCGTGTCCTGGAAGGAACGCGGGTAGACCTGGTAAATGACGCAACCGCGCCACCAGTCGGCCGCTCGCTCGGCATTGTCGTCAGTCATCACGACTCTTTCCCTGTCTGGGCCCTTCCGTCCTGCGCTCGATCATGAAATTCACGCTGCGGCCCGGCAGCGCGCGAGAAAGATCAACTGCTTGCGCTTCGACGGCGGGATGCCATCGGAATCCGTCTCGCGCGGGCAATGTGAAGATGCATTGGCGGCGATCGCCATTGACCATGACGGCAAGCCGGCCATCCACGCCGCCGAGCAGCATGACGAGGCGATGCCGGGCGGGATCGTTCCACTCCGCCTCGCCGAGCAGCGCCCCCGTCTCGGTGAGCCAGGCGGCGTCGGCAGTGTCCGACCCGGCCAGCGGCTGGCCGGTGAGGAAATCTGTATTAGAGAGCGCCGGCACCGCGCGGCGCAAGGCGGCCAGTGCACGCGCGTAGCCTTCCAGCGCCTGGTCACGCCCCTTCCAGTCGAGCCAGGTGATGTTGTTGTCCTGCGCATAAGCGTTGTTATTGCCTTGCTGGCTGCGGCTGAATTCGTCGCCGGCCGTCAGCATGATCGTGCCGCGCGAGGCGAACAGCGTGGCGAGCAGCGCACACTGGTCGCTGAAGCGCGCCTTCGCGATTGCCGCGTCGTCCGTCGCGCCCTCGACGCCGTTGTTCCAGGACAGGTTCTCGTTGTGGCCATCGCGATTTTGCTCACCATTGGCCTCGTTATGCTTCTCCTCATAAGCAACGATGTCGGCCAGCGTCATGCCGTCATGGGCCGCGATGAAATTCACCGTGCGGCTGGCGGGCTGGCCGCCCCTGCCGAAAATATCGGACGAACCGGCAAGTCGTGTCGCCAGCGTACCAACCATGCCGGCATCGCCGCGCCAGAAGCGCCTGGCATCGTCGCGATAACGATCGTTCCATTCCAGGAAGCGGGAGGGGAAGTTGCCGAGCTGATAGCCATCGAGACCGATGTCCCAGGGCTCGGCGATCAACACACGGCCGGCCAACAGCGCATCCTCGCGCATCGCCTCCAGCAACGGCGCTTGCGCTTCGAATGTGCCGTTGACGCGCCCCAGCACCGGTGCCAGGTCGAAACGAAAACCGTCGACGCCGGCATGGCGGACAAAATGGCGAAGCGTGTCGAGCACCATTTCCCGCACCGCCGGGTGATCGCCGGCGACCGTGTTGCCGGTACCAGTATCATTGACCAGCCTGCCATCCGGCTGGTGCCGGTAATAAGCCTGATTGTCGAGGCCGCGCAGCGACAATGTCGGACCGAGCCTGTCACTTTCGCCCGTGTGGTTGAAGACAAGGTCGAGAATGGTGCCGATGCCGGCCGCACGCAGCGCGGCAACGGTATCGCGCAATTCGGCCAGGCCGCCAGGGGCCAGGCGCGGGTCTAGTGCCATGAAGGTGACAGGGTTATAACCCCAGGCGTTGCTCAACCCGAGCGGCGGCAGATGCCGCTCGTCGATCGATGCCGTCACCGGCATCAGCTCGACGGCGGAGACGCCGAGCCTTCGCAGGTGCTCGACGATAGCCGGATGAGCAAGCGCGGCGGTCGTGCCGCGCTGTTTTTCCGGCACATCCGGATGCAGCTTGGTGAAGGCGCGCACCGGCACTTCGTAGATCAGGCCGCCCGGACGGAACAGCGGCGGCGGCACAGGCACAGCCGTGAGCAAGGCTTTCGCCACGGCCTTCGGCATCAGCGGCGCGGTATCGGCACCTTCGTTGCGCCGCGCGGCGAGACGCCAGTGATAGGCATAGGGCCGATCGATCTCGACGGCGTAGGGATCGGTCAGCAGCTTGTCGGGGTCGAACCAAAATCCGCGCTCGGGCGCGTAGTCGCCATCGGCGCGGAAACCGTAGCGGGTGCCCTCGGCAAGGCCGGAGACGAAGAGTGCATGCACCCCCTCTCCTTCCGCTTTCAGCTCCAGCCGGTCGAGTTCGCGGTTTCCCTGTTCGTCGAAGATCGAGACCCAGAGGCGGCGCGCCGACGAGGACCAGGCGGCAAAGCGGATGCCGTCGGGGGTGATGGTGGCGCCTAGTGAGGTCATCGGCGCGTCCTCCACCCTCCCCCTTGTGGGAAGGGTCGCGAACGAAGTGAGCGGGGTGGGGGGTGACGCCGGCAAAGCCCTCTACGAGCACCCCCACCCCGACCCGCTACGCGGATCGACCCTCCCCACAAGGGGGAGGGTGAAGCCACCGCCACGCTCAAGTAATCACGCTCGGCTTGTCGCGGCCGGTATGGCTCCTGATTCCCGCGATGTCATCCGCTGCCGCGATCAGATCGGCGAGCGCCTTCTGCGTATCGAGATCGTGCCTGGCCTTGTCCGGCTCGTAGCGCTCGATGTAGACGCGCAAGGTGGCGCCCGAGGTGCCCGTGCCGGAAAGCCGGAAGACGACGCGCGAGCCGCCTTCGAACAGCACCCTGATGCCTTGATGCTCGCTCACCGAACCGTCGACCGGATCGTGATAGGTGAAGTCGTCGGCATTGGCGATCTTCAGGCCGCGCACGCTGGTGCCCGGCAGCGAGCCAAGCTTTGCGCGCAGTTCATCGACCAGCGCATTGGCGCGCCCGCTCTCGACTTCCTCGTAATCATGGCGCGAATAATAGTTTCGGCCGTAGGTCGCCCAGTGCTCGGTGACGATCTGCTTACAGCTCTCGCCGCGCGCGGCGAGGATGTTGAGCCACAAAAGCACGGCCCACAGGCCGTCCTTCTCGCGCACATGGTTGGAGCCGGTGCCCGCACTTTCCTCGCCGCAGATCGTCGCCATGCCGGCGTCGAGCAAATTGCCGAAGAATTTCCAGCCGGTCGGCGTCTCATACATGCCAATGCCGAGTTTTTCGGCGACGCGGTCGGCGGCCCCACTGGTCGGCATCGAGCGCGCAATGCCCTTCAGGCCTTCCTTGTAGCCCGGCGCCAGGCGGGCGTTGGCGGCGAGCATGGCGACAGAATCCGACGGGGTGACGAAAATGCCCTTGCCGATGATCAAATTGCGGTCGCCGTCACCGTCGGAAGCGGCACCGAAATCCGGGGCGTCCGGTCCCATCATCTCGTCATAGAGATGTTTGGCATGGACCAGGTTCGGATCCGGATGGTGGCCGCCGAAATCCGGCAGCGGCTTGAAGTTGCGGCAGGTGCCGTCGGGCGCGCCAAGCCGGCGTTCGAGGATCTCCTTGGCGTAAGGGCCGGTCACCGCGTGCATGGCATCGAAGCGCATGCGAAAACCCGACTTGAACAGTTTGCGCAGCGCGTCGAAATCGAACAGGCTTTCCATCAGCTCGGCATAGTCGACGACCGGATCGATGATCTCGACCGTCATGCCGGCGGCCTTGACGGTGCCGATCGCGTCGATGTCGATCGGATCGACGTCGACGGTCTTGAAGCTGGAGATCGCCTTGGTCCTGGCGAAGATCGCATCGGTCAGCTTTTCCGGCGCCGGGCCGCCATTGCCGGCATTGTACTTGATGCCGAAATCCTCGTGCGGGCCGCCCGGATTGTGGCTGGCCGACAGGATGATGCCGCCGAACGTCTTGTATTTGCGGATGACATGCGAAGCGGCCGGCGTCGACAAGATGCCGCCCTGCCCGACCATCACCTTGCCAAACCCGTTGGCGGCGGCCATGGCGATGGCCTTCTGGATGACCTCGCGATTGTAGAAGCGGCCGTCGCCGCCGATCACCAGGGTCTCGCCCTTGAACCCGTCCAGCGCGTCGAAGATCGACTGGATGAAGTTCTCGGCATAGTGCTCCTGCTGGAATACAGGCACCTTCTTGCGCAGCCCCGAAGTGCCGGGCTTCTGGTCGGAATAGGGTTTGGTGGGAACGGTGCGTATCATGCTTCAAGCAACCCTTTTCGAAAGCAGCAGGCGATAGAGTTCAACGTATTTGTCAGCGCTTCGGTCCCAGGACAGGTCGGTCTTCATGCCCTGGCGCTGGATGGCCTCGAAGATCGCGGGGCTGGCATGGGCCTCGGCCAGGCGGCGGATGGCATGAAGCAGCGCGCCGCCGTCGCTGGGCGCGAACTGGAACCCGGTCGCCACGCCGGCGGCAATCGCCGCCTCGTTGGCATCGATGATGGTGTCGGCGAGCCCCCCGGTGCGGGCGACCACCGGCACGCAG
Source organism: Mesorhizobium sp. B2-3-7 (assembly GCF_006442695.1). Classification (NCBI taxonomy): domain Bacteria; kingdom Pseudomonadati; phylum Pseudomonadota; class Alphaproteobacteria; order Hyphomicrobiales; family Phyllobacteriaceae; genus Mesorhizobium; species Mesorhizobium sp. B2-3-7. The sequence goes on along the minus strand of NZ_VFVV01000002.1, from coordinate 535,383 downwards.
CCATAGCGCAGGCCATAAAGCTGCGTCAGTCCACAAGGCTCGAAGCGCGACGGGATGACGATGGCGTCGCAGCCGCCCTGCATGACGTGAGACAGGCCTTCGTCATAGCCCACGACGACGCCTATACGGCCGCGGTGGCGTGCGGCGGCGGCGAGCAGCGCGCCTTCGAGGCCGGCATCGCCCGAACCCAGAATAGCCAACCGCGCGCCCGTCGCAACGATGCCGTCGACCGCCGTCGCCAGTATGTCCATGCCCTTCTGCCAGGTCAGGCGGCTAACGACGCAGACGATCGGGCTACCGTCGCGATCGAGCCCGAAACGGCCCTCGACAGCGGCCCTGTTGGGCGCGCGCGCCTTGAGCGAGGCGGCTGTATAGTTCGACACCAGATGCTTGTCGGTCTCCGGGTTCCAGATGGCGGTGTCGATGCCGTTGACGATGCCATAGAGATCGCTGGAGCGCATGTTGATCAGGCCGTCGAGACCCATGCCGAATTCCGGTGAGCGGATTTCCTGCGCATAGGTCGGGCTGACGGTGGTGATTGCCCAGGCAGCCTGCAGGCCGGCCTTGAGGAAGCCGACGCCGCCATAATATTCCACGCCGTCAAGCGCCATCGCCGCCGTCGGCAGTCCGAGTTCGCCGAAGATGCCGGCGCCGAACTGCCCCTGGAAGGCGAGGTTGTGGACAGTCATCATCGACGGTGTGCCGACCGCCTTGCCATAGCGCATATAGGCCAGCGTCATCGCCGACTGCCAGTCATGGGCATGCACGATATCGGGCATGTAACCGGAGATGGCACCGCCGGCGATGTCGGCGCCGGCTTGGCTGAGCGCTGCGAAACGGCGCCAATTGTCCGGCCAATCGGCACCCGCGGCATTGCCATAAGGACCGCCGGGACGATCGAACAGATGCGGCGCATCGAGCACGAAAAGATCGAGCCCGGCAAGCTGGACAGAATGGACCGAAGCCTTGCCGCCCTGCAGCAGCGGATACTTGTAGACAGACTTTTTCTTCTTGAAGGCGTCCATCACCATGGGAAAACCGGGAATAAGCGTGCGCATGGTCACGCCTTTGGCGGCCAGCGCGACGGGCAGCGCGCCGGTCACATCGGCAAGCCCGCCGGTCTTGATCAGCGGAAAGATCTCGGGCGTGACCGACAGAACCTGCATGCGCTTACCGAACCGCTCCTGGTGCATGTAGCCCAAACCGTGCAGCGGTTCTGGGGCAAGGACATGCACAAACCACCCTAAAGTGACAGCTTGTTGATCAACCCGATCGGGTTGACAACTTGTTGATCAACCTGATCAGGTTGACAACTTGTTGATCATGTCCTGCGTGATCAGGCAGATGCCCTTTTCCGAAACGCGGAAGCGCTTGGCGTCGAGCACGGGATCCTCACCGACCACCAGCCCTTCCGGTATCCTTACACCGTGGTCGATGACGACGCGCTTCAACGTTGCGTTCCGGCCGACATGAACGTCGGGCAGCATGACGACCTCTTCCAGCGTCGAGTAGGAATTGATGCGCGCGCCGGTGAAGATCAGGCTTTTGCGGAGCGTCGCGCCCGAGACGATGCAGTCGCCCGACACAAGCGAGGACACGGCCGAACCGCGCCGTCCATCCTCGTCATGCACGAACTTCGCCGGCGGCTTCAACTCGGCATAGGTCCAGATCGGCCAGTCGCGATCGTAGAGGTCGAGTTCGGGCGTCACGTCGGTCAGGTCGATATTGGCTTCCCAATAGGCATCGACGGTGCCGACATCGCGCCAGTAGGCCTCATTTTCCGCGGTCGAGCGCACGCAGGACTTGGCGAAGCGGTGGGCGATCGCCTTACCGTGCTCGACGATATAGGGGATGATGTCCTTGCCGAAGTCGCGGCTCGAGCCGGGCTCGGCCGCGTCGCGGCGCAACTGCTCCATCAGGAACTTGGTCTTGAACACGTAGATGCCCATCGAGGCCAGGGCAAACTCGGGCCTGTCTGGAATGCCGGGAGGGTCGGCCGGCTTCTCGACGAAGGCGATGATGTTGTCCTTGGCATCGACATGCATGACGCCGAAGCCCGTGGCCTCCATGCGCGGCACTTCGAGGCAGCCGACGGTGACATCGGCGCCGGCGTCGACATGCTGGCGCAGCATCAGCTCGTAGTCCATCTTGTAGATGTGATCGCCGGCGAGGATGACCATGTATTCGGGGCCATAGGCCTCGATGATGTCGATGTTCTGGTAGACCGCGTCGGCCGTGCCTTCATACCACTGGGTTTCCGACACGCGCTGGCTGGCCGGCAGGATATCGAAGCTTTCGTTTCGTTCGGGCCGCAGGAAGTTCCAGCCGCGCTGCAAATGGCGGATCAGCGAATGCGCCTTGTATTGGGTTGCAACGCCAAGGCGGCGGATGCCGGAGTTGAGGGCGTTGGAGAGCGCGAAATCGATGATGCGCGTCTTGCCGCCGAAATAGACCGCCGGCTTGGCGCGCCGGTCGGTCAGTTCCTTGAGGCGGCTGCCGCGCCCGCCGGCCAGCACATAGGCCATGGCGTCGCGGGCCAGCGGCTGGGTTCGTTTCGAGTTTGCCATTTTCTACCCTCCCAAGTTACCCGGTCTCGACATGGCTTGTTCCGCGACCAGTTCAAGCATGATCGTCGACAGCGGCGGCAAGAGCATCGTTGCGGAGATGCCCCCTTCCTCCGCCCGCGCTTCGACGGCGCCGCCATTGCCCTTGCCGGATCCGCCATATTCGGAAGCGTCCGTGTTGATGATCTCGCGCCATGTGCCGGCTTTCGGCAGCGGCACGCGGTAGTTGTCGCGCGGCACCGGCGTGAAATTGGAGATGATCGCGACCGGATTGCCTCCCGGCGCGCTGCGCAGCCAGGCGAAGACGGAATTCTGGCTGTCGTCGACGATCAGCCAGGAAAAGCCCTCCGGCTCGCAGTCGCGGCCGTGCAGGGCCGGTCGCGAGCGGTAGAGATAGTTGAGGTCGCGCACCACCTGCCAGACACCGCGATGCGAGCGGAAATCGAGAAGATTCCAGTCGAGCGCGCGCGCCTCGCTCCATTCGCGGCGCTGCGCGAACTCCTGGCCCATGAACAGCAGCTTCTTGCCGGGGTAGCCCCACATGAAAGCGTAGTAGGCGCGCAATGTCGCGAATTTCTGCCAGTCGTCGCCGGCCATCTTGCCAAGCAGCGTGCCTTTGCCGTGCACGACCTCGTCATGCGAGAGCGGCAGCACGAAATTCTCCGAGAAGGCATAGACCAGGCCGAAGGTAAGGTCGTTGTGGTGGTGTTTGCGGAAGATCGGCTCCCTGGAAAAATACTCCAGCGTGTCGTGCATGAAGCCCATGTTCCACTTGAAGCCGAAGCCCAGCCCGCCTTCATGGACCGGCGCCGAGACCTTCGGCCACGAGGTCGATTCCTCGGCGATGGTCATGACGCCCGGATGGTGGCCGTAGAGCTCCTTGTTCATCTTCTGCAGGAAGCTGACCGCCTCGAGGTTCTCGCGGCCGCCCTTCTCGTTAGGAATCCATTCGCCTGCCTTGCGCGAATAATCGAGGTAGAGCATCGAGGCGACCGCGTCGACGCGCAGGCCGTCGACATGATATTTTTCGGCCCAGAACAACGCGTTGTTGACCAGGAACGACACCACCTCGCGGCGGCCGAAATTGTAGATCGCGGTGTTCCAGTCGGGATGAAAGCCCTGGCGCGGATCGGCATGCTCGTAGAGCGCAGTGCCGTCGAAATGGACAAGGCCGTGCTCGTCGACCGGAAAATGCGCCGGCACCCAGTCGAGGATGACGCCGACGCCGGCACGGTGGGCGCCGTCGACAAAGCGGGCAAAGCCGGCCGGGTCGCCAAAGCGCGCCGATGGCGCATAGAGGCCTGTCGTCTGGTAGCCCCAGGAGGGATCATAGGGATGTTCGGAGATCGGCATGAACTCGATGTGGGTGAAGCCGGTCTCGACGACATAGGGGATCAGCCGGTCGGCCAGTTCATCCCATGACAGAAACGTTCCATCGTCGCGAAGCTGCCAGGAGCCGGCATGGACCTCGTAGATGGAGATGGCCTCGCGCCGCGGATCGGCATTGCGCCAGAAACTGCGATGCGCCTCGTCGCCCCATTGATGGGCGGGCGACGCAGCGGTCACCGACGCGGTCGCCGGGCGCAGTTCGGACTTGAAGGCAAACGGATCGGCCTTCAGCGGCAATCTCACGCCATCGGGGCCGATGATCTCGTACTTATAGGGCCTACCGGCGCCGATATCGGGGATGAATACCTCCCAGATGCCGGTGTCGCGGCGGTCGCGCATCGAATGGCGGCGGCCGTCCCAGTCGTTGAAATCGCCGACCACCGAGACGCGCCTTGCATTGGGGGCCCAGACGGCGAAATGCACGCCGGTGGCGCCTTCGTGCTCGATGACATGCGCGCCGAGCTTGTCGAACAGCCTCAGATGCGAGCCCTCGGCAATGTAGTAATCGTCCATCGGACCGAGCACCGGGCCGAAAGAATAGGGATCCGTCAACCACCAGTCGCCCCCGGCATTCCTGGCGTGATAGCGCAATGGCTGGCGCTTCTTGATCGACAGCTTGCCTTCGAAAAAGCCGCCATCGTCACGCCTGGACAATTCACCAGCAATCATGCCGGTCAGCGTATAGGCGGTGACAAACTCCGCATGCGGAACGAAACAGCGGGCAAACAGGTTCTTGCCGACCTCATGGACGCCGAGGACCGCAAACGGATTGCCGTGCGTGCCGGCGACAATCGCCGCGACATCGCTGGCCGGGGCCGACCCGTCCGGCCCGCTTGTCGCAGCGGTCGCGCGCGGTTTCCTCATCGGGCAGTGTCCCTCCCCGGGCACCAAATGTTTGTTTTAAGGTATAAATTCGGCGTTTGAACTCACACCCCGGACTACATCGTTCTTGGCCTCATGCAATCACATCAGGCAGGTACGTTCCAGATGTCTTTCGCGTATTGGCGGATCGTGCGATCGGAAGAGAACCAGCCGACGCGCGCGACGTTGCGGATTGCCCTGGCGTACCAGTCCGGACTGTTGCGCCAGACGGCGTCGACGTCTCGCTGGCAAGCGGCATAGGCGTCGAAATCCGCCGCGACCATGAACCAGTCGCTGTCGTAGAGACCATTGATGAGATCGCGGTAGCGGTTGGGATCATCGGGCGAAAAGACGCCCGATGAAACGGCCGCGAGCGCCTGCGACAGTTCGGGCGATGCCTCGATGACGCCACGCGGATCGTAGCCATTGTTGCGGCGCTCGGTGACCTCCGCCGTGGTCAGGCCGAAGATGAAGATGTTGTCGTCGCCGACGCATTCCTTGATTTCGACATTGGCGCCGTCGAGCGTGCCAATGGTCAGCGCGCCGTTCAGCGCGAACTTCATGTTGCCGGTGCCCGAAGCCTCCATGCCGGCGGTCGAGATCTGCTCGGAAAGGTCGGCAGCCGGCATCATGATCTCGGCGAGGCTGACATTGTAGTTCGGCACGAACACCACCTTGAGCAAGCCGCGAACGGCCGGATCGCGGTTGATGACTCTGGCGACGTCGTTGGCCAGTTTGATGATCAGCTTGGCATTGTGGTAGCTGGGCGCCGCCTTGCCGCCGAAGAATTTCACGCGCGGCATCCAGTCGCGCTCCGGATGCGAGCGGATCTGGTCGTAGAGCGCGACCGCCTCGAGGATGTTCAGGAGTTGGCGCTTGTATTCGTGGATGCGCTTGACCTGGATGTCGAACAGCGCCGAGGGATCAAGCCTGATACCGAGCCGGTCGGCGACGAGATTGGCCAACTTCACCTTGTTCTGCCGCTTCACGCCGGCGAATTTTTCGCGGAAAGCGGTATCGTCGGCAAAGGCATCGAGCCCCTTGATGGCCTCGATGTCATCCAGGAAGCGGTCGCCGATCGCCTCGCGGGCGAGTGCGGTCAGACCTGGGTTGCACTGGATCAGCCAGCGCCGCGGCGTGATGCCGTTGGTCTTGTTGTTGATGCGGTCGGGGTAGAGCGTGTGCAGGTCGGCGAATACCGTTTGCTTCATCAGCTCGGTATGCAGCGCCGAGACGCCGTTGATCGAATGCGAACCGACGAAGGCGAGATTGCCCATGCGCACGCGGCGGTCGCCATTCTCCTGGATCAGCGAGATGCGGCTGATCTGCTCGCCGGAGAACTGATTGGTGGCGCGCGCCTCGAGCAGCACCTGCGCGTTGATGGCGTAGACGATCTGCATATGGCGCGGCAAAAGCCGCTCGAACAGCGGCACCGGCCAGCTTTCCAGCGCCTCCGGCAGCAGCGTGTGGTTGGTATAGCCGAAGGTGCGTTTGGTGGTGTCCCAGGCCTGGTCGAAATCCATACCGTGGACGTCCATCAGGAGGCGCATCAGCTCCGGCACGGCGATCGCCGGATGGGTGTCGTTGAGGTGGATTGCCGCCTTGTCGGGCAGCGACTTCAGGTCGCCATATTGGCTGAGATGCCGCTGCACGATGTCCTGCAAAGAGGCGGTGGAGAAAAAATATTCCTGCCGCAGCCTGAGTTCCTGCCCTGCCATGTGGGAATCGGCGGGATAGAGTACGCGCGACAGCGCGTCGGCCTTGTTGCTTTCGGCAAGCGCGCCGATGTGGTCGCCAGCATTGAACTTGTCGAGCAGGATTGGATCGACCGGCATGCCCGACCAAAGCCGCAAGGTGTTGACGCGGTTCCCCCGCCAGCCGACGACAGGTGTGTCGTAGGCGACGGCCAGCACATGCTCGGTCGGCTTCCAGACATGGCGTTCCAGCCGGCCATCCCTGGTGGTGACCGATTCCACCGAGCCGCCGAACCCGACCTCGAACGACCGTTCGCGGCGTTCGAACTCCCAGGGGTTACCGTGATCGAGCCAAGTTTCGGGCAATTCTACCTGCCAGCCGTCATGTATCTCCTGGCGGAACATGCCGTTGGCGTAGCGGATACCGTAGCCATGCGCGGGAATATCGACGGTGGCCATGCTTTCCATGAAGCAGGCGGCGAGCCGGCCGAGGCCGCCATTGCCAAGCGCTGCATCCGGCTCGAGCGTGGCGATGAGGTCGAGTTCCACACCCAGCGACGACAACGCCTCGCGCATGTTCTCCATCAGGCCGAGATTGGAGAAGGCGTCACGCATCAGGCGGCCGATGAGGAACTCCAGCGAGAGGTAATAGACGCGCTTTTCCTGCTGGGCGTAGGCCTCTTTCGTCGCCTGCATCCAGCGATCGACGATGCGGTCGCGCACGACCTTGATCGAGGCGGTCAGCCAATCGTACTGGGTGGCGACGGTGGTGTCCTTGCCGACCCTGTATTTGAGGGCCATCAAGACTTCTCTTGCGAGCGTCTTAGGGTCGGGATTTTCAAGCAGTGGCGGGAGGGGATCGGATGTCATCGTGCGTGTCATGCTGCCTCTCGTGCGGTTGCCACGATCATACCGGCTTTCATCATTCATCCCAGCCCATGCTACCGCATTGCAGCAAACGTTCAATCGATTTAAATAAGCCGGAGGTGACTTACCCAGCGGCAATTTGGCAGTTCAGGCCGCCAGCGCCGCTTCCGGCGGCGTCTTTGCCCCGGTCATGAAGGCGACGGCATCGGACATTGTATGTTGTTTGGGATCGATGACGCACAGCCGACGACCCAGCCGATGGATGTGGATGCGGTCTGCCACTTCGAAGACATGCGGCATGTTGTGCGAGATCAGCACGATCGGCAGGCCGCGCTTCTTCACGTCGAGGATGAGTTCCAGCACGCGGCGGCTTTCCTTGACGCCAAGTGCTGCCGTCGGCTCGTCCATGATGACCATCTTGGAGCCGAAAGCGGCGGCGCGCGCCACTGCCACGCCCTGGCGCTGGCCGCCCGACAGCGTCTCCACCGCCTGGCTGATGTTCTGGATGGTCATCAGGCCGAGTTCAGTCAGCTTGTCGCGGGCGCGCTTTTCCATCGCCGGACGGTCGAGCATGCGAAGCCATTGGCCGACAAAGCCGGGCTTGCGTATCTCGCGGCCGAGAAACATGTTATCGGCGATCGACAGCGCCGGCGACAGCGCCAGGTTCTGGTAGACGGTTTCGATGCCGGCTTCGCGGGCCTCCATGGGCGACTTGAAGGCGACCGGTTTGCCCTCAAGCCGGATTTCGCCTTCATCGGGCACCACAGCGCCTGAAATCGCCTTGATGAGCGACGACTTGCCGGCGCCGTTGTCGCCGATAACAGCGAGGATTTCGCCGGGGTAGAGGTCGAAATCGGCATTGTCCAAGGCGGTGACGCGGCCGTAGCGCTTGACCAGTCCGCGAGCGGTGAGGATAGGGTCCTGGGTCATGCCGAAACCTTTCTGATCCATTGATCGACCGCCACGGCGCCGATGATCAGCACGCCGGTGAGCAGCACCTTCCATTGCGGATCGGCGCCCAGCATGTTGAGGCCCATGGAGACGACACCGACGATCATCGCGCCGAACAGCGTGCCGAGGATCGAGCCGCGGCCGCCGAAAAGAGAAATACCGCCGATCACCGTGGCGGTAATCGCCTGCAAATTGTAGTCGGTCACGGCGGCCGACGGCGAGATCGACCCATTGCGACCGATGGAGACCCAGGCGGCGAAAGCGGCGATCAGCCCGGCCAGGGTATAGACCGTCATGAGCACCTTCTTGGTCTGGATACCCGACAGTTTCGCCGCCTCCTGGTCGTCGCCGACAGCGTAGACATGGCGGCCCCATGCCGTGTGATTGAGCACGTACCAAAGGAGCAGCACGAGCGCGACCATCGCAATCACGCCGGCCGTCAGCACAGCGGTGCCGACCTTGAAGCTGAGCGCGAACAGATGCAGCAGCGGCGCCTGAACATCGACGTCGGTGTCGCGGATCGTCTCATTGGCCGAATAAATGAAGTTCGTCGCCATGACGATGTTCCAGGTGCCGAGTGTCACGATGAATGGCGGCAGTTTCATGTAGGCGACAAGCACCCCGTTGAGCAGCCCGCAGGCAGCACCCGCGGCAAGTCCGATCGCTACGGCAAGGACGCTCGGCAGGCCGTAGCTGACGGCGCAATTGCCCATGATCACGGCCGAAATCACCATGATGACGCCAATCGAAAGGTCGATGCCGGCGGTGAGGATGACCAGGGTCTGGGCGGCACCCAAAATGCCGACGATGGCGATCTGCTGCAGGATCAGCGTCAGCGTGTAGGACGAGAAGAAACGCCCGCCAATGGTGAGGCCGAACACGATGATCGCCAGGACCAGAACGATCAGCGGCACCGCGGCCGGCGTCGAATGCAGAAAATGCTGGATGCGTCTGACCGCCGATTTATGCTCGTCAAACGCGGCAACGCTCGTGTCGCTGCCTGAGAGAACCTTCTCGAATTCCTGAGCTTGAGACATGTTTCCTCCCCGTAGGGTATCAGCCACGCGGCGACACCCGTCCACGCCTTTCCGGTCTCCTGCCGGGATTGTTCGCGGTCACGCGACCATCGTCCACCCGAAGCGGCCGGGGATCAAGTCCGGCCGCTCCGTTTTTCGTTGCCAGTCAGACCGGCATCAGCCCCAGCACTTGGCGAGGCCTTCCTTGGTGTCGATGGACTTCACGCCATTGGCCGGCTTGTCGGTCACCAGATTGACGCCGGTGTCGAAGAAGTTCTTGCCTTCGGTCGGCTTCGGCTTGGTGCCGTCCTTGGCGAAGTTGGCGATGGCCTCGATGCCGAGCGCCGCCATCTGCAGCGGATATTGCTGCGATGTCGCGCCGATGACGCCTTCGGCCACCGACTTCACGCCGGGGCAGCCGCCATCAACGGAGACGATCAGCACCTGGCTTTCCAGGCCGACGGCCTTGAGCGCCTGATAGGCGCCGACCGCGGCCGGCTCGTTGATGGTGTGGATGACGTTGATGGTGTTGTCCTTCTGCAGAAGGTTCTCCATCGCCTTGCGGCCGCCCTCCTCATTGCCGTTGGTGACGTCATGGCCGACGATGCGCGCGTCATCCTCGTCGCCGATCTTGTTAGGATCCTTCACGTCGATGCCGTAGCCCATCATGAAGCCCTGGTCGCGCAGCACGTCCACGGTCGGTTGCGAGGGGGTCAGGTCGAGAAAGCCGATCTTGGCGTCCTTGGCCTTGTCGCCGAGCGTCGCGGCGGCCCAGGCGCCGATCAGCTTGCCGGCCTCCAAATTGTCGGTGGCAAAGGTCGCGTCGGCGGCGTCGATCGGATCGAGCGGCGTGTCGAGCGCGATCACCAGCAGGCCGGCGTCACGCGCCTTCTTCACGGTCGGCACGATGCCCTTGGTGTCGGACGCGGTAATGAGGATGCCCTTGGCGCCGTCGGCGATGCAGCTCTCGATCGCCGCGACCTGGCTTTCGCTGTCGCCGTCGATCTTGCCGGCATAAGTCTTGAGGTCGACACCAAGCTCCTTGGCCTTGGCGGTCGCACCCTCCTTCATCTTGACAAAGAAGGGATTGGTGTCGGTCTTGGTGATCAGGCAGGCGCCGACACCGGCCGCGGATGCGGACGAGGCGAATGCCATCAGGCCCAGAGCGGCCGCCGCAAAAACGGTGGACTTCAACAGTTTTGTATTGGTCACGATTTTCCTCCCAGTGGAACATTCCGGATGCCGGCCAACCGGCATCCGTACGGCATCCAAGCAACCTCTCCCGGTGGGGATGCCTGCCTCAAATGACACCAGACCAATCTCTCTGTCAATAATTAAATCACTCTTATTTATTATTGACAGCCTTGCGCCGTTCGCACATTCTGTTCCAAAAGCCTCGAGGGGAAATGACGGGAGGAACAGGGGTGGAGACGGCCACTGCCAGGCATGGTTCGCCCGAGGCGAATGAGAGCCTTATTCACCGTGGTACCAACCAGAGCGGCATGCGGGACCACAATGAGCGGCTGGTGCTGTCGCTGGTGCGCCAGCATGGCAGCCTGGCGAAGTCCGACATCGCCCGCATGACCGGACTGTCGGCGCAAACCGTCTCCGTGATCATGCGCGAGCTCGAGGAGGAAAGCCTGCTGCTGCGGCAGGCGCCGCTGCGCGGCAAGATCGGCCAGCCCTCCATCCCCATGGCGCTCAATCCCGAAGGCGCGTTCTTCATCGGCCTGAAGATCGGCCGCCGCAGCGCCGAACTCGTGCTGATCGATTTCCTCGGCAATGTACGTTCGATGCTGCAGCATTCCTACCGCTACCCTGCCCCGCGCGAGACGGTGGAATTCGTCACATCAGGCATGAAGAAGATGCGTGGCGAGCTTTCGCCCGCGCAGGACAAACGCATAGCGGGACTCGGCATCGCCATGCCGTTCGAGCTCTGGAACTGGGCCGATACCGCCGGCGCGCCGCGCGACGTCATGGACGAATGGCGCCATCGCGATATCCGCGCCGACATCCAGGCGCAATGCGATTTTCCGGTCTATCTGCAGAACGACGCCACTTCGGCCTGCGGCGCGGAACTGGTCTTCGGCCAGGCAGGCGCCCCGCGTGATTTCGTCTATTTCTATATCGGCGCCTTTGCCGGCGGCGGCATCGTCCTCAACGGGCGGCTCTTTGGCGGCCCGACCGGCAACGCCGGCGCGCTGGGCTCCATGCCGGTGCCCGGACCGGAGGGAAAGCCGACCCAATTGATCGACGTGGCCTCGATCGCCATGCTCGAAAAAGCGCTCAATGCACGTGGCGTCGAGGCGTCGCATCTGTGGACGTCGCCCGAGGACTGGGGCGAGATCGGCGCCGAGCTCGACGACTGGATCACAAACGCCTCGCGGGCGCTCGCCTATGCCATCGTCGCGGCGTCGTCCGTCATCGACTTCGAGGCGGCGGTGATCGACGGCTGGATGCCGACGCAGGTGCGCCGCAGGCTGGTCGACGCCGTCATCGCCACCATCGACACTATCGATGCCGAGGGATTGAAACTGCCAAACGTCCGCGAAGGCACCGTCGGTATTCACGCGCGCGCTCTCGGCGGCGCCAGCCTGCCACTATCCGAGCGCTTCCTGATCGGTTCGACCACGATTTCCAGGAGCATCTGAATGCTGATCGGAATTCCGGCGCTGCTCGGTCCGGAGCTTCTGGCGATCCTGCGTGCGATGGGGCATGGCGACGAAATCGCCCTGGTCGATGGAAACTACCCGGCCGAAGAGCAGGCAAGGCGGCTGGTGCGGGCCGACGGCCACCATCTCATTCCGGTGCTGGACGCCATATTGAGCGTGCTGCCCGTCGATGACGTCGTGCCGGAGGCGCTGTTTCGCGCCTCGGCCAAGGGCGACCCCTCGCTCGCCGATCCCGTGCATCATGAAATCGAAGTGCTGTGTGCAAAACGCGCGCCCGGGCGCAAGGTGGTTGCGCTGGCCGGTGCCGACTTCTATGCACGCGTCAGGGCCGCGCACGCCATCGTCGCGACCAGCGAACCCAGGCTCTACGCCAACATCATCATCCGCAAGGGCGTGATCCATCCGCCGGAGACGACAAGACAATGATCCTTTGCTGCGGCGAGGCCCTGATCGATATGCTGCCGCGCACGACGACGGAGGGAGAACGGGCCTTCGCACCCTATGTCGGCGGCGCGGTGTTCAACACCGCCATTGCGCTCGGCCGGCTGGGCGCTCCTGCCAGCTTCTTCTCGGGCCTGTCGTCGGACCTGTTCGGCGGCCAGCTCCGCGAAGCGCTCGGGGCGAGCAAGGTCAGTTCCACCTATGCGCACACTTCGCCCCGGCCGACGACGCTCGCCTTCGTGCGGCTGAACGATGGCCAGGCAACCTACACTTTCTACGACGAGAACACCGCCGGGCGCATGCTGACCGGCGAGGATCTGCCGCAACTTGGTCCGGAGATCGAGGCCATGCTGTTCGGCGCCATCAGCCTTATTTCGGACCCGGCGGGGGCCGCCTACGAGGAATTGATGAAGCGCGAGCATGGTCGTCGCGTCATGATGCTCGACCCCAACATCCGGCCGAACTTCATCCCGGACAAGGCAAAGCATCTGAAGCGTATCCGCGAGATGATGGCGATGGCCGATATCGTGAAACTCTCGGATGAAGATCTTCACTGGTTCGACGAAGCCGGCTCGCACGAGGATGTCGTGCGCAACTGGCTCGACCGCGGACCCAAGCTGATCGTCGTGACCCATGGCGCCGAAGGCGCCGTCGGTTACACCAGGGATCACATGGTCAGCGTGACGCCGCAAAAAGTCGAGGTGGTCGATACGGTCGGCGCCGGTGATACGTTCAATGCCGGCATCCTCGCCTCGCTGCATGAGCAGGGCCGGCTAACGAAAGCGGCGATTTCAGGCCTTTCCGAGGACGCCATCCGTGCGGCCCTGACACTCGGCGCCAAAGCGGCGGCGGTGACCGTATCGCGGGCCGGCGCCAATCCGCCCTGGCGCCATGAGATCGCCTGAATGGCGCGCCAGAGGAACGAATCCGAATTAACAGGTTCCTTGGAACCTTCGCCGGCGCGCTGTTGATGAGGTAGTAAAGAAAACCCGCCTGTGCGGCGGGTCCTTGGCGCAACTCAGCACCATGGGCAAATATATACCATAGTTGCCTTCACCCAGTCAAGAAAAAATTCCTATCTTCGGATAATTGCCGCACTGCGGACTGGCCGTTCTCAGGCCTTGGCTGACCCAAGTTCGGGCCGTGGTAAGGCCCAACATGGATTGAGCCGGCCGATCACTTTATGTTTAGCAGGGCCGACTCTGGGGTTATAAGGCCGTAATTGCGCCGCACGAATCCCGGATTTCCGGCGTCCGGCTGACCGACACCGGAAAATGCGGTAACAGACTGCCACGACCGGGCAATTTGTCGCTCCGCGCGCCCGGCTTTCTCGGCAGGCGCAATTCTGATACCAGCGGGTCGAGGCTAGACCGCCCGGTTAAAATCGTTTGAGGACGACATGCAGTTCATCGATCTTGGCGCACAGCGCGAACGAATCCGCGACCGGCTGAAGGCCGCGATCGACCATGTCGTCGAGGACGGCCGCTATATCCTCGGTCCCCAGGTGGCCGAATTCGAGAAAAAGCTCGCCGCCTATGTCGGCGTCAAGCACGTCGTGGCCTGCGCCAACGGCACCGACGCACTGCTTTTGCCGCTGTTCGCCGCCGGGATCGGCCCGGGCGATGCCGTGTTCGTTCCGAGCTTCACCTTTGCCGCCACGGCGGAAGTGGTGGCGCTGGCCAAGGCCGAGCCGGTTTTCGTCGACGTCGATCCCAACACCTACAACATCGACATCGCCAGCCTCGAGGCGGCGATCACGATGATCAAGAAAGAAGGCCGGCTGAAGCCCAGGGCGATCATTCCGGTCGACCTCTTCGGCCTTGCCGCCGACTACGATGCCATCATGGCGATCGCCCACCGAGAAGGCCTGATGGTGATCGAGGATGCCGCCCAATCGATGGGCGGTTCGGCGGACGGCAAGATGTGCGGGTCGTTCGGCACGGTCGGCTCGACCAGTTTCTATCCGGCGAAGCCGCTCGGCTGCTACGGCGACGGCGGAGCGATGTTCACCAACGACGACGCCTTGGCCGACAAGCTGCGCTCCTTCGCCTTCCACGGCAAGGGCGAGACGCAATATGACAACATCCGGGTCGGCATCAATTCACGGCTCGACACGCTGCAGGCCGCGATCCTGATCGAAAAGCTCGCCATTCTCGAGGACGAGATGGTTGCCCGGCAAATGGTGGCGAACCGTTATGCCGAAGGGCTTGCTGATGTCGTCACGGCAGCCCGCAACCTGGACGGCAGCCGCTCGGCCTGGGCGCAATACGCCATCGAGACGCCCAAGCGCGACGGGCTGAAGGCGCATCTCGGCGAAAAAGGCATTCCGTCGGTCATCTACTATGTGAAGCCGCTGCACGAGCAGATCGCCTATCGCGACTATCCGAGAACGCCGACCGGCCTTGCCGTATCCGAGCAATTGCCCAAGCGCATCCTGTGCCTGCCGATGCATCCCTATCTCAGCGAAGCCGATCAGGACCGGATCATCGAGACGATCCGCAACTATATCGGATCGAACTCGGCGCAGGCCGCGGCCGAGTAACCAGCCGGCTTCAGGCGGAGCTTGCCCCTGCCCTGCCGCTGGCGATGAAATGCGGATTGGCAAAATCCGCATCGCCGCCCTGGTCTCGCTTGCCATACATCAAGGGCTGTCCATCCAACGTGCGCGTGATGCCGCCCGCGGCGCGCAGCACGGCATCGCCGGCCGCGGTATCCCACTCCATGGTACGACCGAAGCGCGGATAAATGTCCGCCTCGCCATTGGCGACCAGACAGAATTTCAGCGACGAGCCGACAGAGACGATCTCGGCGATGCCTAGGTCGCGAATATAGGCTTCGGTTTCGGGCGTGTTGTGGGAGCGGCTCGCAACCACCACCAGCGGCGTCGCAGCCGCCCTCACCGAAATCGGCCGGCGAGAGACGATGCGGAAGTCGCCATCTATTTCGAGGAATTCCGCCTTGCCCGGCAGCCCGGAAAAGAACCGGCCCGTGCAGGGCGCGAAAACGACGCCGACTTCCGGCACGCCGTGGCGGACAAGCGCGATGTTGACGGTGAAATCGGTGCGGCGATTGACGAATTCCTTGGTGCCGTCCAGCGGATCGATCAGGAAGAAAGCCCCGTCCAGGTCCGGCGGCACGATGCCGGCGGATGCTTCCTCCTCGGCCACGCAGGGAATGTCGGGGAAGGCCGCACGCAATCCGGCCAGAATGATCTTCTCGCTCTCGCGGTCCGCCTCGGTCACCGGCGAGGAATCTGATTTCTGGTCGACCGCGCAGCCGGCGTGGAACACACGCATGACCTCGCGGCCGGCCGCCAAAGCGAGCCCCTCGAAAATCTTGAGCATCGACCTGTCGTCAGATGCCGCCGCCATTGTCGTATTGGTCTTCGGCAATGTCACGCTCGTTCAGCCAGTGTTCCAGGGCATCTACCATCTCCTCGGCCGATTTGCCGAGTGTCTTCAGATGGATTTCCGGTTTTTCCGGCGCTTCGTAAGGCGAGTCGACACCGGTGAAGTTCTTGATCTCGCCATTGAGCGCCCGGGCGTAGAGGCCTTTCGGGTCACGCCTGGCGCATTCCTCGAACGGCGTGTCGACGAACACTTCGATGAACTCGCCTTCGGCCATCAATTCGCGGGCCATGCGCCGCTCGGCGCTGAAAGGCGAAATGAAGGAAACGATGACGATCAGCCCTGCATCGGCCATGAGGCGGGCCACTTCGGCGACGCGGCGGATGTTTTCGACGCGGTCGGCGTCGGTAAAGCCGAGATCGCGGTTGAGGCCGTGGCGGACATTGTCGCCGTCGAGAATGTAGGTATGGCGCCCGGAGGCGAACAGCTTCTTCTCGAACAGGTTGGCGATGGTCGATTTGCCCGAGCCCGACAGCCCCGTGAACCAGAACACGGCGGGCCGCTGGTTCTTGATGTCGGCACGTACCCGCTTGCCGACATCGAGCGATTGCCAATGGATGTTCTCGGCACGGCGCAGCGAATGCAGGATCATGCCGGCGCCGACCGTGGCGTTGCTGATGCGGTCGATCAGGATGAACGCGCCGGTTGTACGGTTCTCGGCGAAGGTGTCGAAAGCGATCGGCGTGCGCGTCGAGATGTTGCAGATGCCTACTTCGTTCATCTCGAGCGACTTGGCAGCTTCACGGGCGAAGTCATTGACATTGACCCGGTATTTCAGGTCGGTGACGGTAGCGCTGGTCTGGTCGGTCTCGGTGCGCAGGATATAGGAGCGGCCCGGCAGCAGCGCATGTTCGTCGAACCAGACGATGTTGGCGGCGAACTGGTCGGCGACCTGCGGGCGTGCCGCAGGCGCCACCAGCATGTTGCCCCGGGAAATCTCGACCTCGTCATCGAGGACAAGCGTGATGGCCTGGCCGGCAACCGCCTGGGCGAGGTCGCCACCCTGCGCGACGATGCGCCTGACGCGGGAGGATTTGCCCGACTTGGCGACGACGACCTCGTCGCCTTGCGAGATCGCGCCCGAGGCGATCGTTCCGGCGAAGCCGCGAAAATCGAGATTGGGACGGTTGACGTACTGCACCGGAAAACGGAACGGCAGCTCGGCCGCGGCCTCGTCGACCGAAACGGTTTCGAGATGTTCGATCAGCGTCGGGCCGGAATACCATTCCATCCTGTCGGAGCGGCCGGTGACGTTGTCGCCGTAGCGCGCCGACATCGGGATCGGCACGATGGTCTCAAAGCCGAGATCGCGCGAAAACTGCTGATAGTCCTGCGTGATCCGGTCGAAGACCGCCCGATCGAAATCGACGAGATCGATCTTGTTGACGGCTAGCACGATATGGCGGATGCCGAGCAGCGAGGCGATGATCGAGTGGCGCCTGGTCTGGCGCAGCACGCCTTGCCGCGCATCGATCAGCACGATTGCCAGGTCGGCGGTGGACGCGCCGGTCGCCATGTTACGCGTGTACTGCTCGTGGCCGGGCGTGTCGGCGACAATGAATTTGCGCTTTGGCGTGGCGAAGAAGCGATAGGCGACGTCGATGGTGATGCCTTGCTCGCGCTCGGCTTCGAGACCGTCGACCAGCAGTGCGAAATCGATGTCGTCGCCGGTCGTGCCGTGCTTGCGCGAATCGCGTTCGAGCGCGGCAAGCTGGTCCTCGAAAATCTGCTTGGTGTCGGAGAGCAGACGGCCGATCAGCGTCGACTTGCCATCGTCGACGGAGCCGCAGGTGAGGAAGCGCAGCAGCGACTTCTTCTCCTGCGCCGCCAGATAATCGCGGACGCCGTCGGTAGGTGCGAGGCTCTTTGCCATGATGTGGCGCATGGTCAGAAATACCCCTCGCGCTTCTTCTTTTCCATCGAGCCGGCTTCGTCCCGGTCGATCAGGCGGCCCTGCCGTTCGGAGGTGCGCGCGGTCAGCATCTCGCCGACGATAGCTTCCAGCGTGTCTGCTTCCGATTCGATGGCGCCGGTCAGCGGGTAGCAGCCGAGCGTGCGGAAGCGCACCAGCCGATTCTCGATCGCCTCACCGGGGCGCAATTTCATGCGATCGTCGTCCTTGAGGATGAGCATGCCATCGCGTTCCACGACCGGCCGCTGCTTGGCGAAATAGAGCGGCACGATCGGGATGTTCTCCCGCAGGATGTACTGCCAGATGTCGAGCTCGGTCCAGTTGGACAGCGGAAAGACGCGGATCGATTCACCCGTGGCGATGCGGGTGTTGAAGATCTTCCACATTTCGGGACGCTGGTTCTTCGGATCCCAGACATGCTGGGCGTTGCGGAAGGAAAAGATGCGCTCCTTGGCGCGCGATTTTTCCTCGTCGCGGCGGGCGCCGCCAAAGGCGGCATCGAAACCGTATTTGTCGAGCGCCTGGCGCAGCGCCACGGTCTTCATCACATGGGTGTGCGTGTTCGAGCCATGATCGAAGGGATTGATGTTGTCGCGCACGCCATCCTGGTTGACGTGAACCAGGAGATCGAAACCGAGTTTTTGCGCCATCTGATCGCGAAAGGCGATCATCTCGCGAAATTTCCAGGTTGTGTCGACATGAAGGAACGGAAAGGGCGGCTTGGCGGGATAGAATGCCTTCATCGCCAGGTGCATCAGCACGGACGAATCCTTGCCTACGGAATAGAGCATGACCGGCTTGGCGAAGGCGGCCGCGACTTCACGGAATATGTGGATTGACTCGGCCTCAAGCCGCTGCAGGTGCGTAAGCGCTGTTGTCATGGCCTGTCTAGCGTTCTCTCGTGCCTTCCGACAGAAGACCTGGCATCAAATCATCGGGCTTCCCGCCCGGTTCAAGCTTGCTTCTGGACAATGTTATTCTTCCGGGCGTTCTAGCAGATCGCCGCTGCCCAGAACAATGCAAGACGCGCCTGGCAAGGAGTGGTTCGGGAATGAATTTTCCATCCATGCGTCAAAATGCGGAAATTCCTGCTTGTCACGCCGCCGGCTGAGAAAATGCGGGGGAAAAAATTGCTTGATGAAAAGCACGCAGTCTTCGCCGCGCCCAAATCCGATCGTCTGCCAGCGACTACCGATTTTCGGTGGCAATCGGCCTTGATGCACTTTCAGAAAAAGACCCAAGCCGCTATACCGGCCCCTGAAAGCGGGCAGATGCACGATGCGACACGGGCAATTTCGGCAGGGCTATGTTCGCCGCCGTCAGACAATCCGCCGTGTGAAGCGTCCGAGAATGGTGAGCCGCCCTTGAGCCAGCTTTCATCGATAAGACGGCAGTTCTCGCCCGCGCGGATCAATATCTATTTTTCCATCGCTTGCTTCTTTTTTCCACCGGTCCTGGGGTCTGTGGTGAGCTTCGTGTTCAACGGCGGCGGCCTGTGGTCGGTTCTTTTGATCGCCTCGAAAAAGAGGCGCTTCAACATCGACCGGGCGATGATGGCGCTCACGATCGCGATCTATGCCTATTGCGCGGCAAATCTCCTGGCTTCGCTCGCCAATAACGCAATTGTCAGGGATGCGCCGCATCTGATCCCGCTCGTCACCTTCCTGTTTTTCCCCCTCTCCTATTCAACCTGGAGCATTACGCAGAAAACAACCCTTGTCCGGATCATAATCCTCAGCAGCATGGCCGCCTGTTTCGTCGCGCTGCTGTTGGCGATCATCCAGCAATATTGGATCGGGATGAGGGCGGAGGGCGGAGCGGGAAATGCGATCGTGTTCGCCACGGTCGTCTGCCTTGCAGTGATGGCCTGCGTGGCCGGTGCCCTGTCGGGCATCGAAAGGCACAAGAGTGCGCTGATCTGCGCAGCGCTCGGCGGAACGATCGCCATCATCTATTCCGGCACGCGTATCATCTGGCTGGCGCTGCTGATTTCCGGCATTGCCGTGCTGTTGATCAACCAGCATTGGCTGAAAGGGAAGAATGCCGTCCGTCTGCTGCTTCTGATGGCGGCGATCGGCGTCGCGGTCGCCGCTATCGGATTCCATACGATATCCGACAGATTTGATTTTCTGCGCTCTGATTGGGACGCGCTTGGGGCGCACGGCAATTCCGACACCTCGCTTGGAATACGTGTTGCCCTCTGGGACATCGGCCTGAAGGCATTTCGCGACATGCCCTTGTTCGGACACGGAGTGGGCGCCAACCAGCTCTTGATCAGGCAGGGCTTCCAAGACCTGTTCGCGAAAACGGCAGGTTTCAATCATTTCCACAATGGCTTCCTGACGGCATTGGTACAGGCGGGCATCCTGGGCGCCGTGACTTTGGCGGCGATCTTTGTCGTCGCCGGCAGAAACGCCGCCCTGGTCCTGCGCAACAGCGCCGACCCGATCGAGCGCTTTGGCGCCACCATGGTCGTCGTCATGGTGATCACCTACCTGACGGCTGGGATGACAGGCATCCTGATCGGCCAAGACATCCTGGATTCGGTGTTCATGGTCTTCCTGGTATCCGGGACCTATCTTGCGTCGGGACGTCAGGCCCCGTTGCCGGAAGAGATGCCGCTTCCGCCAGTCACGCAATAGCGGCTCCGGGCAAGGCAATGAAGGTCTTGGTCACAGGCGCATCGGGCTTCATCGGACGCCTTGTCGTGCAAAGGCTTTGCGAGGCAGGGGTGGAGGTTCGCCTCGCCTCGCGCTACCCAGAAAGGCTCGCTTCGGGCAGCGACATCGTTGGCTTGCCGCGTTTCGATGCGCCGGCCAAGGACTTCCTTGCCGTCACCCGTGACGTCACGGACGTCGTTCACTGCGCCGGCTTGAACAATGATCAAGGCGAGGCCACCGAAGCCGACTACCGAGCCGCCAACGCGGAACTGAGCGCGCGGCTGGCGCATGCGGCCGCCATGCAGGCAAGCGGACGTTTCATCCAACTGTCATCGGTCCGGGCCGTGATCGGCGCCCGCGTCAGCGCAACGATCGACGAGCATACGGTCCCCGATCCGCAATGCGCCTACGGGTGCTCGAAACGCGAGGGCGAGATCAGGGTCCTGGACGCCTATGCATCGCACGGCCGCGCCGACGCCGCCGTGCTGCGCCTGCCTGCCGCCTACGCAAGCGGCATGAAGGGCAATCTGGCAATGCTGATGCGCCTGGCCGATACAAGCCTGCCGCTGCCGACGGGTGTACTGACGGGAACCCGCTCGCTGGTGTCGGCCGACGCAGCCGCGCAAGCCGTGCGGCATTTGTTGGCTCATCCGGGGCCGCTCAGCCCTGCCTATATAGCCAGCGACGTGCCTCCGGTGTCGGTGGCAGCCGTCGTAAGCGCCTTCCGTAAGGGACTTGGGCGGCCGGTGCGCCTGGCTGCCGTACCGGCCAGCCTGATGCGGATGGCCGCGGTGGCGCTAGGCAAGCGGGCGTTTTGGGAAAGCATGACGGCGACACAGATATGCGACCCTTCCCTGCTCGTCTCGCAGGGCTGGCTGCCGGAAACAGCGACGCTTGATCGTCTAAGCGAAATCGCGGCGCGCAGCAGGCAAGCTCAACCTGGATAAATCGTCGCAAGCAGGATGCGAAGATCAAGGCCGATCGAGGCGACCTTGAGATAGTCGGCATCGGTTTCGGCCAATAGGGCCGGGTCCGACATGTCGATGCCCTTGACCTGAGCCAGGCCGGTGATGCCGGGAAGCGCCGATGAAACGCCCAGCCGTCGGCGGCACTCGATCAGCTCGGTTTGCGTCGGCAGACAGGGACGCGGTCCGACCAAGCTCATCTCGCCCTTCAGAACATTCCAGAACTGCGGCAGCTCATCGAGCTTGAACTTCCGCAGGGTTTTTCCGGCCGGCGTCACGGCATTCGCCGGCGCCTCGTGCGAAGGCAAGGATGGCGTGCCGACATACATCGTGCGCAATTTGTGACAGCGAAAGAGCACGCCATCGCGGCCAACCCGCGTTTGAGAAAAGATGGCCGGACCGGGCGACGATATACGAACAGCCAGGACAGCGAGCGCCAGGACGGGTGACGTGACCAGGAGCAGCAGCGCCGCGCCGGCAAGATCGAAGATTTGCTTGGCTGTCTTCATGAACCGCCGATAGTGCTCGTTGCCAAAACCAAAGACGAAATACGAATCCGCTCGACGTAGCATGAGGCTATCGCTCGACCAAGCTCGACCCCTCGCCAGCCAGCGCCCCAGAGTCCCGAAGGTCCGCCGATAAATGCCGCTCTTGCGCAGACTGCTCAAGCGCCTAAGAAGGCCAGGGTCTTTCGAAGCATCAGTTCGCCTGCCCGGCCGCTTTCGGGATCACGGCCTCAGGCACGTCCCCTCTTACCTTCTTGGTATGGTCAAGACCCGCAAGCACAGCGAGCGAGGATGCCTTGTCCTGGCTCTTCACGGATTGCTGCAGGGCCGCAAGCGCCGCCTGGACATCGGACCATTCCGCGACATCGGTGCTCAGGCCAAAAATCTTGGAAATGCCGAGTTCGACCAGCTCCTCATCCTCACCATGCAACGTTTCATGGAGTTTTTCACCCGGCCGGATTCCGGTGAAGCGAATGGGGATGTCCGTGTATGGGCTTTTTCCGGACATGCGGATCATCGTCTCGGCAACTTCGAGGATCGGCACCGGTTTGCCCATGTCGAGCATGTAGACGGCGTAGTCGTCGCCGGCTTTCCGCGAGGCGGCATCGGCCGCGGACATGATGACGAGGTCGACGGCTTCGGCCACGGTCATGAAATAGCGCGTCATGCGCCGGTCGGTTATGGTGACCGGACCTCCGGCCTCGATCTGCGCCTGGAATATGGTTGCGACCGAGCCATTGCTGCCAAAGACATTGCCGAACCGAACGGCTATGAACTTGGTGGCGGGGCGCCGTGCGCCGGGCTCGCCGGCGGGCGTTTCATGCAAGGCGCTGACGATCTGTTCGGCCGCCCGCTTCGTCAGGCCCAGCACGGATGTCGGGTCCACGGCCTTGTCGCTCGAAACAAGCACGAATTGCTTGACGCCGCATTTGGCGGCAACCTCGGCACAGACAAGCGTTCCGAAGACATTGGTCTGGATGGCCGAATCCCAGTTTTCCTCGAGCAAAGGCACATGCTTCAGTGCCGCGGCGTGGAAAACGATGTCCGGCTTGAACTCGGTGACGACACGCGTCATCTGGCGCCGGTCGGCGACATCGACAATGCGGACCTTGAGGCGGTCATGGTCCTTCTCTTCGACGTATTGGCTCAACTGGAAAATGCCGAACTCGGAATTGTCGGCAACCAGCACCGCCTCCGCGCCCAGTTCCAGTGACCTCTTGACCAGGGTGCGGCCGATGGAACCGGCGCCGCCGGTGACCAGGACGCGCTTGCCGCCGACGAAGGCCCCGATGCGTTCGATGTCGGACGGAACCGTGGGGCGGCGCAGGATCGTTTCCATCTCGACCTCGTCGAGAACGAGCTTTCCCTCCTGGCCGAGCTGCGAAAGCCCCGAGAACTGCACCACCGCTATGTCGCCTTGCCGGGCAACACGGACGAGCTCCGAATACTCCTCGATCTCATGTTCGGCGCCGCTGCCGAAAATCAGCAGGTCCAGGCTTGTCGTACCCTTGGCGTATTCTTCCAGCACCTCGATCAGGCGGGGGCGGGTGGCCACGACGGGAACGCCCTGGATCCGAGTGCCCTGCGGAACACCGTGCTCAATCGCCATAATCCCTGCAATTGAATACTCTACAGGCTGCGTCGTGCGCGTGAAACGGATGATTACGTCGGCCTCGCTCAGCTTGCCGACAAACACCGCTCTCTTGGTCGAAGCCTTGCCGCGACTCAGAATGCGCCAGCTCGCGCCGTCGCGAAAGAACCGGTAGAAAATCCGGGGCGCCGAGATGATCGTGAAAGAAACCAGGAAGAAGACGATGAACTGGCGCTCATTGAGGCCCGCCACCGGCTGAAAGGAACGAACAAAAAGCGAAACACAGTAAAGGACGATGGTCAGTATTGCGCAGCCCTTCAGGATGTTGAAGAAATCCGGCGTCGAGGCGAAGCGCCACACAGTATTGTAGAGGCCGCAATATCTGAATAACAGATGACTAAGAATAATGATGCTCGCCCAGCAAGCGAAACCCGCTGGAGAGAACGCTTCGAACGACAGCCTCGACTGCGATAAAGTCAGGCTAAGCGCCACCGCCACCAAAACCATGGCGATGTCTTGAATCATGATGATGGCGCGACGCATTGTGGGCCGGAGTCCGGGTACAGCTTCTACATAGGATTTCATCGGACGGTACTGAACTCCAGGCGCGAAGACTTCAATACTAAAGTGGCTCTAGAGCGAATACCATCCGTCACCGGCGGCTTCTTTTTAGTACCAAATCTTCGGCCCCCGCCGCGTGTATCGCATAGCGTGGACTTGAAATCATCGCCAGAGATTTTTTCATAGGTTGGCGGGTGAAGAGAAAGTCCGTTTGATCAAGATCTTGCACATCAACTGCAAAGAGCCCTAGAGTCCGACAGCAACTCAGGATAGAGAGAGGGGTCGGCCGGAGAGGTCAATCCTTGACTACTCTTTGCCCTGGTGCGGTCTGCTCTCGACCTATGGCCTATGGTTCCGCAGATATCAAGCGGTTCGAGAATGCCGGCAGCGCGATCGTGAGGCCATCGCTCGGTCCTTGACGCCAGACGGCTCTCACCCTGTCGACGCGGCTGGGAATGCAGTGTGGATAGCTGGAAGGAAAGGTGAACCGCCCGAAGCGATTTTGCGGTTGACAGCCAAGTCTGCTGCAATATGACGGTCTTCCCTTTACCAGCCAAAGCGAAGTGATGAAGTTTGGATCAAGTGGCCTGCGAGGGTTGGCTTCAGAATTAGTCGGGAAACCCAGCGGCCTTTATACGGAGGCTTTCGCTTGGCGTCTCGTTGCCGATGGGGTCCGATCGAAGGCCAAGGTGTTCGTTGGTCGCGACTTGCGCGATAGCAGTCCGACGATCGCCGCCAACTGCATGGCTGCCTTGGCGGCAAGTGGGTTTCAACCGATCGATTGCGGTGCCATTCCAACGCCAGCCTTGGCGTTGTATGCCGGGCAGCATGACGCAGCGGCGCTCATGGTTACGGGTTCGCACATCCCTGCGGACCGCAATGGCATCAAGTTCTATAGCCCGCGGGGCGAGATCACCAAGGCCGATGAAGCCGCTATGGCACACTATGCTGCCGAACGGCTAGACGCCTATTGCCCCCCGCCGCCAATAGGTACGGCTTTGCCGGGACATCACGACAATGCGATCGCCGCCTATCGCGCGCGCGCCGATGACATCTTGGAGCCTGGGTCCCTTTCGGGCCTGAGGCTCGGCGTCTATCAGCACAGTTCGGTCGCGGCGGATCTTCTGGTGGAGGTTCTCCGATCCTTTGGCGCAGATGTGACACCTGTCGGGAAATCGGAGACCTTCGTACCCGTCGATACCGAAGCCGTTGACGAAACCACAATTGCAAAGTTCAAGGGTTGGGCGCGGGAATTCCACCTCGACGCCATCGTGTCGACCGATGCCGATGCTGATCGGCCACTGATTGCCGACGAGAATGGTGACCTGTTTCGCGGCGACCTGATCGGCCTCGCCACGGCTCTGTTCCTGCGGGCTGACATCGTGGTGACACCCGTGACTTCGAATTCAGGTATTTCGAAAGCCTTCGGTTTTACGGTTCTGAGAACGAAGGTCGGATCTCCCTTTGTTGTCGAAGCCATGGAAGCCTCACACCGCCCCGGGAAAATCGTTGTGGGCTTTGAAGCCAATGGTGGCGTTCTCTTGGGGTCGGACTGTTCGCTACACGGCAAGACATTGACGGCATTGCCGACACGGGATTCACTGCTCCCCATCCTGGCTGTCCTCGGGATGGTCGCATCGACAAGAAAATCGCTGTCAGGTCTGCGCGCGTTGTGGAATCTTCCGGCTTGTGCAAGCGAACGCCTTGAGAATTTCCCGGTGGAGAGTTCGCGCAGCTTGATGCGCCGGCTCGCGGATCGGCCTGCACTGCAGCGGTTTCTGGCCCCGTTCGGGACTGTTGCTGAAGTTGACGAGACCGACGGCCTAAGGACACAAATGCTGACTGGCGAGATCATCCATCTGCGGCCGTCCGGCAACGCGCCTGAACTTCGCTGTTATTCGGAGGCAGCAGACCCAGGCAGAGCGAGAGCGATTGTGGCGCTGACGCTCGACAGGGCGCTGGCGATCGCATCCACAAACGAAGCAGAGGTCATTTCATGAAAGTGGTTCCCGTCATCATCAGCGGTGGAGCCGGATCGCGACTATGGCCTGCCTCAAGGCAATCGCACCCCAAGCCTTTTCTTAAAGTGGCGGACGGGCATTCGCTTATTCAGCACACAGTGCTGCGCGCCGCGTCGATTGAGGGAGTGGTGGAACTCGTGGCTGTAACGTCCGGGGACCACCTTTTCCTTACAAAGGACGACTTCGACGAACTGGATTCGGTTGTGTTGCCACGTACGTTTCTGCTCGAGCCGGAAG
Organism: Mesorhizobium sp. B2-3-7; assembly: GCF_006442695.1. Lineage (NCBI taxonomy): Bacteria > Pseudomonadati > Pseudomonadota > Alphaproteobacteria > Hyphomicrobiales > Phyllobacteriaceae > Mesorhizobium > Mesorhizobium sp. B2-3-7. Next base: position 509,068 of record NZ_VFVV01000002.1, on the reverse strand, counting down.
GCCGGGATACGGCCGCTGCCGTGGCGGCAGCCACTGTCCATGCCAAGGCAACGCAGGGCCCTGATGCGATTCTATGCGTCTTCCCGGCCGATCACATGATTGGCAACCTGCCCGCATTTCTAGACGTTATGGGCCGCGCCATCGAATATGCAAAACTGGGGCGGATTGCCACACTGGGCATCAGCCCAACCAGGCCGGACACGGCGTTCGGCTATATCGAAGCCGATGGTGAGAAAGTCGTCCGTTTCGTTGAAAAACCGGATCTCGACACAGCCAAAGCCTATGTCGAATCCAAACGCTTCTTCTGGAACGCGGGGATATTCTGCTTCAGCGCGCAACGCATGCTCGACGAGATGGCTTTGCATTGCCCCGAAGTGATCCAGGCGGTTTCCGACAGTTATGAGAACGGCCGATTCAGTCAAGGCGAAGGCTTTGCCAAAATCGAACTCGCGCCCGAGCATTTTGGCTCCGCTCCGCGAATCTCTCTCGATCACGCGGTTATGGAGAAGGCGAACAATCTTGCCGTGGTTCCTTGCGACATGGATTGGAACGACATCGGATCTTGGAACGCGATGGCCGATTTGATCGCTCCTGACGAAAGCGGCAACAGGCTGCGCGGCGATGTTCATATGGTCGACACCACCGGCAGCTATGTAAGTTCCGACAAGCGCGTCATCGGCACGGTCGGGGTCAGCGATCTGGTGATCGTGGATTCTCCCGACGCATTGCTTGTCGCCTCCCGCGATCGCGTTCAGGACGTCAAGAAGTTGTTCGAGGGCCTCAAGGCTTCCGGGCATGAGGCACATTTGGTCCACAGCACCGTACATAGGCCGTGGGGCACCTATACGGTTCTGGAGGAAGGCGAGCGCTTCAAAATCAAACGCATCGAGGTGAAACCCGGCAGACGTTTGAGCCTGCAAATGCACTACCATCGCTCCGAGCACTGGGTCGTGGTCAGCGGCTCCGCGAAAATAGTCAACGGCGACCAGGAGCTGTTCCTGGCGACAAACGAGTCGACCTACATCCCCTGCGGTCATAAACACAGGCTGGAGAACCCGGGCCGGATTGACCTGGTGATCATTGAAGTGCAAAGCGGCGATTATCTCGGCGAGGACGATATCGTGCGTTTTGACGACGTATACGGCCGCGCCTGACAATCCATTGGCTCACGGTGCTGGGCGACCAATCACCGGATAAACCGAGAACATCGATGAAAAAGACAGCTTTGATTACCGGCATCACCGGGCAGGACGGCGCCTATCTGGCGGAGCTTCTGCTTGCCAAAGGGTATGAGGTTCACGGACTTGCACGGCGTTCAAGCACTGCCGATGTGAACACCACGCGCCTGAAGTGGCTCGGCATCGAGAAAGACGTTCGGATCGTGGACGGAAACCTCACGGATTTGTCCGGTCTGGTTAGAACAATGCGCGATGTGAAGCCGGATGAAGTCTACAATCTTGCCGCCCAGTCTTTCGTCAAGTCATCGTGGCAGCAGCCGATCCTGACGGGCAACGTTACCGGCATAGGCGTGACCAATGTTCTTGAGGCAATCCGCCTGGAATCGCCGGAGGCCCGTTTCTATCAGGCATCATCCTCGGAAATGTACGGCCTTATCCAGGAGCCGATGCAATCGGAAACCACACCTTTCTACCCCCGTTCCCCTTATGCGGTGGCGAAGCTCTATGGTCACTGGATTACGGTCAATTATCGCGAAAGTTTCGGCCTGCATGCCTCAAGCGGCATCCTGTTCAATCATGAATCTCCGCTTCGCGGCATCGAGTTCGTCACCCGCAAAGTCACGGATGCGGTCGCGCGCATCAAGAAAGGCATGGCAAAGGAATTGCGTCTCGGCAACATCGACGCCAAGCGTGACTGGGGTCATTCCAAGGACTATGTCCGCGCCATGTGGCTGATGGTACAGCAGGACCAGCCGGACGATTACGTGGTTGCGACAGGCAGGACGACAACTGTGCGCGACATGTGCCGTATCGCATTCGACCATGTTGGGCTCAAGATGGATGACCATCTTGTGATCGATCCCGACCTATTCAGACCGGCCGAAGTCGAAATTCTGCTCGGAAATCCCGCCAAGGCAAAGCAGAAGCTGGGATGGGAGGCGACGACCTCGCTGGAAGCAATGATCTGCGAAATGGTGGACGCGGACCTCGACCGCCTTACCAACCCGCCGAGCCGCGGGTAATCGGAAAGCCCTCTTTGCCAACATGATCGGCACGTTGACGCATCGCATCCTGATAACCGGGGCCAGTGGGTTCGTCGGCACGACACTCTTGCAGTTGCTGGAGCGGGAGCACGGTTCCTGCGAGGTTTTTGCTTTTGGTCACGGCGAAGGGCAAAACCCGATCGATCTGCTGGACCAGGACGCGGTCGACACGGCCGTCCAGAAGGTACAGCCCACCGCGCTTATCCATCTGGCAGCAGTCGCCGCCCCTTCCGATGCACGCAATGCGCCGCGACATGCCTGGAACGTCAATGTTACAGGCACGATGAATCTTGCCGATTCCGTGATGCGCCACGCGCCACAGGCACGGTTCGTTTACGTTGGCAGCTCGGAAGCGTACGGCGCTTCCTTCCAAAGCGCCCGCGGCCCGGTGACGGAGAGTGCCCCGCTTCGGCCGATGACCGTCTACGGTGCCACCAAAGCGGCCGCGGACCTAATGATCGGGCAAATGGCATATGACGGTCTGCGCGCCATCCGCTTTCGCCCGTTCAACCATACCGGCCCGGGCCAGTCCGATGCCTATGTTGTCTCCGCCTTCGCACGCCAAGTTGCAGAGATCGCATCGGGCAAGAACAAGCCGGTCATTAAGGTCGGCAATCTTGAAGCCGAGCGCGACTTCCTCGATGTTCGCGACGTGGTGCGCGCCTATGCGAGCGCCGCGACGATGGATCTGGAGGACGGACCGGACCATGTCTACAACATCGCATCCGGGCAGCCCCGAAGAATCCACGACATATTGGATATGCTTGTCGCACAGGCAGGCATCGATATCGAAGTGCATACAGACCCCGAAAAATTTCGCCCAAACGATATCTCCTCGGCATGGGGTGATGCCTCAAAGGCACGCGACAAGCTGAATTGGAGTCCTCTAGTGCCATTCGAGCAGACACTCAGCGACGTTTTGGGGTATTGGCACCGGATATATAGCGCCCGTTGACTGCGAGACGCGCGCAAAGGATCGATCACATGTTCCGAAGCCTATGGCAGTACCGCCATTTCATCATGTCCTCCATCAGAGGCGACCTAAAAGGGCGTTTCGTGCGGTCGCGCTTGGGCGGCCTGTGGTTCATCCTTCACCCGCTTGCGCAGGCAGTCATCTTCTCGATCGTTCTCTCGGAAGTTCTCAAGGCACGGCTTCCGGACACAGACAGTCCCGCCGCCTACCCGATCTATCTCCTGTCGGGCATGGCCGCATGGACGCTGTTCAGCGAGATTCTCATGCGCAGCATGACCGTCTTCATCGAGCAGGCACCCGTGATGAAGAAGATTGCCTTTCCGCGTTTGTGCCTTCCCGTGATCGTCGGGGGCACGGCGCTGATCAATCACCTGCTGCTGCTCATCGCGCTCTTTATCATCTTCATTTTCCTCGGGCATATTCCGGGCCGTGCTTTGGTCTTGCTGCCGATTGGGATCATCTTGATTGCGGCGATCGGCTTCGGCCTTGGCGTGATCCTCGGCGTAATGAACGTGTTCATTCGAGATGTCGCGCAGGTCATGACAATCGTGCTTCAGCTATGGTACTGGCTGACGCCGATCGTCTATCCGGCCAACGTCTTGCCGGAGAAGTACAGTTTCGTGTTGAATATCAACCCGGTCGCGCCCTTGGTGGCGCTTTACCAGGATGCGCTGTTGTTCAACCGCTGGCCGAGTCCGGAAAGCCTGATCATACCGGCAGTCCTGGGTCTGGTGAGCGTGACTTTTGCGATGGTCTTCTTTCGGCGTGCAAGCCCCGAACTCATCGACGTGCTGTGACTATGACCATGCTTTCCGTCAGCCATCTGTCGAAGCGCTATGCGAATTATGCGAGCAACCTCGAAAGGTTCGCGGGCTGGTTCGGTGCGCCGGTCAAGCCAACGGAGGAATTCTGGCCGGTCAGGGACATCTCGTTTTCGCTTGCGGCCGGAGAGGCGCTTGGCCTCATCGGGCAGAACGGCGCCGGCAAGAGCACGCTTCTGAAATTGATCACCGGCACGGTGCGCCCGACCGAAGGCGTGGCGCATGTCGGCGGCCGCGTCAGCGCCATTCTGGAACTCGGGCTCGGCTTCAATCCCGAATTCACCGGACGGCAGAACGCTTTCCATGCTGGCGGGCTGATGGGTCTCTCGCAGGCACGGTTGACCGAGCTCATGCCTCACATCGAGGACTTCGCCGAGATAGGCGAGTTCTTCGACCAGCCGCTTCGAACCTATTCGAGCGGCATGCAGGCGCGCCTGGCCTTTGCGCTAGCCACTGCGGAGCGACCGGAGGTGCTGATCGTCGACGAAGTGCTTTCGGTTGGCGACAGCTATTTCCAGCACAAGAGCTTCGACCGGATACGCAGCTTCAGGGCGGCAGGCACCTCGATTATTCTGGTCACCCACAATCTAGACGATGTGAGACCATTATGCGACCGGGTCATTCTGCTGGATAAGGGGCATGTGCTGAAGGACGGGCCGCCTGACGAGGTGATCGATTATTACAATGCCCTGATAGCGACTAAAGAGAACGAAAAGCTGACCGTGGAGCAGCGCCGCGAAAAAGGCCAATGGCTGTACACCCGAAGCGGCAATAAGGCGGCGACGGTTGAGTCGATAGAATTGACCGACAGCGACAGCGGAGCCCCGGTCAAGAGTGCGCTTTCCGGGCAGAGCCTGACAATCCGAGCCAGTATTGTTGCGAAAGAGGCAATCCCGGAGCTAGTTGTGGGTTTCATGCTTAGAGACCGTGCTGGTCACGTTGTTTGGGGAACCAACACCTGGCATACGAAGCAGGCACTTTCGAACCTGGAGGCTGGAGACAAGGTCGAGTGTCGCCTGCGCCTTTCCTGCGCTCTCGGTCCGGGCTCATATGGTCTTTCGGTTTCTCTTCACACCGGAGGCGTTCACGTCGACAGCAATTTCGACTGGATAGAAAACGTTGAGGTTTTCGAAGTCGTCAATTCCAGTCACCCTTTCTTTATCGGAACGAGCCGTCTCGACCATACGTTCGAAATCATCCGATGAAAAAGAGCTTTGATGAACTGTACAAGACCTTCGAAGACCGGTTCCGCGGGCCGCGGGAACTCGTCAAGGAACGGCAGAAAATCTATCTGCCTCTACTGACTCAGCTAACTGCAAGAGAGGATGCGCCGAATCTAGCGATCGATCTTGGCTGCGGACGCGGCGAATGGCTGGAGATCCTCACGGAGGCGGGCCTGACTGCCGTGGGTGTGGATTTCAACGAAAGCATGGCGCAGGGAGCCGTCGATCGTGGACTGAGAATCGAGCCTCAGGACGCAATCGAATATCTTCGAGGGCAAGCGGACGACAGCGTGGCTATCATTTCGGCCTTCCACATGGTCGAGCATGTTTCGACCGATTATTTAATCGAGTTGCTGGATGAGTGCCTGAGAGTGTTGACTGATGATGGCGTGCTTATTCTGGAAACGCCTAATCCGGAGAATATCTCGGTCGCTACACATACTTTCCATCTCGACCCGACCCACAAGAGCCCACTGCCCCCGAGCCTGCTCGAATTTCTTGTGGAGCAGGCCGGCTTCTCAGAAACCGCGATTCTGCGGCTGAATGGTGCGCCCATGATCGAAGCGGGGCCGATGGAGAGCAGCGTTCACCTCATGTTCGAAGTGGCGCGCGACTATTCCTGTCTCGCAAGAAAGCGTGATGGACCAGCGGCAGGAGAACTCAAGTCACTTGCGGCGTTTGTGAAAACTGCGTCACAGCAAATGCCCGCCGATGTAGAACAAATAAAAGGTTGGTTGCATTCCGCTGACGACGAGATCGCCAGGAACTCGGAAGCAGTCAAGGGAATGATGTCCTCCACCACGGATCAGCTTCAGCAATTGACCGAAAGCCTCGCCTCCCAATCGGAGTTAATGAGAGCAGGACAGACTGCGCTCACCGACACGCTAGCTTCCCTCGGTAGGTCCCTAGCCGAGCGGGATGCCGAAGTCGCCCGCCTCCGACGGCACATGGCCGAGCGGGATGCAGAAATCGCTAGGCTGAATAAGAGCGTAGCGAGGCGCGGTCTGACGTGGATTCTTGGGCGGCTCCATTCCGAGGCAGCAGGCTTAAAGCGGGCGGCGGTCAGCAGTGCGAAGCACCTGTTTCGGCCATTTGCTACGCAAGCGATGCGGTTTGTCCTGAAGCATCCGCGTTTGCGCACCCGCACTATCGATTGGCTGAGGGCCAACCCGGCACTGCTTGCCCATGCGCGTCTATTCGCGGCATCTCGCGGACTCACCGGAGCGCCCATAACCGCTCCACCGCCAGGATCATCCTCCGCCGAATTGATGGGGATCGACCCGTCGTTGCGTGGACTGTCGGCACACGGGCGCCGAATTCATGCCCAATTGAAGCGCGCGATTGGTATGAAACGACAGAGTTTATGATGCGCGTCATCATCGATATGCAGGGCGCGCAGGCGACCAATGCGAAGCGCGGCATCGGTCGTTATGTTATGGCTTTCGTCGAGGGAGTAGTTCGCAATCGCGGCGAGCACGAGATCGTTCTTGCCCTGAACGGCACCTTCCCAGATTCCGCTGCGGATATTCGTACGCATTTTTCCGGCCTATTGCCAGCGGCCAACATCCGAACTTGGGTAGCACCCGCGTCAGTCGCAGGCCTACATCCGGAATATACCGGACGGCGCAAAGCGGCCGAGCTTTTGCGCGAAGCCTTTCTCGCCTCGCTCGAACCAGATGTCATCGTGGTATCCAGCCTATTTGAAGGCTGTGTGGACGATGCTGTGACAAGTATCGGACTGCTTCCCAACTCGGCCCCTGTGGCGACCATTCTGTTCGATCTGATCCCGCTCCTCAACCGCGATCCTTATCTCGCCAACCCGGCCGTTGCTTCGTGGTACGAATCAAAACTCGATCATTTGCGCCGCTCGAATCTGCTTCTCGCCATCTCAAAGTCCTCGCGACGGGAAGCAATTCAGTGGCTCAATTTTTCCGACGAAGAAGCTGTCTCTATTTCAGCCGCGGTGGACAATAACTTCCGGCCGATGCAGATCGAAGCGGCGCAGGAGTATACCTTGCGCAGCAAATATAGGCTCACGCGTCCGTTCGTAATGTATACTGGCGGTATAGATCATCGCAAGAATATACCCGCTCTGATCCGAGCCTTCGGCAAACTTCCAAGAAAGCTAAGAAAGAGCCACCAGCTCGCCATCGTCTGCTCCGTCGAAGAGAGCACCCGGGCTGAACTGCAGGAAATGGCAAGACTAGCGGGAGTGCCCGACGACGGCCTCGTGCTCACCGGTTTCATCCCCGAGAACGACCTCGTCGCGCTTTATAATCTGTGCGCGCTCTTCGTTTTCCCTTCGTGGCATGAAGGTTTCGGCCTCCCCCTTCTCGAGGCCATGAAATGCGGCGCGCCTGTGATCGGGGCGAATAGATCGAGCGTGCCGGAGGTGATAGGCTTCGAACGGGCGCTGTTCGATCCGTTCTCTGTGCCAGATATGGCAGCCCGTATGGAGGAAGCGCTGAGCGATGCCGACTTCCGATCGGCGCTCGTCAGCAACGCCATTGATCGCGCAGAGCTTTTTTCATGGGATGCCACTTCGTGTACCGCTCTGAATTCCCTGGAAAAGCTTCATGTCACGCGCAGCCTCTCAGCCCAATTGCCAGCAACGCCGCGGGGTCGACCAAGGCTGGCCTACCTGTCGCCGCTGCCGCCTAGCCGCAGCGGAATCGCGGATTACAGCGCAGAATTGTTGCCGGAACTTGCACGCCACTACGAAATCGATGTCATCGTTGACCAGCCTCACGTCGATGATCCATGGGTGAACGCGAACAGCCGCGTCTACACAAGTGCATGGTTCGCTGAAAACGCCCACCGTTATGCCCGCGTTCTGTACCACTTTGGCAACTCCCCATTTCATGGAGAAATGTTTGGTTTGTTGAAGCAAATCCCCGGTGTGGTAGTCCTACATGATTTTTTTCTGAGTGGAATTCAATCTCATCTTGAGTTTTCCGGCGGTGTACCCGGAGCATGGAGCCGCAGCCTTTATGAAAGTCACGGTTTCGAGGCGGTGAGACACCGCTTTCACGTGAACGACACGGCTGAGACCGCCTGGAGGTATCCCTGCAATTTCGAACTGATCCGCGACTCTCTTGGGATCATTGCTCATTCCCATTATTCCAGGCAGTTGGCGCTCGAACACTATGGCGAAGAGGCAGCGCGCCGATGGTCCTATGTTCCCTTGCTCCGCGCACCTGTGGATCTGCCGAGTCGCAGCGCTGCGCGAAAGCGGCTATCGATCCCACCCGACGAGTTCGTCACCTGTAGTTTCGGCATGTTGACGGCGACCAAGCTGGGTGATCAGTTGCTTACCGCTTGGGCTGCGTCCCGGCTCGGCCGCATGAAAAATAGCAGGCTGGTCTTCGTCGGAGAGTCGCCGCCGAACGAATTCGACGCATCCTTGCGAGCGGCAATTCGGGGCAGCGGGGCGGGACGACGTGTCTCGATCACAGGTTGGACGAATCGGGAAACTTATAGGGACTATCTTGCCGCTGCGGACATGGCCGTCCAGTTGCGCGGCAATTCGCGGGGTGAGACTTCGGCCGCTATTCTCGACTGCTTGGCTGCGGGCCTGCCGACGATCGTAAATGCTAACGGCTCAGCGGCTGAACTCGACGATCGCGCGGTTCGCAAAGTGAAGGATCGGTTCGGCCAAATCGAGTTGAGCGAGGCCCTAGATGGCCTCAGTGAGAGTACAGACGAAAGGGAGCGCCTCGGACGACAAGGTCGAGCCTATCTGCTTGCCAATCACACCCCGCGTCTCTGTGCCGACCGATATGCTGAAGCAATTGAAAAATGCTATCATAAAAATCATGCTGGGGTTGGCGGGCTGATTGATGCGTTGGCGCAGCATGACGGCTACGGTCTTGAGCCGACCGAACTGGCCGCGGATATCTCCATGAGTATAGCCGTCACACGCGAGCGGGCCTCTCTTTTCATCGATATCACCTACCTGCGGACTTTCGACCTACGCACCGGCATCCAGCGAGTAGTTCGGTCTGTCTTAAACGAATGGTTTGCGCATCCGAATAGGGACTTTCGCATCGAGCCGGTCTTTTTGAGCGGTGGCCAGTTTTTCCATGCGAAGCGCTACACTGCGCAATTCGTTGGCGGGGATGAGAACGCCTTCGAGGACGAACCCGTTACTTTCTGCGCCGGCGACATTTTCCTGGGGCTGGATCTTAATCCTGATACCCGTTCGACAGAAGCTGCACCGGCATTCCACCAAATGCGTTTGTTCGGCGTTAAAATCGTGTTTCTGATCTATGATATTCTCCCGGTTCTACACCCTGAGTGGTGGCCGGCAGGCGGAAGCGACACCCATCGAGCGTGGCTCGTAAACTCATTGGTCGTCGCCGATCAGTTAGTCACGATATCGAAGGCTGTGACCGACGACGTTGAAGAATTCTTCGCCGCGGAGTTCCCGCCCGGTAGCAAAAAACCTGAAATCGGCCATTTCCATCTAGGTGCCGATATCGGCCGGTCCAATCCGACCAGAGGCTTGCCCGACAGTGCCATCGGCATCCTTGATGCTATTGCGAGCACCCCAACCTTTCTGATGGTCGGCACCATTGAGCCGCGCAAGGGCTATGGTCAGGTTCTCGACGCCTTTGATATTTTGTGGGGCAAGGGAGTATCTGTGAACCTGGCGATTATCGGCAACCAGGGATGGATGACCGAGGTAGTAGCCGACCGAATGCGGCTCCATCCTGAAAATGGTAAACGCCTATTCTGGCTTAATAGTGTAAGTGACGAATATCTGGAACGCCTTTATGCCGCCTCGGCCTGTCTTGTCGCCGCTTCCGAGGGCGAAGGTTTCGGCCTGCCGCTGATCGAGGCGGCGCAGCACAAGCTACCGATCATCGCCCGCGACATTTCGGTATTCCGGGAGGTCGCCGGCGACCACGCTTACTATTTCGTAGGATCGGCCGGTGCGGATCTGGCTGACTCTATTTGCGAGTGGCTGACGCTCTTCAAATCGGGGCAACATCCCCGATCTGACAATATGCCCTGGCTAACCTGGGCTCAGAGCGCGAGGCAGTTGCTCGACCTTATTCTTGAGGACAGGGGGGCTTCCGGCCGAAGCGGAGCCGTCGCTCTCAAAGCGAATTGAACAAGCCCAACCATTCCGCAATTAACAGGTTTTTCGAAAAAGAAGAGTTCGGCAGCGAGTACCTAGCAGCATTGATGATTAGTGGCCTACTGCCATGTCATTGCTCTGACTGGTCTTTCATGCCATCTGGTGACAATCCCAAAGTAAAGTGATCAAAGAGCGCATGTCGAACAGCCTGAGAACCTTTCTGGCGGGAGTTGTCCTTCTTCCGCTGGTCCTTGCCGCGAATGGAGCGATTCCGGGCTATATGAGCCCTACTACATTGCAGCTGTTCTGGCTTATAGGTTTTTCGAAGTCTTTCGCAAACTACGGGTCTCTGTACGCGCATAATTTTGGAATTCCGGAGCCGGCAGCTATATCCTTTGGGCTGTCCGCGGCGCTTCCCGCGGCAGTGTTGTTGAAAATCGGGATATCTGCAGTTAACGCCTATGCAGCGGTGTTCGCCATGTGGCTTGCGACCGCCTTTGCAGGGGCATTCTGGTTTGCGAGATCAGTCGGGGCTGGACGACCGGCATCGCTATTCAGCGCCTTGTTATGGTGCACGTTTCCGGTTGTCTGGCAGCACAATGGCTACTCCGCAGTAGCGCTTGGGATTGCGCTACTGCCGTTCTATTATCTCACGGCCATGAAGGTTTCGATTGATCGCCTCTCTGTATGGTCGTGTCTTGGCTTTGTTGTTGCTACCTTTGTGGCCGTGTTTATGGACGGCTATACGTTCATGATGTTTGCCTCCGGCACTGCTTTGATGTTTGGCTGCGCGCTGATCAGACGCCGTCGCGATCTAAGGACAGATCTTCTCTACCGCGCCTTCATCATCGCTCTTGCATTTGCTGCATCCTACGCCGCTTACGCCTTCTATGTGGGAATTTCAGACTTCGGCGCGCAACCTATTGATTTTTTCCGAGGGTGGGGCGCGAGCCTCGAATTCTTCTTTGTACCAACATCGAACGTGTTGGCGATCCCGGACCTGCTTGGTCTTAGCATTGCGCGGCCGGAGCATGACTATTTCGGAGATGCGTCGACGTTCATTTCGACATTCTGCGCCGGGATCGTAATCGTAGCACTTTACGGCGCGCTCACGCTCAGAGACAAAAGATTCCCTCTATTGATCTTCGGTCTATTTGCGATCGTCGGTTTCTATATGGCGCTTGGGCCGACAGTGAAATTTCTGACCTACCGCCCTGACGGCGCCAGCCAATTAATGCCTGCTTCATATGGATGGGTCGAAAGCGGAAATGCATGGATTTCTCAATATCTGCCTGGCTTCAGGACCATGCGAGCCAGTTATCGCTGGACCGCACTCGGGATGTTCGGGTGCTGGGCTATCTTCGTGCTGACTCTGGCAAGCGGCAAGTTATCGATGGATGCCAGAGCAGCTCTGATCGTGGTTCTGCTGGTCCTCAACATACCTAGCCCCACACCGCTGCATGGATACCGACGCTTTCGAGACATAGTCAACGAGATGACTACTGAGGTGGCATCGTGGAAACCGCACTTTCATAGGGGCGAGACGGTCGCATTTCTGCCTTACGGCAATGACTTTCTCGTCAATTACGTCGCAAGTGAGCTGGACATCCGAACCTATAACGTGGGGGGAGACAAGAACCTCATGTCCGCCATGAGCAACTGGCCCGACGAGATGATCGGCTTTGAACAGGGAAAAGTGGCGCCTGAGTTCGCGATGAAGGTGAAGGCGTTTCTTGAGAGCGGCAAGGCCGATGCCGTCGTTCTCCCATACATTAATCTGCTGTCGTCGGCTCACGACTGGCCGGCCCCGAATGAGCGTGAACAAGAACTCTCCCCCATCGCCAAAGCTCTCGATGCCGAGGATCGGTATGATGCGGACCTTATGAAGCACTACGCCGTTATCCGGCTCGCTCACGGTCTCGATCCGGCGGGCACCTTATCTGTCTGGAACACGGTACCGCCAATAGATCTGGACAAACCAGTGAGCTTCGTGAGCGGGGAAATCGGCAGCAACTATCTCGTTGAACGCAGCTGGTACCCGCCCGAACCGGCCGGAACATGGTCTCGCGTTAAGCAAGCATCAATCCTGGTCGACATGACCGACATTCCGGACCGAGCGCGGTTGAGCGTTACATTTTCGGTTTTCGCGCCCGGAGATACCTGCACCGAAGTCGAAATCAGTAGTGGAACCACAGTGATGTTAAGTCACAATTACTGCAACGTATCTGGTCGGATTTCCGTCGAACTTCCACGAGCGGGTTTGGCGAAGAATGGGCAGTTGGATTTCCGCGTTGACCAGTTGCGTTCTCCTGCATCTTACGGGAGTCCCGATACTCGAACGCTCGGCGTTCTTCTTCAATCCCTGTCGGTGGTCAAATAAGGCATGCAATCGTCGTGTGCAAATCCTTGTTCTAATTAGCAGCTCAGATGGAGGATGCGTTCCGCCAACCCTGGACGCCGTCGACTGAAATTCGTGGGCGCCCGTCGACCAATCCGATGATTGCGGGACGCTCAATTTCGAGCTTCCAGCCTTCATTAAGAAAGGTGCTCATGATTCGCCCTTCGATCTGGCGGGAGTGCGTGCCGATGACGATGTAGCGAACGAATTTATTGAGGTCGCTGATCGCCGCTTCGACGAAATCTGCCTCGCCGCCCTGAATATCGATATGCAGGAGATCGACCGGCTCGCCGCTGACGATATCGGCCAGCGGGAAGGCATCAAGTCTTTGATATTGCCCTGATGCCGAAGCTTCCTTGATCTGTGCTGCCGTCGCATTCAGGATCGGTTCCGAGCCCCAGGATGCGCCGGCATTCTCGACGACCGGAAAGAGCGCTTCTCCTTTTTCAGGCGCTGCGACACCATGGATGATCCGAAATTCGTCTTCCGAAAAGTCGTTGGCCGCCATTGCCTCCTGGGCATAGGCGACATGCTCGCTATCTCCTTCGATGCCAATCAGTTCGACTGTGAGTCCCTTGTTGCGTGCGGCAGCGCCTGTGTTGTTCAACCAGCATCCCCAACCGCACCCCAACTCCACAACGCGGAAGCGTTCCGAGGCCAAGTCAACGGCCCTGAGTGCTGCGGCCCATTCAGCTATGTCTGCATGCCAGTTGGCGGGGATAGGTATCGGCTCGATGGTTCCCGCCTTGCCATCGAGAATGCCCGGGAAAAACCGAGGTGAAACTTTGACGCCGAGAAAGTTTGTAACGTAGGACGGGTGGGGCTGCAGATCGCTCCGCGCGTGTCTATTCATGGTGCCTATAGCATCGAAACTGCAGTTATAGTGGAAGAATACGCTGCCCGGTCCCGGCTCCTTGGACGCTCGCAACTGCTGGTTTTCCCGGAGCAGGCTATCACGTTGCGCCGAAAGATCGGCACGATCCTGCCATAGCCTCCTGATCTGCGGTATTTTGAGCGCAGCGGCCTTAAGCATTGTTATCGTCTCCTGAGATTGCTCAAACGTCTAGCACAGCGAAAAACTAACCGTCTGTCTTTTGTTTCGCCGCAATAGAGCACGTCGATAGGAATCGCTGGCGCTTTCCCTTTTGGGGCTTCAGCCTTGCTCATTGGTTATCTCACACAGTCGACCGGCGATCAGTCCGCCAACAAAAAATAGAAGATCGCCCAGAACAGTGATCATTCGTCCGATCACCACAGCCAGAAGAATGACCGAGCTGGGGCTGAGCCCGTCGAGCAGAAAGAGCAGAACAGCTTCCCTAACGCCGATACCTGCCGGCGCGCCTGGAGTTAAAAGCCCCGCAAGCCAAGCAATTACATATGCACCGGCTATCGCCGGATAGAGGCTAAGGTCGCTCGAGCCACCGGCAAGACTGTAGGCGGCAACGAAGATTGCGCCAGAAACAGCAAGATAAGAGGCGTAGAACGCCGCTGACTTCGCGAGAATCGGTCCGAATAACCATCTTGTCAGCAGGAGAAGTGCTGCGGCAAGAATCAAAAATAGGGGTAGGCTAGTGGCCAAACCAATATCTAGAAACACGAATGGTGACACGAGGGGCACAAACAAAATCGTAGACGCTGCGATGACCAGCAATTCCAAAACGGACGACTTTGCAAGCGGGGCGTTACTGATACCGGCGGCGACCCCCAATGCCTGTCTGCCGACAAGTTGGAAAACATTTCCTGGAACGTATTTCGCCAGTTGTGAAGTGGCGTAAGCCCACACCGCCCAACGAAATGGTCGATCCACACCAACATAAACAAGAATTTCCCGCCAGCCGGAAGCAAGTAGAATACTCGAAATTCCTGATATAAGTGAGAGAGATATTAGAAATACTATGTCCAGCGTGTCAAAGTTTCGGAAACTTATTTCACTACCATACAATATTATCTTATTAAAAACGAAAAGCAGAGCCAGGAACGCCAAGAAGAACCCAAGCGCTTTAATATTATCTCTAACAAACCTGTCTATTGTTTTATAGATCATCATGCGTGAACGAGAAAACCTGATTCGCTCCAAAAAGAAAGCGTCGGTAGGTAACCATCTTTAAACCTACCGAGCGTCCAGCATCCGACAGCTTCTTTTTATCCAACAGGTCTTCATGCTCTTCGTTCGCACTTCGACTGAAAACACCGATTCGAGAACCTACCCAATGGACCCAATCCATTGAGGGATGAGGCGTCGTACAGACAATTCGTGCCGCTGGGGCACGCACTAGGTTCGACTTCAAAGTCGCCAAGAAAGTGCGAGGATCCTTTACGTGCTCGATTACCGCCAAAGCAGCAATGGTGTCGAACACCTCCACGGCCAGATGTTCCGCCTGGACAAATTTATGCGAAGGATATTTCTTTCTAGCAGCCGCGATCGATACCGGATCCAGGTCGATCCCTACATAGTTCCGGCTGTCAACAAGCTCCGCCAACGCACCATTGCCACAACCGACGTCCAATACGCGGCCTTTTATGTATTCTCTAACAGCGACAATTCGCTGCCGCTTCAAGAATGGGGAAAGCACTCCCTCGGTCGCTTGGTCAGCCAATTTCTATACCTTGGATGTTTTTCACAATGCAAAAAGGTACCGGTTCAGCCCGAACCCTGCATAAGGACGGACTGGCACTATCATTTTGCCTTCCTAGAGCGGCAATGAAGCATCGTCCAGGGCAATGGCGACAGAACCTCAACCACCTCGAAGAACCGCGACACGAGCGAGATGAAGCCACGCTGCGACCAGTGCTGCAGATGGCCCGGTGTGTTTCCCAGGGCAGATACGTATTTTCCGCGCGCCAGGTTGAGTGCACGCCAAAGCGGCTCCCGAGGCACGCTGAGTATCAGGTCCGATCTTGCAATGCGCTGCAGTGCCTGCAAAGCCTTTTGCGGCTCCTCGAGGTGCTCCATCACCTCGCAACACACGATAAGATCGGCGCCATCTTGTTCGGGCATCACCTCGTAGATGCTGCGTACCTCAAAACGCTCGGGATCCATACCGCGCCCGCGGGCTTCTTCCTTTGCCATTCCGATAACCTGCGTGGAGAAATCGGTACCCCGCGCATCGATGGCCTGGTCAAGCCAGCGCATGACCCAATAGCCCTCTCCACATCCGACCTCGTGGATGGTGGTGGGGCTGACCTTTGCCACCAGGCCGGACAGGGCACCGTCGAATCCTGCGACCATCCGACGTGCGATCAGGTTCCGCGTGCCGTATTTGTCATAGGTGTTGCCTATGACGATGCCGTCCTCTGCCTGTCCGCCAGCTACCTTCATCCGTTCAGCCTGCTTTCCTGCCGCTTTGGGCGCAGCCGCGCGATCTCTCCTGGCGTGGCGCGCTGCGTATAGCGGATGTCTTCGAGAAGCTTGCGGTTGGCCGCTATCACATCGGCCAGAAAGGCGACCAGAAGTGCCTGGAAGCCCATCGACATGAGCGCACCCGCCAGGATCACCGACTGTATGTGGCCGCTACCTCCGTCAAACAGAAAGAAATAAAGAAAACGCAGGCCGATCAGAAAACCAACGCCGAAAAGAATGGCCGCGACCGTGCCGAAGAACCGGGCGGGCTGGTAGATAACGAAAATACGGATGATCGTGAAAATCGAGCGCTTCAGATAAGACGGAATGCTCTTCACCAGCCTCGACGGCCGCAGGTCGCCGTTGACGCGGACCGGCACCGAAACCACGCGCATATTCTTGCGGCCGGCTTGAATGATGGTTTCCAGCGTGTAGGTGTAGTTGTTGAACACGGCAAGACGCTGGGCCGCGTTTCGCGAGATGGCGCGAAATCCGCTTGGGGCGTCCTGGACATCGGTGCCGCTGCTGACGCGAACCACCCAGCTGCCAATCTTCTGCAGAAGCTTCTTGACCGGCGAGAAATGCTCTATCTCCGATATCGGTCGGGAGCCGATGACCATATCCGCACGCCCTTGGAGAACCGGCCGGGTCAGCGCCGGCAGGTCGGCCGCGTTATACTGATTGTCGGCATCGGTGTTGACGATGACATCCGCGCCCCGCGCGAGGCAGGCTTCAATGCCAGTCATGAAAGCATAGGCGAGACCGCGATTGCTGGTATGACGCACAATGTGGTCGACGCCGTTTTCCTCGGCAACTCTCACCGTCTCGTCGCTGCTTCCATCGTCGATGATCAACCATTCGACGCAGTCAAAACCAGCAACGGTCCGCGGCAGATCATTCAGCGCTATCGCGAGCGTTTCCGCCTCGTTATAGCAAGGGATCTGGATAATCAGCTTTGGCAGCGGCGTACTCTCGAATTGGGACCCTGATACGCATGCATCTACCATTCTCAGACTGAGGCGCAAGCGGTTTTCCCCCGGCGGAAACTTCATCCACTATTGAGCAACGGAGTCGGCGAAATGTGTATTGGCGTTTTTTCCTAATGAGTTGTCGCCTGGTCGCTCCTGGAAGCGTTGTCTCTGCTATCACCGCAAAAATGTCCGGAATCCTTTGCCCAATTCGCTGCTCAATTCGCTTCCGGAGAGAAGATTGAGAATCGGGATCGATGGCAGGAATTTAGGATCGGCCTCCGACGGAATTGGGCGGTTCGTCCACAATGCCGTGAAAGCGCTGGCGGCTCTCGGCGCTGATGTCTTTCTGTACGCACCGGGCAAGATCAATGCAGACTACGATATTCCGCATGGCGTTTCCGTGCGGACCGCCAACTTCAAGGGTTCTGTTGGCCGAACTTATTGGGGACAGGCCGTGGTGCCCTCCTGGGCCGCGCGCGACAAAGTCGAGATATTCTGGGGCCCATCGCACCGCCTGCCCTTCCTGCTCGACCGCCACGTCGGGCGGGTGGTCACCATTCACGACCTCGTCTGGTTGCACGCTGCGCAGACCATGCGAACCCGGACCTGGATGGGTGACCGCCTGCTGATGAAGCCGGCGTTGAAGACCGCTGATGTCGTAGTCGGGGTTTCGATGGCCACCGCCACTGCCTTGAGGAACGAATTCCCCTGGCTGAAATCGCCGGTCAGGACAGTTGCCCCCGGTACAGTGGCATTGCCGCCGCCCGGCGATGTTGGGAGCCTGGAACCGCTCGGCATCGTCAAGCCCTATGCGCTTTTTGTCGGCACAATCGAGCCACGCAAGAACCTCAGCAATCTGATAAAGGCCTACGGTCTGTTGCCGGCTACTGTCCAATCCGGCTGCGACCTGGTCGTGGTCGGCGCGAAGGGCTGGAAACAAACGGGCTTGGCCGACCAGGTCCGCAGTAGCGGCCTCGGGACAAATATCAAATTTACCGGTTTCGTCGACGACGCGACGCTCGCCACGATCTATGCGAATTGCCTATTTCTCGTGATGCCATCGCTTTATGAGGGGTTTGGCTTTCCGATCGTCGAGGCACAATCTTTCGGCAAGCCAGTGCTGACGTCGAACACTTCGTCAATGCCCGAAGTCGCGGGGAACAATGCCGTGCTCGTCGATCCGAAGAATCCCGCGGCAATTGCTGATGCATTTCACCGGCTCTGTGTCGATGCGAAATTTCGAGACGGGATCGCTGCGGACGCGAAGAAAAATGCCGCGCGTTTCACCTGGGAGAATTACGCCAAGGGTATGCTTCAGATTTTTGAACTGGCCATCGAGCGAAGACGGAAGACCAACATTTGAAAGTGCTGCATTTCTTCAAGACGTACTGGCCCGATACCTTTGGCGGGGTGGAGCGGACGATACATGCCATCGCTCAAAGCACCGCCAGCCGCGGCATTGAAACCGAAGTGCTCTCGTTGAGCCGTGCTCCGAACGAGAACACGCAGCATCTCGACGGGCACATGGCCCGAAAAGCCAAGCTGGATTTCGAACTGGCGTCGACCGGGTTTTCGTTCGAGGTCTTTCGGAAGTTCGGAGCGCTCGCCAGGAAAGCCGACCTCATACATTACCATTTCCCATGGCCACTCATGGACATGGTGCATTTTCAATCCCGTCATGGCAAACCGACCGTCGTCACCTACCATTCCGACATCGTCAAACAGAGGCTTTTGCTGCCTCTTTATCGGCCGCTGATGCTGCGCTTCCTCAGGGATGTGGACGCTATCGTCGCGACATCTCCGGACTATTTGAAATCGAGCCCCGTTCTCAGAGCCTTGGAGGGCAAATCGGCGATCATTCCAATCGGCATCAATGAAACCGATTACCCCGCGCCAACCGAAGCCGACCACAGATGGTGCCAAACGGCAGTGGCGGAGCCTTTCGTGCTCTTCGTCGGCGTCTTGCGCTACTATAAGGGGCTGGACGTGCTGATTCAGGCGGCCGACAAAGTCAGGTGCAAGATCGTTATTGCCGGATCAGGGCCTATCGAAGAGCGCCTGAAGCTTCAGGCCAAGACGTTGCGTCGCAACAATGTGATTTTCCTCGGCGAGGTGGCCGAGCGGCACAAGATGGCGCTCCTCCACAACTGCCTGGGGTTCGTTTTTCCGTCAAACCAGAGGTCGGAAGCCTACGGGCTTTCTCTCGTCGAGGCTGCGATGTGCGGCAAACCGATGATCTCTTGCGAGATCGGAACGGGAACAAGTTATGTGAACAAAGCCGGCGAGACCGGGTTGGTCGTACCGCCTTCCGATCCAGCACGCCTTGCCGAAGCCATCAACCAGGTCGTCGATTCGCCGGTCGAGGCAGCGAACTGGGGGCGAGCTGCTCGCGATCGCTATGTTCGCCTCTTCACAGCTGACAGGATGGGAACAGCATACGCCGAACTCTATCACCAACTCGATAACCGCCGACGCTGAAATACGGCTTCGCGCTGTGGCAGCCGGTGAATCCCCCGCGGGTTGATGGTTGTTGATGCAGTCAAAGCCCGTCAGGTCACCTGCTCAGGAGACGACGGACCACCTCTCGCGCCGATTTCTGCAGTACCGGCGCACTCCATCCAAACACGGAGGCAAACTTCGCGCTCGACAGCCGGGAATTGACGGGGCGGCGCGCCTTGGTCGGATAGTCCGTCGCAGCAATATCGCGCACCCGCGCGGAGGGGCCACCGAGCCCACCGCTTATGTCCAGGATATGGCGGGCGAAGCCGCTCCAGTTGGTCTCGCCCGTGCCGGCCAGATGATAGATGCCCCACGCGGCGAAATCCTCGTTGCGGTGCAGCCGTGCTGCCGCATGCAGGATCGCGTCAGCGATATCAAGCGCGGAAGTGGGATTTCCCCATTGGTCGGCCACAACCGGTATCTCGTCGCGGTCGCTGGCCAGCCTCAGCATGGTTTTGGCGAAATTCTTGCCGAACGGGCTGTAGACCCACGCCGTGCGCAAGATCAGGTGGCGCGAATTGGCTGATGCCACCGCCTGTTCGCCGGCAAGCTTGGAGGCGCCGTAGACGCCAATCGGCGCGGTCGCGTCGGTTTCCAGATAGGGACCGTCCTTGGTGCCGTCGAAGACATAGTCGGTCGACAGATGGATGACGGGCACGCCGAGCCGAGCCGCCGCCTGCGCCACCTCGCCGGCGCCGGCGGCGTTCACCGCAAAGGCGAGCTCGGGTTCGTCCTCGGCCTGGTCCACCGCCGTGTAGGCGGCGGCCGACACGACGATATCGGGCTTAGCGGCGGTGATGGCCTCGATCACAGTCCCGCGCCGCGCGAGGTCGAGTTGCGGCCGGCCGATGGCGATGACCTTGACGTCTTCGCGCCCAGCCTCCAGAAGGCTTGCCGCAACCTGGCCCTCGCGTCCGGTGACAACGAGCCTCACACCGCCTCCTTGCGCGCTTCGCCCAGTCTTTCGCCGGCATAGCGCTGTTCGCGGATCGGTCCCCACCACCATTTGTTGTCCAGGTACCAGTCGACCGTCCTTGCCAGGCCGCTGTCGAAATTCTCCCTCGGCGTCCAGCCGAGCTCGCGGCCGATCTTGGACGCGTCGATGGCGTAGCGGCGATCATGGCCGGGACGGTCGGTGACGAAAGAGATCAGGTCGCGATAGCTTTTGCCGGCGGCCCGGGGGCGCCTGGCGTCGAGCAGATCGCAGATCGTCTCGACGACACCCAGATTGGTGCGTTCCGAATTGCCGCCGACATTGTAGCTCTCGCCCGGCTGCCCCTTGGTGGCGATCAGTTCCAGCGCGCGCGCATGGTCCTCGACGAACAGCCAGTCACGCACATTGGCGCCGGCGCCGTAGACCGGCAGCGGCTTCTCGTCGAGCGCGTTGAGGATGACCAGCGGGATCAGCTTTTCGGGAAAATGGTAGGGCCCGTAATTGTTCGAACAATTGGACAGCACCACCGGCAGGCCATAGGTCTCGTGCCAGGCGCGCACCAGATGGTCGGAGGCCGCCTTGGAGGCGGAATAGGGCGAAGACGGCGCGTAAGGCGTCTCTTCCACGAACATGCCACCATCGAAGGGCAGGTCGCCGAACACCTCGTCGGTCGAGACGTGATGGAAGCGGAAACGGCCCTTCCTGTCGTCGGAAAGGCCGCGCCAGTACTCCAGCGCTGCGTTGAGGATCCGGTAGGTGCCGACGATGTTGGTCTCGATGAAGGCGCCCGGCCCATCGATCGAGCGGTCGACATGGCTCTCGGCGGCGAGGTTCATGACGATGTCGATATCGCCGCGGCGCAATATGTCGAGCACCGCCCTCTCGTCGCAGATGTCGGCGTGGGCGAAGCTGTAATTTCGTGCATTTTCGATCGGCCGCAGCGAGGCCAGGTTGCCCGCATAGGTCAGCTTGTCGAGATTGGTCACCCGGTAGGCCGGGTTGGCGCACAGATGCCGGCACACCGCCGAACCGATGAAGCCGGCCCCGCCCGTCACCAGAAAGTTCATGCCGCTATCCCCGTGCATCTGGCAATGTTCATCAGGCAAACACCTCGGCGGCGGCGAGCAGCGGCGCCTTGAGGTCCTTGTCAGAAAGCTGAAAGCCGCCAGCCGGCGGCGGCCATTCGATACCGATGGCCGGATCGTCGAAACGGATCGAGCGGTCGTGTTCGGGCGAATAGGTGTCGGTCACCTTGTACAGCACCTCGGTATGGGGCACGAGCGTCATGAAGCCGTGGGCGAAGCCCTTGGGCACCAGGATCTGGTTGCCCTTCTCGGCCGAGACCTCGAGGGCAACCCATTTTCCGAATGTCGGCGAGGAGCGGCGGATATCGACCGCGACATCCAGGACGCTGCCTCTGACAACGCGCAGCAGCTTGTCCTGGGCACGTGGCGGCAACTGATAGTGCAGCCCCCTGACGACACCGGCCGCGGCGGAATAGGAGTGATTGTCCTGGACGAAGGCGAGTTCGAGGCCGGCCTCGGCGAAGCGTGCGGCGTTCCAGGTTTCGGTGAAGTAGCCACGGGCATCGCCGTGCCGCTTCGGAATAATTTCGAGCAGACCTTCGATGCCAAGGGGTCTCACCTCCAGCATCTAGTCCTCCGACAACTCGACCACGCGACGGCGCAGATAAGCGGCATATTCATTTTTTCCCAAGCGGGTTGCCCGCTGCAACACTTCATCGGCCCTCAGCCAGCCCTGTTCGAAGGCGATTTCCTCCGGACAGGCGACCTTGATGCCCTGGCGACGTTCGATTGTACGCACGAACGAAGAAGCATCGTCCAGGCTGTCGTGAGTGCCGGTATCGAGCCAGGCATAGCCGCGCCCCAACCGATGCACCTGCAACTGGCCACGCTCGAGATAGGCATTGTTGACCGCCGTGATTTCGAGCTCGCCTCGAGCCGAGGGCCGAATCCTTGAGGCGATATCGACAACTTGGTTGTCGTAGAAATAAAGGCCGGTGACGGCCCAGTTGGATTTCGGCTTCTGTGGTTTTTCCTCAATCGTGAGCGCGGTTCCAGTGGTCTTGTCGAAGGACACCACGCCATAGCGCTCCGGATCCTCGACATGGTAGGCGAACACCGAAGCGCCGCTTTCGCGCGATGCCGCGGTGCGGCAAAGCTTGGACAATCCGTCGCCAAAATAGATGTTGTCGCCCAGTATCATCGAAACGCTGTCCGCGCCGATGAAATCGCGGCCGATAATGAACGCTTCCGCAAGCCCGTTGGGCTGCGGCTGCTCGGCGTAGGACAACTCAAGCCCGAATTCCGATCCATCGCCCAACAGCTCGCGGAAAACCGGCAGGTCCCGCGGCGTGGATATGACCAGAATCTCTCGAATCCCCGCAAGCATCAAAACGCTCAGCGGGTAATAGATCATCGGTTTGTCGTATACTGGGAGGATTTGCTTGGAGACCGCCAACGTTAGCGGATAAAGGCGCGTTCCACTGCCTCCAGCAAGGATAATTCCTTTCAAGAAACTCTCCTTGACATGCCTAAGTCCCCTCCCCTGACACAAGCCGCCCGTGCTTAGGTTTCATGCCGTGGCTTGTCAATCTGGTGCCCGAAGAAGGGGCCGAGCGAGTGTCCCCGGCCCCCGCCAACCGCCCTTGCCTTGCCGGGCCCGAGGTCCTGGCCGGGACAAGCAGATTGTCTTCATCGTCATGGCCTATCTCGCCCATCTCGCGCCTTTGGTTCAGCCGCTCGGCAAAACCCTTGTGAAAGACGATCGCGTTCAAATAGGCAAACGTCATCGCGAGTGCTGCGGTTCGCAAGGGATAGTCGACAAGAGAGTGAACGAGCAAAAACGACACCGACAGAAATGCAGCCTTCTGTAACGGCTCCCGGCGAATCCGGACCGACGAGGCGAAAAGCAATATGGCATACACAATCATTAACAAAACGACCGGTATGCCGCCCTCAAGTGCCAATTCGAGGTAGTCATTGTGGGCATGATTTACATAAGTTCTGAAAATCATTCCGGCTTTTTCGTATATCTGATAGACCTTCGGAAAGCTGCCGAAACCAACGCCAGTCACCCAGTTCTCTTTCATTCCTTCGATCGTGGTGCGAGCAAACTCTGCCCTGCCGAAAGCCGGATCGACCACCTTCGCATCGATCTTCGCCCATGCACCGATCGTGTAGACGGAAAGCCCGATGAAAACCGCAAGAATGCCATATCCGCCCGCCCTTGAGCGAGCGGACAGGAAGACAACTGATATCGCGGTGATCACCAGTCCGATCAGAATGCCGGCGCGCGAGCCGGCTGCCAGAAGAAGCAGCAAGAGCATCGTCAGCCCAAGCGATCCGGACAGAAAATGTCCACGGAACAAGCCATAATAGACCACGAATGGGATGGAGACGAAGAGCAAGGCCGAAAAGTGATTTTGATTGGCAAACAGGCCCGCATTGATCGTAAACGGCAGCAATCCTTCTATGGCGACTGTGTCGGAGAGCGAATACTGGATCGCCGCGGCCAGGCCATTGCAGATGACGCCCATGAAAAAGAAGGGAACAAGGCCGTAGACCTCCTCGGTGCGCAGGCGGGTGACGCCGAGGAAAAATGCCGCGGCGGCGGCGAAATACAACATGCACTCGATCGTGCGCCCGACGCCGACGCTGACGAAGCGCGATTGCGTTTCACCATCCAGCCAGGGTCTGACAAGCAGCACCTCGGGCCGCAAGCCGTCCAGCAAGGCCCCGGGCAGCGGAACGATCTGGAAGCAGAACACGGCTAGGCCGAGAGCAATCAGCCACAAGATCGCCCGGGGAATTGTTTGTCCGCTGGGCCGCGACAAGATGGCCGCGGCCGAGAGAATCGCCGCGATCTCGATCAGCGTTTCGGTGTAGAGGCCGCTCGCGGTGCCGCCGCCAATCAGCAGGGACAGGAAAAGAACCGACCCAAGCAGGTATTTGTCCCACTGCCCGGGCTGCCGTGACCGTGCTCTCACGACGACACCCTCTCGATGCTCAATCTGTGCATGACCAGCGTGCCGACGTATCGAAACCGCCAGCTCTCGGCAATTGCGGCTGTTTCCAGCCTCAGCAACTGTATCGGACACGCAGCCGGTCCGACGGTGAAATCCAGGCTCAGGCTTCGCCGGTTGAATGTACCTTCCGGTATGTTGAAGCGCGCTACCTCGCTTGACGGGTCCGCGCATCTGACGGACCAGAACAGCTGCTTTGGCAGTTTGAGATTTGTCGCGGACACGGTCATGGACATCCGGTAAGAACCGGGGGGCAATTCGACATATTGCTGAAGCGCAGCGTTCTTGACCGGCGTGTTTAGAAATCGAACCGTCGCCCCGCTGTCGCTTTCACTTTCACCCGCGCCCTGCGATCCGGCAAAGGTGATCTCCAGCCCAGATCGGTCGTGTATCACCCAGTCGAACGGCTTGCCGCTGAAGAGCGGCTCGAAGCCGCCATTGAAGATATAGCCACCCAGCTTCCGCTCCCGATCGGACAGGCTGAAAAGAAACAGCCGATAGGCCGGGCCATAGTCCTTCTGCTTGATGTAACCGGTGATAACGGCGGACAATTCGCTGGATGTCGGCGGCGCACCCGTGCGCCCGAGATCGAGCAGCAGCTGGTTTGCAGGTCCCAGGCTTTGCGGGTTCTGGCCAAGGGCGAGAAAAAGCTTACCACGCCACGGCGCCTCTGCCTCCAGGGCTGCCAGCACGGCCTGGTAGCCGTCGGAATTGGAAAGGATGGCAGGCCACCCTGGGGCGATGGCCGAAAACTGGTCTGGCCACCGGCGCAGCAAGGTGTCGATCTCGCCCACGGCCCTCGCCAGATCGCCTGCCGCGATCGAGCGATCGATGGACCTCTGCAGCGCATGGATTTCAGTCTTGGACAGTTTTCGCGCCTGGTCGAAAAGTTCGAAAGCCTGGGCCTGTTCGCCTTGCCGATATCTGATCTCGCCGATCAGGCTGTAGAGACGGGCGTCCGCGACATTGAAGCGAAGCGCATTCTTGGCCTTGGCGGCCAACGCGCCGAGATCGGCGCTCGTTTCGTTCAGCTCGCCGGCAATTTCGTCTATCAAGGCATCTGCGTTCAGCGGGTCCAGTGCCAGAGACACACTCGGCGTTCCCTCCTCAAGGAGCCGACTTAGTCCGATCGACGAAGCCATCAACACCAGAACGGAGGCGACGAACCAAACGCTTGAACGCAGGAGATTTTGCATGAGCGGGCTGGCCTGCTCCGTCATCGACTTTGCCCTCAATCTTCGGCGTGCCCGCGCCATGTTCGTAATATTGGTAGTTCATGTATTTATAGGCGTAGTTGTAGTCGAACTTGTTCACCGCGAATTTCGACATTGCCGCCCCGATCACGTTCGCTCCGGCTGCGCGCAGGCGTTTCAGCGCCGTCTTGGCCGCCTTGCGCGTCACCTGGTTCGTGGAAATGACCACTAGCGTGCCCTCGGCAAGCCGGCTGAGAATGGGCGCATCGGACAGGCCGACGATCGGCGGAGCGTCGACGATGACGAGATCGAAGCGCTTGCCGAGATTGGTGACGATCAGCGCCATCTTCGGCGATGAAAGCAGATCCGCAGGGTTGGGCGGGATCGTTCCTGACGTCAGCACGGTCACGTTGGGATATTTGGTCGTCCTGAATATGCCCGCCACATCTTCCTTACGCACCGTATTCGTCAGGAGATTGCTCAACCCGATCGCGTTGTCGAGACCGAACAGCCGATGAAGATTCGGTTTGCGCAGATCGCCGTCGATAAGCAAGACCTTCGCACCGAGGGCGGCGAAATCCTGGCCGAGCTTGAACGAGGTCGTCGACTTGCCTTCGGAAGGCTCGGAGCTGGTCACCAGCAGCGAACGCGGCGCGCCCTCCGCGCCGGAGAATTGCAGCGACGTTCGCAGCGAACGATAAGCTTCCGATAGCCCGGACTTCTGGTCGGCGATGCTGGCCGTCAGTTCGCGGTCATCGACGAGCGGCAGGATGCCGAGCATGGCCAGCCCCATCTCCCTTTCGACCTGCTCGGGATTGGTGAAGGTGTTGTTCAGCAACTCGATGATGTAGATGATCGATGCAGTGAGAGCCATGAACAGCGCTAGCGCGATCGCCAGATTGATGATCAGGCGCGGAGAATAGGGACTTACGGGCAGGGTCGCGAAATCGACAATGGCTGCGCTTTGCGTCTTGAGCTCGGAGCTGACGCCTACTTCATTCAGCTTGGTGATGAGACTGTCATATTGCGACCGGTTGGAATCGACCTCGCGCTTGAGGATGGTGTATTTTATATTCTTGTCATTGAAGACAACCTGCTGCTTTTCCATCTCGGCGAGCTTGGATTTGAGGTCGGCTTCCTTATTCTGCGCTTCCTGGTACTTCAGGCGCAGCGAATCGGTTATCGTCAGGACGCCGTTATTATAAAGCCGCGTCAGCTCCTTGATCTGCGACTGGAGCTGCTGCATCTCCGGAAAGCCTGGCTTCAGGATGCTCAGTTTCTGCTGGTATTGGCTCTTGAGGTCAGCGAGTTTTTCGCTGAGCTTTTGCAAGCCATCACTCTCCAGGACCGGCGACAGGCTGGAGCCCCGCCCTTTGTCTATCTGGTCCACGACACGACCGGCATCAAGACGATCCTGGATAGCGGTGGCGAGCGCTGTGTTCAGCGCCTCGATGTTCGATCCGATCAGCGATTTGTCGTCGCCGGTGACGGTGATGCCGGCATCCTTCGCATAGGCGACCAGTTCCTCCTCAGACTTCTGCAGCTTCTGCTTGACCTGCAGGACCTGTTCCTGGATGAACTGTCTCGCCAGATCCGACGTCTCGCTGGTCTGGTCGAGACGTTGATCGATAAAGCTCTGCGCGACCTGGTTGGCGACGTCACTTGCGTATCTGGGCTTCTGGTCGACGAAGGTGATCGACAGCAAGCTGGTGTTGGTCACAAGGTTGACCGTCAGATCCTTCAGAACGCGCTTGATCGCCATTGCCTCTCGCTCTTCGGGGGTCTTTTCCTGGATCGAAGGCGATTTGGAAATTCCAAATGCACGGTAGAAGATGTTGCTGAGCGAGAAGCTCGGGGTTGGGAACAGGAAATCCGGTTTTTCGGAGAGCCCCAGCTGAAACACGACGCGCTGGGCCAGCGCCCGGCTCTTCAGTTTCTCGCGAGCAGTCAGAAACGCGCGTAAGTCGCTGTTTTCGGAAACCACTTCGATGTCCTGAAAAACCTTTGCCGAAGGGACCAGGACTTCCAGCTGCGTCGTTGCCTGATATTTCGGCGTCTGCATCATTGTCACTATGATACCGGCAACTAGGCCAGCCACCGCCATCATGACGATCAGCCAGCGATATTGCACGACATAGAAAAGCAGCTTGAGCGGATTGAATCTCTCGTCGTGAGCGGCATAGTCTCGACCGTAAGGACTATAATTCTGCGCCCCGTCATAATAGAGGTCCGCGGATAAAGCCTGGCCATGTCGAGGACCGGCGATTTGGGACTGCCTGTTGCGATCGAGCATGCGCGAGGTGATCCTGGTTGTCCGTACCCTGGCCGGCCAGGCCTCCCTTACGGAATGACCGCAATTCGGGCCGCGCTCGACGCGAGGCCCAGGGCATCCTTCAAATTGTTCATTGCGATTTTCGACTTCGAAGCGAAAACCACGACCACGTCGCCGCCATAGATACGCGGGTTGCGATTCTTGCCGGCGCGGATTTCCTCGACATTGTAGTTTGCGACCAGCTTGTTTTGACCGACATTGCGGTAGACGAAGACCTTGCCGGCATCGCCGATGGCGTTGAAGCCTCCGGCAAGGGCGATCGCATCCAGCAAGGAGGCGCTGCTGGACACCGGATAGATGCCGGCCCTGTTGACCTCGCCGTCGACCGTGATGCGCTGGCCTATCGATTCCTTGACGAAAATCGTCACATCCGGCGATTGCAGATATTTTGCGCCATAGGCGGTCTCGATATCCTTTTCGAGCTGGCGGACCGTCTTGCCGGCCGCTGTCATCGTCCCGATAAGCGGAAGGGAAATCTGGCCGCCGGCATCCACCTGAACCGTCCTGTTCAGGTTGTCGACCTGGAATACGCTGACTTCGAGTACATCGTTGGCAGACAGCGGCTGCTCGCTGCCGTTTTGTGTATTCTGCGGTGCCGGCAGATCCGTCACCATCCGTAGCGCGCCGCCCCCGGCAAGCGCCGTTGAGGACGATGTCGGCTGCAGCGCATCGACAGAGCTCGTGGACGATGATGAACTGCTCGCGCAAGCAGAGAGGGCGAGCAATACAAGCAGTGCCGGCATTCCCGCGCCAGTTCCCTCAAGATCGAGAATGCCCATCACAGAGCCCCACTTTTGAACAGCTTGGGCAGTCCATCGAAATGGCCCGCACAGCTGGCCCGGCTTTTTTCCGATGGCGTGAGCAACTGGTTCTGCACTATCGCGCCCGAGCTTGCGCAAACCGGCGAGACCAGACCTTGGCTAGCGGCTGACTGCGTCGTCGTCATCCTGTAGTCCAATAGCCAGTGCGGCGCCGCCACCAACCGCGCCGGCGCCCAACAGCACCGGCAAAATGCCAGGTCCGGAATTGGCAGGTCCGATGGCAGCCTGCTGCGCATCAAGCGAGACGCACATACCGTCTTGCACTGGATCGATGCTGACGGTCGCGTTGGCCGGAACATCAAGCGCGCAATTGGCGCCGATGGCCAAGGAAGCCGATGCTTGCGGCCCGGTCATGATGCGCGCGCCTGGATAGATCGGCGCTCCCGCGTCCACCCCGGCGTAACCGCCGGCCTGCGACATCTGCACATCACCCTGGACTTGGGTGAACTGGCCGACAATGCCAGACACGGGCGCAGCGGCCAGACACGAACATGCCTGTGCCGACTGGGCAACAGCATCGGACGCTGCAAACAAGGCACCTCCCCCGGCGAGCGCGACAAAAGCGAAAACAATCCCAACCCGATGACGCCCGGTCATTTCTACCCCCCTTTCGAATCAACGACCCGCCCCCGGAACGAATCGCTTACGCACCCCTTCGATCAACAACACTCAAAGAACTCACCAGCACTCATGGTGGTCCGCCCCTCAGCGACTGACCGCTTTGTCGTCATCCTGCGTCGCCGCCAACACACCGCTGGTGACAAGCGCACCGGCGAAAATCCCTTCGGGCAGGCCAAACCCACTTGTGCCACCGGACGGCTGGATGGCCGCCGTCCGTTCTGAACCCACGAGTTTCAGACAGATGTTGCCGCCCACGCGTGAAACATCCAGACTGGAATTCGCCGGTACATTCATGTTGCAGCCGCCAACAAGTACGGATGCCGAACCCTTGGTACCGACTACCACCCGACTGCCAAGGCCGAGAGTGCTCCCCGCCTTTGCAGGACCATAGCCGACCGACTGCGAGACCATCACGTCGCCATCGGCGGAACGAATGGATCCAATCGCACTCGCCGGGCCGCGATAGGCGGCAGCGCAGCTGCAGGATACGTCCTGGGCGAAAGATGAAACCGAAGTGAAACCGCTCGCGGCAACCAACGCGCTCACTGCGGTTCTAATGATGACATTCATCCGTTTCGCCTTTCCTTCAAATCATCCCGGATATGCCAGATCAAAAGGTGGTGACATCAGCGCCTAACATTTTTTTGCCACAATTCCAACCCGTGTCGCACGATGCGGAGAAGTTTGACCTGAACAACGCGCCATTTTAGCAATTACGTATAAATAATCCCGAGCTGTCGGCGATGGATGTCTGGCCCTCCAAAGAGAAATTACGGTTCCCTTTTCATCCTGATTACACCGAGCCCAACTTGATCAAAGCCGAGCCCCCTCGAAAGCCGAGTCCCGATCTGCAATGCAGCAAGACAAGCTTAGCGCCTGCTTGAATGCCTGATCTCCTCGGCTCGAACTTCAACCGCGTTCAACTACACGCCGGCCGGTTCATCGCCTGGCGAGGCATTGAGCTTCCCTATCTGCGTCATGTAGCACTCTATGACGATCCGTTCCGAAAACTGCCGCTCCACTTTGCTTCGGCTCTCCATGCCCATCCTGTTCCTGGATGCGGCGTCCATCGTTGCGAATTCGAGCATCTTGCTTGCCAGGTCGCCTGCGTCTTTCACCTTGCACAGCAGGCCGTTGACGCCGTGGTCCACCACCTCCCTGCAGCCGGGCACATCTGACGCGATCAGCGGCTTGCCCATCGCGGCTGCTTCCAGCAGCGAGCGCGGCGTTCCTTCCCTGTAGGAGGGCAAGACGACGCAATCGGCCGCGTCCAGGAAGGGACGGACGTCGTCGGTGGTTCCGAGATACTCGACCAGGCCTTCGCCTGCCCATCGCTCGACCTGCGCACGGCTGACCGCTGTGCGGTTCTCGACATCGAGGAATCCAAGAAGCTGGAAGTGCGCGCCAGGCATGTTGCGGCGCATCTGACGAGCTGCCTCGACGAACTCGCCCACGCCCTTGTCCCAGAGAAGCCTGGCCACCAGCAGAAAGACGATCGCGCCGGACGATTGGCTTTGGCGGGGCGCCGGAGAGAAGCGAATAAGGTCGACCCCGGAGCCCGGCAGCAGCGCGGTCAGTTCCTTGCGGACCAGGCGCTCGCTGACGAACAGCATCCTGTCGTCGTCATTCTGAAAGAAGACTATTTTCGAACGGGCCAGCGCCAGCCGGTACAGGACCTTGGCAATTTTCTGGAGAAGGCCGCCACGGACGAAAACCGTGCCGAGCCCTGAAACATTGTTTATGACCGGGATGCCATTGAGGTTTGCCGCCAGCGATCCGAACACGTTGGGCTTGATGGTGAAGCCGACAAACGCCAGCGGCCTCTCGCGGCGCAGCAGGCGCCAGTAGCGCCACAGAAGCACCATGTCGCGAAACGGCGAGGTGCCGGAATTATCCATCTCGATTTCGACATACCGGCAGCCCATCGGCGGGATCAGGCGCGAATACTCGTCCCTGGGCGCCGCAACCACCACTTCATAGCCCCGCCCTTGCAGCGCCTCGATGAGGCCTTTGCGGAAATTGACGACATTCCAGGACGTGTTGATGGAGATGATTATCTTTCTTCCGATCCCAAGCATCGTCCCCGCCTCCCCCAATGCCGTTTCGCTCACTGTCTTGTATGCAGTCGTGCCCTGCCCGGCCCAAAGGTCTCGAACAGCCGCAAGATCTCGTCGTCACTGGCGAGCGATGAGATGCGGGCGAAGCAGGCGTCCCTTGCAGGCCCCAGATCCTGTGGCCGAGCGATCAGCCTCGCGACCGCGCGTGCGATGTCTTGCGGATCGTCGGGGTTGAAATCGAAAGCGGCCCCCTCGGGCATGTAGTACCTCGTGCCGCTGTCTCGCGACATCAGCACGGCACATCCCGCCCAGGCCGCCTCGATGGGAGACACCGCCGCGGGTTCAGCCCGCGAGGGCAGTATCAAGAGATCATGAACGGAGAAGACCGAGATCATGTCGTCATGCGCAATGTTGTTTTGAAACCGAAGCCTGTCCGCCACGCCAAGCGCCTGAGCCTCGCGCCGCAAGGCCTGACAGAAAGCCGTGTCGGCGTTCGTTGCCTCCTCGCCGCAGAATGTCAGGGAGAAGGGCATGGATGAAATCGCGGACAACGCCCTCAGAAGCAAACTGTGCCCCTTGCGCTCCCGGTATTTTGCCACCATCAGGATTCGAGGCGGCCACTGCAATGGCCTGCTTTCCAGGCCTTCAGTCCGGGCCGGCTCGAAAGGGCTCCCGAATGGCAGGGACATGGCATCGCCGAGCTTGGCCGGGCCAAGATTTGGCGAAAGCCGTGAGGTGAAATGCGGGATGCCTAGGCCATGAAAGACGGCTCTTCGAACCCATGTGCCACTCCATGCGCTGGGCTTGGCGTCCTCCTGGTCGTAGATGACCAGCCTGCGCCCTTGCAGAATTGAACAGAGTGCCGCGACCCTGCAAAACCATCGCGTCACTCCGCGGATGATCACCACGTCGGGGTCTTCGGCCTGCAAACGCCTCCAGTAGGAAAAGACGCCGGGAAAGGAAAAAGGCGAATTCGGAATGTTGCTCGAGCGCCGACGCATGATCATCCGCGACAGCGCGGATGGAGCCATCACGTTGGGAGAAACAAGAGCGTGATTCTCGGTGACGCTCGTTTCGACTACGTCGACCGCAACATGGTGCCCCGCCGAAGTCAGAATGCGAACCCAGGGTGCCGCATTGGTGTGGTATCTTGGCAGGCAAAACAGGTATCTCAAAACATCAGCCTTCAGATATCTTCCGCCGGGCGGATCCGCTTTTTCAACAATAGATGCGAAACCACCATCATCGCTGCATAAACCGCCGCCGATACCAGCAAGCCGGCCCAGGCGATGCCTGAAATTCCGATCCATCCGGACAAAGCCAGGCAAAGCGGAACATAGATGGCGATCGCCAGCGCCGTGATTTTCAAAAGCGGCTTCGTCCCGGCCAGGACCTGGATCAACGGATTGAGATGCATTCCAGCCAGGCCGAAGCATTCTGAAGCGAACAGAATGGCAAAGAGCAGCGAAGCTTCGGCGTAGGCCGAACCGCCAGCCAGAAGGACGATGGGGTTTTGCAGCAACACCCCCCCAACCGCCATGCCGGCGGCGGCGCATGCCGAAACCACGGTGATGCGGGCGTTCAAGCGGTATAGACGAGAAGAAGGCTCTTGCTTCGACAGTTTCGCGATTTCGGGAAAGATGACCTGGTTCAAGGGACCGGTCAGCCGGGAAACCATCGTCGCCAGGCGCGATGCGAGCGAATAAGAGCCCGCGGCGACCTCTCCCAGCAGGCCCGCGACAAGGAACAATGCGAGATGCCGCCTGGCGCTCACAAGCGTCGAGAGCAGACTGGTCCCCGTGGCCATGGCAAGAAACGCCCAGAAGAAACGGCGTTTGGACCGGGAGCGAAGCGGGTTGAGCAGTTCGATGTGCTCCTGCCTGGTATAGAGCAGCATGCGAACGAACAGCGTCAGGTTGTAGAATGCGCCGACCGCTGCCAGCACGATTACATAAGCCGGCAATGAGGCATCGAGGATCCAAAGGACGAGAGAGGCAACCACCACGGCAACCCCTTGCATGAGTTGATTGCCGGCAATGACGTCGTACCGGCCGTTCAGCCGAAGCACACCTTTCGGCGTACCCGAAAGACTCGCCAACAAGGTGAGGCTGTAGATAATCGCCAGAAGGCGATTATCCCGCGACACGCCAACAGCTTCTCCAAACAGCAAGATCCCGCCTATCGCCAGGACCGTGGCGAGAAGGGCGGCTGAAACATCGAGGGCAATTCCGCAAGATGCCGCCGGTCCCAGACGCAAAGGCGACCTCGCGCACAGCCTGATCACGGGCTGCCAGCTCTCGAACGTGCATAGGCCGGAAACGAACGCCACATAGGCCTGAATTACGGCGAGTGTGCCAAAATTCCCCGGACCCAGCGACCGTGCGTTGAGCGCCAGTGCAAGGATGGAGCACAACGCGGCCACTCCGCTTGCGGACGTCGTAAACGTAACGTCGCGGGCAATCCGCCGCGCGCGCATCCATCCGGAAGGCTTGGCGACCGCCGTCACGTCCTCAGCCATTGTCTCGGCGCAAGGCCCGCGCCCCCTGCGGCATCACCTCGGCGGGGGCCGGTGGAAAACACTTCCGGTGCACATAAACCAAGCCAAAAATGAAAAGCGCAACGAGAACGGCTCGCTTGGCGGAGATGAAGGCGCCAAGCAGCTCCTTGCGCTGGATGTAGAATGCGAGATGGACGATGGCCACGATCAGCCCGGCCTTGAGCGTCGCGCTGCGCACATTGCGGATTATCGCCTCGACGGCAACACACACGAGCGACAGAATGACAACGAGCAGCGGAAATCCGGCATACCCGAAATTGGCAAAGAACTCCGCCCAGATGTTTGCAGCGACGCCACCACTGTAACCCGGAAATAGGAACGGCTGAACCTGCTCGTTGTAGGTGCATCCGTCCTTGCCAAAGACCGTATCCGAGAACGGAAACAGAGAAAGAGGCACCAGCCAAAGATTCGAGCACGGCAAGGTGTAGTCATATTTCACGACCAGATCCAGGTGAGCCAATGTCACGAACTGCTCCAGCCCCACGAGAGCGGAATCGGACAATTGGTCGAATTGTATTTTCTGACCTACAAGTTCAAAATTTCCTGCTTTTATTGCTGCATATACCGCCTTGTACACTGCAAGAAAAAAGAATGCGCCAATTCCTCCAATTATGTATCTTTTCCTGATCAAAAGCAGGGAAATGTTCCTGTACCTTATGTACAAACAAGCTAAAATCGCGATGGCAACCGAAGAGCGATGCCCGATATAGAGCGTAAGCATCAGTCCCAGGCAGCTCAAGATGATGACCAGCCTGGATTTCTCCCACCCCGACAGGGCTCCGAACACCATGCCGATGATGCAGCTGTTGTAAAATACATACTGGATCCGCCCGGTAGATGACAAAACATCGGCCTTTGAGGCCGAAAAAAGTGCCGGATTTGCTATCGAAATCCCACCGAACACCACCAGCATCACAATTATTACGATCGACTCCCCCCGAACGTCGCCTTCGACTTCGAAATCTTGACGCCTTGGCATGAAGACCAGCATCGCGGCAGCAATGCAAGAAAGAGAAAGCGCAATGGCATATCCAGTGCCCGCGTGATATATGAAATCATACTTCCTTCTGCTGACATCAACATACTGAAATCCCCCGGTGACGAATGGCACAAAGTAGACCAAGCTCGACAAAAGCAACAACATTTGCGGCGTGAGCGCAAATGGCGAAACAAAATAATCTCGTTTGAGGTGCTTCACTTTCGTTCCATCGCCATCTGAATATTCGAATTGTTCTCACCCCTTAGCGGCCCAGGGACGATTTCTCCCACAGCAAGCCATACGAGTGCGCCATCCGCTCAAGCGAGAAATCCGCAGCGATGCGGTCGCGACATGCTTGCCGCCTGCTCGCCCAAGACCGGGTATCCTGAATTTCCGAAGCCATAATCTCGATGGAACGCGATAACGCGTCAGGGTTCCGCGGCGGAACGATCAATCCCGTGTTGCCGACAAGCATCGCGATGTCCCCGACGTCCGTTGCCACGCATGGCGTGCCGCATGCCATCGCCTCGGCAACCACGTTCGGAAAGGCTTCGCTGCTGGAGGCCAGCACATGAATGTCGAATGCATTCATCAAACCGGCAATGTCGTCGCTCGGCCCGAGAAGCTTCACCTTGTGGCGAACATCATAGCGCTCCAACAGCACGGCAAGCGCAGTGTTTTCAGCCGTCATACCCGGGCCGGCAAGAACACATTTGAAGGGAAGGCTCTTGTGCATCGACAGCCTGGACAGGGCAGCGAAGAGATTCTGGTGGTCCTTGTCGGGATGCCAGCGAGCGACGTTTCCGATAACGAACTGGCCATCACCTATCGACCAATCCCGACGGAGCCGCGCGCGCGCCCGGTCGTCCGGCTCGAACACGGCCAGATCGTAGCCATTCGGTATGATCGTCCAGTTCGAGCTCGAATATCCTGCATGGATGTGGCACCGCGATGCATTTTGCGAGCAACTGACAATCCGAGCCGGGATGATACCGGATATGAGAGCGCATATCCTGTCCACTGTCCTGGTCGTAAAGGAGGCCGCCCGCGGATCCAGTCCGCAATTGTGCATCCCCCAAAGAACCGGGCTGATGCCGCCAAGCCGCGCCAGGACGCCTCCGACGAGGTTGGCGTGATACATCCAGCACTGAACCACGTCCGGCCGATAGGTCGAGAACACGCGCCTGAGCGAGGCGAGCCCCTTGAGACTCAACCTTCCCTTTGGCATCGCCAGGCAGGCGAGCGGTATTTTGGCCGCGCGAAGCAACGGGCCATATTTTCCGTCACCCGAAAGCGAGACGACAAAATGGGAATGGCTGCGCTCGGCCGTGCACAGGCGGTATAGCGCTGCCTCGGCGCCGCCGTTCTCAAGTCCGGTGATGACGTGCAGGATCTTAATACGACCGCTCCTTCCCCACGGCGTTCGTGGGATCGACACCCATCGCGAGCAGGTAGGCGTCGGCCACCTTTTCGACACTGAAATCCCGCGCCCGACGCCTGACGTCCGGAGGATCAGCTTCATCAAGGGCGGCCATCACTTCTGCCGCGAAACCCTGGGCATCTCCGACCGCGGCGAGGCGCCCCCACTTGCCGTCCTCCAGAATCTCGGCCGGACCGCTTTCGCAGTTGGTGCTCACCACGTTGGTCCCGCAAGCCATTGCTTCGATGATCGTGTTTGGAAATCCCTCCCTGCGGGAGGATTGAAGAAACAACGCTGCCCGCCGCATCCACGGATACGGATTCTTCGAAAAGCCGACCAGAGCGACCGAAGAATTCAGCTCGAGTTCGTCGATCAGGGTTTGAAGCGATCCCCGCAGCGGTCCTTCCCCGACAATGGCCAATTTGACGGCCCTCTTCGTCGCAATCCGCGCGAAGCTGCTTATGAGCGTGGCATGGTCTTTTGCGAAATCAAGCCGCCCAACGGCCACCAGCAAGATCCTGCCATCCTCGACCGCGAAGGGGTGATCGAGCGGTTCATCCGCCTGCTCTTCAACATGTTTGATGTCCAGCGGATTGTAGATCGTTTTGACGGAATTCCGGTCGACCCCGATGCTCTGGATCAGGTCTTCCGCGACGCCATGCGATACAGTGATGATCGTGTCGGCACGACCATAGGTCAGCCGCATGAGGAATGGCAGGAACTTCTCACGAACCAGCTTTGTATCAGCGACGGTCCTGGAAAGATTGCTCCTTTCGGATATCACGATCGGTGTCCGGCGCAGCGAGAGCATGGACGAGACGATGCCAACGATATTTGCATGGGGTAACGCCGTCAGCATCACTCGCGGCTGCTTCCGCCTCAAATACCGGATCAAAGCCAATACGGAAAACAGCAACCGCGAGGCTCGGAGGTCCTGTATCCTTATCGTCTTCGGAACCAAAGCGAGATACTCGCCCGTCGCACACCCAAGCACCAGATCGATCGGCAAGCCGCGCCGGCCAAATTCGCTGGCCAGGGTGAGCATTGCCCGCTCGGTGCCGCCAGCACGAAGAGAGGGAATGAAGATAGCAATCCGAGCGTCTGGGCTGCCTGGCGATCTCTTGTCTTGGCGCGTGCACGTCACTCGGTTCGCCACCTTTCCTGGCCGGTCACGGCGAAAGCTTTTTTGCTTGCGCCTGACCGTGCGCGATGAGCGATGCTCCACCCGGATACCGGGGAGACAGCCGTCGCACTCGGGTCCACGAAAGCGGAGAATATCTTCGGGTGATCAATGTCTTCGCCGAAAGACATAGGCGTAGGTTTCAGCCGCATCCTTCCCGATGAGAAGAGCCGAGAGACCTAGCCAGAGGCGCCAGACAAGGAAGGCCGGCACGAAAGCGTAGAAGTATGAACTCCTCCAGAACAGATGACGCTGGACGAGTTCCAGGCCATTTTGCGCTGCGATCCTTTCCACCTCGCTCGGCAGGCATCTGTCATAGAAGGCTGGGAAGCCGTCGTGCCCCCTGCCCTTGTCCGGATAGACCGCAAACAGCAGGCGACGCTTGATCGCCTCGGGCAAGACCCGATTGAGCCTGGCGAAAACGGCGTTGCGTGAAGGCGAGAAAATGGCGACCGTGCCGCCCGGCCTTACGCAGCTGGCAATGCCGCGAAATGCGCCTTCGCCGTCGCGGACGTGCTCCAGAGTGGCCTGGCATATGACCAGATCGGCATCTCCCTTCCCCCTGAACGAAGTAAGGTCCGCCTCGATCCGCTCGTCATAGATCTCGCCCGGAGCCTTCGACAGTTCCTTGGCATCGCGGTCCACCCCGACGACAACCAGCCCCAGACGACGCTTCTCGGCTAGGCTTACAAGCGGCCTTGCTCCTCCGCCCAGATCATAGACCAGTGCGTTAGGTGTAAAGAGCACCGGTGCGATTTCCGCAGCAAAGGCGTGGTTGCCATCCACGCGCAGCCGTAGCGGCAAGGCTCGGTCCAGACACTCTGAGACCGCCACGTTCGTGCGAACAAAACCCCGCAGCAAAGACGCTATCCCGTCATCGATTTCGTGGACAAGACGTGACCTCCCCCTACCTCCGCTCAAAATAGGCCTGGTACCATTCGACGAACCGCCCGACGCCCTCCGTCACGGACGTGCCGGGACGATAGCCGACCGCCGCCTGCAGCGCCGAAGTATCGGCGAAAGTGTCAGGCACGTCGCCGGCCTGCAGCGGCAAGAGCTCCACGATGGCCTTGCGGCCAAGCGCGTTTTCAAGCGCCTCGACATAGGCGGTCAGCTTCACCGGGTTGTTGTTGCCGATGTTGAAAATGCGCCAAGGCGCGCTGCTCGTCGCAGGATCCGGATGACCGGAATCCCAGGCGGAGTTAGCCGCGGCGGGGCTGTCGCTGGTGCGGATCACGCCTTCGGCGATGTCTTCGACGTAGGTGAAGTCGCGTGTGTGGTTGCCGTTGTTGAACAGCTTGATCGGCTCGCCGGCCAGGATGTTCCTGGTGAACAGGAACAGCGCCATGTCGGGACGCCCCCAAGGGCCGTACACTGTGAAGAAACGCAAGCCCGTGGTCGGCAGCCCGAACAGGTGGCTGTAGCTGTGCGCCATCAGCTCGTTGGCGCGCTTGGTTGCGGCGTAGAACTGCAGCGGATGGTCGGCCGGGCGATGCTCGGAAAACGGCATGTCGGTATTGGCGCCATAGACGCTCGACGTGCTGGCATAGGTCAGGTGGCCGACACGGCTGTTGCGGCAGGCCTCCAGCATGTTGGCGTAGGCGATAATGTTGCTCTCGACATAGGCGTGCGGGTTTTCAAGGCTGTAGCGGACGCCGGCCTGGGCGGCGAGATGGATCACCCTGTCGAAGGCGTGATCGGCAAAGCAGCCGTCCACCACGTTTCGCTCTGCGAGATTACCGTGGATGAAATGGTAGCCCGCATTGGTGTTGCGGCTTGCTTCGGCCAGAAGCCGCAGCCGCGCCTGCTTGATCTGCGGATCATAGTAGTCGTTGATGCTGTCTATGCCGACGACCTCGTCGCCGCGTTCGAGCAGCCGCCTGGCGACGTGATAGCCTATGAAGCCGGCAGCGCCGGTGACCAGAACCTTCATCAGAACCGCCCGTCCGTAACATCCCTGGGGAACAGACCCTTGATGTCGTAGACGACGCTAGGGTCCTTGCAAAGCGCCCGAAGACCGGCAACGCCCAGGGTGTGAAACTGCCCGTGCCCCACGGCGACGACAACGCCATCGTAACGCGCGGCGGGCATCTCTTTAACGCTCGTTACGCCAAAGGCGCGCGCGCATTCCTGCGCATCGACCCAAGGATCCCAGATATCGATGCCGGCATTGTACTGCCTCAGCTGCGCGACAATGTCGGCGACCTTGGAGTTTCTCAGGTCCGGACAGTTTTCCTTGAAGGCCGCGCCCATGACCAGAATCCGGCTGCCAACGACAGGTATGCCCTTGCGCATCATAAGGCGGGCCGTCTGGTCCGCTGCATGCCGGCCCATGCCGTCGTTGATGCGGCGACCGGCAAGAATCACCTCGGGATGATAGCCGAGTTCTTGAGCCTTGTGGGTCAGATAATAGGGATCGACGCCTATGCAGTGGCCGCCGACGAGACCAGGGCTGAAGCGCAGGAAATTCCATTTGGTGCCGGCCGCTTCCAGCACCTCCGACGTGTCGATGCCCAGTTTGCCGAAGATCAGCGACAATTCGTTCATCAAGGCGATATTGAGATCGCGTTGCGTGTTCTCGATGACCTTGGCTGCCTCGGCGACCGCGATGCTCGATGCACGATGCGTGCCGGCGGGAATGATCGAGGCATAGAGGGCGTCGATGGCGTCCGCCACCTCCGGCGTGGAGCCGCTGGTCACCTTGACGATCGTCTGAAGCCGGTGCTCGCGGTCGCCGGGGTTGATGCGCTCAGGGCTGTAGCCCAGGAAGAAGTCTTCGTTGTAGCGCAGCCCCGAATGTTTCTCGATCAGCGGAGCACACACCTCTTGCGTACAGCCGGGATAGACGGTCGATTCAAAGATTACCACCGCACCGGGGGAGATCACCTCGCCGACCGTGGCGGACGCCATGACAAGGGGCTTCAGGTCCGGCCGGTTGGCCCTGTCGATCGGAGTGGGGACAGTGACGATGAAAACTCCGCAATCCCGCAGATCGGCCTTGTCGCTGGTGAACCGCAGCCGCGTGGCGGCATCGATTTCATCTCTGCTGGCCTCAAGCGTGTGATCCTCGCCACGCCTCAGCGCATCCACGCGCGATTGGCTGATGTCGAAGCCGACGACGTCCCTGATCGCTCCGAGGGCCACCGCCAGCGGCAAACCCACATAGCCAAGCCCGATGACAGCTATTTTCCTGGAGCCGAGGTCCATTTGCTTCCTGTCCGGCAAGCCTTAATCAGCCACGGCCTCCGCTATCGCGCACCATGGCCGGTAATCATCGTCTTGATGGTTCTGAGGGTGATGAGAACATCAAGCCAAGGCGAGAAGTTCTTTATGTAGTAAAAATCGTAGTGTAATTTCTCCATCACATCGTCGACCGCCGCAACATGCCCCTGGTTTACTTGCGCCCACCCGCTCACACCTGGCCTGACGATGTGCCGGTAGCGATAGAACGGCAATTCCGCCTCATACCAGTGCGACAGGACGACAGCCTCGGGCCGTGGCCCGATCCAGCTCATTTCGCCGCGCAGGATGTTGATGGCCTGCGGCAGCTCGTCGATCCTGAACTTGCGTAAAAAACGCCCTATCCGGGTGATGCGATCGTCGTCACGTTTCGTGATCGCCTTGTCCTTGTCGCTGCCAATGCCGGCTTGCTGCCTCATCGAACGAAACTTGTAGACCGTGTAGATCCGGCCCCTGTAGCCAATGCGGGGCTGGCGAAACAGCACCGGGCCCTCCGAGTCCAGCCGGATCAGCAGCGCGATCAACACCACGAAAGGTGAAAGAGCCACGACCATGACAAGCGCGGAGATCCAGTCGATTGCCTGCTTGATCTTGAGATAGGCCTGGTTCGGATTGAGCGAGCCGAGCGTGTTTTCCGACAGGTGTTCGATCTCGACGCGGCCGGTCAGCGATTCGCTGACCTGCTTGACGTGGTAGACCGGCGTGCCCGAAAGGGCCCGGTCCGCGATGTATCGTTCCCATTCGGCGTCAAGGTCGGCCCGCAGATCGACAACCACGCCATTCGCCCGTTCGATGACGGTGCCAGGCGAAGTGATCCAGAACCAATGCACTCCCGGCAGTGTCCTTAGGCGCTCTACGTTCCCGCCGGGAATGACGACCAGCCGGTACGGTTCGAGATGCCGCGTTATGATGCTCAGGCCAAAATACCAGAGCGTGGACTGGGTGAAGCTGGCAGCCGCCTGAAACCGGCTGTACTCGAAACGAAAAAAGAAAATAGTCAGGAAAACAAGCCCGTAGGACAGCACAAATGTCGGCAGGATGTAGCTGGCAGCGGCCACGCCGGGGAAATTCCCGATACGCCGATAGGCAAGGAAGCCTGCTACATGCGCAATGACCGCGGCAGCGACGGTTACCTGGAGATTGGCGACGTAGACCGCATCGGGTTTGAAGGCGATCCGGATGAGGGCCGGCGCGACGATCGCGAACGTCAGTCCGCCAATAAGTTGAAAGCGAATTCTGAACAGGAAGTGCCGGCTTCCGACAAGAGTTGATGTTGCGACATTCAACTTCTTCCCCCCTCGAAGCTGCCATGTCGGCGATTGCCATTGCAATAATGCGCTTGGCTTGGCCGTTCATTCGCAAAGCGGAATCGGGCCTCTCGCTACTGGCTGTTCGACTCAGTCGAAGATCAAGAGCTACGACACTGTAACGATACCAGCAAGTATCTATTTACACTGTAGCAATCGGCAGGATTTTTTATCAATCGCGTCGCTGAATGCGGTTCAAAAGCTATCGCTAATAAATTGGCTTACTGCCCGCCATCGAGAATGTCTGGACGCATGAAGGTAAATGGATGTTCGTATCTCTGGTGACTGGCTGGCTGCTTGGGCAGGACCTGCCAGTCACATCCGTCCGACCTGGATGAACCAGGTTCTTCCCCGGAATGCCCCAGTGGATCGCTAAATTCAGTTGCGCTTCAGCAGCGACCAGACGGCGGGCACCAGGCTTGCGGCCAGAGCAACCTTGATCAGATCACCGACGATGAACGGCACGACGCCGAACTGCCAGGATTTTTCCGGACCGATGAGCATCGCCAGCCAGGCAAAGCCCATGGCCATCATGACGAACTCGGCAACCAGCATCGCGTTGAAAAGCTTGATCGGATGGCGATCCCAGCCGCGATCGGCGGCCCAGCCGGCGATCGCCGCCATGACCACGAAGCCGGCGAGATAGCCGCCGGTCGAGCCGAGCATGTAGGCAATGCCGATTCCCTTTTCCGGCGTGCTCTGGAAGACCGGGAAGCCCATCGCGCCCTCGGCCATATAGAGCAGCAGGGTGGCGACGCCGAGCCGCAGGCCGAAAGCGGCCCCGATCAGCAGGACGGCGAGCGTCTGCATCGAAATATCGACGGGCCCCAGAACCACCTTGGTCTTGGCCGACAGGGTCAGGAGCAATGTCCCGGCTATCGCCAGGAAGAACTGCGTTGCCAGCCGCGCCGCGCCATCTTGCGGCAGAGCCAGAGAAACAAGCGGGCGCATCGTCGTTGCAGTTGCCATGGTCTTCCCCATCCGAGTGCCGCCATCCGATGATCGCGGTCTTGCGTTTTCCTATATTGGCTTGCGTGCTATGCGGCAATCGGTTTTGCCATTCCCGCAACAGGCATCGACACCGTCATGGCCCTCGAATTCGATACCAGCTTCGATCCCTGCTACGGCGGGGGCGTCAGCGTCGCGCCCGACGTGCAGCGCGTCACGGCCCGAAATCCAAGTCCCTTCACCTTTCACGGCACCAACAGCTACATCGTCGGACGCGATACGCTGGCAGTGATCGATCCGGGGCCGGATGACGAAGCTCACCTTCGCACCTTGCTCGACGTCATCGCCGGCAGGCCGGTCAGCCACATCTTCGTCAGCCACACGCATCGCGACCATTCACCGCTGGCGGCACGGCTGAAGCAGGAGACCGGAGCCCAGGTGATGGCGGAAGGGCCGCACCGGCCGGCAAGGCCATTGCAT
Source organism: Mesorhizobium sp. B2-3-7 (assembly GCF_006442695.1). Classification (NCBI taxonomy): domain Bacteria; kingdom Pseudomonadati; phylum Pseudomonadota; class Alphaproteobacteria; order Hyphomicrobiales; family Phyllobacteriaceae; genus Mesorhizobium; species Mesorhizobium sp. B2-3-7. The sequence goes on along the minus strand of NZ_VFVV01000002.1, from coordinate 465,425 downwards.
ATTGGCGAGATCAACGCGCTCGATGCCAGCGCCGATACCGCTTTCGTTCCCGATCTCGCGCTGCCGGACGGCGCGCTGGTCGCCGGCGACGGCTGGGCAATCCGCACGGTCCTGACCCCCGGCCATACCGCCAACCACGCGGCATTCGCGCTGGAGGGCACCGGCATCCTGTTTTCGGCCGACCACGTCATGGCGTGGGCGACCTCCATCGTCGCGCCGCCGGACGGGGCGATGGCGGACTACATGGCCTCGCTGGACCGGCTGATCGAACGCGGTGACCGCCTGCTGCTGCCCGGCCACGGCGGGCCGGTGACGGCACCGCGAGGCTTCATGCGCGGATTGAAGACCCATCGCAAAATGCGCGAACGGGCCATATTGGAGCGGATCCGCGCGGGCGACCGCACGATCGCAGACATGGTCAAGGCGATCTACAGGGATACCGACCCGCGGCTGCATGGCGCCGCCGGGTTGTCGGTGCTTGCCCATCTGGAGGATCTGGTGGCGCGCGGCCTGGTCGCGACAGACGCCGCGCCGGCCATAGACGGCATTTTTAGGCCAGCCCCTTAGGCCCGAGCATCTATTCGGCCGGAGCCGCGCCGACCTGGCCGGCGACTTCCTGGTCCAACTCCGCCAGAAAGTCGGTGATGCGCGCAGCGTTGTCGCCGAGGTCGTAGCGGCCGTAGCGGGAAGCCGACCGCATGTCGACGAGAACCGTATCCCCGTCGTCCGTGATGCGAATTGCCACGTCTGCGGGGAGGCCCAACACGAAGCTCCTGGCGACAGCGGTAATCGTCACGTCGCTTTGCCCGGCGAGTTCGGGATAGGGTCCGGTAAGATCCCAATTGCGGCGGTCGAGCACGGTTTCAACGGCAGTGACGACGGTCTCGAACGGCAGGTCGTAGCTGCGCGCGGTGACAAGCGGATAGCTGTCGGTCTGCAACCGCTGCTCGCCGGGCGTCGGCGGCGAGAGCACGTTCATGTCCTTCGTGCGACCGGTGACGTCGAGTGCCGGCGGTTCGTCGAAATCGGTCGAAATATCCCTGAGCGGCGGAAAGATTGTCGCCCAATAGGCGGCGATGCCATAGGGGGTCAGCACCAGCACTGCCAGCAAGACGCCGACCGTGATGTCGCGGCCGCCATAGTCGCCAAAATTCCACACCCTCGAGAAGGCAAATCCGGCGAACAGAAGCGCCAGCGCCGCCAACAGCGCGACGATAGCCAACACCCACAGGAACACCGGCGTTTCAACGAGGTTGAAATAATGGCCGACGAACACGGTCAGCAAAAGCACCGCCGAAAAAGCAGCGGTGCGCCGCGACCATCCGGCAGCCTTCGACGTTTGCCGTTCCGAAATGCTGACCATGTTTCTCTGCGTCATCCCAAGCCGAAGAAGACTTAGCGCATGGCCACCAAAATCGGAATCGATTTTCGAGGAGGATCGTGCGCCAGTTGGAAATGCTATCGTGCCCTGCCGGAAAGGTGCACGTCGCTGCACTGTCCTTTTACGACCGCATCAGGCCGAGACACGCAATATCGCGTCAATCCGTCGGCAAGCGGTAGTCCCTGAATTGCTGGCGCAAGGTGATCTTCTGGATCTTGCCGGTGGCGGTGTGCGGAATTTCGCCGACGAAGGCGACGTCGTCGGGCATCCACCATTTGGCCACCTTACCGTCGAGAAAACCAAGGATATCGGTTTTGGTCGGTTCCTTCCCCGGCTTGCGGACAACCACCAGCAAAGGCCGCTCGCCCCATTTCGAATGAGGGACGCCAATGGCGGCTGCCTCGGCGACATCGGGATGGCCGACGGCCAGATTCTCCAGGTCGATGGTCGAAATCCATTCGCCGCCGGACTTGATGACGTCCTTGGCGCGATCGGTGATCTGCATATAGCCGCCAGCGTCGATGTGGGCGACATCCCCGGTATCGAACCAGCCATCCTCGTCGAACTGCTCCGAGCCGGCGCCGCCGTAGTAGGCGCTGGCCACCGCGGGGCCGCGCACCTTCAGCCGCCCGAATGTCTTGCCGTCCCAAGGCAGCGCGTTGCCTTCGTCGTCCGTCACCTTCATCTCGACGCCGAAGGGCGGGTAACCCTGCTTGCCCTGGACATCGAGCCGGGCGTCACCCTTAAGGCCTGCATAGTCCGGCTTCAGCGTACACAGTGTGCCGAGCGGCGACATTTCGGTCATGCCCCAGGCGTGGACGACCTGGACATCGTAATTGTCCTGGAATTTCTTGGTGATGATGCGTGGGCATGACGAGCCGCCGATGACAACCTTGTTGAGGTAGGGCAGCTTCCTGCCGGTCTCCTCCAGATATTGCAGCAGCATCATCCACACGGTCGGCACGGCGGCACTGAAGGTTACTTTCTCGGTGTCGAGCAATTCATAGATGGAGGCGCCGTCCATCTTGCAGCCCGGCATGACAAGCTTGGCGCCGATCATCGGTGCGCTCTGGCCAAGGCCCCAGGCATTGGCGTGGAACATCGGAACCACCGGCAGGATCGTGTCGCGCGAAGACAGGCCCATCGCGTCGGGCATGGCGGCGATCATGGCGTGCAGGACATTCGAGCGGTGACTGTAGACGACGCCCTTTGGATCGCCAGTGGTTCCAGACGTATAGCACATGCCGGCGGCGGTGCCTTCGTCGAAGCTCTTCCAGGCGAAATCGCCATCGGCCTCGTCGAGCCATTCCTCGTAGGCGACGACGTTGGGCAGCATGGTCTGCGGCAGATGCGCCCTGTCGGCCAGCACGATCACCTGTTTCAGGGACTTGACCGCGCCGGCGATCTTCTCGAGCAAAGGGAGGAAAGTCAGGTCGACAAAGACCGCCTTGTCTTCGGCATGGTTCATGATCCAGACGATCTGCTCGGGAAACAGCCGCGGGTTGAGCGTGTGATAGATCGCGCCGATGCCCATGATGCCATACCAGGCCTCGATGTGGCGCGCCGTGTTCCAGGCCAGCGTCGCAATGCGGTCGCCCAGCCGATAGCCGTCACGCTCCAGGCGCTGGGAGACCTTCAGGGCGCGACGATGGATGCTGGCGTAGGTTGTGCGCACAATCGGACCTTCGATCGAGCGCGATACGATCTCTCGCGCGCCATGCTGCCGCTCTGCGTTGTCGATAAGCTTATGGCAAAGAAGCGGCCATTCCTGCATCAGCCCCAGCATTCGTTCCTCCCTTACGCTCCTCGCTTTTGTTGCCATTGTGAAGCGAACCGGTGGATTGTCCAGCCACCGCCGGGTGGCGAAGCAAATCCGGATGCCGGTCGCGCAGGCAAGCGATCGAATCGCGTCTTTCTTGGAGGTCCGAATGCCTGGCGCTCATGTCATAGGACCGGCGGCCTTGAAATCCATTATATCAGAGAAGTCTAAATTACTCGACCGAGAGGAGAATCCGCCACAATCCGGCCATCGTCGGCATTAAGTTTCGTTAATGGGCAAAGGGGTGCGATTGGCGACTGAAAGAGGTTCGCATGGACACGCAGCTCGACGATAAGGCACTGGAAAGTACGCTTGCCGAAAGCCTGGGCGATCTGGTGCCGGACACAAAGACTGTTTCCGAAGACGAATTTGTTGAAGTTGTCGGCGGTGCGCTCGAAGCGGTGGGCGGCACGCTGCTGTTCAAGATGTGCGTCCAGAACGAAGGGGAAGGCGAGCACGTCGCCGCGGCGTCCGTAGGCGATGGCGGCAATCGTCAATTCCTGCTGCTCACCTTGCCGACCGGCGGCGGCCACTTGAAAGTCGAGACCGCATCCAGGAGCAGCAATCCCGTGGCCGGTATCGCGGCCGCCTATGCCGGCCTGATGGACGCGTTCAGAACCGCCGCCTGAGCCTCGCCGGACAAGGTCTTCGCTAAAAATGCCGTCGGTAGCGCCTACGGCCGGAGACCGATTGCGGACTTGCCGGCGACAAGTCGCCCTTGCGCAAACCACCTCGTCGACACACTTAAAGTTGAGACGAGGAGAAACAGCATGGACAAGATCGCCAACCCGGCACCCGGCTTCCAGCGCAATCCCGATAAGGTCATCACCGTCGAACCGTATAAGGGCACCCTCACCGTGCGTGCAGGCGACACTGTTATCGCCTCCTCGACGAACGCCAAGGTGCTGACGGAAGCGCCCTACCCGGCCGCCTTTTACATCCCGTTCGCAGACATCGATTTCAGCAAGCTGAGCGGCACGCGATCCTCGACACATTGTCCCTACAAGGGCGACGCGAGCTACTGGAGCGTGCTGCCTGCTGGCGAGGCGGGCAAGGATGCGATGTGGGCATATGAGCAGCCTTTCGACGAAATGGCTGAAATCCGCAACCACGGCGCGTTCTACGCAAGCAAGGTCAGCATCGAAGCCAAGCCAGGCTGAACGGACCAACGAGGAGGCCGGACCTGCCGGTCAGTCGGTGGTACCGTTATTGCCGAAGCCTTCGGCATCGTCGAGCCGCACGAAGGTCAGACCCTTCTGCTTGAGCGCCAGCAGGCCCTGCACGACGCCCTCCCCGGCGGCATGGGTCGGCTGGTTGATATGGGCGATGATGACGTCGCCGTCCTTGGCCGCTCCTATGCGCCTTGTGGTTTCCCTGGCGCCGAGCAGCGACCCGCCATCGCCATTGATCGAGAAGCCGGCGATCTTGAAGCCCAGCTTGCGGATCATGGCGATCGCCGACGGACTATACTCCGCGGTCGCGCCCCGAAACCATTTCGGCGCCGGCTCGCCAGTCCCGGCCAAGGCGACGGCGCCCGACTCGACCTCGGCCAGAACCGCTTCCGGACTGCCGGCGCTGCGTATGCCATAGATCTTCTGCGGCGTGTCGACGGCCGGTATGTGATGGCCGCCATGGTTTTCCAGTTCGAACAGGTCGGGATGTGCCCGCATGATCTCGACGGCGGCGGCGTTCCGCTTCAGCCAGATGCCGGTGACGAAGATGGTCGCAGGTATCCTGTTTTCCACCAGCGCCGAGAGGATGCGGTTGTCGGTCCGTCCGCCGCAGGCGTCGAGGGTCAAGGCAATGCGCCCGGTTCCGCCTGCATCCGGCTTGATGTGCAGGATGGGTTCGACCAGCGATGCGGCATGGCCGCTGGACACGACGGCCAAAGACATGGCGACAATGCAGAGATTTTTTTGCAGCAGGCGCATCAAATCCAATTCCAATCGGGCGTTTCACGGAGGCATCCCAAGACCCGCATGAAGGCGAAAATCGGAGCTGGATAGCAGAAAAGCACCAGACGCGACAATCTGACCGTCTTGCGGCAGTTCCTCGTTCCGATCGGCGGCAGGCGCTCAGCCGCGGCCCGCCTTTGCCACCTGAACGGCCGCCTGCGCGGCCGCCAACCTGGCGATCGGCACGCGGTAGGGCGAACAGGACACATAGTCCAGTCCGACCTCCTCGCAGAAGCGGATGGAGGCCGGATCGCCGCCATGCTCACCACAAATGCCGAGCTTGATCCCTGGCCGCGCCGCCCTGCCCTTCTCGGCGGCCATGCGCACCAGTTCGCCGACGCCATGGATGTCCAGCGATACGAACGGATCCTGTTCGATGATGCCTTTCTGGCGATAGGTTTCCAGGAACGAGGCCGCGTCGTCGCGCGAGATGCCGAATGTCGTCTGGGTCAGGTCGTTGGTGCCGAAAGAGAAGAACTCGGCCGATTCAGCGATGACATGGGCGCGGATCGCCGCGCGGGGGAGCTCGATCATGGTTCCGGTCAGGTAGTCGATCTTGACGCCGCTTTCGTCCATGACGCTCTTGGCCACCGCATCGATGCGCGCCTTGACATAGTCGAGTTCCTTCACAAGCCCGACCAGCGGCACCATGATCTCGGGTACCACCAGCGCGCCGGCCTTGCGGCCAGCCTCGACGGCGGCTTCGAAAATGGCGCGCGCCTGCATCTCGGCGATCTCGGGATAGGACACCGCAAGCCGGCAGCCGCGATGGCCGAGCATCGGGTTGAATTCGTGCAGCGCCTCGGTGCGCTGCCTGAGCTTGTCCGGCGCAACATTCATCGCCGCCGCGACTTCGGCTATCTCGGCCTCGGTCTTGGGCAGGAATTCGTGCAACGGCGGATCGAGCAGGCGGATGGTCACCGGCAGGCCGGCCATGATCTCGAACAGCTCCAGGAAATCCGCTCGCTGCATCGGCAGCAGCTTGGCTAGCGCGGCGCGCCGGTCCTTTTCGGTGTCGGCCAGGATCATCTCGCGCATGGCGATAATGCGGGCGCCATCGAAGAACATGTGTTCGGTGCGGCACAAGCCGATGCCTTCGGCACCGAAGGAGCGCGCCATGCGCGCATCGAGCGGGGTTTCGGCGTTGGTGCGCACCTTCATGCGCCGCACCGCATCCGCCCATTCCATGATGGCGGCGAAATCGCCGGAAAGCTCGGGCTGGAGCATCGCTACGGCGCCCTTGAGCACCTGCCCGTTGCCGCCGTCGATGGTGATGATGTCGCCCTTGCGGAAGGTCTGCCCCATCGACATCAGCGTAGCTGCCTTATAGTCGACGCGCAGCGAACCGGCGCCCGAAACGCACGGCTTGCCCATGCCGCGCGCCACGACGGCAGCATGGCTGGTCATGCCGCCGCGCGTGGTCAGGATGCCTTCCGCCGCATGCATGCCGTGGATGTCCTCGGGGCTGGTCTCCACACGCACCAGAATAGCCTTGCGCCCTTGCGCCTTGAGATCCTCGGCGTCCGCGGAGGAAAAGACGATCTCGCCGGTAGCGGCGCCTGGAGACGCCGGCAGGCCGACACCGATGACGTCGCGTGCGGCCTTCGGATCGATGGTGGGGTGCAGGAGCTGGTCGAGCGAGGCGGGATCGATGCGGGCGACCGCTTCCTCTTTCGAGATCAAGCCGTCCCTGGCCATCTCGACGGCGATCCTGAGCGCCGCCTTGGCGGTGCGCTTGCCGGACCTCGTCTGCAACATCCACAATTTGCCGCGCTCGATGGTGAATTCGAGGTCCTGCATGTCGCGGTAATGCTTTTCCAGTCTGTCGGAGATGGTGACGAAGGACTGGAAGGCGTCCGGCATCAGTTTCTGCAATGACGGTTTGTCGGAGCCGGCGGCGATGCGGGCCGCCTCGGTGATGTTCTGCGGCGTGCGGATACCGGCGACGACGTCCTCGCCCTGCGCATTCACCAGGAACTCGCCATAGAGCTGCTTCTCGCCGGTCGAGGGATTGCGGGTGAAGGCGACGCCGGTGGCCGAGGTCTCGCCCATGTTGCCGAACACCATGGCCTGGACGTTGACCGCCGTGCCCCAGCTTTCGGGAATATCGTGCAGGCGCCTGTAGGTGATGGCGCGGTTGTTCATCCAACTCGAGAACACGGCACCGATCGCCCCCCAGAGCTGTTCGTGCGGATCCTGCGGGAACGGCCTGCCGAGCTCCTCTTCGACCTTGGCCTTGTAGAGCGCGATGACGCCTTGCCACTCGATAGCCGTCAGTTCCGTGTCGAGTTCATGGCCGAGGCTGGCCTTCTGATCCTCGAGGATCTCCTCGAACACCTCGTGGTCGAGCCCCATGACGACATCGGAATACATCTGGATGAAGCGCCGGTAGCTGTCATAGGCAAAGCGCGCATCGCCGGAATCGGCGGCCAGTGCCTCGACGGTTTCGTCGTTGAGGCCGAGATTGAGCACGGTATCCATCATGCCAGGCATCGAGGCGCGGGCGCCGGAGCGCACCGACACAAGCAGCAGTTTCGACGGATCGCCGAAACGGCGGCCGGTGAGCCGGCCGATATGGTCCAGCGCCACGGCGACGTCCGCTTCAAGCCCTGCGGGATAGGCGCGGCCGTTAGCATAGTAGGCGTTGCAGACCTCCGACGTGATGGTGAAGCCCGGCGGCACCGGCAGGCCAAGGCTACACATCTCGGCCAGATTGGCACCCTTGCCGCCCAACAGATTCTTGTCGCCAGCCCGGCCTTCGGCCGCACCATCGCCAAAGGTGAAAACCCACTTGGTCATGCTTTGCTCTCCGGTTGCAGGAGATTGGAAAGATTGACGAAACAGAAAGCCCCGCCATATCCCGACTTTGGACGGATATGATGCTGCAATGGGAAAGGCAAGGCGTCGGCAAAGCCGTTTGGCCGCTACAATCGATTAAGCAAAAGCTGCGGCAAAAGGACTTGCCAGTGCAACGGTCCAAGACTAGAACATACAGGGAACGAAGAGGTGCATCATGAAGCTCACCGGAAAACTCGACTATCTGGAACTGCCGGCAACCGGCGCGACGCTGGACAGTGTGAAAGCCTTCTACAGCGCCGCCTTCGCCTGGTCGTTCACCGACTATGGACCGACTTATTCGGCCTTTAGCGAGGGACTGGACGGCGGTTTCCAGGCCGACAGCGGCGACGCCACCGCCAAGCCGTTGCCGGTGCTCTACTCCCAGGATCTGGAAGAGACGCTGGCAGCCGTCGAGAATGCCGGCGGCACGATCATCAAACCGATCTTTTCGTTTCCGGGCGGCAGGCGGTTCCACTTTGCCGACCCGGCTGGAAACGAGATGGCGGTGTGGGGAGAATAGGCGGCGCGACCGGCGCATGAGGCGACCGTCGCCAATAGAGTGGTGGATCAGCAGGAAAGTCGCAATCTCCAGGCATTGAGCTTTCCACCGGCACAGCCTATAAGGCCGCGCGCAGTCGACGCATGTCAGCTGCTGGGGCGTCGCCAAGTGGTAAGGCATCGGTTTTTGGTACCGACATTCCCAGGTTCGAATCCTGGCGCCCCAGCCAAGCGCGCAAGGTCCGTTCCGGACACATAGGTTACGGTTTATACCGGAGACATGTTGTTGGAGCAGAATGAGAATCTATTCCGTCGCCGAGCGGATTGCCTTTGTCGTCACGCTCCTGGCCGTCCTCGTTCTCGCGCTGCTGCCGGCACATCGCCTCAAGCAATTCGGAATCGATATCGGCTTCCATTATGACAAGCTCAATCACGCCAGCGCATTCGCCGTGCTGGCTTTCCTGGGCAGCCTCGGCTGGCCGCGGCACAAGCCGGCGCTGATCGTCTTCCTCGCCTTTGTCGGCGCTGCCATAGAAGTTCTCCAGGGCACCACGGCGATAGGCCGCGATTTCGACGTGCTCGACTGGGTTGCCGATTGCATTGGCATTGCATGCGGTCTGCTGGCCGCGATCTGGGCGACCTGGATCGTGCAACGCGCAAGGTGAGAAGAAGCCGAACCGACTGCCTTACCGCGAAAGACAACGCTCAAAATCAGGCTTCAGCACGGCACGTTGAAGGTGAAGTCAGCTTGCCTCGCGCATGGCTTCGGCTGCCTGCAGATCGACCGAAACGAGCTGGCTGACGCCCTGCTCGGCCATGGTCACCCCGAACAGCCGGTCCATGCGCGCCATGGTGATGGGATTATGGGTGATGATGACGAAGCGCGTCTCGGTGGTCTTGGCCATCTCGTCCATCAGATTGCAGAAGCGTTCGACATTGTGATCGTCGAGCGGCGCATCGACTTCGTCGAGCACGCAGATCGGCGCCGGGTTGGTGAGGAACACGGCGAAGATCAGCGACATCGCCGTCAGCGCCTGCTCGCCACCGGACAGCAGCGTCATGGTCTGCGGCTTCTTGCCGGGCGGACGGGCAAGGATTTCAAGTCCTGCCTCGAGCGGATCCTCGGATTCGATCAGCTGCAATTCCGCCGTGCCGCCGCCGAAGAGATGCGAGAATAGCCGCTGGAAATGACCGTTGACCACGTCGAAAGCGGCGAGAAGCCGCTCGCGGCCTTCGCGGTTGAGGCTCTGGATCGCTTGCCTGAGCTTGCGGATCGCCTCGATGATGTCCTCGCGCTCCGAGACGATGGTCTCCAGCCGGTCCGAAAGCTCCTTCTGCTCCTCCTCGGCGCGCAAATTGACGGCGCCGAGCCGCTCGCGCTCGATCTTCAGCCTGTCGAGCTGGCGCTCGATCTCGGCCATTTCGGGCATCGGATCGTCGGCCTCCAGCCCGGTATGGCGGATGACCAGATGTGGCGGCGTGTTCAGCGTCTCCTGGATGCGCGCCTCGACCTCCAGCCGGCGCTCGTCGGCCGCGGTCAAGCGCTCCTCGGCGCGGACACGGGTCTCGCGCGCCTCGGCCAGCGACTGGATGGCGCTGGTGGCCGCCTTGTCCAGTTCGGCCTGCCTGTTCTCCGCTTCCTGCAGACGGTCGGCCGCCGCCTTGCGCAAGGTCTCGGCCTCGGTGAGCTGTGACAGCAAGGCGCGCCGCTTGGCATCGATCTCGTCGGGTGCGTCGGCCAATCTCTCGCGTTCGGCCTCGGCCTCTGCCTTGCGTTCGCCCAGCGAGGCGATCTGCGTCGAAGCGTTCTCGGCGCGCTCCAGCCAGTTGCTGCGCTCGGCGCCGATCGCATCGAGCCGGCGCGACCGCGCCTCGGCCTCCCGCCGCAACCCTTCATGGACGGCACGCGCATCGGCGAGCGTGGCGCGGTCGCGGGCGACATTGGCCGAGGATTGCTCGAGCTGTATCTGCAGGTCGCCGAGATCGGGCGCGTCCTGCAGCAGCATTTCCGCCTCAGCAAAGGCGGCCGAAGTTTCTTCATGACTGTCGACAATACGGGCGCGGGCCTCGTCCAGGGCGGCGCGCCGGCTCGCCAACTCGCCGCCGGCCTTTTCGGCTTCGGCCAGCGCGTTGCGGGCGGCGTCCAGCCCGTGCTGGGCGTCGCGTCCGGCCTGACGCGCGGCGCGCTCGGCCTCGCTGGCCTCGCGAAGCGACTGTTCGGCCTGTGCGAGCACCGCCTCGGCCTCGCGCAGCACAAGCGTCGCCTGCACCGCTTCGGCATCGAGCTCGGCCAGCCGGTTCTTTTGCGCCAGGCGTTGCGCGGCCGCGGTCGGCGCGTCGGCGCTGGCGGTCAGCCCGTCCCACCGCCACAGCGCGCCCTCAGGGCTGACCAGCCTCTGGCCGGGCGCGAGCAGCCCTTGCAGGCGGCGGCCGTCGGCGGCTTCGACAATGCCGATCTGCGCCAGCCGGCGGGCAAGCTGCGCCGGGGCACGTACCACGCTGGCCAGGCTCTTGATGCCTTCGGGAAGCGCGGCGTCATCGGCCTGGATCGCGCTCTCGCCCCAATGCACCGGGGCGCTGCGGTCGAGCGGCACGTCAAGGTCCTCGCCGAGGGCGGCGCCCAAGGCCGTCTCATAGCCGCGCTCGACGCTGATCTGTTCCAGCACGGACGGGAAGAGATCGCCGCTGGCTGCGTTCAGGATCTTGGCCAGCGTGCGGGCTTCGGTTTCGATGCGCGCCAGTTCGGCCCTGGCGTCCTGTAATGGCGGGCGGGCGGCATTTTCGGCGGCGCGCGCCTCGGCGACCGCCTGTTCGGCGGCAATCGCGCCGGCCTCGCTCTCTTCGAGCCGCGCCAGCGCGTCCTCGACCAGAAGTCGCTTCTCGGCCGGGTCGGGCAGGCCCGCGACTTTGGAGAGTATTTCCGACAATTCGCGGTCGACATCGGCGAGTTGGCGGGCGAAACGGTCCCGACGCTCGGCGGTCTCGCGCAGCGTCCGCTCGACCTGATTGCGCGAAGCGGCGGCCTCGGCCCGCTCGGCGGTAAGTGCTGCAAGCCTGGCTTCGCTCTGCGAGAGCGTCGCGGCTGCCTGTTCGAAGGCGGCGCGGGTGGTTGCTTCACGCTCGGCCGCGCCGGCATTTTCGGAGTTGAGCGCTGCTTCCTCGGCGCGCAGGCGTTCGAGGATATCCGCATTGTCGCGCACCATGCGCTCCTCGCGGGCGATGTCACCGTCGAGCTGCTGGAGCCGGCGCTCGAGTTCCGCCTGACGGGCGCGGATGCGGCCGGCTTCTTCCTCGACCTGCGATCTGGCGATCGACAGGCGCTGGAAGGCCGCGGCCGCCGCAGCTTCGGCGTCACGCAAATCGGGCAGCCGATGCGCGCCGATACCTTGCTCCCTGGCGGCCGCCATCTGGGCGGCGGCGCGGTCGCCAACCAGGGCGGTGGCGACGGCCAGCGCCGAACGTGCCTCGCCTTCCTGGGCCTTGGCCAGCGTCCAGCGCAGATGGAGCAGCGTCGCCTCGGCCTTGCGGATGTCGGCCGACAGGTTCTTGAAGCGGGAGGCCTGGCGTGCCTGGCGCTTCAGGCTTTCGATCTGGCTTTCCAGCTCGCCAACGACGTCATCCAGGCGCTCGAGGTTCTGCTCGGCGGCCTTGAGCCTGAGTTCGGCCTCGTGGCGGCGCGTATGCAGGCCGGAAATGCCGGCCGCTTCTTCCAGCAGGGCGCGGCGCGCCTGGGGCTTGGCCTGGATCAGCTCGCCGATGCGACCCTGGCCAACCATCGAGGGCGAACGCGCGCCGGTCGACTGGTCGGCGAACAGAAGCTGCACGTCCTTGGCGCGCGCTTCCTTGCCGTTGATACGGTAGAGCGAGCCCGCCTCACGCTCGATGCGGCGCGAGACCTGCAATTCGTCGGCGTCGTTGAAGGCTGCCGGCGCCGAGCGATCGCTGTTGTCGAGGAACAACGTGACCTCGGCGGTATTGCGTGCCGGGCGCGTGCCCGAGCCGGAAAAGATCACGTCGTCCATGCCGGACGCGCGCATGTTCTTGTAGGAGCTTTCGCCCATCACCCAGCGCAGCGCCTCGACAAGGTTAGACTTGCCGCAGCCATTCGGCCCGACAATGCCCGTCAGGCCGCGTTCGATCACGAACTCGCCTGGTTCGACGAAGGATTTGAAACCGAGGAGGCGAAGGCGCGAAAACTTCATTCACGCCGCCCTGAAAGCGACTTTTGCGAAAACGCGCCGCGGGTTTGCGGCGGCGCGCAGCACGGCCAAAGGCCACGCATGCCGAAGCGCTGCCGCTTCGGCATCGCCAAGACGTCAGAGCTGAGGGTCGATGATGGCCGACATTTCCTCAATCGACATCGCCCCTTTGTAGGTCTTTCCGTTGATGAAGAAGGTCGGCGTCGAGTCGACCTTGAATTCGTCGGCGCCGCGTTTCTGGACCGCCCTCACATCGTCCAGAAGTTTCTGGTCCGTCAAGCAGGCTTCGAAGGACTCCTGTGTAAAACCGGCGAGCTTGGAGATTTGCAGCAGCGCATCCTTGGTGTTGGACACGCCCACCCAGTTCGCCTGCTGCTTGAACAGGACATCCACCATCGGGAAGTAGTTGTCCTTGGCGCAGCGCGCCAGCATGAAACCGGCCTCGGCGCTCGGATCGAACGGGAATTCGCGCAGAATATAGCGCGCCTTGCCGGTATCGATGTATTTCTTCTTCAATTCCGGAAAGGTGGTTTCGGCAAAATGCGCGCAATGCGGGCAGGTCATCGAGGCGTATTCGACGATCGTGACCTTGGCGTCGTCCTTGCCGAGTTGCTTGTCGGGCAATGCGCCGGGCTTAAGCAGTTCGGCCATGTCGACGGTGCCTTGAGCCTCCGGCGCCTTGACGGCGGCCGGCGTGGCCGATGTCGCGGGTGCGGCGGGAGCGGCAGGCTTCACATCGGCCGCCTTGGCTTCCTCACCAGAGTCGCTGCATGCCGCAAGCACGGCCACCACCGGAATGGCGGCCAGCGAAGACAGCAGGTTTCTGCGGGACAAGCTTTTGCCGAACGGAGGACGGTTCATACGAATCACCTGACAGGGGTTGGATTTTGCAACGCAAAGGCACGAAAAGGCGAGAGTTGGCGCGAATTAAGGCATCGCCGTCCCCAATCCAATCGTGAAACTTGAAGCTTATAATCACGAAATCGCGAGATTGGCGACGGTGCTATGACTTTCTTTGTCCCAGAATAGTGGCGCCGAGCCGCTCCAGAGAGGCACGCAGGCCATCGTCTTCTATCTTGCCGACGATGTGCGACAGTCTTGATTTTTCCGCCTCATTGAGAGGCCTGACGGGTGGTTTCGGCCGCGCCTTTTCACTTAGAACCGGCTTCTGCACTATCCTGATGCGGCCGATGGCCGTGAAGCCGAGAAATGCATTGACGCGATTGATGATCTCGCCGGCCTCATGCTGCAGATGGAGCGCCGCCATGCCCTCGCAGGCGATCACCAGCACGGCCGGCTCGAACGGGTCGTCTTCGTGCAGCCGCCGAGGCCACTGGATCTTTTCAGGGCGCGAATGGCCGGCCAGGCGCGAACCGGCAATCTCTTCCCACGACTGGACCAGGCTGACCGAAATGCCCGCCCGCTTGCGCAGCACCGGGTCGAGGATCGCGGTGGCGAGATCGCTCACCGGAACGGGATTGCCGAAGGGCTTTTTCCCTGCCATGTGCGTTCTCCAGCCACCCACCTCCACTCTTCCCGGCCGAGGCCGATACGAGATCAATGGCACCGCACGAGCAGACCCGCAAGGCCATATCAGAGGACAGCAGCAGCAAAGCTGCGTCTAGTGACAGCAGCAAAGCTGCGTCTAGTGACAGCAGCAGAGCTGCGTCCGGGGACAGCAGCAAAGCTGGCGATACCGCATCCCGCCTGCTCGCATGGTACGACGTGCATCATCGCGAGTTGCCGTGGCGCGTGACCCCGCGCGACCATGCCCGTGGCGTGCGGCCCGATCCTTACCGGATCTGGCTGTCGGAGGTCATGCTGCAGCAGACCACGGTTGAAGCCGTGAAGGCCTATTTTCGCGCCTTTGTCGAGAAATGGCCTGATGTCGCGGCGCTGGCGGCGGCGCCCGTCGAGGACGTGATGAAAGCCTGGGCAGGGCTCGGCTACTATTCCCGTGCCCGCAACCTCAAGGCCTGTGCCGATCTGGTGGCCGGGCGCGACGGCCGGTTTCCGGATACGGAAGCCGGCTTGAAGGAATTGCCGGGCATCGGCGCCTATACTTCGGCGGCGATCGCGGCGATCGCTTTCGACCGGCCGGCTGCCGTCGTCGATGGCAATGTCGAACGTGTCGTGACCCGCCTGTTCTCCATTGCCACGCCGCTCAGCGAAGCCAAGGCCGACATTCGCGCCCGTGTCGAGCGCATGGTTCCCACGACGAGGCCCGGCGATTTCGCCCAGGCGATGATGGACCTCGGCGCCACGATCTGTACCCCGCGCCGACCGCGCTGCATGCTTTGCCCGCTGCGCGAGGGCTGCAGCGCGGTCGTTTCAGGCGATCCCGAACATTACCCGGTGCGTCTGCCCAAGGCCGACAAACCGCTGCGGCGCGGCGCAGCCTTCGTCGCCGTGCGAAGCGACGGTGCCATTCTTCTGCGCAAACGCGCCGACAAAGGGCTGCTCGGCGGCATGACCGAGGTGCCGACGACCGGCTGGACGGCGCGGCTGGACGGCGCGACCACAGCGGCGGCCGCACCCTTTCCCGGCGACTGGCGACAAGCCGGCCGGATCGCGCATGTCTTCACCCATTTTGCGCTCGAGCTCGAAATCTTCCTCGCCCGAAGCACCGGCGAGACGCCCGCCGGGCATTTCTGGTCGCTGCCGTCGGACATTTCGGGTGAAGCGCTGCCCACTGTCATGAAAAAGGCAATCGAGGCTGCGATACCCGGCGCGACGAAAAAAGCCGTCACCGAACAGTGCAGAGAGGCCCCATGACTGAAATCCGCCACATCGTGTTCGACATCGGCAAAGTGCTGATCCACTACGATCCCAATATCCCGTTCAGCCGGCTTATTCCCGATGCCGAGGAGAGAAAGTGGTTCTTCGACAATGTCTGCACGCATGACTGGAACATCGAGCAGGACCGCGGCCGGACATGGGAAGAGGCGGAAACGCTGCTGATCGCGGACCACCCGGATCACGCGGAAAACATCCGCAATTTTCGCCGCCACTGGCACGACATGGTGCCGCATGCCTATGACGACAGCGTCGCCATCATGGTCGGTCTGATCGACAGCGGCCACGATGTCACCATGCTGACCAACTTCGCCGCCGATACGCTGGCCGAAGCGCGCAAACGCTTCGATTTTCTCAATCGTCCGCGCGGTGTCACCATTTCGGGTGAGATCGGCAAGATCAAGCCGGATCGCGACATCTACGACCATCACGTCGCCGCGTTCGAGCTCGAACCGTCCGCGACGCTGTTCATCGACGACAGCCAGAAGAATGTCGACGGCGCCAAAGCGGCCGGCTGGCAGGCAGTGCTGTTCACCGATGCCAAGACACTTCAAGCAGACCTTGAGCGGCTCGGAATCAAGGCGTGATTTGAATCGCTTCCAGTACTTCGTTGAGACTTTGAACCAACGCCAAAGCCGCGGCAATCGGCAGGGTCAGCCCCCTGCCCTTTCCATGCCGAGACGCGCGATGCGACGCAGTTCGTCGATCGGGGTCAGGCCGCCGCTGCGTTCATAGTGCCAGAAGGTCCAGCCGTTGCAGGCATCCAGGCCCTGAACTTCGGCGCCGATTTTGTGGATCGATCCGGCACTGTCGCCGATCGCCACCGTGCCATCGGCGCGAACCTTGGCCGCCCAGCGCTTCTTGGCGTCGTAGAGCGTAGCACCGGGCGTCACCAGCCCGGTGTCGATCAGGCTGACGAAGGCGACGCGAGGCTCGGCGCGCTTGCCAGTGAGCACGGTCAGGTCCGCGCCGTCGAGCGGCCGCACCGCGTCGATGCGTTCATTGGCGGCGTCGATATAGGCCTGCTCGCGCTCTATGCCGACAAAATGCCTGCCAAGGCGCTTGGCCACCGCGCCTGTCGTGCCGGAGCCGAAGAAGGGATCGAGCACGACGTCGCCCGGCTTGGTCGAGGCCATCATGATGCGGGCGAGCAGCGCCTCCGGCTTCTGCGTCGGGTGCAGTTTATCGCCATTGTCGTTCTTCAGCCGCTCGCCACCGGTGCAGATCGGGAACAGCCAGTCGGAACGCATCTGTATGTCGTCGTTCGACGCCTTCAACGCTTCGTAGTTGAAGGTATAGCCCTTGCCCTTCTGGTCGCGGGAGGCCCAGATCATCGTCTCATGCGCGTTCTGGAAGCGGCGACCGCGAAAATTCGGCATCGGATTGGTCTTGCGCCAGACGACGTCGTTGAGGATCCAGAAGCCGAGATCCTGCATCTTGGCGCCGACCCGGAAGATGTTGTGATAGGAGCCGATGACCCAGATGGTGCCGTTGGGCTTCAACACCCGGCGCGCGGCCAGCAGCCAGGCGCGCGTGAAGGCATCGTAGGCCTCGAAGCTCTCGAACCGGTCCCAGTCGTCGTCCACCGCATCGACCTTGGATTGGTCGGGCCGGTGCAGGTCGCCGTCGAGCTGCAGATTGTAGGGTGGATCGGCGAAGATGACGTCGATGCATTTTTCGGGCAGCCGGTCGAGCGCCGCGACGCAGTCGCCCTTCAGGATCGTGTCCAGCCATTCGGATTGCTGGGGAGCATGGGAAAGCTCGTCGACAAGACGCACGGCTGACATTTTTACACCCAAGGCACGCGTTACTGTTTACTCCCGGTTATGGTTACCGATCAGCGTAAATATTCGGTGAAGGGCAGCGATCGGACGCCGCCGGTTTGCGCCGACGTGCCCGTTGGTGTATGCCGCGCCGCCTGAAGCCTGCCCGTTCTCATTGCCCGGATCACCATGCCCCAGCCAGACCTTGTCATCTTCGATTGCGACGGCGTGCTCGTCGATTCCGAAATCATCGCCGCGCGCGTCGAGGCCGAGCTCCTGACCTTGTCCGGATACGAAATCTCGGCCGAGGAGATTGCCGAGACTTATGCGGGGCTGACGTTCAAGGACATTCTGATGCGGGTTGAGGAGAAGTCCAACATCCCGTTCCAGGTTTCGCTGATCGATCGCGCCGAAGAGCTGGTCGACCGGAAACTGCGCAGCGACGTTCGTGCCATCGAGGGCGTGCGCGAAGCGGTCGCCTCGGTGACGGCGCAACGTTGCATCTGCTCCAACTCACGCTCGGAGCGGATAGAATTCATGCTGGAGAAGGTGCATCTGCTGCCATTCTTTGCCGGGCGCATCTTCTCCGCGATGGAGACGCCGACCGGAAAAACCAAACCGGCTCCGGACGTGTTCCTGTTCGCCGCCGAAAAGCTCGGCGCCCATCCGGCAAACACTTTCGTCATCGAGGATTCCGTGCACGGCGTGACCGGCGCAAGGTCGGCAGGAATGCGTGTCATCGGGTTCACGGGCGCCGCCCATAGCTATCCCGGCCATGCCGATGCGCTGACGGAGGCGGGCGCCGAGACGGTGATCCGCCGCTGGGCGGATCTGAGCGGCACGCTGGCCGCCCTATCAGAATGGTCGGCGGACGTGTGAGCGTCCGCTAGGCCCCGACGAGCACCCCTGCGGATTTAGTTGGTCGCGGCGGCTTTCTTCCTGTTTTTCTTCGATTTGTCGGTCGCGGCCTTCGGCGCATTTTCATCATAGCCGGCATAGGCCTGATAGTCCTGCGCCGTCGGCGCCGGCACGACGATGTTGGAATCGGTGAAGACGAACTGCGTGGCGACCGAGGGGTCGGTAACCTGGACCTGATATTGGTGGATCTGCGAATAAAGCACCTCGGTGCCATGCATCACCGCGGTGCGGATCGGCATGGTGATGGTGCCGGGCGTGAATTTCGGCCCTGGCACGATCTTGCCGGCGACGGCGATCTTCATCGTCAGCTGTCCGTCGGCGCGGCTGCAATCGCGGGTCACGTCGCTGATCGAGGCCTGATAAATGACCCTCGCCGAATCGTCCGGCGGAGTAGCAGCGGCAGCATCGGCCGCAGCCTGGGCCGCGGCATCCTGCGCGGCGTCGCCGGTCTTCTTGAGCTTGGGCCTGGGCTTCCGGGCTTCGTTGGCGTAGGTGTTGAAGAATGCCGTGCCGTCGCGAAGCATCACCCTCGGGCAATAGGCATTCAACTGGCTGGCCAGAATCTTGGGGTCCTGCGGCGGCGGTGGCGCGGTCGGGTCCTTCTTGCCAAAACCCAGGTTCAGCATACCGTTGTCGCCTGATTGGCAGCCGGCGGCGGCAAGCATAAAGCCGGTGAGCGCAAGACCCGCGAAAAAGCGACCGCTGAATGTATGAAACGCCATGAAACTGCACTTCCCTCTCGCAAAGCTGGTGACGTATATCAACCGCGCGGCAAAAATGCGACTGAGCCAGCGTAGAAATTAACCACCTTGCGTGGGTCGAAAACCCAAGGCAGTAACGGAATTGTGACGATGCAATATGTGAGTACCCGCGGCGAGGCGCCCGCGCTTGGGTTTTGCGATGCCGTCCTGACAGGCCTGGCACGCGACGGCGGGCTCTATGTGCCGCGCCAGTGGCCGCAATTCTCGATGGCCGAGATCCGCGCCATGCGCGGCTTGGCCTATCCCGAGCTGGCCATCCGCGTGCTGTCGCCGTTTCTTGGCGACGAAATCCCGGCTCCCGTGTTCGAGCGTCTGGTGCGGGAGGCCTATGCCACCTTCCGCCACGAGGCTGTCTGCCCGCTGGTCCAGACCGGCCCCAACGCTTTTATCCTCGAACTCTTCCATGGACCTACGCTCGCCTTCAAGGATGTCGCGATGCAGCTGCTCGCCCGGCTGATGGACCATGTGCTCGCCGAACGCAACCAGCATGCCACCATCGTCGGAGCCACATCGGGCGACACCGGCGGAGCAGCGATAGACGCCTTCGCCGGGCGCAGCCGCACCGACATCTTCATTCTCTTCCCGCATGGCCGCGTGTCGCCGGTGCAGCAACGGCAGATGACGACATCGAAGGCTGAGAACGTGCATGCCCTGGCGATCGAAGGCAATTTCGACGATTGCCAGGGCATGCTCAAGGACATGTTCAACGATCACGGCTTTCGCGACCGTGTCTCGCTGTCGGGGGTGAATTCAATCAACTGGGCCCGCATCATGGCCCAGATCGTCTATTATTTCTCCTCGGCCCTGTCGCTCGGCGCGCCCGATCGCCCCGTCTCCTTCACCGTGCCCACAGGGAATTTCGGCGATATCTTTGCCGGTTACGCCGCCAAAAAAATGGGCCTGCCGATCGATCGGCTGGTCATCGCCACCAACGACAACGACATACTGGCACGCACTTTCGCGACCGGCGAATACCGCACCAAGGGCGTGTTCGCGACCACCTCGCCTTCCATGGACATTCAGGTGTCGTCGAATTTCGAGCGCCTGCTGTTCGAGGCGTCGGGCCGCGACCCGGCGACTGTGCGGCGCTACATGGCCGGGCTCAAACAATCCGGCGCCTTCACCATAGAAGCCACGGAAATCGCAGGGATGCGAGCCGAATTCGATGCCGGCCGCGCAGATATGGACGAGGTCGCCGCGACGATCCGCTCGACGCTCGCGGCCAGCAACTACCTGCTTGATCCGCATACCGCGGCAGCCGTGCATGTCGCGGCCGGCAAGGCTTCGAATGCCGTGCCGATGGTGGTGCTGGGCACTGCGCACCCAGCAAAATTCCCGGCTGCCGTCGAGGCCGCCAGCGGCGTGTCACCCGCGCTGCCCGCATGGCTAGGTGGGTTGATGACATCGGAGGAAAAATACACGGTACTTCCATCCGACCTGAAAATGGTGGAAGATTACGTCAGCCGCCGTGCGCGAGCGGCGCGTTAAGGAGTACGAACCATATGGGTGTTGAGGTAAGCCGTCTGTCGAACGGCCTGACAGTCGCCACCGAAACCCTTCCAAGCATCGAATCGGTTGCCCTGGGTGCCTGGGTCAAGTCGGGTGCCCGCAATGAACGTGACGAAGAGCATGGCATGGCCCATCTGCTCGAGCACATGGCGTTCAAGGGCACAAAGCGGCGAACAGCCTTCGAGATCGCATCGGAGATCGAGGACGTGGGCGGCGAGATCAACGCCGCCACCAGCGTCGAGACCACATCCTACTATGCCAGGGTGCTCTCCGACGACGTGCCGCTGGCCGTCGACATTCTTGCCGACATCCTGCAGGAATCGGAATTCGATCCGCAGGAGCTCGAACGCGAGCAGCACGTGATCCTGCAGGAAATCGGCGCCGCGCACGACACGCCCGATGACATCGTGTTCGACCGGTTCACCGAGACGGCCTTTCGCCACCAGACCATCGGCCGCTCGATTCTGGGCACGCCGGAAACCGTCAAATCCTTTACCTCGAAGCAATTGCACGATTTCATCGAGCGCCAGTATGGCGCCGAACGCATGGTGATCGTGGCCGCCGGCGACATCAAGCACGACAATTTCGTGCGCGAAGTGGAAAAGCAGCTCGGCGGCTTCCGCACCAAGGCCGACAACACCATCCCGCAATATGCGCAATATGTCGGCGGCGATTTCCGCGAGGACCGCGACCTGATGGACGCGCAGATCGTGCTGGGCTTCGAAGGCCGCGCCTACCATGTGCGCGATTTCTACGCCTCGCAGGTGCTGTCGATGATCCTCGGCGGCGGCATGTCGTCCAGGCTGTTCCAGGAAGTCCGCGAAAAGCGTGGCCTGTGCTATTCGGTCTATGCCTTCCACTGGGGCTTTTCCGATACCGGCATATTCGGCGTCCATGCCGCGACCGGGCAGAGCGACATCGCCGAACTGGTGCCCGTCATCATCGAGGAATTGCAGAAGGCCGGCGAGAACATCCTGCAGGAAGAGCTCGACCGGGCGCGCGCGCAATACCGCGCAGGTCTGATCATGTCGGCGGAAAGCCCGGCCAGCCGCGCCTCGCAGATCGCGCGACAGCTGCTCTTGTTCGGCCGGCCGATCGCCAAGGAGGAACTGATGGAGCGGCTGTCGGCGCTGACGGTCGATCGTTTGACCGACCTGTCGTCACGGCTGTTCTCGACCAAACCGACGCTTACCGCTGTAGGGCCTGTGGGTACGCTGGCGCCATACGAAGCGATCCTCGATTCGCTTCCGGGCACGCCCACCACGGCCCGCAAGCTCGCCGTCTAAGCCCGCACAAGCGCCGTGTTCGCGCTCCCTTTCTTTCGCCGCGACCTGCCGGCACTGAAGGGCGACCGCGTGACGCTGCGCGTGCCGTTCACCAATGACTACCGGGAGTGGTCGACTGTGCGCGGCGAGAGCCGGGCATTCCTCGAACCATGGGAGCCGCGCTGGGCGCCGGACGAGCTTGACCGGGCGGCATGGCGGCTGCGCATCAGCCGCTACCGCGAGGACTATGCGCAGGGAACCGCGATCGCCTTCTTCATATTCGAGAAGTCGAGCGGCAGGTTGGCTGGCGGAATTACGCTCGGCAACATACGCCACGGGGTCTCGCAGAGCGGGCATGTCGGCTACTGGATCGGCGAGCGCTTCGGCGGCCGTGGCCTGATGACCGACGCCGTCAAGGTCGTGACCCGCTTCGCCTTCGATACGCTGAGGTTGCACCGGATCGAAGCGGCCTGTATTCCCGACAATATCAGGTCGATCCGTGTGCTTGAAAAAGCCGGATTCCGGCGCGAAGGACTTCTGCGATCCTACCTCAGGATCAATGGCATCTGGCAGGACCATTACCTCTACGCCCGGATCGCGGACGATCCGCCAGGCGCTGGAACGAAGGACTGATTTTTGACGAAATTCCTGCGCAACGGGCCGCTGTTCGCCTTTGTCCTCGCGACGATCCTGACGCTGTACGCGGCGTCCTCGGCCTTTGCCGTCGAACCGATCAAGATCGCTCGCGACGATGTCGCGCTCGATCTGTCCGGCGCCGTGGAAATTTACCGGAACCAGGGCGAAAACTTCCAGGTTTCAACCGCGCCCGGACCCGACGGCATCGTGCGACGCATCGAGGTCGAGGCCAATGACGCCCGTTCCACCGGCGACTGGGCCGTGTTCGCGCTTGCCAATACCACCGACCAGCAGCTCGACCGGCTGATCGTGGCGCCGCATTTCCGACTGGTCAATTCCGGCATCTTCTGGCCGGATCTCGGCTCGACCCGTATCGCCGCCATCACGCCCAGCGAAGGCTTTGCGCTCGACCGCCAGAGCAGCCCGGACGCCGACGTCTTCCGGGTGACGCTGAACCCGGGGACGGTGATCACCTTCATCGCCGAACTCGCCTCGCCCAAGCTGCCGCAGGTCTATCTCTGGGACCCGGAATCCTACAAGGACTCAGTCAATTCCTACACGCTGTTCCGCGGCATCGTCATCGGCATCGCCGGGCTTCTCGCGCTGTTCCTGACCATCCTGTTCGTGGTCAAGGGAACCTCCATGTTCCCTGCGACCGCAGCACTCGCCTGGGCCGTGCTTGCCTATATCTGCGTCGATTTCGGCTTCCTCAACAAGATCATCGAGATATCGCCCGGCAACGAGCAGATGTGGCGGGCGGGAACGGAGGTGGCCCTGGCGGCGACCTTCGTGGTGTTCCTGTTCGCCTATCTCAACCTCAACCGATGGCACGGCCATTTCAGCTATGGGGCGCTGGTCTGGATCCTCGGGCTGCTCTTGATCGCCGGCGTCGCCATCGTCGACCCGGCGGTCGCCGCGGGCATCGCCAGGCTGTCCTTCGCCGCCACCGCGCTGACCGGGCTCGGCCTGATCATCTTCCTCGGCATACGCGGCTATGACCGTGCCATCATGCTGGTGCCCAGTTGGGTGATGGTGCTGTTGTGGCTATGCGGATCGTGGATGGCGATAACCGGCATGCTCGACAACGACATCGCCCAGCCGGCGCTTGGCGGCGGTCTGATCCTCATCATCCTGCTGATCGGCTTCACCGTCATGCAGCATGCCTTTGCCGGCGGCGCGCTGCACCAGGGTCTGTTCTCCGACCTCGAGCGGCAGGCGCTGGCGGTGGCCGGCTCGGGCGACACGGTGTGGGACTGGGACGTGCTGCGCGACCGCGTCGTCACCAAGCCCGACGTCAGCATCCAGCTCGGCCTCGCCCCTAACAGCCTGGGGGGTGCAGCCCGCAACTGGCTGCCGGTGCTGCATGTCGATGACCGCGACACGTTCCGCACCACGCTCGACGTGGTGCTCGAGCACCGTCGCGGCAAGGTGGCGCAGAACTTCCGGTTGCGCGGCGCCGACGGCCACTATCACTGGTTTGCGCTGCGCGCGCGCCCGGTTATCGGATCGGACGGTGAGGTCATCCGCTGTGTCGGCACCATGGTTGACGTCACCGAGCAGAAAAAATCCGAGGAGAGGCTGCTGCACGACGCGGTGCACGACAACCTCACCGGCCTGCCCAATCGCGAATTGTTCATGAACCGGCTCGAGGCGATCATCTCGATCGCACGGACCGAAGAGAAGGTGCGCCCGACCGTCTTCGTCATCGACATCGACCGCTTCAAGCAGGTCAATGACGGGCTCGGCATCTCGGCCGGCGACACCATCCTGCTCACCATCGCGCGACGCCTGCACCGGCTCTTGAAGCCGAAGGACTCGCTGTCACGCTTCGCCGGCGACCAGTTCGCCTTGATGCTGCTTTCCGAGCAGGACCCGGCCCGCATCGCGGCGGTGGCGGACGCCATCAAGCATGCCATCAACGCCCCGATCACCTTTGCCAAGCGCGAGATCGTGCTGACCGCCTCGATCGGGCTGATCACCTGGACCTCGGCGCAGACCTCGGCCGAGGACATGGTCAAGGACGCCGAGCTTGCCATGCATCAGGCCAAACGCTTCGGCGGCGACAGGATCGAACCGTTCCGCCCGGCCTTCCGCACCGTCGGCACCGATCGGCTGCAGTTCGAATCCGACCTGCGCCGTGCCATCGAACGGCGCGAATTCACGCTTGCCTACCAGCCGATCGTTCGGCTGGAAGACGGCAGCGTCGCCGGCTTCGAGGCATTGCTGCGCTGGGACCATCCGCGCCGCGGCATGATCCCGCCGGCGGATTTCATTCCGGTCGCCGAAAGCTGCGGGCTGATCGTACAGCTTGGGCTGTTCGCCATGCAGCAAGCCGCCGAGGATCTGGCGGCATGGCAAAAGCAGATCGGCGACGCGCCGCTGTCGGTTTCGGTCAACCTTTCCAGCCGCCAGCTCATCCGCCGCGACCTGGTCAGCGACGTCCGCTCCGTGATTGCGCGAGCCAATCTGAAGCCGCGCTGCTTCCGGCTCGAGCTCACGGAATCGCTGGTTATGGACAATCCCGAGCAGACTGCCCATGTGCTGACCAAGCTGAAGCAGCTCGGCATCGGCCTGTCGCTGGACGATTTCGGTACCGGCTATTCTTCGCTGGCCTACCTGACGCGCTTTCCCTTCGACACGATCAAGATCGACAAGAGTTTCGTGGACGACAGCACGCCCAAACGCGCCGTGCTGCTCAAATCCATGGTCAGCATGGCGCATGAGCTCGGCCTGTCGGTGGTCGCCGAAGGCATTTCGGACGAGCGCGACGCGCTGGAGCTGCGCCAGATGGGCTGCGAATATGTGCAGAGCTTCATGTTCGGCGCCCCGATGCCCGGGGATCAGGTGCTGAAGACGCTGAAGGAACAGTATCCGCTGACGCAGGCGTAGTTGGCTTTCACGCCGCTGGAGCTCAGGCGTGGCCGGCCGCTACACTCAAATGCGCGAGGTCGATGCCGATCGAGGCGAGAATCCGGTCGTATTTGCGCTCGATGTCGGTATCGAACAGAAGCTCCGGAGTGGCCGGACAAGTCAGCCAGCCGTTTTCGGCTATCTCGGTTTCCAACTGGCCGGCGCCCCAACCCGAATAGCCCAGCGCCATCAGCGCGTGACGGGGTCCCCGGCCCGACGATATGGCGCGCAATATGTCGACGGTCGCGGTCAGGCAGACATCGTCGGAAACGGTCAACGAAGACTCCACCCGGTAATCGCCCGTATGCAGCACGAAGCCGCGGCTTCGGTCGACGGGCCCGCCATTGCGAACGACGAAATCACGGGTACGGGCGGGCAACCGGATCGCCTCGTGCTCGTTCATGATGCCAAGTTGCACCAAAAGGTCCGGAAAGAGCATCTGCTGCGTCTGGTTGATGATCAGGCCCATCGCGCCCTCATCGCTGTGGGCGCAGATATAGATGACCGAGCGCGTGAAACGGTCGTCCTTCATGCCAGGCATGGCAATGAGGAACTGATCGTCGAGAAAGCCGCTGCCGGCGGCCGTCTTCTTGTGGCGCAACAAGTCCATGATCAGAGGGTAACGCGTTTCCCGGGCGCCGAAAAGATGTACCGCGCCGGTTTTCGACCAAGCCCGTGCCGCAGGCCGATCATTACCTGCGGCAAAGGTCACGCAAATATGATACCGGCAAGCCCATGAAATCATTGCACGGCCATGAACGGACGATCAAATCATCACATGCAAAGCTTGAAAATCCTGTTGCTCGGCGCCGTTATCGGATCGGCAATCACACTCCCAGCCGCCGCCTCTTCGTCCGCCTGGTACAACAGCGAAGGCGGCAAGGTACGGCTGGTGACGAGCGGCAAGCCCGACGATGCCGGCCGCATCCGAGGCGTTCTCGACATAGCGCTCAAGCCTGGCTGGAAGACTTATTGGCGCGACCCGGGCGACGCGGGCGTGCCGCCGCAACTCGATATCTCGGCCAGCACCAACATTTCCGATGCCAGCCTTTCCTTCCCGGCGCCGAAGCGTCATGACGACGGCTACGGCAAATGGGCGGGCTACGACTATCCGGTCTCGCTGCCGGTGACGTTCACGCTGTCGGCCGCGAAGGATCCGTCCGTCATCGACGCCGACATTTTCCTCGGCATTTGCGAGACGATATGCATCCCTGTGCAGACGCGGCTGACCGTCGACCCCGGCTCCGACCCGGACAATGCCGAGGACGCGGAGCTGGTCAAGGCGAGCTTCGCCGCCTTGCCCGCGCCGGCAAGATCCGACTTCGGCATCAACGTGCTGCCGGGCGACCATGAAACGCTGGTTGTGGAGGCGAGCTTTCCCGGCGATCCGGAAGCGGCTGACTTCTTCGTTGCAGGAGACCGCGATTACATGTTCGGTTCGCCGGCCCGCAGCCAGAAGAACGGCAAGCTGGTCTTCACTGTGCCGATCCTCGACCGGCCATCGACGACCCCCACGGATGGCGGACTTCACTATACACTGACGAGTTCGGCAGGCGCGGTCGAAGGGCTCTTGCCTTTCCCTTGATCCAGCCCTCCGCGATGGTTGCGGGAAACCGCATAGTTCGCTACCCAAGGCTACGTCCTTCCCCATTCTCCCAAGCGAGGAACTCATGACCATTTCCGCTGGCGACAGACTGCCCGATACGACGTTCAAGACGATGACTGCCGACGGTCCCAAGCCGATCACGACGGCCGAGATTTTTGCGGGAAAGAAGGTCGTGCTGTTTGCTGTGCCTGGCGCCTTCACGCCGACCTGCAGCAACAATCATTTGCCGGGCTACCTGGAGAACCGCGACGCCATCCTGGCGCGCGGTGTCGATACGGTCGCCGTGGTTTCGGTCAACGACGTCCATGTCATGGGCGCCTGGGCACGCTTCACCGGCGGTGAAGGCAAGATCCTGTTCCTCGCCGACGGCAATGGCGACTTCGCCAAGGCGATCGGCCTCGACGCCGACTTCTCCGGCGGAGGCATGGGTCTTCGGTCGAAGCGGTTTTCAATGATCGTCGATGACGGCAAGGTCACCGCCCTCAATGTCGAGACCAAGCCCGGCGTCGATGAATCCGGCGCCGCCAAGATCCTCGAACTGCTCTGACCATGACGTTCGACATCGTCTGGCGTAGCGTGGCGATCGGCGTCGGCGCCACGCTACTGATGGATATCTGGGCCTTTCTTCTCTACAAGATGTTCGGTCAAGCACGGCCGAACTGGGCCCCCGTTGGCCGCTGGGTCTGGCATTTACGCGAAAAAGTCTTTCACGACGATATTGGCGATGCGACGCCCTATGTACACGAATCGGCTTTGGGCTGGGCCTTTCACTATTTTGTCGGCATCGTCTACGGCATCATCCTTGTCGTGGTGGCCGGAGCGGGCTGGCTTGTCGCGCCGACTTTCCTGCCGGCTTTCATCCTCGGCATGGTCACGGTCGGCGCCGGCTGGTTCCTGCTGGCGCCCGGCATGGGCGCGGGCTGGGCAGCGTCGAAGCGGCCCAACCCGATGAAGGTACGGGCGCTGAATCTGGTGTCACACACAGTGTTCGCTTTCGGACTCTACGGTACGGCGCTGCTGATCCGCTGAGGATCTGCGGCTGTGCCGGCCTGCCGATCGGCCGCCACCCGTGGACAATTCGGCGCGCGTCGTCCCATTCCGGCACCGGAATCTTGGCGTCCACCTGAACCTGGGGATGCGTCACATAGCGCAGGCCCGGCATGACAGAGATCCCAGCCTGGGGATGGTGCCGCCCCGGAATTCAATAGCTTTGGGTCGAACGCCGCGCCTTTGCCACCGCCGGCTGTTTGGACTGCGAGACCGGCTTGGGTGGGGTAGAAACAAGCCTGACCGGGCCCTTCTTGAACGGCGCCATGCCCTCACGAGCAAGTTCGTCGGCGCGTTCGTTCTCGGTATGGCCGGCATGGCCCTTGACCCAGATCCAGGTGACCTTGTGACGCCGATTGGCTTCATCCAGCGCCTGCCAGAGTTCGCCGTTCTTGACGGGCTTCTTGTCGGCGGTCTTCCAGCCGTTCTTCTTCCAGCCATGGATCCACTTTGAAATGCCGTCCATGACATATTTGCTGTCGGTGTGAAGATCGACCGTGCAAGGTTCCTTGAGCGCATTCAGCGCCGAGATGGCGGCAAGCAATTCCATACGGTTGTTGGTCGTCTCGGCCTCGCCACCCGATAGTTCCTTGGTGGCGCCGTTGAAGCGCAGGATCGCGCCCCAGCCGCCCGGGCCAGGATTGCCCGAACAGGCGCCATCGGTGAAGATCTCAACGTGTTTGCTCATGCCAGCCCATATTCCGAAGCAGATTTGATCGTCCGATGAAACCGCATTCTCCTGATGTATTCGGTCGGATCGCGTTTCATTACCAGCCCGCCATCGGGAACGGTCAGCCAGTCATACAGCCGGGTCAGCATGAAACGCAGCGCCGAGCCCCGTGCCAGCATCGGAAGTGCCGCCTTTTCCTGATTGCTCAGAGGCCGCACACCTTGGTAGCCGGCAAGCAGCGCCTTGCCCTTGGTGAGATTGAAGGAAAAATCCTTCTCGAAACACCAGGCGTTCAGGCATGTGGCGACGTCATAGGCGTAGAGGTCGTTGCAAGCGAAATAAAAATCAATCAAGCCGGAGAGCTTCTCGCCGAGAAAGAACACATTGTCCGGGAAAAGATCGGCGTGGATGATGCCTTCCGGGAGACCCTTCGGCCAATTCCGCTCGAAGTCGGCGAAGTCGGCGTCGACTTCGGCCGCAAGGCCCGGCTCGACCTCATCGGCACGGTCGCGAGCTGCCGACCAGAGCTTGCGCCAGCCGTCGATTGCGAGCGCATTGGGGCGGATCATCGGAAAGTCGGAACCGGCCAGGTGCAGGGAGGCCAGCGCCTTGCCGACCTCGGCGCAATGGATGGATGTCGGTCGCCGGAGCGAGAGACCCTCGAGGAAAGTGATGATGACGGCCGGCCGGCCCGCCAGCGTGCCGATGACGCTGCCGTCATGCGCGGTTACCGGCAGCGGGCAGGACACGCCCTTTTTGGCGAGATGACCCATCAACCCGAGGAAAAACGGCAGATCCGCCTTTTCGACCCGTCTTTCATAGAGCGTCAGGATGTAGGAGCCGCTGGAGGTGTGCAGCAAAAAATTCGAGTTCTCGGTGCCCTCCGCGATGCCCTTGTAGGACAGGAGATCGCCGACTGGGTAGTGCTTCAGGAATGCGCCGAGTTCGCCTTCCGCAACGTCGGTGTAGACCGCCATGTGCCTTACGGCGCCCCGTTGACGAAAGCCATGTCGGCCGCCGTCAGTTCGACATCGCGCAGTACCCGCATGACGGGAAAATCCTCCGTTTCGGTGGCCGTGATGGCCAGGTCGATCGTGACATCGAAGCGCTGGCGGAACGCATCGATGATCTCGTCGACGATGATCTCCGGGGCGGATGCCCCCGCCGACAGACCGAGCGTCGAGATGTCTCCGATGTCGTCCCACGGAATCTCGGCGGCGCGCTGCACGAGAAGCGACATGGTGGCGCCGGCACGCTCAGCCACTTCGACAAGACGCCGCGAATTGGAGGAATTGGGCGCGCCGACGATCAGGTAGAGATCGGCGCCCGCGGCGGTATCCTTGACCGCTTCCTGACGGTTCGTGGTGGCATAGCAGATCGATTCCGCCGCCGGCGCCTGCAGGTCGGGAAAGCGGTCCTGCAGCGCGCGGATGATGCCGGCCGTGTCCTCGACCGATAGCGTGGTCTGGGTGACGAAGCCGAGCGCCTTCGGGTCCGCCGGCGCAAGCCTCGCGGCATCGGCTTCGGTCTCGATCAGCGTTACCGCGCCCTCCGGCAATTGTCCCATCGTGCCGATCACCTCGGGGTGTCCGGCATGGCCGATCAGGAGCACGTGGCGGCCGAGCCGCTGGTGGCGCATCGCTTGCTTGTGGACCTTGGAGACCAGCGGACAGGTGGCGTCGAGATAGAACAAATTGCGCGCCTGGGCATCCGCCGGTACCGACTTCGGCACGCCATGCGCGGAAAAGACGACCGGCGACTGCCGATGTTCGGCCGGAATCTCGGAAAGTTCCTCGATGAAGACGGCGCCAAGGCTTTGCAGACCCTCGACGACATAGCGGTTGTGCACGATCTCATGGCGGACATAGACCGGCGCGCCATATTTCTTCAGCGCCAGCACGACGATCTGGATAGCACGGTCGACGCCGGCGCAAAAACCGCGCGGCTGGCAGAGGCGGATCGTCAGAGAAGGCTTTGTCGTGGTCTGAAGCATGAATCCGGGCCGTTTGATCAGAGCCGAAATGAGGTGCCTACCCCCGTCCTGTCAAGGGCGATGGCCCTTCAAGCGGGTCGGTCGCGCTCATTCCTCTTTCGCTGGCCTGCGAAGCCGCAGGATGAGAACGGCGGCAAGTGCCGCGGCAAGCCCATACCAGGTCATAGCATATTGCAGATGGCTGTTCGGCAGGTCGATGATGGTGACACCGCCGATGGGCAAACCGCCCGGATTCGGCGTCTTGTCGGCGTCGATGAAGATTGGCACCAGCTTGGCGCTCGCCGGCAAGCCAGCGCTCGCCGCCATCACGTCACGGTCCTTCCAGTAAAAGATGTTCTTCGCCACGTCGTTGTCGGGAAGCATCATCGACGGCTTTGCCGGCAGCGGATTGCGAGCGAGGCCGGTGACCGTGACCTTGCCCGCGACCTGTCCCTTGGCGCGCTTGGCGGCATCCTTCAGATCGTATGGCACGAAACCGCGATTGATCAGGACGAAGCGGCCATCGTCGAGGGCCAGCGGCGTGTAGACGTTGAAGCCGGCTTCGCCTTCCCATGTCGCGTAGAAATGCCGCTCGCCGGAATGCAGGAACGTGCCGGTCACCGTCACCGGCGTGTAGTCGACGTCCCCAGTCGAGGCGAATTGTTTCTCCACCTCGGCCAGCGGGAGCGGCCGCGAGTGGGTGCGCTGGTCGATGGTCTGGAGAAGACCTTCCTTCCAGTGCAGGCGCTGGACTTGCCAAGTGCCGAGCGCCAGCAGGATCAGGAGCAGGACGACGCCAATGCCGAGCAGCAATACCGATCCTGGCCGCGAACGACCGCCGTCTTTGGCGGACATGTCGGTCATTCGCCGCGATCCAGCCGGCCCTCGGCCGCCTTGTTGCGGTACTGTAGCGTAAGCAGCACCCCCTTGATCAGCCGGAGCGCCGTCAGGCACAGCACCAGCGCCAGCGGGATCCAGACCAGCAGATGCAGCCAGAGCGGCGGGCTCAGCGTCACTTCGACCCAGAGCGCCAGGCCGACGATGATGAAGCCGATGATCAGGATGACGAAAACCGCGGGCCCGTCGCCGGCATCGGCATAGGAATAATCAAGGCCGCAATTGGTGCAGCGTTTGCCTACGGTGAGAAAGCCGGAAAACAGCCGCCCCTCGCCGCAGCGCGGGCAGCGTCCATGCAAGCCCGCCGAAATAGGGTCGATCGGAGGCCAGATCGCCTTGTCGTCGCTCATTGCTTTACCGCTCAATCCTGATGGGTGTTCCGATGGGTGTTCCATCGACCACCACTGCCCAGACTTCGTCCATGCCGGAGTCCGTAACGGCAATGCCGCCGTCGGTCCAGCCGACCAATTGAAGCAGCCGCCGAATCCGTTCGGCTGGCCGTGGATCATGATCATGCCGCCGGCATCGACACTGCGCGCCCTCGCAGCCGGATCTTATTGCACCGAAAAGAAGAAGGCGGCCACGTTGCCGCAGCCGCCCCTTCAAAGTCATCAGACCGGTATCAATGGGCTTCGATTACCGCGCCGACCGATCCCCAGACATAGATCGAGGCGAACAGGAACAGCCAGACCACGTCGACGAAATGCCAGTACCATGCGGCAGCCTCGAAACCGAAATGCTGCTTGGGCGTGAAATCGCCCTTCATGGCCCGGATCAGGCAGACGGCCAAGAAGATGGTGCCGATGATGACATGGAAGCCGTGGAAGCCGGTCGCCATGAAGAAGGTGGCGCCATAGATGGAATCCTTGAAGGCGAACGGAGCATGCATGTACTCGTAGGCCTGCACCATGGTAAACAGCATGCCGAGGCCGACGGTCAGCACCAGCCCGTTGATCAGGCCCTTGCGATCACCGTGGATAAGGGAGTGGTGCGCCCAGGTGACCGTGGTGCCCGACAACAGCAGGATCACGGTGTTGTAGAGCGGCAGATGGAAAGGATCGAGAACCTCCATGCCCTTCGGCGGCCAGACGCCGCCGGTGAACGCGGTGCGGGCATATTGATGGGCTTCGCTCGGAAACAGGCTGGCATCGAAATAGGCCCAGAACCACGCGACGAAGAACATCACCTCGGAGGCGATGAACATGATCATGCCATAGCGCAGATGCAACGACACGACCCGCGTATGATGGCCCTCATGCGCTTCCTTGATCGTGTCCGACCACCAGGCGAACATGGTGTAGAGGACGATCGCGAGGCCGATGAAGAACAGCCACGGATTGGCGATGTTGAAGCCGAAGATCGGGAACGAGCCGCCCTTCAGGTATTCCATGAGGCAAACGCCGCCAAAGGCGGTGACGAGCGCCCCTATCGATCCCAGGAAAGGCCACGGGCTCGGGTCGACGAGATGATAGTCGTGATGTTTTGCGTGCGCGTCTGCCATATCAACCCCCGAGATTTCCTTCGGTATTTGAAATTGTCTTGCTGTTGCCCTGGACCGGCTCCGACGATGCGACCGGCTTGTTCTTCTCGACCGGAAACATCGTGTAGGACAGGGTGATCGTCTTCACGTCCTTCAGTTCCGGCACGTTGACGATATCGGGGTCCACGTAGAACAGGACCGGCATGTCAAGCGTTTCGCCGGGCTTCAGCGTGGTGTCGGTGAAGCAGAAGCATTCGACCTTGTTGAAATAGGGACCCGCCAGTTCAGGCTGGACATTGAAGGTGGCGCGGCCGGTGATGGGGCGATCGAACTTGTTGGTCGCCTGATAGTGCGCCTGCACCGTCTCGCCGATCTTCATGGTCATCGAGCGCTGGACCGGCTGGAAATCCCACGGCACGCCGGCGATATTGGCATCGAAGCGGACGGTGATCTCGCGATCGAGCACGCGGCCGGCATACTGCTTCTCGACGCGTTGCGTCGTGCCGCCATAGCCTGTCGCCTGGCAGAACATCTTGTACAGCGGCACCGCGGCATAGGCCATGCCGATCATGCCGGTGAAGAAGGCAAGGCAGACGGCCGCAACAAGGCGGTTGCTGTTGTGCCCGGCCGGTTTGGCGCTCGTGTCGACACCCATCTCCCGCCTCACATCGTGCCAGAGAGGTTATGACCGAACTTCACGATCGTCGCGATATAGAAGATAACGACCAGCACGGCCAAGGCTACGCCGATGGCGACCGAGCGGTTGCGCCGGGCCTTCCGCTGGCGTTCGGTCAAGGTGACCGTTTCGAGCTTGTCTTCGATCATGCTCATGCTCCACCCACCGCAAGTGCACGTTCGACGACGCTGTCGGCGAGATAGACGGCGAAGATGGCGAAGAGATAGAGCAGCGAATAGCCGAACAACGCCTTGGCTGGCTTCATCGCGCGATCGTCGTCGGACATGCCAAGCACTTTCCACGCATACCAGACAAAGCCGAGCCCGAGCAGCAGGGCAGCCACGCCATAGAACGGCGTGGTGTAGCCAAGCAGCCACGGCAGCACACCGACCGGGGCCAGCACCAGAGCATAGGCGAAGATCTGACGGCGGGTCGACGCCGGGCCGGCGACATTGGGCATCATCGGGATGCCGGCGCGTTCATAATCCTGCGACTTGAACAGCGCCAGCGCCCAGAAATGCGGCGGCGTCCACAGGAAGATGATGAGGAACAGGACGACGCTCTCCAGGCTGACCGTGCCGGTCACCGCGGCCCAGCCGATCACGGGCGGAATGGCGCCGGCAGCACCGCCGATGACGATGTTCTGCGGCGTCCAGCGCTTCAGCCACATTGTGTAGACGACGGCATAGAAGAAGATGGTGAAGGCCAGCAGCGCCGCCGACAGCCAGTTGACCAGCACGCCGAGCGTCATCACCGACAAAACCGAAAGCACCAACCCAAAGCTCAACGCCTCGTGGGGCTGGATGCGGCCGGCCGGCACCGGGCGGGTGGCGGTGCGTGTCATCACCGCGTCGATATCGGCATCGTACCACATATTGAGCGCGCCGGAGGCACCAGCCCCGATGGCAATAGCCAGGATCGCGATCACCGCCAGCAGCGGATTGATGGTCACGGGTGCCGCGACCAGTCCGACAAAGGCGGTGAACACCACCAGCGACATGACGCGCGGCTTCAGGAGGGCGAAGAAATCACCCGCCGTCGCTTCCGACATGCGGAAGCCCGCTTCGTCAATGCTGGTTTCGTCGACAAGGGCCATGCGTACTCAAATCCATATTCCGTTTGGCCGAAACCGCCGGCAGGCCGGCGGTTTCGATTCCGGGCTGCCGCCTTATTTGATCTTCGGCAGCTGCTCCCATTGGTGGAACGGCGGCGGCGACGGCAGCTGCCATTCCAGCGTCGTTGCGCCCTCGCCCCATGGATTGGCGCCAGCGATCCGCTTCTTCTGGAAGGCTTCGAACACGCCATAGAGGAAGATCACCACGCCGACGGCCGAAATATACGAACCGTAGGACGACACCATGTTCCAGCCCGCAAACGCGTCCGGATAGTCGATGGTGCGGCGCGGCATGCCGGCAAGGCCGAGGAAGTGCTGCGGGAAGAAGACAAGGTTGACGCCGACGAACATGACCCAGAAATGGGTGTTGGCGATGACGGGCGAATACATGTAGCCGGTCATCTTCGGGAACCAGTAGTACCAGCCGGCGAAGATGGCGAACACCGCCCCCAGCGACAGCACGTAATGGAAGTGCGCGATCACGAAATAGGTGTCGTGCAGCGACCGGTCGAGACCGGCATTGGCCAGCTGAACCCCGGTAACACCACCGATCGTGAACAGGAAGATGAAGCCCAGCGCCCACAGCATCGGCGGCTTGAACGATATCGATCCGCCCCACATCGTCGCGATCCAGGAGAAGATCTTCACGCCCGTCGGCACCGCGATGACCATGGTGGCGAAGACGAAGTAGCGCTGCGTGTCGAGCGACAGGCCGGTCGTGTACATGTGGTGCGCCCAGACGATGAAGCCGACCGCGCCGATCGCGACCATGGCGTAGGCCATGCCGAGATAGCCGAACACCGGCTTGCGCGAGAAGGTGGAGACGATATGGCTGATGATGCCGAAGCCCGGCAGGATCAGGATATACACTTCCGGATGGCCGAAGAACCAGAACAGGTGCTGGAACAGCAGCGGATCGCCGCCGCCATCGGGAGCGAAAAAGGTCGTGCCGAAATTGCGGTCGGTAAGCAGCATGGTGATGCCGCCGGCAAGGACCGGAAGCGACAACAGCAGCAGGAATGCGGTGACCAGCACCGACCAAGCAAACAGCGGCATCTTGTGCAGCGTCATGCCTGGCGCGCGCATGTTGAAGATGGTGGTGATGAAGTTGATGGCACCCAGGATCGAGGACGCGCCGGCGATGTGGATCGACAGGATCGCCAGATCCATGGCCGGACCGGGCTGACCGGAGGTCGAAAGCGGCGGATAGAGCGTCCAGCCGCCGCCGACGCCGTAGGCGCCAGGCGCGCTCGGCACGAACATCGAGATAAGCAGCAGGATGAAAGCCGGCGGCAGCAGCCAGAACGAGATGTTGTTCATGCGCGGGAACGCCATGTCCGGGGCGCCGATCATGATGGGCACCATCCAGTTGGCAAAACCGCCGATCAGGGCCGGCATGACCATGAAGAAGATCATGATCAGCGCGTGCGCCGTGGCGAAGGCGTTGTACATGCTCTTGCCGCCGTCGATCGCGGCGTCACCGTTCATGCCGTAGACCATCTGCGCCAGGCCGCTGAAGATCTGGATGCCAGGCTCCTGCAACTCCATGCGGATGGCGACCGACAGCGCGCCGCCGATGATGCCGGCCATGATCGCGAAGATCAGGTAGAGCGTACCGATGTCCTTGTGGTTGGTCGAATAAACCCAGCGCACCCAACCATGATAAGGCTTGTGGTCGTGCCTGTCGTGAGCTGCAGCGTCTGCCATGTTCCGCTCCGTTCCCTAAATCTTGCTAACCCGCGGCATCAGTTGCCGGCGGCCGCTACCTTGTTCTGGCCATCGATCTCGGCCATCAGCGTCTTGTTGGCGCCGGGCAGATCGGTCTTGGCCGCAGCCAGCCAGGTCTTGAACTGCGCGTCGGAGACGACGCGGATGGCGATCGGCATGAAGGCATGGTCCTTGCCGCAGAGCTGCGAGCACTGGCCGTAGTAGAGGCCTTCCTTCTCCGCCTTGAACCAGGTCTCGTTGGTGCGGCCGGGAATGGCATCGATCTTGATGCCGAAGGACGGCATGGCGAAGGAATGGATCACGTCGGTCGCGGTGACGAGCACCCGGGTCATCGTGTGGACGGGCACCACCATCTCGTTGTCGACGGCAAGCAGGCGCGGATAGACCTTGCGATCTTCCTTGCCGGCGGCGGCACGGTCGCCATCCTGGAGGATCGCCGAGTTGAACGAGAGCGTGTTGTCGGTCTGGTATTCGTAATCCCAGTTCCACTGGTTGCCCGTCGCCTTGACGGTGAGCTTAGCTTCTTCCGGCGGCGTGTACTGCGCGGTCAAGAGCTGGAACGACGGGATCGCGAGGCAGAGCAGGACGACGACGGGACCGACAGTCCAGATCACCTCGATCAGCGTGTTGTGGCTGGTCTTGGACGGAACCGGGTTGGCGCTCGCGCGGAATTTCACGATGCAGTAGATCAGAAGGACCAATACTAGGGCGGTGATCGGGATGATGAACCACATCGTGTAGTTTCCGAACCACTCGATCTGGCGCATCATGTCGGTTGCCGGCGCCTGGAAGGTCGTCTCCCACTCGACGGGCTGATCGGCATGGGCGGCCGTGCCGGCGAAAAACGTGGTAACGGCACAAGCGCTTAGAAACTTGGCACTTGCTGGAAGCTTGGCGTTTGCCAGGAAATTTCTCATCGCCCTCTTCGTCTCCCAGTTCCTCGCGGCTGTGTCCACGAGAATAACGAACAATGCCGGGACGGGAATCCCGACTGTCTCAAGCTGGTTCAAACCATACTCTTTTTCCCTCCGCAAGAAAGGAGCGGAGGAAACCGTGCGGCATTTTTGCGCGCAAGCCGGAATGCATCTTTGAAGGCGGCGGCCGCCATGGCGAATCGGCTATGTTCAACGGATCGGCTGCTTCCTGCCGGCCGGCGCGCCTGGCGTCGTAATTCGGGCGAAATTGGCTAGGAAAAGCGCCGCATGGGCATTTTCGTGGCGGCTCGGCCGCTGTCTCGTCCTTTACTTGGCTTTGGCGCGGCTTAAAGTGCCGTGATTCGCAATGGAGCCGTCATGAACTCTTGGCTGTCGGGATTTGGGCTTTCGAGCCCCTTGGCGAAGGTCATCTTTCTCGCCGCCTTGTCCGTCGCCGGCTTGTCGGCCGCCGGCCAGGCCAACGCGGCCCAGCCGAGCGGCACGGTGCGCTCGACCCATGGCGCGTGGTCGATCATCTGCGACACGCCGGCCGGCGCCACGTCCGAACAATGCGTGATGATGCAGAACGTCGTCGCCGAGGACCGCCCCGAGATGGGGCTGTCGGTCGTGGTGCTGCGCACCGCCGACAACAAGGCGGAGATCCTGCGCGTGCTGGCGCCGCTCGGCGTGCTCTTGCCCAACGGGCTCGGCCTCAATGTCGACGGCAAGGATATCGGCCGCGCTTATTTCGTGCGCTGCTTCCAGGACGGCTGCTACGCTGAGGTCATTCTCGAGAAGCCGCTGCTCGATACGCTGAAGACCGGCACGTCGGCCACGTTCATCGTCTTCCAGACGCCAGAAGAAGGCATCGGCATCCCGGTGGACCTCAAGGGTTTTGCTGACGGATTTGCGGCCCTGCCGTAGACTCCCGCGCCTCGACCCGGGAGCTGCCGATCAACGATAGGTTTTCCGGACCTGGGATAGATCCGGGACGCCGCCGCCCTGCATTTGAATGACGATTGGCGATTGTCTGGGCGCGGCTTCGCGCCTACATCCCGGATATAACCATTCATCCACGGACATACGCCATGAACAGCCTTATCGGCCAATTCGATATTTCCGACGATCGCGTCAAGGAGATCGTCGCAGAGACCATCAACGGCGCCGACGATGGCGAGTTGTTCGTCGAATACAGCGAGAGCGAAGCGCTGATGTTCGACAACGGTCGGCTGAAGACGGCCAATTTCAACACCGACCAGGGTTTCGGCCTACGCGCGGTTGCCGGCGAAGCCAGCGGCTATGCCCACTCCAGCGACCTGTCCGAGGCTTCGCTGCGACGCGCGGCTGACGCCGTCTCGACCGTTAAGGGCGGTTATTCCGGAACGCTTGCCGCCGCGCCCGCCCGCACCAACCGCCATCTCTATGGCGATGAGAACCCGATCCCCTCCCCTTCCTTCGAGGCCAAGGCGAAGCTGTTGCAGGAAGTCGACGCATGGCTGCGCGCCGAGGATCCGCGCGTGCGCCAGGTCTCGGCATCGCTGACCTCGTCCTGGCAGCATGTCGAGATCGTGCGCGCCGACGGCCAGGTGGTGCGCGACATCCGGCCGCTGGTCAGGGTGAACGTGTCGGTGGTGGTCGGCGACGGCGACCGCCAGGAAAGCGGCTCCTACGGCATGGGCGGACGCAAGGCGTTCGGCGACTTCCTCGTCGAGGACAGCTGGAAGCACGCCGCCAAGGAGGCGCTGCGCCAGGCGCTGGTCAATCTCGAAGCCGTACCGGCGCCGGCCGGCACGTTCGACATCGTGCTCTCCAGCGGCTGGCCCGGCGTCATGCTGCACGAGGCCGTCGGCCACGGGCTGGAAGGCGACTTCAACCGCAAGAAAACTTCGGCTTTCGCCGGCCTGATGGGCCAGCAGGTGGCGGCAAAGGGCGTCACCGTCGTCGATGACGGCACGATCGCGGAACGACGCGGGTCACTCACCGTCGACGATGAAGGCACGCCTTCGGCGCGCAACGTGCTGATCGAGGACGGCAAGCTGGTCGGTTACATGCAGGATCGCCAGAACGCCCGGCTGATGGGCATGCGGGCCACCGGCAACGGAAGGCGCGAGGGCTACGCGCACCAGCCGATGCCGCGCATGACCAACACCTACATGACATCGGGCGACATGGAGCCGGACGAGATCATCGCCTCGGTCAGGAACGGCATCTATGCCGTCTCCTTCGGCGGCGGCCAGGTCGACATCACCTCCGGAAAATTTGTGTTCGGCTGCACCGAAGCCTACATGATCGAGAACGGCAAGGTGACGCAGCCGATCAAGGGCGCCATGCTGATCGGTAACGGGCCCGACGCCATGCACCGCGTTTCGATGATCGGCAACGACATGAAGCTCGACAACGGCATTGGCATGTGCGGCAAGGCTGGACAGGGCGTGCCGGTCGGCGTCGGCCAGCCGCACCTCAGGATGGACCAGATGACGGTCGGCGGCACAAGGGTTTGAAGCCGCCTCGTGGCCAGTCTGCTAGGTCTTGCTCACAGACCGGCGCGACGTAGCGTACAGGATCAGGAAACCGACAACGCCGCCGATCGCGTACCGGGTCCATGCACTCAGGTAGTCGACGGTCCCATCATGGCCGGAGACATAGAGCGCAGCGCCGACAAACGTCATGACCGCGACGCCTAGCGCATAGGATGGCACCAGCCCCACACGCGTGAATTTTCTCAAGATCCAAGCGAGCACCGCACCGGTGAGCGCCATGATGAGAGCCGAGCCAAAAATCTCGGCAACAAAGCCTGGTGAAATCATCTTCTCCCCCTATCCCAATTTGGATATGCCTTTTTGAGGGGCAGATTCAACCGCAGTGGCGATGATCCACAACTTTAGCGATAAACCTGGCTGGGATTTCGGGGCAGACTGCATGACGCTGCCGGTCTCGCTGAGCAGGGCTAAGCGCCTAGCGTCTTTTCCGCGGCTTCTCCAGCAAGGCAACAGCCTCGACATGGGGCGACCACAGAAACTGATCGATCGGCGTCACGCTTTTCACCGCGTAGCCGCCGTCGATGAGGATGCGCAAATCCCGCGCGAGCGTCACCGGGTTGCAGGAGACCGCGGCAACGAATGGAACATCCGAGCGGGCGATCTGCTTCGACTGATCCTCCGCGCCCGCGCGGGGCGGATCGAAGACAACGCCATCAAAGGCGTTTAACTCCTTGAACGTCAGCGGACGGCGGAACAGGTCTCGGCGCTCGCCGGTCACGCGTTTCAGGCCGGTGGCGAAGCGTGAACCCCGATCGAGCGCCGAAAGTGCGGCCGCATCGCCCTCCACCGCATGCACTTCCGATCTCGCGGCCAACCGCAGGGCGAAGCTGCCGCAGCCGGCGAAGAGATCGGCAATTTTTTTGGCACGTTTCAGATGTCCGCCGACGATATCGGCCATGGTCCGTTCGGCTGCCTCCGTCGCCTGCAGGAAGGCGCCCGGCGGCACCGCGACGGCAACGCTGCCGAACATGACGACAGGCTTCTTCGGCTCGATGATGATCTCGTCATCGATGGACAGTCTGGCAAAGCCCTGCGCAATGACAAAATTGGCGGCGATGCGGCGCTGGTTTTCGCCGAGCTTGCCCGATTCATGCACCGCCACGTCGAGGCCGGAACCCGTCACTGTGACTGCCATGCGAAACGATTTCGGGGTGGCGCAGATCAATTCGGCGAGTGCCCTCAAGCTGTCGAGCGCGTTGACGATCCCAGGCAGCGAGATCGGGCATTCGGAGATGGAAATGATTTCCGGCGACAGATGGCGATTGAAGCCGAGCAGCATGCCTGTTTCGGTGCGCCTGGCGGCGAGCACGACGCGGCGGCGCGTGTGCGGCGCGCAGGCGACCAGACCGCCTATTTCGCAATCGATGCCTCTCAGCGCATGCACGACCTTCTCGCGCTTCCACTGCTGATAGGCTTGCGCCTCCAAATGCTGGAGGGCGCAGCCGCCGCACTCGCCGAAATGGCGGCAGGCGGGTTCGATGCGCAGGGGCGAGGCCTCGATCAGCGCCATCAGCGTGGCGCGATCCCTTTCACGCGCCGCGGTGACGACCTCGCCTGGCAGCGTGAAAGGAATGAACAGATCGCCGCTTTCGGTGTCGGCGATGCCATCCCCCTGGGCGCCAAGCTTTTTGATGGTGAAGCGTGCACTCATCGGTCCTTGACCCCACCAAGCAGGAATTCGCGATTGCCGTCACCGCCCTCGATTGGCGACAGATGCAAGCCGAGCGAGCGCCAGCCGGGCACGGCATCCAGCCAATCCTGCAGCAAGCCGGCGACACGGGCGGCATGATAGGGGTCTTTCAGCAGGCCGCCCTTGCCGATCGCCTCGCGACCCGCCTCGAACTGCGGCTTGACCAGAAACATCGCTGCGGCACCGGGCTTGGCGATGGCAAGCGCAGGCGGCAGGGCCAGTTTCAGTGAAATGAAACTGACGTCGGAGACTATGAAGTCCGGACTGCGGCCGCCAAGATCGGCGGTTGAGAGATCGCGGGCGTTCAGCCCCTCGATGACCGTCACGCGCGCGTCCTTGCCGATATCAGCATGCATCTGTCCGTGACCGACATCGATCGCCGTGACATGGGTCGCGCCGCGTTCGAGCAGGACCTGGGTGAATCCGCCGGTCGAGGCGCCGATGTCGAGCGCCTCACAGCCGGCCGGATCGAGGCCGAAATGGTCGAGCCCGGCGATCAGCTTCAGCGCCGCGCGTGAGACATAGCCTTGGGCCGGGTCATCAACGGCGATGACGCATTCCGGTTGCACGGCCTGACCCGGCTTGCGGCCAATGACGCCATCAACCGTTACCGTACCACGTTCGATCGCGTCACGTGCACGCGAGCGGCTGGAAAACAGCCCACGCGCTACGAGCAGATCGTCGAGCCGCTGGCGCGTGCTGGCTGGCCGGGGAAAATTCATCGGTCTTCCTTGGCGAAAGCCGGCGGCGAAGGCAAGGAGATTGGAGCAGGAGAAGCAAAATCGCCGCAGGGCAGCGACCGCAGAGAGCCGCTCGCGGCCAGTCGCATATCGCATCAGGTCGGCCACGATGATAAGGAAGAAACGCCGTTTTGCTGCCGAAGGCGAAGGAGGACGGATGCTTACGGGAACCTGCCATTGCGGTGCGGCCCACTGGACCTTGAAGGGCGATCCCGGGCCGATCACCGCTTGCAACTGCACGCTGTGCCGACGTTACGGCACGCTCTGGGCCTACGACTTTGTCGATGAACGTATCCGCGTCGTGGGGCCGATAAAAAGCTATAAACGTGCCGGCAAGGCCGAACCCATGCTCGAGATCCTGTTCTGCCCGACATGTGCGTGCGTGCTTGCCTGGCGCGGTTTGCGCCCAGCCGAGTCCGGCCGCACGCGGATCGCCGTCAATGTAAGGCTTGCGCCGCCGGAAGCCGTGGCCGACCTGCCGATCGACCATTTCGACGGTCTCGAGACCTACGACGATCTGCCGCGCGATGGCCGCTGCGTGCGCGACATGTGGTTTTGATTTGGGTGGTTTGATTTGGGCGAGATCAGAAGATGGTGCGGGGAGCCTGCCGTTCGACGGCGGGAGACAGGCCGTCATCCCGATCGCGGGCAACTTCCCTGCGCGGGCGCTCGACTGGCGCGGCGGATGCCGATGCGGCGTCCGGCGGGACAATAAGCTGCGGCAGCTGCTTGTAGGAGAAGCCGCCCCTGATATGCCCCATCCTGCTGGCGACTATA
Organism: Mesorhizobium sp. B2-3-7; assembly: GCF_006442695.1. NCBI lineage: Bacteria > Pseudomonadati > Pseudomonadota > Alphaproteobacteria > Hyphomicrobiales > Phyllobacteriaceae > Mesorhizobium > Mesorhizobium sp. B2-3-7. The sequence continues at coordinate 422,326 of NZ_VFVV01000002.1, read as the reverse complement.
TCCACGGCCGCCTTCTCGAGATTGCGGTCGTAGCGCGTTCCGGCGATGGCCGGCGCTGCGATGGCGGTCAGGATCGCCATGCCCCACAGAAGCGTCTTCACTGTTGTTGTCTCCCTGCCTGGCCAGAACCTAGCAGCGTGCCGTTGAAAAACGGGCAAGAGACACGGTAAGCAAAACGCCAAACCGCAATGTCAACAATGCGTTACGACATCGAGCCGGCAAACCGATTCAAGCGCTTGATGTGTCGAGTCAGGCGCGCTGGGCGTGGGCCGCCTGCCCGAGGGCGGTGAAAACCGTATGGACGATGCCGGCGGCATCGAGACCGGCATCGGCATACATCTTTTCCGGCTTGGCGTGGTCGGCAAACACGTCCGGTAGCACAAGCGGGCGCACTTTCAGGCCGCTTTCCAGCAGGCCCTCATGGGCGAGGAACTGCAAAACGTGACTGGCGAAGCCGCCGACGGCGCCCTCCTCCACCGTGACCAGAACCTCGTGCGAGCGGGCCAGCCGTCGGATCAGGTCCTCGTCGAGCGGCTTCGCGAAGCGCGCATCGGCGACGGTGGTCGAAAGCCCGGCCGCGCCCAGCTCCTCGGCCGCGATCAGGCAATCCTGCAAGCGCGTGCCGAAGGAGAGGAGTGCCACCTTGCCGCCTTCCCTGATGATGCGGCCCTTGCCGATTTCGAGCACCGAGCCGCGATCGGGCATGTCGACGCCGACGCCATTGCCGCGCGGATAGCGGAAGGCGATCGGGCCGTCATCGTAGGTTGCCGCAGTGCGCACCATGTGGCGCAGTTCCGCCTCGTCGGCCGCCGCCATGACGACGAAGCCCGGCAGGGAGGCCAGGAAGGTGGTGTCGAAGGCGCCGCAATGGGTGGCGCCGTCGGCTCCGACGAAGCCGGCGCGATCGATGGGGAAGCGCACCGGCAATTTCTGGATCGCCACGTCGTGCACGACCTGATCGTAGGCACGTTGCAAGAAGGTCGAATAGATCGCCGCGAACGGCTTGTAGCCTTCGGTCGCGAGGCCGGCCGCGAACGTCACCGCATGCTGTTCGGCGATGCCGACGTCGAAGGTCCTGGCCGGAAACACTTCGCCGAACAGATCAAGCCCGGTGCCGCCCGGCATAGCGGCGGTGACGGCGACGATGCGCTCGTCCTCCTGGGCCTCCCGGATCAGGCTTTCGGCGAACACCTTGGTATAGGCCGGCGCGTTGGCCGGGGCCTTGGCCTGAGCGCCGGTGATGACGTCGAACTTGTTGACGCCGTGATATTTGTCGGCCGCGGCCTCGGCCGGCGCGTAGCCCTTGCCCTTCTGGGTGACGACATGGATCAGCACGGGGCCCTTGCCATTGTCACGGACATTTTTCAGCACCGGGATCAGATGGTCCAGATTGTGACCGTCGATCGGACCGATGTGGTAGAAGCCGAGCTCCTCGAACAGCGTGCCGCCGGTGACGTAGCCGCGCGCATGCTCGACCGCCCTGGTGATGGCACGGTCGGCACGCTTGCCAAGATACGAGGTCAGTTTCTTGCCGAAGTCGCGCAGGCCGACATAGGCCTTGCCAGAGGCCAGGCGCGCCAGATAGGCGCTCATGGCGCCGGTCGGCGGGGCGATCGACATGTCGTTGTCGTTGAGGATGACGATCAGGCGGGCGTCGAGCGCACCGGCATTGTTCATCGCCTCGTAGGCCATGCCGGCCGACATGGCGCCGTCGCCGATGACAGCGATGACATTGTTGCGGCCGCCGGCAAGATCGCGGGCCGCCGCCATGCCGAGGCCGGCCGATATCGACGTCGAGGAGTGGGCGGCGCCAAACGGATCGTATTCGCTTTCGGTGCGGCGGGTGAAGCCGGAGAGGCCGCCCTCCTGCCGCAGGGTGCGGATGCGATCGCGGCGCCCGGTCAGGATCTTGTGCGGATAGGCCTGGTGGCCGACATCCCAGATCAACCGGTCATCGGGCGTGTTGAAGACATAGTGCAGCGCCACGGTCAGTTCGACCACGCCAAGCCCGGCGCCGAGATGACCGCCGGTGCGCGACACCGCGTCGATCAGTTCGAGGCGAAGCTCCGATGCCAGTTGCGGCAATTCGCTTTCGGAAAGCGTGCGCAGCTCGGCCGGGATGCGGACCTTGTCGAGAAGCGGCGTATGCGGCGTTGCGTTCACGGGTAGGCCCAAGCTTCTGTTCATGCGCGGGATAGGCCGCCGGCAGGCGAAAGTAAATGCCTGCCAAATGACGCGAAAGGCACGCCCCGTCGTCGACTTCCTCAGCCTTCCGGCAGTGGAATGAACTCTTCCTCATCGCCGGGAACGATGTCGAAGCGGCCGGTCTTCCATTCTTGCTTGGCCTGTTCGATGCGCTCCTTGGAGGACGAGACAAAATTCCACCAGATGTAGCGCTTCGAGCCCAGCGAGGCACCGCCGAAAAGCATGAAATGGGCACCAGCCTGTGAGGATACGACGATCTCGTCGCCGGGCCGGAACACCAGAAGCCGTTCCGCCGGAAACACGTCGCCGGAAATCGAGACCTCGCCTTCCAGCGTATAGATGGCGCGTTCTTCCGCGTCAGCAGGGATTTTCACGCTGGCGCCGGGCGCCAGCCTGAGGTCGGCGTAGAGCGTCTCGGAATCGGCTCGCACCGGGGAACGCAGCCCCTGGAAATCGCCTATAACGATGCGGCCGCTGACGCCTTCCGCGTCGATGTCGGGAAGCCGCGCGACAGCGGTGTTTTCGAAAACCGGCGCCACTTCCTCCTTGCCGTCCGGCAGCGCCAACCATGTCTGCAGCCCCGAGATCGACATCGGCGCGCCGCGCAGTTCTTCCGGCGTGCGCTCCGAATGGACGATGCCGCGGCCGGCGGTCATCAGGTTCACGTCACCCGGCTCGATCACCATCTCGGTGCCGAGCGAATCGCGATGCCTGATCCTGCCGTCGAACAGGTAGGTGACCGTCGACAGGCCGATATGAGGATGCGGCCGGACGTCGAGCGCCTGACCGGCACGCAGGATGGCCGGGCCCATGCGGTCGAAGAAGATGAAGGGACCGACCAGCCGCCTTTTGGCAGTCGGCAAGGCGCGGCGAACCTGAAAACCGCCAATGTCCTTGGCGTTCGGAATGACCATCAATTCGATCTGGTCGCTGGCAAAGGCATCGCCGGCTTCAGGATCCTTCCCGGGAAAGAAGCTCATGAACTCTCCTTGTCAGCGGCCGATGGCTGCTTTGGCCAGATCAGGCAAAGCGGATCGCCGCCTTCGCCCGCAGCTTGGCCGCAACCTCCTCGCGATTGCGCGGATGCTGGTTGGTTTCAAGCGAATCGAGAAGCTCGCGCGCCGACGCCGCGATGGCCTCGACGGCATGGTCGAATGCGTGCTGGTTCTGCTTCGAAGGCCGCGTCGTTCCGCTCAGCTTGCGAACGAATTGAAGGGCTGCATCGCGCACCTCGTCGTTGGTCGCCGGCGGATCAAAATTGAACAGGGTCTTGATGTTTCTGCACATCGCTTCCGTATCTCCTCTTGTCCTGGAGCCGTTTCAATCGGGACGCGTTCTATCCTCAATCATGATCATGTCAAAAACCAGAGAGACGGCTGCGTGCCTCAATCCGCGTCCAGCGGCTCCGTCCCGACCGGCTTGCCGTCGCGGGACAGCCTGATCTTCTCCACCTTGTCCTCGGCCGCCTTCAGCAGCCGGTCGCAATGCACCTTCAGCGCCTCGCCGCGCTCGTAGATCCTGATCGACTGGTCGAGCGGCACATCGCCACGCTCCAGATCATCGACGATCTTCTCCAGCGCGTCGAGAGCCTGTTCGAAGCTCATCGCCTTGACGTCTTCGTTGGTTTCACCAGCCATCATTCATCCTTTCATCAGTCGCCCGACATGGGCGGCGACCGAAAATGCCAATCCTTGCAGATCGTAGCCGCCCTCGAGCAGGCTGACGAGCCGGTTGCCGCTGTGGCGCGCCGCGCGCTGCATGAGTTGGCCGGTCGCCCAGTCGAAATCATCCTCGGTCAGGTTGATCTCGGCCAGCGGGTCGCGATGATGCGCATCGAAGCCGGCCGAAATAATGATCAGGTCGGGTGCAAAATTGTCGAGCGAGGGCAGCACGCGCGACAGGAAGGCATCGCGGAACGCCTCGCTGCCGGTCTGCGGCGCAAGCGGCGCGTTGACGATGTTGCCGGCGCCGGTTTCGTTCTTTGCTCCGGTGCCGGGGTAGAGCGGCATCTGGTGCGTCGAGCAATAAAGCACGGACGGATCGTCCCAGAAAACATCCTGCGTGCCGTTGCCGTGATGCACGTCCCAGTCGACGATGGCGACACGTTCGATATCGTGTTTGCGCTGTGCATAACGTGCGGCGATGGCCGCCGTGTTGAACAGGCAGAAGCCCATCGCGGTCGCTTTCTCGGCATGATGGCCGGGCGGCCGGGCGGCGACGAAAACGTTGTCTGCCCTGCCGGCAAAGACGTCGTCGACGGCGGCGTTGGCGGCTCCGATCGCGGTGATCGCCGCCTGCCAGCTCTTCGGGCTGGCCGTTGTGTCGGCATCGATGCGGGCGATGCCCGTCTCGGGAATGGCGGCGCGTACCCGCTCGACGAAATCCTCGGGATGCGCGTAGAGAATGGTGGCCTCGTCGCCTTCCGGCGCCTCGAGGCGGTCGAGCGCGGCAAAAGCCTCGTCGTCGAGCACGCGCTCGATGGCGCGCAAGCGGTCCGGCCGCTCCGGATGGCCGGGCGGCGTGATGTGCTCAAGGAAGATCGGATGGGTGTAGAGACGAGTGGCCATGCCCCCTATCTAGTGCCCCGGCGCGGCGATGGCCATGCGTTGCGGCCTGATGGCTGGGGAAAATCGCGCCTGCGTCCATTCGCGTCGCCGCGGGGATTGGCGGCGCAGGGGCTTCGTCGTAAAGTCCCGGCCACTGCCTGGTGCCCGCCGCGAGCGGGAGAATCGGGAACACGGTTTGATACCGTGGCGTGCCCAACGCTGTAAGGGGGACCGCGCCGGTAATGCCACTGTCGATGACGGGAAGGCGCCGGATGCGGGTTGATCCCGAGCCAGAAGACCGGCCTGGCAGGCATCGTCATCCGCATGGTCAGGCGGACGGCAGTTGATTGCAATCGCAAGGGGACAAGCGATGCCGGACAATATGACCATCCCCGTGGGTGACGGATTCGACCAGATGGCGCGCGATGCGGTCTACCGCGCCATGTTCACGCGGCGCGATGTTCGCAGCCATTTTACATCAGAGGCCGTCGACGACGAGGTCTTGGCGCGGCTGCTGCTTGCCGCCCATCACGCGCCATCGGTCGGCTTCATGCAGCCATGGAATTTCATCGTCATTCGTGGCACCGAACGACGGGAACAGGTGCGCGACCTGTTCCTCGCGGCGCGCGAGCAGGAATTGCCGGCGATCGAGGAAGAGCGGCGGGCGCTCTACCGCAAGCTCAAGCTGGAAGGCATCTGCGAAAGCGCGCTCAATATCTGTATCACCTGCGACCGCCGACGCTCACAGGGTTCGCCGCTGGGACGCTGGCACAATCCCGAGATGGATCTCTACAGCACGGTCTGCGCGGTGCAGAATTTCTGGCTGGCGGCGCGCGCCGAAGGCGTCGGCGTCGGCTGGGTCAGCATTATCGAGGCGCAGGCGTTGAAAGACCTTCTGTCGATTCCCGGGCATGTGACGCCGGTGGCCTATCTCTGTGTCGGCCGTGTCTCGGAGTTCGCGCCGAAACCGGACCTCGAAACACATGGCTGGGGGCGGCGGCTGCCGCTGCCCGAGCTGATCATGAGCGAGACGTTTTGCGGACAGGGCGAAGTTCCGCTCAAATCAACGATCGCACGCCTCAAGGCGGCAACATGCGAAAAGTCTGACAAACCCTTGATTTGATTGCCGATATGGCATGCGCAGCGCGCTGCCGGCGGCCTGCCGTCGTCAGGCGGCTCCGGCATCCTTCCTCAACAATCCTTCGAGCAGTTGCTTGAATGCCGCCACCACGGTCTTCGACGTCGCTTCCGGGTCGTTCGAATTGGCGATCCGCTGCGCCGCCTGGCTGCTCGCCCCGTTGATCAGCCGTGCCGCGGTCTCGGGGTCTACGCCCGGGACAACCACCCCGTCGCCCTGCAGCGTCGTCAGGTGATCGGTCATCGACGCGACGCAGGCATTGGCGTTCGGCCATTGCGCGGGATCCCCCAGCACGGCCGGACCGTCCCGAAACATGATGCGCTGGATTTCCGGCTCCAGCGCCATTTCGATGTAGCTCGTGCATTCGTCGACGAAGCTTTGCCAGCGGGTCGGTGCTTTCGCTGCAACCTCATTCACCCGTGCCGCCATCTCGGCGTCTATCTCGGCGATAACCGCCTGCAAAAGCCCCTTCTTGTCCCCGAAATGATGATAGAGCGCACCGCGCGTCAGCCCGGCCGATGCGGTGAAATCATCCATCGATGCCTCGGCATAACCGATCGTTCCGAACGCATGCCGGGCCGCGGCAATCAATTTGGCGCGCGTTTCGGCGATCATTTCCCTGCGGGGCTTGTGCATCTCTTCTGGCCTTATCCACATACGTCACGTATGCCAATTGACATACGCGACGTATGATCTATTTAGTATTCATACGCATCGTATGTAATTTCCGAATCGCCTTTTGTCGAGGAACGGACCATGCAGAACCCCTATTCCGAGATCTTTCGAGCCCCTGGCGCCAAGGGCTTTGCCGCTGCAGGCTTCATGGCGCGCCTGCCGGTCGCCATGGCGCCGATCGGCATCGTGGCGATGCTGTCGCAGACGCGTGGCGAATACTGGCTGGCGGGTGCCGTCTCGGCGACATTCGCGCTGGCCAACGCTTTCCTGGCGCCGCAGATCTCCAGGCTGGTCGACCGCCTCGGCCAGACATGGATCGTCGTGCCCACCACCATCATCTCCGTGCTGGCATTCCTGCTGCTGATTGCGTCGGCCAATCAGGATTGGCCGGTATGGACAATGTTCGTGTCGGCGCTGCTGGCAGCGGCCATGCCCAGCATGCCGGCAATGGTGCGCGCGCGCTGGACCGAGCTTTTTCGCGGCCGGCCGGAGATGAACACCGCCTTCGCCTTCGAATCGGCGGCCGACGAACTGGTCTATATCGCCGGCGCGTCGCTGTCGGTGGGCCTCAGTGCGGCGCTGTTTCCGGAAGCAGGCATGCTGGCGAGCACGTTGTTTCTCGCTTTGGGCTCGATAGCATTCATCCTGCAGCGATCGACCGAGCCGAAAGTGCGGCCGGTGGACCATGGTTCGACTGGCTCGGCAATCCGCCTGCGGCCGGTACAGATCATCACCTTCGCCCTAATCTTCATCGGCGCGACCTTCGCGACGACGGAAGTGAGCACCGTGGCGATCACCAACGAGTTCGGCCAAGCCGGTGCCGCAAGCCTGGTGATCGGCGTCTATGCGCTGGGATCGTTCGTGTTGGGCATCGTGGTCGGCGCGCTCAACCTCAAGACGCCGCTACAGCGCCAGCTGACCGTCGCGGTCGCCATCATCGCAGTCAGCACGATTTTGCCGCTCACCGCCGACAGCGTGCCGATTTTGGCGCTGACCGTCTTCATCAGCGGCGTGGCGATCTCGCCGACTTTCATCACGGCATTCGGCCTGATCGAACGGCATGTGCCGGAAGCGATGCTGACCGAGGGCATTACCTGGGTGACAACGGGAATCGGCATCGGCATGGCGCTGGGCTCTTTCGCCGCCGGCGCGGTGGTGGATGCGTTCGGCGCCCAGAACGGGTTCTGGGTCTCGGTGGTCGCGGGCGGCATCGCGCTGGTCACGGTGCTGCTCGGCCAGCGCAGTCTTGCCACTCACAAATGCGAGTTGGATGGGTGTGAAGCGGCCGTCGCTGCCGCGGAATGAACCATGACGCGTCCGGTTCAGCGGATCGGACGCTATTGCCGCCGTCGAACCTAGAGAATCTCGGTCTTGGCGATGTGGATGCCAAAACCTTCGAGGCCGACATAGTGGCGCTCGCGCGAGGCGATCAAATTGATCGAGGAAATGCCGAGATCCTTCAGGATCTGAGCACCGAGCCCGATCTCGCGCCATTCATTCTCGCGGCGGCGCGCCTCTTCGTGGTCCTCCCGGTCGCCGCTCGCCGGCCGGTTGCGCTCCTGGTGGGCGACACCGACCGAGCCCTCGCGCAGATAGACGATGACGCCGCGCTTGCGCTCGCCCATCGCCTTCATGATGGCGTCCAGCCGGTGGCTGGTGCCGAAGACGTCGGTCACCACGTCCTCGGAGTGCAGACGCACAGGCACCTCTTCTCCGTCGCGGATGTCGCCGAAGACGACGGCGACATGGTGCATGGAATCCCACGGCAGCGTGTAGGTGAAGACCTGCGCCTTGCCGCCGAGCGTGTCGATCTCGGAGCACGCCACGCGTTCGACCAGCGTTTCCTTGCGTTGCCGGTAAGCAATGAGGTCGGCGACAGAAACCTGCTTCAGGCCGTGCTCCTCGGCAAAAGCCGCGACCTGCGGGCCGCGCTTGACGGTGCCGTCATCATTGACCAGTTCCGAGATCACGCCGATCGGCGGCAGGCCGGCGAGCTTGCACAGATCGACGGCCGCCTCGGTATGGCCCGAACGCATCAGCACGCCGCCTTCGCGCGCGATGAGCGGGAAGATGTGGCCGGGGCGGACGAAATCGGAGGCGCCGACATTGCCGTTGGCGAGATTGCGCACGGTCAGCGTGCGGTCGTCGGCCGAAATGCCTGTCGTGGTACCATGCTTGAAATCGACGCTGACGGTGAAGGCGGTGGTGTGCGCCGAATCATTGTCGGCGACCATCGGCGCAAGGTTGAGGCGCTTGGCCTCCTCGCGCGGCATCGGCGTGCAGACGATGCCCGAAGTGTTGCGCACAATGAAGGCCATCTTTTCCGGCGTGCAATGGACGGCGGCGACGATCAGGTCGCCCTCGTTCTCGCGCCCGTCATCATCCATGACGACGACGATCTCGCCGCGCTCGAAGGCCCGGATTGCTTCGACGATCTTCTTCTGGTCGTAAGACATGGAATGCTCGCTTCGCTCGCAAGGGAGTAGGGGAATAGGGCAGTAAGGGAGTAAGGGAAAGGAAAAATTGCTCGTCTCGCGGGCAGCTTAACAGACTGCCCTACTGCCCTACTGCCCTACTGCCTTCCTTGCCTGTCTGTCCTCGGTGCCGCAGATAATGGTCGGCGATTGCGCAGGCAACCATCGCCTCGCCGATCGGTACGGCGCGAATGCCCACACACGGATCATGGCGACCCTTGGTCATCACTTCGACGTCGTTGCCGTCCTTGTCGATCGACTTCCGGGGCGTCAGGATTGAAGACGTCGGCTTGACGGCGAAGCGGGCGATGATCGCCTGGCCGGTCGAGATGCCGCCAAGGATGCCGCCGGCATTGTTGGACAGGAACACCGGCTGGCCGTCATTGCCGATGCGCATCTCGTCGGCATTCTGTTCGCCGGTGATGCGGGCGGCCTCGAAGCCGTTGCCGATCTCGACGCCCTTGACGGCGTTGATCGACATCAGGCCTGACGCGATATCCTGGTCGAGCTTTGCGTAGATCGGCGCGCCGAGGCCGGCCGGAACGCCGTCGGCGACGATCTCGATCACGGCGCCGACGGAGGAACCCGCCTTGCGGATGCCGTCGAGATAGCTCGTGAAAACGGGAACGGACGCCGGATCCGGCGTGAAGAACGGATTGTCCGCGTCGCCAATGAAATTCCAGTTCCAGTTGGCGCGGTCGATCGACTTCTCGCCCATCGATACCAGTGCACCGCGCACCACCATGCCCGGCACGACCTTGCGGGCGAGGGCTCCGGCAGCGACCCGAGCCGCGGTCTCGCGCGCCGAGGATCGGCCGCCGCCGCGATAGTCGCGCACGCCGTATTTGACGTCATAGGTGTAGTCCGCATGGCCCGGCCTGTACTGGCGGGCGATCTCTCCATAGTCCTTCGAGCGCTGGTCGACATTCTCGATCAGCATGGAGATCGGCGTACCTGTCGCGATCATCGTCTCGCCGTCATCGTCAAGGATGAAGCCCGACAGCACCTTCACTTCGTCAGGCTCACGGCGCTGCGTGACGAAGCGCGACTGGCCGGGCCGGCGCTTGTCGAGTTCGGCCTGGATTTCGTCACGCGTGAAGCGGATGCCGGGTGGGCAGCCGTCGACCACGCAGCCCAATGCGGCCCCATGGCTTTCGCCCCAGGTGGTGACGCGGAAAAGATGGCCGAACGTGTTGTGAGACATCGCAAAGTGCCTTGCCCGGCATCGGAGCCGACTGAAGCCTGCCTTCTATTGGCGTTTTCCACAGGGGTCAAACCGTGATCTACGGATTTAGTTTTGACACATTCGATTGGTTTCTGCTCTGCTCCATTCGCCGTTGAGGATCCGCCGCTACCCATGCCGGCGCAATACCAAAGAGGACGATGATGCGTACCCTGATTGGCGCTGTTGCCGCCACATTCCTGCTTTGCACCGCCGCTTTCGCCGGGCAGACCGAAGGCCTGATCAAGAAGATCGACAAGGACGCGCTGACCCTGACGCTGGACGACGGCAAATCCTACAAGCTGAACGCGGAAACCGATCTCGACGCGCTGAAGCCCGGCATGGACATCGTCATCGCCTATGACGTAACCAACGGCGAAAACGTCGTCACCGATATGCAGTTGCCGGACAGCGACTCCAACTAGGCTTCCAATGCAAATCGGCCGTTCGGCGTTTGTTGAGCCGTTGCAGCCGTTTTATGCACCTGCAACCGACAGCCTGCATGAGCCTTCCTGGATCGTGCCAGGTGCCTAAAGCCACCCCAGGCTGTCGCCTTCCAGCTTGAGCACGCGGTCCTGCGGTATCGCCAGCTTCGCCGCATCATCCTCGGCCATGTCAAGCACGAAGCGAAACAAGGTGCGCATGACGCCGCCATGCGTCACGCAGACTGTCTGGCGCTCGAGCGCGTCGAACCACGGCTTTACCCGTTCGAGCAGCATCTGGTAGCTCTCGGCATCTTTGCCCGGCGGCTGAAAGTTCCATTTGTCCAGCGCACGCGTCCTGCTCGCACCCGGAAATTGCGTCTCCAGCTCGGCAAAGGTGAAACCCTGCCAGTCGCCGAAATTCACTTCAACAAGGCGGGGGTCGGTCCCGTAGGCAGCCGGGTCGAGCTTCATGGCGGCGCGAATGCGCTCCATGGTCTCGCGCGTGCGCCGCATCGGGCTGGCGACGAAATCGAACTCTGCGGGATTGGAGATCAGGTCAGCCAGCCGATGCCCGTTTGCGCTCGCCTGCTCGCGGCCGAGCGCGTTGATGTCGGTATCGGCCTGCCCCTGAAGCCGGAATTCGGCATTCCACGCGGTCTGGCCGTGGCGCACGATATAAACCAGCGGGTACATCAGGTCTTCCGGAGGTCGGGCCAGGGCCTGGGCGGAGGATAGGCGGAGGAGTTAATCCTTGACTGTCGAAATGTCAGGTGCGTCGACCGCCTTCATGCCGACGACGTGATAGCCGGAATCGACATGATGCACTTCGCCGGTGACGCCGCGCGACAGGTCGGACAGGAAATAGACGCCGGAATCGCCGACCTCTTCCTGGGTGACCGTCTGCTTCAGCGGCGAATTGTACTCGTTCCACTTCAGGATGTAGCGGAAGTCACCAATGCCGGAAGCGGCCAGCGTCTTGATCGGGCCCGCCGAGATCGCGTTGACGCGGATCTTCTTGGCGCCGAGATCGACGGCGAGGTAACGCACGCTGGCCTCGAGTGCGGCCTTGGCGACGCCCATGACGTTGTAATGCGGCATCACCTTTTCGGCGCCGTAATAGGTCAGCGTCAAAAGCGAACCGCCATCGGTCATCAGCGCCTCGGCGCGCTTGGCGATGGTGGTGAAGGAATAGACCGAAATATCCATCGTGCGCAGGAAATTATCGCGCGTCGTCTCGACATAGCGGCCGGTCAGTTCGTCCTTGTCGGAAAAAGCGATGGCATGGACGAGGAAGTCGAGCTTGCCCCAATGATTGGCGACATTTGCGAAAACGTCGTCGAGGCTCGCCGGATCGGTCACATCGCAATGGCCGGCGACAAAGGCGCCGAGTTCCGCAGCCAGTGGCTCGACCCGCTTCTTGAACGCTTCACCCTGATAGGTCAGCGCGATCTCGGCGCCGTGGTCGACGCATGCCTTGGCGATGCCGTAGGCGATCGACCTGTTGTTGGCGACGCCGAGGATCAGGCCGCGTTTGCCGGCCATCAGGCCCTGTCCACCCGCCATATGCGTGCTCTCCGCAAGATTTCTTATTTGTGGAGAGCCCTATCGCACAGGCACAGAGCCCCTTCAAGCGCTCAAACGGGACAGTTCGGGGACAAGAGCCGCCAATCAGCCTTTTTGGCTGCGCAACAGCCCTTCGAGCGCGCTGTCGCCGCCTTCTGGCAGCATGATGCGCACATGGGCGTAGAGATCACCGTGGCCACCGGCCTTTTCCGGCAGGCCCCTGCCCTTCAGGCGCAGGACCTTGTCCGAGCTCGACCAGGCGGGAACGTTGACCGCGAGCTTGCCGGTCGGCGTTTCTACGGCCACCTTGGCGCCAAGCACGGCATCGGCCAGCCCCACCGGCAAATCGGCATGCAGGTCGCGGCCCTCCAGGCGGTAGCGCGGATGCCGGCGGAAGCGGATCTTGACCAACGCGTCGCCGGGCTGGCCCGGCCCTTGCTCGCCCTGCCCCTTCAGCCGGATGGTCTGCCCGTCCTCGACATAGGCCGGCAGCTTGACCGCCACCTTGCGGCCGTCAGGGAACATCGCCGTGACCTTTTCAGCGTTCGCCGCTTCCTCGATGGTGATGTCGAGCGTGACATTCAGGTCGGCGGCGGTTGCCGGCTGGCGGCGGTCACCCATTCCTGCCCCGCTTTGGCCGGGGCCGCGCGAGCCGGAGAAGACGTCGCCAAAAATCTGGCTGAAGATATCGCTGTTGCCGTCGAACGGATCGCCGCCCGGGCGTCCGGAGCGGAACTCGAATCGCGAACCGCCGGCTCCCTGCTGCTGGCGACGAAAACCGGCGAAGGGGTCACCGCCACCGGGGGCGCCCTCGAAGCCCTGGAAACGCGGCTTGCCGTCGGCGTCGATCTCGCCCCGATCGAAAGCGGCGCGGGTCTTCTCGTCCCCGACGATCTCATAGGCCTGATTGGCCGCGGCAAAACGGTCCTTCGCCTTGGGATCATTCGGATTCTGGTCCGGATGATGCTTCTTGGCGAGTTTGCGGTACGCCGATTTTATGTCCTTGGCCGATGCGTTCTTTGCAACGCCCAGCACCTCATAGGGGTCGCGCATGCTTCCTGCCCTGGAGAAAGAGTGAGTCCATAGTCGCCTCTTATATGCGCTCGCATAGGAAGAAATTCCAGTGCTGGACGTTATTCAAAGGTGGAAGCTCAAAGCGCCCTGAAGTCCTGCATGCGCCAGCCGCCGGCGCTGGCCAGGCAAAGTTCGCCCGCGAACATGGCAACGCCGTCAAAGCTTTCGCGCGAAGCCTTGAAGCGGCGGCAGGTCTGGCCCCCGTCCTTCAATTCCGCCAGTTCGGTAATTGAGCCGCGCGAACCCGTACCGGCATTGGCCCACGGCACGGCTTGACCGCCGAGCTGCTCGATGTCGGCGGAGGACACCGCGTTGCCGATCGTCGTCTGGTCGGAATCGCGGTCCGAATCGGCCGGCGCGGCTGGAGCCGAAATGCTGCCGGTCAGGATCGAGCGATCGACCTCGGCCTTTTGCAGGCTGAAGCCGCCCGCGCCACATGCGGCAAGCGGCAAGGCAATCATCATGATCGCGGCTTTGGCGCTGGCTGAAGCAAATAGGCTGCCTTGCCTGCTGTCAAAAGCTTGCGCGATACGCGACAATCGGCAACCTCCCCTGTTTGATGAAAATTTGAGAAAAACTATGAGTGAGACTGAGTTAACAAGCGGTGACTTTACCGAGGCCGCCGAGCCGTTTCGCCTTTTTGCCGCATGGCTGGACGACGCCACCAAAAGCGAAATGAACGACCCCAACGGCGTGGCGTTGGCAACCGTCGATGCCGAGGGCATGCCGGATGTGCGGATGGTGCTGCTCAAGGGGTTCGATGAGAGCGGCTTTGTGTTCTACACGAATTTCGAAAGCGCCAAGGGCCGGGAGATCCTAGGCAGCATGAAGGCGGCGATGTGCTTCCACTGGAAATCGCTGCGCCGCCAGGTGCGCGTGCGCGGGCCGGTGGAGATCGTCAGCGATGCCGAAGCCGACGCCTATTACGCGACACGGCCGCGCGGCAGCCGCATCGGCGCCTGGGCCTCGAAACAGTCGCGGCCGCTGGAAAGCCGGTTCGCGCTGGAAAAGGCGGTGGCCGAATACACGGCCCGCTACGCCATCGGCGAGATTCCGCGCCCAAAACACTGGTCGGGTTTCCGCATCGTGCCGAAGACGATCGAGTTCTGGCACGACAGACCGTTTCGGCTGCATGACCGCGTGGTGTTTTCGCGCAATGCCGGGGGCGGTTGGGAGAAGACGCGGCTTTATCCCTGAGTTTGTAAACTAGCGCCGACATCCTCACTGCGCCTAGCCCGGGCTGGCCAGTGGCGACCGAGGCACGCGGGATAGGTCGGCGCTCCACCCCACCCTGCGGGCCGACCTCCCCATCTAAGGGAGGCGGGGGCCGAACTATTTTTTTCTGGTCATGAATGCCGTCAGTGCAGCGCGGGCTTCGTCCGATTTCAGCCGCTCGCGAAAATGCTCGCTTTCCACGTTGATGCGGGCGACGAGGTCCTCGCGAGAGCCGCGCATCAGGTCGCGCGCGATCCTGAGCGCCTGCGGCGGCTTGGCGGCGATCTGGCCGGCGGCCGCCAGAACCGACGCCTCCAGCGCTCCTTCCTCGACAACTTCGTAGATCAGACCAGCGGCCTTGGCGCGTTCGGCCGAGAAGCCTTCGCCAAGGCCGAGCAGCGCGAACGCGCCCTGCTGGCCCAGGATGCGCGGCGCCAGCAGGCTCGATCCCGCTTCGGGCACAAGGCCGAGGTCGACGAAGGGTGTCCTGAACACGGTGCGCGGCGTGGCGAAGGTCAGGTCGCAGTGCAAATTGAGCGTGGTGCCGATGCCGACCGCGATGCCGTCGACACCGGAGACGATGGGTTTTGCGACCCTGGCCAGCGCCGTCAGGAAATCCCAGACTTCCGTGCCGCCTTCGCCGCCAGTCGCGACGACCATGAAATCGGCGAGGTCGTTGCCGGAGGAGAAGGCACCGGGCACGCCGAGAAAGACATGGACGCGAATTGCCGGATCCGCATCCCCTTCGGCCAAGGTTTGCGACATCTTGGCGTACATGGCGCGCGTCAGCGCGTTCTTCTTGTCCGGGCGGTTTATGCGGATGATCTGCATGGCGCCCTGGCGCTCGACGAGGATATGGTCTGTCACGGTTCTTTCCTTGTGAACGTCAGGCGGAAATCAATGTCTTGCCGGCAGCGGCGAGGCTTGCGGCGCCGTCGACAACGCGCTCCTTCAAGGCACTTGTCTCGCCGAGCAGGTTTTCGGCGAAAAAGCGGCAAAGGGCGACGCGGCCGTGATCGGCAACGGCGCCCCGCGCCAAGTAGGCGCCGCCGGCTGCAAGCGAGACCAGCCGGAGATAGGGTGTCGCGCCGGCAAGCGCCTCGCCAGTCCGGCCATCGGCCGACAGTTTTTGCAGGAAACGTGTCGCTTGCGTCAGATCGTCGAGCCCGCGGTCGAGAGCATCGGCCGTATGGCCAAACCCTTCGAGATTCGATGTCCGCACGGCGCTGGCGACAGCGGCAAGCTCGGCGATGAAGCCGTGCACATGCTCGCCGCCGCCGAGCGGCAGTTTTCGGGTCACCAGATCGATCGCCTGGATGCCGTTGGTGCCCTCGTAGATCGGCGCGATGCGGGCGTCGCGATAGAGTGCCGCAGCCCCCGTCTCCTCGATGAAACCCATGCCGCCATGGACCTGGACGCCAAGCGAGGCGACCTCGACGCCGATATCGGTCGAAAAAGCCTTGGCAAGCGGCGTCAACAGGTTGGCCCGGTCGCGCCAATGCGCCGCCTGGTCACCAGACGATACGCGCGCCAGGTCGATGGCATGGGCACAGGAATAGCTGATCGCCCGCGCGATCTGCGTCAGCGCCTTCATGGTCAGGAGATTGCGCTGCACGTCGGGGTGATGGACGATCGGCGCCATGCCGGCACCGGCGTAATCCGCCGCCTTGCCCTGGCGGCGCTCATTGGCATAGGCAATCGCCTTCTGGGTCGCGGCTTCCGCGACCGCCACGCCCTGCATGCCGACGGCGAGGCGGGCATTGTTCATCATGGTGAACATGCAGGCCAGCCCCTTGTTCTCCTCGCCGATCAGCCATCCGATGGCGCCGGGCTTGGCGCCCTGAAAACCGTCGCCATAGATCATGGTGCAGGTCGGCGAGGCATGGATGCCGAGCTTGTGCTCGAGGCCCGAACAGAAGACGTCGTTGCGTGCGCCAGGCGAGCCGTCCGCGCCGACCAGGAATTTCGGCACCAGGAAGAGCGAGATGCCGCGCGTGCCCGCAGGCGCGTCAGGCAGCCGCGCCAGTACCAGATGGACGATATTGTCGGTGAGATCATGCTCGCCATAGGTGATGAATATCTTCTGGCCGAAGATGCGGTAGGTGCCGTCGCGGGCCGGTTCGGCGCGCGTGCGCAAGGCAGCGAGGTCCGAGCCGGCCTGCGGCTCAGTCAGGTTCATCGTGCCCATCCACTCGCCGGAGACGAGCTTTGCGAGATACTTGGCCTTGAGCTCTTCCGAAGCGTGCTTGTCGAGCGCCTCGACCGCACCCATGGTCAGCGTCGGGCCAATGCCGAAGGCCATGGCGGCGGAATTCCACATTTCGAGCGCGGCGACGCCGAGCATGGTCGGAAGCGCCTGCCCGCCATATCCTTCCGGGCCGGAGAGCGCGTTCCAGCCGCCGTCGATCCAGCGGCGATAAAGTTCCTTCCAGCCCGGCGGCATGGTCACTGCCGCGTCCTTCAGCACCGCGCCGTGCTCGTCGCCGATCTTGTAGAGCGGCGCGACCTCTTCGGTGGCGAAGCGGCCGGCCTCGCTAAGAACGGCGTCGACGAGATCCTCGCCGAGATCGCCGAACGTGCCGTCATCGAGGGCAGGCTTCAGGCCGGCCACATGCTTGAGGGTGAACGCGATGTCCTCGACCGGTGCCAGATACATGCCGCTCGCTCCTCCTGATGCATCGGCCAGGCTGATCCTAGGACCTGAGTGGGACCTGCTTGCCACACACCGTATTCGCCTTTGGGCGATCGCCCATCTTCTTTTTACGTAAACGTCAAATTTTGTCACGCTGATTTTGTAATCGCGCCGGCTCGTATTAAATGCGATGGACGCCGGGTCAAAATCGACCGGCAACAGACCAGAACCAGCCGACTGGAAACCAACTCATGCTTGCCAGACCTGACGCCTACCGTTGTATCGAGTGCGGCCTGCCCTACCGGGCGGCGGGGTTCTCATACTATCACGGTGAATTGGAAAACGGCGCCGCCTATTGGTCGGATCGCGGTATATTGTGCTCGCCGAAATGCTCGCTCGCCCATCATCGCAAACGCGCGGCCGAAGGCACGCTGCCGCAACAGCCCGCGCCGGATCCGTTTGAAGTTCAGCCATTCGGCCGCGCTGACCGTCGCACTTGATATGTATTCCCGTACATACCGTGCTAGAGGTGATCGAAATGACAAACCAACTGACCCGTACCTCCCGTCTCGAAGCTCGGATATCCCCGGATATGCTGGGTGTGGTGAAACGTGCCGCCGAAATCCAGGGCCGCAGCGTCAGCGACTTCGTGGTCTCCGCAGCGCAGGAAGCTGCACAACGCACCATTGAGGAGATCGCTATCATCCGCCTGTCCATCGAGGATCAGCTCGCTCTGGTAGAGGCCATTCTCAATCCGCCCGAACCTAATGAAGCGCTGCGCAAAGCCGCCGACGCCTACAAGCGAGTTGTCGTCGAATCCCGGTGAGTCTAGGCTTGATCATCGAGCCGCTGGGCGGATCGTATGATCGTAAGACATTCAGCTGTGGCGTGCTGGCACTCGGCCAATATCTACACGAGTTGGCAAGCCAGGACGTCAAACGCCGAGTTAGCAACTGCTTTGTCGCCGCGGACCGTGATGTCGATCTCATTGCCGGATACTACACTCTTGCAGCGTCAAATGTGCCCATCACTTCTCTGCCGGAAGACCTGACAAGACGCGTACCGCGTTACCCGGTCCTGCCCGCCATATTGATCGGAAGGTTGGCAGTTGATACCCGATATCAGGGAAAAAGAGTAGGATCGATACTGATCGTGGATGCACTTCGGCGCTGCGCCCAAGCTGCTCCTGCTTCCTTCGCACTGATCGTCGACGCAAAGGACGACATGGCCGCCGCCTTCTATTGCAAATATGGTTTCAGGCCATTTCAAGACCGGCGGTTGTCGCTGTTCCTATCAGTAGCGACGGCGTTGAAGCTGTTCGGCTGACGGACCGCATTGCCTTGAAAGCGAATCCTTAACCATAGCGGTCCAGGATTTGCCTTTGATCAACGGGGATTCCTGTTTGAAGAGAACGGCGCATCTTCTTCGCCGCCCAGCGATCGCTCTCGCGGCGATGATGGCGCTGACAACGGCGGCAAGGGTCTCGGATTTCTCCGAGCCGTGGAAAAGTGCCGACCGGGCGCTTGTCGTCGATGCTTACGAATACAATTCCATCGACTGGGCGCAGCTTGCCACGGACAAGCGCGTCGTCGGCTTCATCAACAAAGCCTCCGATGGCATGTCGCCGCCCTATTCCTGCTCCGGAGACGATACCGAGGTCAAACTCTGCAAGGCACTGTGGAAACGCCATGCGGTGACGCGCGAACTGTTCCAGACGCGCAAGGTGGTCGCCAAGGCCCTCGGCCTGAAATGGGGCGCCTATCACCTCGCCCGCCCCGGCAATCCGGTCGAGCAGGCCAATAATTTCCTCGATTTCGCCGATCCCGCGCCGGACGACCTCATGGCCCTCGACATCGAAGGCATTGATCCCGCGCAATGGATGTCGCTCGACGACGCCGAGGCGTTCGTGCGCCAGGTGCATCGGCGCATCGGCCGCTTCCCGGTACTCTACACCAATGGCAAGACCGCCCAGTATATCGCCGACAACAGCTACAAATACCGGCTGCTGTCGCGGCTGCCGCTCTGGTACGCGCGCTACAAGCCTGACATCGACGTGCATTTTCCCATCGGCAACTGGCAAGGCTATGCGCTCTGGCAGTTTTCGGCGCAGGCCAATTGCGGCCGCTTCCGGTGCCCCTACAGGGTAGCCGGCACGCCCGACGACATCGACGTCAACGTCGCGCCGACAGATGCCGCCACGCTGCGCCAGCAATGGCCGTTCGGCGGGCTGATCGACGTGCCGGCGGATTATCTCGCCAGCGTACCGGTGCCGCTCTCGCGCGAAGCCGCTTTGGCCGGCAAGACCACTCTCATCTACGCCGATGTGGCGACGCCACCGAGTTTCGGGGAAATGGTCGCGGTGCTTGGTTCGCGCTGGTCGAAATTCCGCGACGGGTTCCGCATGCCTGTCGTGAAGACGGTGCTGCGGCGGCCGATCTTCGGCATCGTCCAATATGTCTCCTGGAAGCGCACCGGGCAGCGTACCCCAGCGCAACTCGACGCCGCCTTCGCTGCGGCGGCGGACCCGGTGAGCACCGCTTCTACCGAACCCGACCGCGGCAAACGCTGAAAGCGCGCGACAGGATCCTTGCGGTCAGCTTGCTCCTGCCGCTTCGCGCGCCACGGCCTGCCAGCCAATGTCGCGGCGGCAGAAGCCCTGCGGCCAGTCGATACGGTCGAGCGCGGCATAGGCCTTCTCCTGCGCCTCGCCGACAGTCGCGCCGACCGCGGTGACGTTCAAGACGCGACCGCCATTGGCGACCAGCGCACCGCCATTGATGGCGGTGCCGGCATGGAAAATCTGGGCGCCTTCGCTGGCAGCCTCATCGAGCCCGCGAATGACCGAGCCTTTTTCGGGCGTGCCGGGATAGCCCCTCGCGGCCATGACGACGGTCAGTGCCGCCTCGTCGCTCCAGCGCGCCGATATGTGCGCGAGCTGGCCATCGACGGCGGCATTGAGCAGCACCAGCAGGTCGTCCTTCAGCCGCATCATCAGCACCTGGCATTCGGGGTCGCCGAAGCGGGTGTTGTATTCGATCAGCTTCGGCCCTTCGTCCGTTATCATCAGCCCGGCGAAGAGAATGCCGGCGAAGGAGGCACCCGTTAAAGCCATGCCGCGCATGGTCGGTTCGATGATCTCGCGCATGGTGCGCTCTACCATCTGCGGCGTCATTACCGGGGCCGGCGAATAGGCGCCCATGCCGCCGGTGTTGGGGCCGACATCACCGTCGCCGACGCGTTTGTGATCCTGCGCGGTGCCGAAGGGCAGTGCTGTAGTGCCGTCGCACAGGCAGAAGAAGCTGGCCTCCTCGCCGGTCAGAAACTCCTCGATCACCACTTCCGCGCCGGCCGTGCCGAAAGAGCCGTCGAAACAGGCGTCGAGCGCGGCCAGCGCCTCATCCATCGTCATTGCGACCGTGACGCCCTTGCCCGCGGCAAGGCCATCGGCCTTGATGACAATCGGCGTGCCCATCTTCTCGACATAGGCCTTGGCCGATGCCAGGTCTGAGAAACGGCCATAGGTGGCGGTGGGGATGTCATATCTGGCGCAGAGATCCTTGGTGAAGCCCTTCGATCCTTCGAGCCGCGCCGCCGCACGCGACGGGCCAAAGACGCGGATGCCCCAGCCGCGCAGATCGTCTGATATGCCGGCCACCAGCGGCCCTTCCGGCCCAACCACGACGAGGTCGATCTGCTTGTCCTTGCAGAAGGCGGCGACAGCGGAATGATCGGCGATGTCGAGCTTGACCAGCTCCGCCTCGCGGCCGATGCCAGGATTGCCGGGCGCAGCATAGAGCTTGGTCAGCAACGGCGACGCGGCGATCTTCCAGGCGAGCGCATGTTCGCGGCCGCCGGAGCCGAGAAGAAGAACGTTCATGGCCACCTCTTGATGCCTGTAATCTTCCAAAGAACCCGCTATTGCTCTCTGGACGACGGGTCAAGGCATCCGGGCGATTTGGTCGAAATTGCGCACGGGAACGTTACCCCTGCCAGAAAATCGGCGGCGTCCTCCGCCGCCGATTTCGGGCAAGCGCCTCAGCCCTGGAAGACGATCGGGAACCAGTCCTCGCGCAGCTTCTGCCCCGGCTGCATGCCATGGCCATGATAGGGCGGCGAGGTGCGCCCCGGCCGTTCGACATAGTGGGCGTCGTCACCAACCCAGCGCAGCGATAGCGCACGCCGCCGCGCCGCGGTCAGGTTGCCGCGCGCGCCATGCGCGGTCCTGAAATCGAACAGGATGGCATCGCCCGGCTCCATTTCCCATTCAAGCACCTCCAGCGAGGGGTCCGTGTCTGGATCCGGCACCGGCAGGTAGTCGCCCTCGTCGGCATAGAAATTGCTGTCGTCGAGCCAGCGCACCGGCAGGATCATCTTGTCCCATTTGTGCGAGCCGGCAATCAGCCGCAGCGTTGCCTCCTTTACAGGGTCGATAGGGATCCAGAAGCTCACCGTCTGCCGGCCGTCGACGAAATAATAGGGGATGTCCTGATGCCAGGGCGTCGGCTTCTGCGTGCCCGGTTCCTTGACAAGGACATGATCGTGGAAGAACTGCGCCGTGCGCGACCGCATCACCGCGGCCGCCAGTTCAGCCGCCGGCGATTCGCCCACCAGCTTGACGAATTCTGGAATGCGTTCCCAGTTGCAGTAGTCGTCGAAGAAGCTGCCTCGCCCATTGGCGATATCCGACGCGGTGGCGCTGCGGTTTTGCATGTTGCGCTCGATGCCGGCGGCGATCGTTTCGACCCAGTCCTTGAAAGCGCCGCGGATGCAGACAGCGCCGTCGCGCTGGTAATCCGCTATTGTCCGCGCATCGATCAAGCCTGTGTCGATCGCGCGAGGTGCGGTCTGGGAAGCCATGGCATTCTCCTTTCAGGGATCGATGCCACTATCGCAAGCCTCTTTCATTCAGTAAAATAATAACTTCTCATCTGTCACATAGTGCCACTCTATGAGTCTGACCCTAACGCAGCTGCGCTATCTGGTTGCCGTCGCTCGCCAGGGCAGCGTTACCGGCGCGGCCAGGGCGCTGAACGTCTCACAGCCGTCCATTTCGGTGGCGATCGACGCGGTCGAACAGGATTTCGGCCAGAAACTCTTCGTGCGCCAGCGCGGAAGCGGCGTTTCGCTGACATCCTTCGGCCGCGCCGTGGTGGCCAAGGCGAAACAGGTCCTTGCCGAGACGGACGAGCTCATCGGTCTCGGCTCGCGCAAGTCGGCGCTCGGGGGCGAACTGGTGCTCGGATGCTTCGAAGATCTGGCGCCTTATTTCGCGCCGGCCCTGATCCGCGCCTTCTCGGAACGCCATCCTGAGGTTGCAGTGATCGTGCGCGACGAGACCTTCGAGACGCTCGGGCGGCGCCTCGGCGATGCCGCCGTCGACCTCGGGCTCACCTATGATCTTGGGCTGCCTTCGCATTTCGCCCGCATCCTGCTGCATGAGCTCAGGCCGCACGCGCTTTTGCCGGCTGGACACGCGCTGGCGGATCGTCCCGATGTCAGCCTGGCCGATCTGGCCGCCTATCCGCTGATCACGACGGACCAGCCGCATAGCTGGCAGCACATGCTGGACCTGTTCCGCAGCCGTGGCCTGTCGCCGGTCGCCGACAGGCAGACAAGCTCGTTCGAACTCCAGCGCAGCATGGTGGCCAACGGCTTCGGCGTCGCCGTCAGCTACACGAGGCCGCATGGCGACCGCAGCTATGACGGCTTGCCTCTCGTCTGCAAACCGCTTTCCGATCCGCTGCCCATGCAGCGCATCATCCTCACCCATGACACGCATCAGCGCCTGCCCAATGCCGTGCTGGCCTTCATCGACGTGGCAAAGGGCTGGTTCTCCACCCGCGACATCTTCGCCTCCTGAAGCGCTGACGAATGCCACTGCCCTGCTCGCCGCTTGACGGTTTGCGCGGCTGCTGCCACTCCATCGTCATGGAAACGGTTCAGTCGAAAGCAGCCCAGGGCCGCGTCGCCGACGCGCCGAACGGCCATTGGGTGTACCGCGTGCTGCCGCGGCCGATATGGCCCTACGCGCAGCTTGCCCGATGGGACAGGCCGATCGGCTGGCAGTTGCTTCTGTGGCCGTGCTGGTGGTCCGCGGCTCTCGCGGCCAGCGCCTATCCGCGCCCGGGCGATCCGCTGCCTTCGCTGCTGCCGGCGCCCTTGTATCTCGTGCTGTTCCTGGCCGGCGCCATCGCCATGCGCGGCGCCGGCTGCACCTACAACGACTTGGCTGACGAAGACATCGACAATCAGGTCGAGCGCACGCGCTCGCGGCCGCTTCCGTCGGGCAAGGTCACGCGGCGTGGGGCGTGGCTGTTTGTCATCCTGCAGGCACTGGTCGGACTTGCCGTGCTCTTGCAGTTCAACAGCTTCGCCGTCCTGCTCGGCGTCTGCTCGCTGGCCATCGTCGCCATCTATCCATTCATGAAGCGGATCACCAACTGGCCGCAACTGGTTCTCGGCCTTGCCTTTTCCTGGGGCGCGCTGATGGGATGGGCGGTTGAGTTCGGCGACCTCGACGGGCCGGCCGTCATGCTCTATCTCGGCTCGATCCTGTGGGTGATCGGCTACGACACGATCTATGCGCACCAGGACAAGGAAGACGACGCCATCGTCGGCGTACGCTCGACCGCGCGCCTGTTCGGCGACAATACCAAGTCGTGGCTGGCCGGGCTTTACGGCGGCGCGCTTGTCTGCTTCGCCATCGCCTTCGCGTCAGCGCAGGCCCCTGTCGTGGCTCTGGCCGGACTTATCGCCGCCGGCGCCCACATGGCGCGGCAGATCCTGGTGCTGGATATCGACAATCCGGATCAATGCCTGCGGCTGTTCAGGTCGAACAACCAGGTCGGCTGGCTGATCTTCCTCGGCCTCATCGGCGGCGCGCTGTGGGTGGCGCTGAAGCCACTGGTGTAGTTTTCTTTTCCTTCTCCCCGTTTACGGAGAGAAGGTGGCGCTAGCCGGCGCCAGCCTTCCAGACAGAATTTCAGCCTATTCGCGCGCGATGATCTCCTCGCCGCCGATCACCAGCCTGAGACCGAGGTCACCCGCCCTGCGGCGGGCGAGGAAGCGCGGGCGGCGCATGGTCGAAACGCGGCCCTTGCGGCGGTCCTGCGGCGGCAGCGTCTTGATGGCGGCGCCGAGCGATTCCTCCAGCGTGCGGGCGATGCCGTCCGATTCGATCAACAGCATCGGCAGGCGATAGGCGTCGGCCCAGGCGCGCCAGTCGGCGGCGACGTCGTCGAGATCGTCGGCCACCAGCAGCGGCACCGACAGCATCGGATCATTGTGCAGGAGTTCCAAAGTCACCGTGACGTTACCTTCCGGGTCCTCCATCGCGCGGGCGGCAACGCCGCGGAACGCATTGGCGGGCAGAGCGATGATTGCCGGTACGCCGCTCATCTCGAGCAGGCGGCGGATCACGGCGCCACGGTGGTCGATGGTGAAGGTCACGTCGCCATAGTCGTCGCGCGTGGCGTAGCTTACCACCTGCGGCAGGCGGAATGGGTCGAGGCGCATGTTGCGTCCCGCCCAGACTGGCTTCAGTCCAGTGTTCATTGAATGCCTTCCTGTTTCTCCTGAGAGCCGGTGTCCGGTTCTCTCCGGGCCAGTTTTCCCGGCCTCGTTATGGGGAAACAGTAGCGCGGCCTCCTTACCGCCGCGCTTAAGAAAGTCGGTTAAATTTTGCTGATCACGGGGATGGTTATCGGAATGCGACCGAGCGCTTGAATCCGAAAGGATCAGATAACCTTACCAGGATTCATGATGCCGGCCGGGTCGAAGGCCTGCTTGACCCTGCGCATCAGGTCGATCGCCATCGGCGGGGCGGTGGCGATCAGTTCGTCCCGCTTCAACTGGCCGATGCCGTGCTCGGCCGAGATCGAGCCGTGGAAGGAGCGCACGACGTCGTGCACGGCCTTGTTCATGGGGTGGTAGAGATCGAGGAACGCCTGGTCGTCGCCGTCGACTGGCCGCGAGATGTTATAGTGGAGATTGCCGTCGCCCATATGGCCGAAGCAGACCACGCGCGCTCCGGGGCTGACCGAAGCCACCGCGCCGGCGGCCTCTTCGATGAAACGTGGGATCGATGCCACCGGGACCGAAATGTCATGCTTGATCGAGGCGCCCTCGGGCTTCTGCGCGTCGGGCAGCACCTCGCGAAAATTCCAGAAGGCATCGCCTTGCGCAAGGCTGGCCGCGATCACCGCATCGCCGACGACTTCCTGTTCCAGCCCGGCCCCGAGCACGTCCTCGATCAAGGCCCTGGCATCTTCCGGTGAACGGCCGGACGAGATCTGCATCAGCACATACCACGGCCAATCCTGCGCCAGCGGCCGCACCACGCCCTGGGCATGCGCCAGCGTGAAATCGTAGGGCCGCTTGCCGATCAGTTCGAAGGCGGTGAGCGCGGCGCCGGCGCGGTCCGTCGCCAGGCTGAACAGCGACAGCGCCGCCGCGGCCGACGGCAGGCCGACGAACGCGACCTCGCGACCTTTCGGCTTCGGGAACAGTTTCAGCACCGCGGCCGTGATGATGCCGAGCGTGCCTTCGGCGCCGACGAACAGGTTCTTGAGGTCGTAGCCGGTATTGTCCTTCTTCAGCTTGCGCAGATCGTCGAACACTTCGCCCGTCGGCAGCACCACCTCGACGCCAAGGCAAAGCTCGCGCGCATTGCCATAGGCCAGCACGCCGGTGCCGCCGGCATTGGAGGAAAGGTTGCCGCCGATCTGGCAGGAGCCCTGCGCGGCCAGCGACAGCGGAAACAGCCGGTCGGCGGCATCGGCCGCTTCCTGCAACGTCTGCAAGATGACGCCGGCCTCCGCCGTCACGGTGTTGGACAAGACATCGATCTCGCGGATGCGGTTCAGCCGCGACAGGGACAGCACGATCTCGCGGCCGGAGTTGTCCGGCACCTGGGCGCCGACCAGCCCGGTATTGCCGCTTTGCGGCACGACCGGCGTTGCCGTCTCGGTCGCCAGCCGCATGATCCGGCTGACCTCCTCCACACTGCCTGGCCGCAGCACAAGCGATGTCGCGCCATGCCACAGCCCGCGCCGTTCGGTGATGTAGGGTGCTATATCGCGCTGGTCGCGCAGCGCGTATTTCTCACCGACGATCGCCGCGAAGCGGTCGATGAGAGCGGTGTCGGGAATCTCGGCGATGTCGGTCATGTGCGCGAAACTATGTTGGCGGCAAGCTATTGTCACGCGGCGCGGCGGCCCGCGAAAGCCGATCGTTGATCGCTTCGCCGAGCCCGTCGAAGGGAACGGGTTCGACGGCGATGATCCGCGCGCCGCTGCGATCGAGTTCCTGCATGTAGGCGAAAAGATTGCTCGCCGCTTCGCGCAGGTCGCCAGCCTGGGACAGATTGAGGCAGGCGGCCGCGTTTTGCCAGCCTTCAGCGCGACGTTTGCCGAAGGCCAGCAGCGCCTCGCCTTCGCCGACGGTCCCGGCGTTGAGCCGCACCGCGGCGTCAGGCGCATAGTGCGAGGCAAGCATGCCCGGCGCCTCGACACCGGCGTCGGCGCCGCGCAACAACTCCATGCCGACGACCGCCTCGATTTCCTGGGCGGCAATCCCGCCGGGCCTCAGCAGACGCAATTTTCCCTCTTCGGCCTTGACGATGGTCGATTCCAGCCCGACCGGCGTCGCCCCGCCATCGACGACCAGCTTTATGCGTGCGCCGAGATCAGCCGCCACGGCTTGCGCCGTCGTCGCGCTGATCCTGCCGGAGGAATTGGCGCTGGGGGCCGCAAGCGGCCGGCCGAGCCTTGCAATCAGGTCGCCGCCAAAGCCCCTCGGCATGCGCAAGGCGATCGTGTCGAGCCCGGCGGTGACCAAAGGATGGGTGCCGTTGCCGGGCCGCTGCGGCAGCACCAGCGTCAAAGGACCTGGCCAGAACGCAAGCGCCAATTTCCTCGACAGCGGATCGAACACAGCGATGCGCTCGGCCATCTCCATATCGGCGATATGGGCGATCAGAGGGTTGAAGCGCGGCCGCCCCTTGGCCTCGAAGATGCGCGCCACGCCGATGCCGTTGGTGGCGTCGCCGGCGAGCCCATAGACGGTCTCGGTCGGAATGGCGACCACCTCGCCGCTTTCAAGCAGCGCCAATGCCCGTTCCATCGCCTCGCCGACGGCAAGAATTTCAGCCACTCTGGTCACCTCACGAATGCCGGCTGCGTAGTACGATGGCGTCCAAGGGGCAAGCCCGGCCCTTGGCGATTTAACAATCCCTAAAATGCTACGGTTCCGCGAAAGCCGGCATCAATTCCGACCCGCTATCGTGGGGCTTCCGGGTAATGGGGAGCTTTCATCGTGTCTGTGCGTATTTGGGGAACGCTGGGTGTCACTCTGGCGGCGATGGCCGGCGGGGCCCAGGCCTCGTCACTGGTCTTTCCCGGAGCGCCGTCCGCAACGCCGTCCATTGTCACGCTGGAGGCAGCCGACGCTGCCCAGGCAGGCGATACGCGGTCGGTCACCGCACTCGGCGACCCTGACGTCACCTATGAAAAGGTGGCGGCGATCCCGAACGCGCCTGAGGCGCGGCACGGCTTCCTGCAAAACCCGATGATCATTCGCGGCGGTATCGTCGGCAGCGCCTTCTCGACGCCCACGCAGGCCAAGGTGCCGGCCACTGCCCCTGCAACCGCCACCGCTTCGACGGCACCGGCGGCGAATGGGCAGAAGACCCCGGCGACATCACCGGCAGCCGCGCCGGCGGCGGCAGCGCAGCAGCCCGTCCCTGGAGTCGGCAAGCTCAAGTAGCGGCTGTCTTGACGTCGGTCCGGCGTCCGGCACCATTGCCGGACAGGCCGCTTTTGCGCCGTGGACGAGTGTCGCCGCCTGAAGTCTCTAGCCCGCGATCTTGGAGAAATCCGCAACCTGGTCGGTGGCCGCGCGGATGCGGGCGAGCAGCGCCAATCGATTGGCGCGCACGGCCTGATCCTCATCATTCACGAGAACGCGTTCAAAGAATGAATCAACCGGTTCGCGCAAAACGCTAAGCGCCAGCATGGCGGCGGAAAAGTCTTCGTTTTGAATCGCTTCGCCGGCTTGCTTCTCGGCCTGATTCACCGCCGCGAACAGCGATTTCTCGGCATCCTCGCGGAACAGCGCGGGCTCGACGGTTTCGGCGATCGCCGTTTTCTTCTTCTCCTCGGCAGCCAAAATATTGGCCGCGCGCTTGGTGCCGGCAAGCAGGTTCTTGCCGTTCTCGGTGTCGAGGAAAGTGCCGAGCGCCTCGACGCGGCGTACGATCTGCAGCAGGTCATCCGACTGCGGCGTGATGACAGCGTCGATCAGGTCGTGGCGAGCGCCCTGATCGCGCAGGTAGACTTTCAGGCGGTCGTGGAAGAAGGCGAGGAGGTCTCGGACCTGATCCGTACTGCCAACCGTGTAATTCATGGAGGCGCTGCCGAAGATCGTCGTCAGCCCCAGTCGAATGCGGTTCTCGACCAAAATCCTCACCACGCCGAGCGCAGCGCGGCGCAGCGCGTAAGGATCCTTCGAGCCGGTCGGTTTTTCATCGATGGCCCAGAAGCCGACAAGCGTATCCAGCTTGTCGGCGAGCGCGACGGCGATCGACACCGGATCGCTCGGCACGTAATCGGACGGCCCCTGCGGTTTGTAGTGCTCTTCGATGGCTGCCGCCACGGACGGATGCTCGCCCTGGAGCAACGCGTATTTGCGGCCCATGGCGCCCTGCAATTCGGGAAACTCGCCGACCACTTCGGTGGTCAGATCGGCCTTGGCGAGAACCGCGGCGCGAGCGGCGAGCGCGGGATCGGCGCCGACGAGCGGCGCCAGTTCCTCCGCCAATCGCCTGATCCGCTCCACGCGCGCGCCCTGCGTGCCAAGCTTGGCATGGAAGGTCACATTGAGGTGGTCGAGGCGCGCGATGCGCTGGTCGAGAGGCTTCTTCAGGTCAAGCCCGAACTTTCTCGCCGACGCCTCGAGCTCGGCGAGATCGGGCAGATCGCCCTGGTCGGTCGTCCAGAAATAGAGCGCGTCGGAGAGGCGCGCGCGCACCACCTTGCCGTTGCCCTGGGCGATCTCCTTGCCGCCGTCGCTCGCCTCGATGTTGGCGGTGAGGATGAAGCGGTTGGAAAGTTCGCTGATCTCCCCCCTTGAGGGGGAGATGCCCGGCAGGGCAGAGGGGGTCGTCTCACGTGGAGCGCCGGCGTCCTCTGTGTGCGAAAGGGAGTCGCGTCCCGTCGTGCCGCCCCCCTCTGTCGGCTTCGCCGACATCTCCCCCTCGAGGGGGGAGATTGGGCGCGATGTCACAAAGCACTTCTGGTTGGCGCGGATGGTCAGGCGGATCACCTCGGCCGGAATGGCCAGGAAAGCGTCTTCGAACGCGCCCATCAGCACGACAGGCCATTCCACCAGCCCGGACACCTCTTCCAGAAGCCCCTCGTCCTCGACCAGATCCAGCCCGTTGGCGAAAGCGAGGTTGCGGGCATCGGCAAGGATGATCTCCTTGCGCCGGTCGGCGTCGAGCACGACCTTGGCCGCTTCCAGCTTGCTTACATAATCGTCGAAGCGGCGCACGGTGATTTCGCCGGGCGCGTGAAAGCGGTGGCCGTAAGTGACATTGCCCGAACGGATGCCGTCGATCTCGAAATCGACCACGACCGGCTCCTCGGTTTCCGGACCGAAGGTGCACAGGATCGATTGCAGCGGCCGTACCCAGCGCAGCGAGCCGGGCTTGGCCGAGGCCGGCCCCCAACGCATCGATTTCGGCCACGGGAAATTGCGGATGATGTCAGGCACCAGTCCGGCGATGATCTCTTCCGCCGCCCTGCCCGGCTTCGAGACATGGGCGACGTAGAAATCGCCTTTCTTCGGGTCGGAATGGACGTGTGCCTCGGCGACCGAGGAAAGCCCGGCCTTGCGCAGGAAGCCCTGGACCGCCTGTTCCGGCGCCGTCGTCGACGGCCCCTTGATCTCCTCGCGGATATCCTTCGAGCGCGCGGTCAGGCCCCTGATGTCGAGCGCCAGTCGCCGCGGTGTCCAGTACTCGCGCGCCGCCTCGTAGGTCAGCCCTGCCTCGACCAGGCCGTCGGTCAGCATCTTCCTCAGATCGCCCGCCGCCTTGCGCTGCATGCGGGCCGGGATTTCCTCGGAGCGAAGTTCGAGCAAAAGATCCGGCATCAGAGTGTCTCCGCCCGCATGCCATTTTCCTGTTCGCGCGTCCTCGCGCCTCCGGCGCTGCGGGCGCGCGGCTGGGCCGGGATTTCCTCGGAGCGAAGTTCTAGAAGCAGGTCAGGCATGGATAGCTCCTCACCCTCCCCTCGATGGGGAGGGTCGGCGCGTCAGCGCCAGGGTGGGGTGGCGGCGTCTCAATCTCAAGCGCCTTCGGCGTCTGACGGGCGAAGGTCTGATTTTCGTTCTTCCACCGCCGCATAGATCGTATCGAGCACGGAATCCAGTTCGTTTTTGATTTCGTGGTTCCAGAAACGGATGACACGATAGCCCTGACTTTCGAACCATTTTGTCCGAATTTCGTCGTGTCGTTGCTGACGATCGAAACTGTGGTGAGCGCCGTCCACCTCGACGATCAGCTTCAGGCGGTGCGAGATGAAATCAGGGAAGTAAATACCGACCGACGCCTGCTTGCGAAATGAGTGCCTTTCCACCGGGATGCGCCATAGGTGCCGCCACAAGGTGCGTTCTTCGTCGGTCATCGCCGCACGAAGCCGTTGCACCGACCGCAGTTTGAACCGATCGAGTTTCGGCATGAGAAGTCGCGCTGTCACCCCCACCCGCCGCTTCGCGGCGACCTCCCCCATCCAGGGGGAGGTAAAGAGGCCATAGCAACTCGGCTGGCCGCTGTCACCCTTTCCAGAAATTTTGGGCGTCCTGTCGGGACGGGATGATCCCACCCGTCCTTGGATCAAAGATTTCCATGAACCGAACGCAGCGCTGAAGCGACCCACGCTCAGGCAGAGAGCTATTGGCTGAACGACCATGAAAACGGTATCCAGACTTTTGCAAATCCTGGCGCTCAGCGCCTGCTTCACCGCTCAGGCCCATGGCGCCTTCTCGATGCCGGGCGTGCGCCAAGCATTGCGCATAATAGCCGGCCCGAGCGGCCATATTCTATCGCCGATCAACGCTTCCCTCGATTTGATGAGGGAGGGTGCCTGAGATCAGGCCGCCAATCCGCCGGCCTGCGTCTTCAAGAACGCCTCGCCACAGGCTTTCGCCAGATTGCGCACGCGCAGGATGTAGCTCTGCCGCTCGGTGACGGAGATCACGCCGCGCGCGTCGAGCAGGTTGAAGACGTGACTGGCCTTGATGCACTGGTCGTAGGCGGGAAACACCATGCGGTGCACAGGCAGATTGTCGTTCGATGCGGGCGCACCGGCATCGAGCAGTGCCTTGCATTCGGCCTCGGCATCGTCGAAGTGGCGCAGCAGCATCGTCGTGTCGGCGTATTCGAAATTGTGACGCGAATATTCCTGCTCGGCCTGCAGGAAGACATCGCCGTAGGTGACCTTGTCGGCGCCGTCGCGGCCGTTGAAATTGAGGTCGTAGACATTGTCGACGCCCTGCACATACATGGCCAGCCGTTCCAGACCATAAGTGAGCTCGCCCGCAACCGGCGCGCATTCGATGCCGCAGACCTGCTGGAAGTAGGTGAACTGCGACACCTCCATGCCGTCGCACCAGCATTCCCAGCCAAGGCCCCAGGCGCCCAGCGTCGGGCTTTCCCAATCGTCTTCGACAAAGCGGATGTCATGCAGCAGCGGGTCGATGCCGATCGCCGCCAAAGAGCCGAGATAGAGCTCCTGCAGATTGGGCGGATTGGGCTTCAGGATCACCTGATACTGGTAGTAGTGCTGCAGCCGGTTCGGATTCTCTCCGTAGCGGCCGTCCTTGGGGCGGCGCGAAGGCTGGACGTAGGCGGCGTTCCAGCGCCTCGGTCCAAGCGCCCGCAGCGTCGTGGCCGGATGGAAGGTGCCGGCACCGACCTCCATGTCGTAGGGCTGGAGGATCACGCAGCCATAGTCCGCCCAGTAATTGTGCAGAGTCAGGATCAGCCCCTGAAAGGAGCGGCTGGGATGCATATGGGCGGGGATTTCAATCGTCACGGTGGCCTCGGCTGCAAGGGCTGACTTGCGGCCCCGTCCTAGAGACACGGCGGCGAAGCGTCAAGCAAGGCGCGGGCGTCGCGAGGCATGTCGAAAGCTTTGCGAGCGGCTGGCCCATTGCCGGCGATGAGCACGTGCCTTCTGGTGAACGCTCACAACTCCGTCTCGCCAGACAACAGGTCAGCCATGCCCAACTCCATCACCGTCCGCCCGGTCACGCGCCAGGATTTCGCGCAATGGCTGCCGCTGTGGGACGGCTACAACGCGTTTTACGGGCGCTCGGGCGAGACGGCGCTGGCAAGCGAGATCACCGCCATGACATGGTCGCGCTTCTTCGACGCCTATGAGCCGGTGCATGCGCTGGTTGCCGAAAGTGAAGGACGGCTCGTCGGCCTCGTGCACTACCTCTTCCACCGCAGCACCACGGCGGTCGCGCCGAACTGCTATCTGCAGGATCTTTTCACCGACGAGACCTTGCGCGGCAAGGGCATCGGCCGGGCTCTCATCGAGGGCGTCTACGAGCGGGCGCAGGCGGCCGGTTCGGGCCGGGTCTACTGGCTGACGCACGAGACCAATCACACCGCCATGAAGCTCTACGACAGGATCGGCGAACGCTCGGGCTTCGTCGTCTACCGCAAGCTGTTCTGACACGGCTGCCAACGAAAACGGAGCCCGACAAGGGCCCCGTTCGCGAGCAACATCATTTCATCTTAGCCCTTCGGCGCAGCCGGTGCCGGCTTGACCTTGGGGGTTTCCTGCGCCGTGTTGGACTCGATCGGCGGCAGTCCCTTCATCAGCTTCTGCTGCAAGGCGGCAAGCACGTCGGGATCCGGCTTCAGGTCGCGCGCCTGGTTCCACTGGAAGGTGGCTTCCAGCTTGCGGCCGACGCGCCAATAGGCGTCGCCGAGATGGTCGTTCAGCACCGGATCTTCCGGCTTCAGCGACACCGCGCGTTCCATTTCGCGCACCGCGTCATCGTACCTGCCGAGGCGGAAATAGGCCCAGCCCAGCGAGTCGACGATGTAACCGTCGCTCGGCCTGAGATCGACGGCCTTCTGTATCATCGCCAGGCCTTCCTTCAGGTTCATATTCATGTCGACCCAGGAATAGCCGAGATAGTTCAGCACCTGCGGCTGGTCGGGCTGCAATTCCAGCGCCTTGCGGAAATTCGGCTCGGCCTTCGGCCATTCCTTCAGCCGCTCATAGGCGATGCCCCGCTGGTAGAAGATATTCCAGTTGGCGGCGGTCGGCGTCTTCAGCGCCTCGACGGCCTTGTCGTAGAGATTGGCGGCGGAACGGAAATCCTCCTTCGACGAATAGACCCCACCAAGCGCCAGATAGGCGCGCATGTCGTTGGGATGCTTATCGACGAAGGCCTTCAGATGCGTGATCGCCTCGTCATGGCGATCGAGATCGGCCAGGTTGAGGCCAAGCTGTAAGTCCGAAAGCTCCTTCAGCGGCGAGGTATCCGGTATCCGTCGGTAGAGCGCGATGGCCCCCTCGCCGTCCTTCAGCTGTTCGGAAACGGCGGCAAGCTGCACCAGGGCGGCATCGCTGTCGGGTTTCAGCGCCAGCGCATATTGCAGATAGAGCCTGACGAAAGGCTCACCGCCGCCGCGATTGAGCGCGGTTGCCAGATCGAGCAATATCTCGGAGGCGCCGTCGGATGGGCCGGCTATGAAGGGCGGGATCTTGTCGCCCTTGCTGATCCTGTCGCGCAAGGCGACAATTTCCAGCTTGCCCGGCGAAAACGCCTCGGCCTGGTCGAGCACCGATACCGCCTTGGCCGTGTCGCCCTTGCGGGCCAGGAACGAGGCATAGGCCTGCGCATTGCGCATCCATGTTTCGGGAGCCGCGCTGCCGGCGGCGGTGTCCTGCATGGTCGCGGCGTAGATCGCGTCGGCCTTCTCAGGCATGTTGGACGCGTCGGCGATCAGTGCGCGGTGGAAGGATTTGAACAGGCCGAACCAGTCCGGCCCCTGCAGCTTGTCGATGGATGCCATCGCCTCGCTGGGGTCGCCGGCGCCCTCTTGGGCCCAGCCGGACATGACGCCGGAGATCAGCCGGTCGAGATCGGATTCCAGCGACAGCTTCAACCAATACTGCGCCTTGGAAAAATCCTTCTTGTGGAAGGAATCGACCGCCAGCGCCAGGCGCGAGAACCGTTCGACGTCGGGAACTTCCTTGAGCTTGTCGGCATAGACAAGGGATTCGTCGAAGCGGCCTTGCGCGATCAGCGACAGCATCAGACTCTGCTGCAGGCCCGTATCGCTTGGATCGAAGGCCAGGGCCTGCTTGTAGTAGGCAATGGCACTATCCAGGTCGTTGTCACCCTCGGCGATCCGGGCAGCCAGATAGGCTCCCGAGAAAGATGTGATCTTCACCGGTTCGGTGGTCTGCTTGGCATAGGCCGGCAGCGCCGAAATCGCCATGCCCGTCACAAGTGCCAGCCTTGTCAGCCAGCGCGCACGTCCCTGCTGCATCGTATCCCTTTCAGCCAGGCGCCATCTCCGCGTCAGCGGGATCGACGTAGATTCGATCTTTCGGAGAAAAGCATGGCCTTTTTGGGGTCACGCTTCAATCCGCCTCGAATTCACAATCGGGTCACCCGATTAACAAACCATGCCGGCAAAGAACGGCTTTCAGCCCGAAACCGGCGCATCGGCGTCAGGAGTGCCCGGAAGACCGGAGGGCCGCAGGCGCGCGCCCTGATATCCGCCTGACGCCACCGCGCTGCACAGGCCGCTCCATTCACAGCCTCGGCAGGCCTCGCGCGTGAGGCCGGCCGAGAAGGCCTGCCGCATCCGCGCCAGCATGTCCGCACCGGGATCGAGGCGCGCACCGGCCCGGATTGGTCGCCCGAGCAAGGCGCCGGCATCGTGGGCGGCAAGCCGGTCCCGCTCGGCGGCGCTGTCCCGCAGGCAATGTGACTCCTGTTCATCCAGCAACGGTGCGCAGATGTCGTCCGGGCCGGACACGACCAGTATGTCCTCGCCCCGGCCAAGGCGCTGCGCGATACCGTCGTAGTTGGCCGTGAATGCGGGGCTGTATCCCTTGCCCACATAGGTGAGCAGGCAAAGGAGGTGATGAGCGCGCAGCCTTATCGTCACGGCTGGCGCTATTTCGCCTTGCCGCGCGGGAGCGCCATCAGCGTGGCGGCGCCAAGCGCCGACTTGAGCAGGCCACCGAGGACAAACGGCAGGAAGCCGAAGGCAACAGCCTTCTCGGCGCCGATGATGACGGCGAGCCACGCCGTGCCAAGGGCTAGGCACAGCAGGTTGCCGAGCAGCATGGCGGCAAAGGCAAGCACGACCCTGCCGCCGTTCCAGCCGCGCTCCGCCAGCCAGCCGACCAGTGCGCCGACAACCGGGAAGGCGAAGAGATAGCCGCCCGTCGGGCCAATGAAATGTTGTACGCCGGCAGCCCCGCCGGCCAGAACCGGGAAGCCGACCGCACCCTCGGCCAGCCAGGCGGCGATGGTGATCGCGCCCAGCCGCCAGCCGTAGAGCGCGCCGACCAGCGTCACGGCAAAGGTCTGCATCGTCACCGGAACCGGCACCATCGGCACCTGGATGTAGGAGGACAGCGCCAGGAACAGGGTGCCGAGCACGACGGCGCCCGCCTGCCAGCCGAGCGATCGCTCCTGAAGCCGGAGCGGGCTGAAGGACGGTTTTGCGGACGAGAACGCGATGTCGGTCATAGGGGCTCCCTTGGTCGATCCAAAATTATAGATAATTTTTGCCTTCGATCTATTATCGAAGCCACAATTTTCGGACGATGGCAAGGCATGCCTTGCGCAAGGCGGTTAGCCCACGATCGCGAAGGCCTCTCGCGTGGTGCCGGAGGCTGTCCTGACCGGCTTGCGGCCAATCCATTGCACGTGCCGCCCCAATGTCGCCGCGGCCGATTCGGTGTTGCCCTGCCGCAAGGCGGCCAATATCGCCCGGTGGTCCTGGTCGGTACGGGTCTCCCATTCCGAACGCCATGCGGCGAACAGGAAACGGGCGCTTGCGGCGTGCAGGTCATCGATGGTGGCGAGAAGACGCGACATGCCGCATGGCGTCAGGATCAACCGGTGAAAGGCGCGGTTGGCTTCTTCCCACGACCTGACGTCCAGGGATTTGTCGCCGGCCTTGCTGGCCTCCTCGGCCCGATCGAGAATAGCGGAGGTCAGATGCGGCGCCGCG
Source organism: Mesorhizobium sp. B2-3-7 (assembly GCF_006442695.1). NCBI lineage: Bacteria > Pseudomonadati > Pseudomonadota > Alphaproteobacteria > Hyphomicrobiales > Phyllobacteriaceae > Mesorhizobium > Mesorhizobium sp. B2-3-7. The sequence continues at coordinate 385,875 of NZ_VFVV01000002.1, read as the reverse complement.
TGGCGCAGCGCCAGCACTTCGAGCGCCGCCCGCATTTCGGCGACCTCCTTGACCTCGCCGAGGTCGAAAGCCGCCACGCGCACGCCGCGGCGCGGTTCGCTGACGGCGAGGCCTTGCGCCTCGAGGCGGCGAAAGGCCTCGCGCACGGGCACATGGCTGGTGTTAAACTCCTCGGCGACATGGTCCTGCCGCAACCGGGCGCCCGGCTCGATCGCGCCCGAGATGATGCGATCCGCCAGAACCTTGCCGATGCGCACCGCGATGGTGTCGTCCGTGCCCTTTGCCATGTTTTATAGATAATTTGCAGCCGGGCAGCTTGTCGAGGCGGCGGAGAAGGATTCACGGATTTCTCCCCAGCACGAGCCAGAGGAGAGCTGCGTGAAAGGCAGCGGCTCAGTTCACCCGGCTGATGCAGAAGTCGATGACGTCGATCAGCGCCGATTTCTGCGGCGTCGCCTCCAGCGGCGCCAGCGCGTCGCGGGCGATCTCGCCGAAATGACGGGCGCGCCCGATCGTGTCGGCGATCGCGCCGTGGTGGGTCATCAGCCCGATCGCCTTTCCGAGGCCGGCGTCATCGGTGACATTGTCCTCGATGGCCCGCTTCCAGAAGGTGCGCTCGGCCTTGCTGCCGCGCCGGTAGGCGAGAATGACCGGCAGCGTCACCTTGCCCTCGCGAAAATCGTCGCCGACATTCTTGCCCAGATCCTTGCTGGTGCCGCCATAGTCCAGCGCATCGTCGATCAGCTGGAAGGCGAGCCCGAGATTCATGCCGTAGGAGCGCAAGGCGGCGCGGTCGTTGCGCGTCGCCTGGGCGATGACGGGGCCGACCTCGGCGGCAGCCGAGAAAAGGGCCGCGGTCTTGGCCTTGATGACGGCGAAATGCTCGTCCTCGGTGGTCTCCAGGTTCTTGGCGGCGGCAAGCTGCATGACCTCGCCCTCGGCGATGATCGAGGCCGCGCTCGACAGGATGTCGAGCGCCTCCAGCGAACCGACATCGACCATCATGCGGAATGCCTGGCCAAGCAGGAAGTCGCCGACCAGCACGCTCGCCTGGTTGCCCCAGATCATGCGGGCCGTCTTCTTGCCGCGTCGCATGCCGCTCTCGTCAACGACGTCGTCGTGGAGCAGCGTCGCCGTGTGCATGAACTCGACCGATGTGGCGAGCTTGACGTGGCCCTCGCCGGCATAGCCGAACATCTGTGCGGCGGCGAGCGTCAGCATTGGCCTGAGCCGCTTGCCGCCCGACGAGATCAAGTGGTTGGCGACCTCCGGGATCATCTCGACATCGGATCCGGCCTTCGACAGGATCAATTCGTTGACGCGCCCCATGTCGGCCGCCGTCAGGTCGATCAGATCCTTGATGGAGGCGGGTTCCCGCTTTCCGTTTTCGATGTTGAGAACGACACCCACGACAAACTCTCCCGTCTGATGTAACGCGTGCGACGGCACCCTTAGTTCCGTTACGGACTCTAGGGCGGCGAACGCGGCCACGGCAAGTGGCGAATTGGCGCGGCTTCTCTGGTTTCGGGCCTCGCATGCGTTTACATGAACGCGGCAAACTGAGAGTTTCGTCCGATGATAGAGCTCATTCGCACCAACGACGCGGTCATCATCTCCTTCGTCGAATCGCTGATGCGCGATGCCGGCATCGGCTGCTTCGTGGCCGACCAGAATATGAGCGTGCTCGACGGCTCGCTCGGCATCCTGCCGCGGCGCGTCATGGTCGACGCCGACAAGGCTGACGCGGCGCGGCGCATCCTGACGGATGCCGGCATCGCCAACGAGATCCGCCAAAAATAATGTCCGCCGCGCCAGCCGCCCTCGCCCCGGACACGCCAGCCCACACGGTCGATGCCTTCCATCGCGGCCGGTTCTGGCTGGTGCAGCCCAAGCATGGCGGCCATCGCGCCGGCATGGACGCCATGATGCTGGCGGCTGCCGTGCCGTCCTCCTTCGGCGGGCGTCTCGCCGATTTCGGCGCCGGCGCCGGTGCCGCGGCACTTGCCGTTCTGGCGCGCTGCCCGACGGCCCGGGCCGTGCTGGTCGAACGCGCGCCGGAAATGGCGGCTTTCGCCGCGGCCACGCTCGCGCATCCCGGCAACGCTCACCTCGTCGACCGCGCTTCGGTGCTCGTCGCCAATGTCGCGCTTTCGGGCCGCGCCAGGACGGCGGCCGGCCTCGGCGACAATGATTTCGATTTCGTCATCATGAATCCGCCCTTCAACGCCGCGCAGGACCGCGCCACGCCCGAGCGCTTGAGAAAGGAAGCGCATGTCATGGAGGACGGGCTGTTAGAGGGCTGGATCCGCAGCGCCGCAGCAGTGGTCAGGCCGCGCGGCGGGCTTGCCGTCATCGCGCGGCCCGAGCAACTCGGTTCGCTTCTCGATGCGATCGCGGGCCGTTTCGGCGACGCCGAGATGCTGGCCGTGCATCCCCGCCCCGATGCCGCGGCGATCCGCATCATCGTCAGGGCAACGCTCGGGGCGCGCGGCAAACTCGCTATTCGGCCGCCTTTGATGCTTCACGCGCAGACGGGCGACGGCCCGTCGGAACGGACGGAGATGATCAACAACGGCCTCGCCTCCTTGTTCGGAGATTGAACACAACCTGGCCGCGATGGCCGCGGCATTGCCGTTGGCCTTGAAATTCCTACATGCTGGCAACCCATCGAGCGGAGATCGACCTCAGTGAAACGCCTTTTCAACCGCCTGCTGCCGAAATCCTGGCGTTCCACGGTCGTCACCATTCCGGTTATCCGGTTGCACGGCACCATCCTGGCGGGCGGCGGCCCGTTCCGTCCCAGCCTGTCGCTTGCCTCCACCGCCGGGCTGATCGAAAAGGCGTTTTCCTTCGATGCGCCTGCCATCGCCATCTCCATCAATTCGCCCGGCGGCTCGCCGGTGCAGTCGCGGCTGATCTTCAAGCGTATCCGCGACCTGGCGACCGAGAAGAACAGAAAGGTGCTGGTCTTCGTCGAGGACGTCGCTGCCTCGGGCGGCTACATGATCGCGGTCGCCGGCGATGAGATTTTCGCCGACCCGTCGTCCATCGTCGGCTCGATCGGCGTGGTCTCGGCTTCGTTCGGCTTCCCGGAGCTGATGAAGAAGATCGGCGTCGAGCGCCGCGTCCACACCGCTGGCCAGAACAAGTCGGTGCTTGATCCATTCAAGCCCGAGAAAAAGGAAGACATCGAACGGCTGAAGGCGCTGCAGCTCGAAGTGCACGAAACCTTCATCGATCTGGTCAAGGAGCGGCGCGGCACCAAGCTCAAGGACGATCCCGACCTGTTCACGGGCCTGTTCTGGACCGGCAAGCGCGGCCTGGAGCTTGGGCTTGTCGATGCGCTCGGCGACATGCGATCCGTGCTCAAGACGCGGTTCGGGGCGAAAACCCAACTCAAGCTGATCTCGGCGCCGCGCGGTTTGTTCGGCCGCTTCGGGCTGTTCGGCTCGAGCAAGGGATTTTCGGCGCCCGATATTGCCGCCGCTGCCACCGGGGGCGTGATCGATGCGGCGCAAGAGCGCGCTTTGTGGGCGCGCTTCGGGCTTTGAAAACCCGGCAAAACCGTCTAGCATGAACCTCGAAGTTCCATGCATGTCGTTTTTCTCCAGAAACCGCCTTTGGACGACATGCGCCAACCGACCCGACCGGCCGCCCTTCGCCGGCCCAGCGTGGGAGGAGTTTTGATATGCCGCAGATCATTTTCTTCGCCGTCGTCGGGATCGCCGCTTATTTTGGCTACCGCACCTTCATCCGCGAGGCCGAGCGTGTAACCGCCAAGGTGCGGCGCACCGAAAAGCAGACGGCAAACGGCGCGATGGGGACGCTGGTGAAGGATCCGAAGACCGGCGAGTACCGGCTGGCCAAGGACTGATCCTCATTTCACTCGCAATCGAGAGCCTGGAATCCGGCCAGCGCGTCCGGATATGGCCGGCGCCCGCCAAGATAAACCTCGCTCTGCATGTCACCGGCAGGCGCGATGACGGGTATCATCTGATCGAAAGCCTGGCGGTGTTCACGCGCTTTGGCGACAGGATCGAGATCGCGCTTGCCGAGCGAGACGATTTCAGCGTGTCCGGCCGCTACGCTCCGGATGTTCCCGTCGACGGCAGCAATCTGGTGCTCAGGGCGCGTGACGCGCTGCGGCAGGCAGCCGGTCCTCGCGGCACGCCGCCGGTCGCCATCAAGCTCGAAAAGAACCTGCCCGTCGCTTCCGGCGTCGGCGGCGGGTCGAGCGATGCGGCAGCAGTTCTGCGTGGGCTTGCGGCAAGCTGGCAACTCGACATCGACGATGTCGCGCTGGCGCGGATCGGGCTTTCGCTTGGCGCCGATATTCCCATGTGTCTGGCAGCCAGGCCGCTGATTGCACGCGGCATCGGCGAGGAGCTGTCGATCGTGCCTGATTTCTCGGCGCTCGGACTGGTGCTGGTCAATCCCGGCAAGGCGGTCTCGACCGCCGACGTATTCAACGCGCTGTCGCGGCGCGACAATGATGCGCTGCCGCCGCTGCCGCATGTGGTTGACTTCCACGGCCTGCGCAACTGGCTGGAGATAACGCGCAACGATCTCGAGCCGGCGGCCCGCGCCATCGAGCCCGCCATCGGCAAGGCACTTTCGGTGCTGAACAAGGCCGGGGCCGGTTGTGCCCGCATGTCGGGTTCCGGCGCCACGTGCTTCGGCCTGTTCGAGACCGGCAATGTCGCCAAGCGCGCGGCCGCGGACATCCGCGCCCGGCAACCCGACTGGTTCGTCGCCGCGACGCGCAGCATGACGGCGGAGGCAGATGCCCATGGCCAGGACTGACGAGAGCCGTTCCTTCATTCCGGTCCGCATCGCGGTGCTGACCGTTTCCGACACGCGCAGCCTTGCCGACGACAGGTCCGGCCAGACGCTGGCCGATCGCATCGCGGATGCCGGCCACATCCTCGCCGCCCGCGACATTGTCACCGACGACCGCGACAAGATCCGCGACAAGGTTCTGGCGTGGTCGCGTGACAAGGACATCGACGTCGTCATCACCACCGGCGGCACCGGCTTCACCGGGCGCGACGTGACGCCGGACGCGCTGGAGCCGATCTTCGAAAAGCGCATGGATGGTTTTTCCGAGGTGTTCCACCGCATTTCCTACGACAAGATCGGCACCTCCACGATCCAGAGCCGGGCGACCGGCGGCGTCGTCAACGCCACCTTCGTCTTCGTGCTGCCGGGCTCGCCCGGCGCCTGCAAGGATGCCTGGGACGGCATCTTGAAGGCGCAGCTCGACTACCGGCACATGCCCTGCAACTTCGTCGAGATCATGCCGCGCCTGGACGAGCACCTGCGGCGCGGCATGTCGGCTCCGTGAAAGCCGAGGCAAGGCGCTGGTTTCACGCCGCGTTTGCCAGGCAGAACACCGCCTTCGCCTTCGAAAGACCATTCCAAACCGGATGCGGCAGGACGTATCGTCTCGCGGCGGCGGCCATCGCCGTTGAAGACGGGCGGACGCGATGACAGTGCATAATGGCGGGTGCCATTGCGGCAACATACGCCTTCGATTTTCAACCGAGCTCGATCCATCGACAATCGAGGTTCGCGCCTGCCAGTGCTCGTTCTGTACCAAGCATGGCTCGCGCGCCGTCGCCGATCCGGACGGCAGGCTGGTCATCTCAGTCAAGGACATCCAGCGATTGAAGAAATACCGTTTTGGATTGGGGACGGCCGACTACCTGATCTGCGGTGAATGCGGTGTCTATACCGCCGCAATCGCCGGAGAGGACGATGCCAGGGCAATCGTCATCATCAACGCCCTGGACGATCAAAGGTCGTTCAGTCAGGAACCGATCCCGGTCGACTACGACGCGGAAAGCAAGGCAGAGCGTCAAGCCAGACGTCGTCTTCGCTGGATGCCTGTGGAGATGCGTTTTAGCGAATGACCGGCTCGCCGTGGAAGCGCCGGCGCGAGGACCGCGAGACACCGAAACCACTTCCATCATCAGCCGCGGCCGGCGCGCCGCCACCCGCGTGATCGGAAACTAGCTGCGCGTCACATGTGCAACGCACGTAGACAGAGCAGCTGCAAAATCATTTGGACAGGCGGTGCTCTTGTTTTGCCGGAGCGGCCCAGATTTCGGCATCCAGCCGGTTGGTCGCCAGGCCGCGTGCGAGGGCCTCGGCGCTGCCGGCTTTTTTCGACAAGGACGCGGCCTGGCGCTTGCTGATCAGCAGCCCGTCGGCCAAGGCACGGTTTCCCGAGAAGATCCGGGCCAGGAATGGCGCGCGGCCGGCGCGTGTGCGTGAAAACCGCGCCGCCATGGTTTGCCTCGCTGTATGCGCAACGACCTCGTCGATCCATCCGTCGACCAGCCGCGCGCCCGGTTCCAGCAGCAACAGCCAATCGCCTTTGGCGTGCCGGATGGCCGCCGCGACGCCGTCGGTCGCATACTGGCACCCGGCATGCTCGGCGACGCGATGAGTCTGGTCGGTGGAACCGGTGTCGCAGACGATGACCTCGCGCACCACGCCCTCGACCGCGCCGCCGATCAGCGTCGCCAGGGTGCGAGCGAGGCCCTCCTCGTCATTGTGGGTCTCTATGAGAACGGTGAGCATCATTTGCCGAATAGCGGAAAGCGGAACGCAGCGCCAGTTTTTGCGGCGCACCATAGAAAGTTCTTGCTTTGTTCTCGTTCGGCAAATAGGATTAAATTCATGAGCAGAGCGATTCGAAACAACATGGACAGTCCCTGGGAGCGGGCGAAGATGGAACCGATCATGCGCGCCGACATTGCCGCCTTCGGAGCAGGACGAGCCGAAATGGCCAATGCTATGATCGAGCAGAGCGGCATGCGCGTGCGTCCGGACCGCAACCGCGGCCGGTCGGCAGGCATCAACCCGTCCGGCCGGTTCGAGCCGGTCAGCCGGCATGTCTTCGACGATGGCTGGAACTCGCTGGAGGAACTGCCTCCCTTCAAGACCGAGGTGCAGGTCGAGAAGCCGCGTACCATAATCACCCGCAATGAATCGCCCGACATCTCCTTCGACCGCTCGATCAATCCCTATCGCGGCTGCGAGCATGGCTGCGTCTATTGCTTTGCGCGGCCGACGCACAGTTTCATGGGCCTGTCGCCGGGGCTGGATTTCGAATCCAAACTGTTCGCCAAGCCCGACGCGGCGCGCCTGCTCGACAAGGAACTGTCGAAGGACGGTTACCAGCCGCGAACCATCGCCATCGGCACCAATACCGATCCCTACCAGCCGATCGAGAAGCAGTACCGGATCATGCGCGAGATCCTCGAAGTGCTGGAGGCGCGCGGCCACCCGGTCGGCATCGTCACCAAATCCGCCCTGGTGACGCGCGATATCGACATCTTGTCACGCATGGCTGAACGGGGCCTCGCCAAGGTGGCGTTGTCGGTGACCACGCTCGACCGCATGCTGGCGCGCACCATGGAGCCACGCGCCTCGACGCCGGCCAAGCGGCTGGAGGCGATCAGGCAGCTTGCGGATGCCGGCATCCCTGCTTCGGTCATGGTGGCGCCGATCATCCCCGGGCTGACCGATCAGGAGATGGAACGCATCCTCGATTCGGCGCACCATGCCGGCGCACGCGAGGCGGGCTATGTCGTGCTGCGCCTGCCGCTCGAGGTCAGCCCGATCTTCAAGGACTGGCTGCTGCGCCACTATCCCGACCGCTATCGCCATGTGATGTCGCTGATCCGCTCGATGCGCGAGGGCAAGGATTACGATTCGGAATGGGGCAAGCGCATGAAGGGCGCGGGTCCTTACGCCTGGCAGATCGGCCGGCGCTTCGAAATCACCGCCAAGCGGCTCGGTCTCAATGCCGAGCGGCGCACGCTGCGGACCGACCAGTTCGTCGCCGCCGGCAAGGACCAGGAGCAGTTGATGCTGCTTTGAACGACCGCGGCTGTTTGCCGCCGTGGCGAAAAAATCCCGTCCGGCCTGCCCCGGCCTGCAGACGGTGCCCTCCCGGTCCGGCGCCCCACCCGACCCGGAGGGACTTGCGGAGAATCAGAGCCGATGCGAACCTCGCCGCAACATGGCTCGCGCGCGTTCTGATTCTCCGCCTCTCTTCGAAATCGTCGAGAAACCCGATTTCTCCTTCGAGACGAAGGCGATGGCCGAAGGCCTGTGGCCGGTCGCGGGGATGGACGAGGCCGGACGCGGCCCGCTGGCCGGACCGGTGGTGGCGGCTGCGGTCGTGCTCGACCCTGCCAACATCCCCGACGGCCTCGACGATTCCAAACGGCTCAGCCATTTGCAGCGCGAGGCGCTGTTCGTGCGCATCATCGGCTCCGCGCTCGGCGTGTCGATGGCCTCGGTCAGCGCCGAGGGCATTGACGGCAGCAACATCCTCAAGGCGAGCCTGGAGGCGATGCGCCGTGCGGTCGCCGGCCTGCCGGTGCAGCCGAAGCTCGCGCTTGCCGATGGGCGCGACGTGCCGCCGGGCCTGCCTTGCACGGGGCGCGCGCTGATCAAGGGCGACCAGCGCTCGCAATCCATAGCCGCCGCCTCGATCGTCGCCAAGGTGATGCGCGACCGCATGATGTGCGGCTGCGGCAGCCATCACCAGCACTACGGCTTCGAAGTGCATATGGGCTATGCCACGGTCCGCCATCGCACCGCGATCGAGACGCACGGGCCGGTGGCGCGGCTGCACCGCGTGTCGTTCGCGCCATTCAGGCTTGAAGGTGCCGAGGTGGTGGAAGAAGAGAGCTTCGCCGGGCTGGAGTGAGCCGGCAGCGATATAGCTGATCTCCCCCCTCGTGGGGGAGATGTCCGGCAGGACAGAGGGGGGCGCGAAAGATCGCTACCTTCCAGAACTACTTCTACTCACGCAGAAGTCGCAAGGCAGCGCAGGGATTGTCTGAGGGATTGTCTGACAGGCTGGCGGGACAGCGCCCCCCTCTGCCCTGCCGGGCATCTCCCCCACGAGGGGGGAGATTGGCAGCTTCTGCGCACTGCTCCAACAAAAAAGCCGCCAGGTTGCCCAGGCGGCTTTTGATTGTTCTGCGTCGGTCAAGGCTCAGTTCAGCTTCGCCTTCACATCCTGGAGCGCGGATTTGAACAAATCCGCGCCGGCCTTGGCGTCGATCTTGCCGGCGAGCAGCGTGCGAGCGGCTTCGACGGCAATGTCGACGGCGCTGGCGCGCACTTCGCCGATCGCCTCGCGCTCGGCCTGGCCGATCTTCTGTTCGGCAAGAGCGGTGCGCCGCGCGACGTAGTCCTCGGTCTTCTTGTGCGCCTCGGCGGCGAGCAGTTCGGCTTCGCGCTTGGCCGCGGCGACGATGTCTGCGGCCTCCTGCTCGGCTTCCTTGCGCTTGCGCTGGTATTGGCCAAGCAGCTGCTGGGCCTCCTCGCGCAGCCTGCGCGCCTCGTCAAGCTCGCTGCTGATCCTGGCGGCGCGGGCATCGAGCGCCTTGGCGATCAGGCGGGGCACCTTGATGTAGATGGCGATGCCCAAAAAGATGACCAGGGCGATCGTGGCCCAGAGCGTTGCAAGAGATGTGGCGTCCATGATGCGCTCCTCACCCGGCCACGGATTTGACCGCGGCCGCGATCTCGGCCTTGCTGGCCTTGCCGCCGACCAACGCCTCGACGATCGCCGAGGCAGTGTCCTCGGCGATGCTGCCGACTTCCTTCATGGCGTTGGCCTTGATGGAAGAAATGCGCGCCTCGGCCTCGCCGAGCTTCTCGTCGAGCGCGGCCTCGATCTTCTTGCGCGCGGTCTCGGCTTCCGCCTTGGCCGCGTCATTGGCCTGCTGGCCGATGGCGTTGGCGTTCTTCTTGGCTTCCGCCAATTCCTGCTCGTAAGCAGCAACGGCAGCGTCGGCCTCGCCCTTCAACTTCGCGGCCTGATCGAGATCCTGGCTGATACGGTCGTTGCGGACATCGATGATGCCGCCGACGCGCGGCACCACCACCCTCTTCAGGAAGAGGTAGAAGAGCCCGAACGTGATCGCCAGCCAAAGAAGCTGCGACGGAAACGTCGCCGGATCGAATGGCGGAAACATGCCATGCGCTTCGGCAGGTACGCTGGTGCCGGAATGCGTGTCGCCTTCCGTCGCAGCGTGGCCAGCCTCGGTGGCAGGCGCGGACTCTTGCGCAAAGGCAGATGTCACGAACATGGACTATCCCCTGATATCAGACCCGCCGCTCTCGCGGCCGGCCTGTCCAATCTTCCCATAGCTTAGCCAAATAGCGGCTCAGCCAAACAGGGGCTCAGCCGAACAGGGCCAGCAGCGCGATGAGAAGCGAGAAGATGCCCAGAGCTTCGGTCACGGCGAAGCCGAAGATCAGACGGCCGAACTGGCCATCGGCCGCCGACGGGTTGCGCAGCGCGCCCGAGAGGTAGCTGCCGAAGATGTTGCCGAGGCCAATGCCCGCGCCGCCCATGCCGAGGCAAGCGATGCCGGCGCCGATGTACTTTGCTGCTTCTACGTCCATTTGTTCAACTCCTTTGGATCTGAAATTCCGTTGCGATTCCATTCCGGCGGCAATGTTGGAAACTCTTGCGCCGGAAACTTTTGATTAGTGCCCCGGGTGCAGGGCGTCGTTGAGGTACATGCAGGTCAGCACCGCGAAGACATAGGCCTGAAGGAAGGCGACCAGCAGTTCGAGCGCGGTCAACGCCACGGCCATCGCCAGCGGCAGCACCGAGCCAGCGACGCCGACCGCGCCCAGCGCCGAGAGGCTGACCACGAAGCCGGAGAAGACCTTCAGCGTGATGTGCCCGGCGAGCATGTTGGCGAACAGACGAACCGAAAGGCTGACGGGGCGCGAGACGAAGGAGATCACTTCGATCAGCACCACCAGCGGCAGCAGGAACACCGGCACGCCTTGCGGCACGAACAGCTTGAGGAAACCAAGGCCGTGCTTGCCGAAACCGTAGACAATCACGGTGCCGATAACCAAGACGGCGAGGCCGAAGGTGACGATGATGTGGCTGGTGACGGTGAAGAAATACGGGAACAGGCCAAGCAGGTTGGCGACCAGCACGAACATGAACAGGGAAAACACGAAGGGAAAGAACTTCATGCCCTGCGTGCCGGCGGCGTCGCGCAACATGTTGCCGACGAATTCATAGGCCATTTCGGAGATCGATTGCAGCCGGCCGGGAACGAGGCTGCGGCTCGACGTCGTCAGAAACAGGAATGCCGCGGCGACGACCACGGTCGCGACCATGAACAGCGCCGAATTGGTAAAGGACAAGTCGTAGCCGCCGATATCGATCGGTATCAGCTTGTTGATATGGAACTGGTGGATCGGATCGACCTTGTCAGCTGCCACGTTCAAACCCCGTCAGTGCCGCATGCGGCCTTGTTACCATGCCGCCCGTCGAAAGGCGGCTATTTCCAAATGCCGCCTGAAGAGCGGTCACTTGCTGTCGTTGCGGCCAGAGCGCGATTTGTCGCCCTGTCCGAATTCCGCCACAACGCCTGCCGAACGCATGACATTGAGCACGCCCGCGCCAAAACCAAGCAGCAGAAACACGATCAGACCCCATGGCGATGTCCCCGCCAGACGGTCGATGATCCAGCCGATGGCGGCACCGACCACCACCCCGGCGATGAACTCGCTGGACAGCTTGAGTGCCTGACCGTACCCGGTCACTGGTTTCGCGTCTTTCCCCTCGAGCCGGTCCGGCCGTCTTGTCGCAAGCGATGCTTCAAGTTCACGCCGGCGGCGCTCAAGTTCGTCGTCGCGGATGGCGGCTTCGTGCTGCTTGCCGCGGCCGGTTTCTCCGGTTCCGCCTGGCCCAGTTTCATCGGCCATCGCAACCCCCCTGCCCGGGCAGACCGTCACCGTCCGTCCGCTTCTAAAGTCGCCGGCAACATAGTTAGAGGGTTTGCGCCCGTCAAGCCACGGGCGGAAGTTCGTTACCATGTATTTTATACAATGAAATCAATATAATAGAGAGGTGCGACATCGTGCCCGCCATGGCGGCGCGGACGCCTTGAGCGAATCCTCCGCGCGACGGCTCTTCGAGAGACCGCGCAGCCGCGCAAAAATATGGACGCCTATCGGGCGTTCAGCTCCAGCCGCCGCCATAGGTGCGGTAGAAGATATGCAGGCCGATCTTGGTCATCTTCTGCATCGTACGCGCCCAGTTGGGATGGACGTAATTGGCATAGTAATGGGTCGACGATCCGACTTCTGGAATGAAGACCTTGCCGGCGGTCACCGCCATGCCGACATCCTGCGCGGTCTTGTAGGCGACCGGGTTGTCGATGCGCTTCTTCCTGCCGTCGCAGGCGAAGGAGAACTGGCAACGGTTGAACCAGCTGTCGTTCTGGTAGACGACGCCGCAGATCGAATTGGGATAGGCCGGATTGCGGACACGGTTGAGGATGACCTGGGCGACGGCGGCCTGGCCGCGCACGGATTCGCCCCGCGCCTCGAAGTAGATGCCGTTGGCCAGGCATTTCTGCTCGGGCTTGGAGAAGACGCTCGCCGGAAGCGGATTCTGGATCCAAGAATGGTCGCCCTTGGCCATCGGCGGGATGAAACGGCCGCTGTTGGGCTCCTCGTCCTGGAGCAGGGCCTCGAAGGGCGACGCCTTGGCATAATCGGGCGCGGCCTGGGCATAGGCCGTCGCCAGCACATCCGGATGGTCATTATTGACCAGGGCGGCGAGCATGGGCGACACGCCGGGATCCGGCTTCTTGTCCTCACGCGCATGGAATGCCGCGGCGATCTGGATTTCCTTGCCTTTGATCTCGGGTTTGGCGAAAGCCATCTTCAGGCCGCTGTCCATGCTGGGCCGCAGCAGGGATGAGGTGCGCTCGAAGATCGAGCCGGCGTTGAAGTTCTTCGGCGGGGCGACGGGAGAGATCTGGACGATGCGGCCCTTCTTGTCGGCGCGCACGATGCGGTCCTCATCAGGCGTGGTGCTGACCTTGCCGCCCTTGCCGCGAAAGGAGACGGCGCCTACGCCGGGCAGGCGCACCCCCGATCCGGAGAGCGAACCCGTCACAGCGTCGTCGACAAACGGCATCTCGGCGGCATGGACCGATCCGGCGACGGATTTCTCGACATAGGAATTCCAGCGGGTCGGCGCCTCGAGGCCGGAAACGAGGCTCGTCATATCCTGGTAGGCGGAAACCGTCGGAAATCCGATCCAGATGCCGAGGCCGACGATGAAAGGTGCCACGAGGCTGCGTTTCTTCTCACCGGCGACGGCAACAAGGCGCGTCAAGACACGTCGATGCACGGAACTCTCTCCAGGAACGCTACTGACCCCACTGGAGAGCAAAATGATGCATTAACCTTGATGGGACGTTAACAGCTTCGATCGGGTTTTCCCGGTCGGCTCAGGCTCGTGGTTGCGAAGTGGGGCGGTTTTGCGGCGGGACGGACATGGAGGCCGGCCGCAGGAAGATGGGCCACGCGATCAACGCGCACGCCGCCGCCGACAACCAAACGCCGGGCCAGGACCAGAGATGCAAGAGCCCCGGAATGGCCACCGGAACCAGGAAGAAACCTATGAAAACGAAGCTGTTGGCCAGGCTGAGCGCGGTGCCGACATGGCCAGCGCCGGCAAGCGTGGCAAGCTCGGTGTAGGCGACGCCATGCCAGGCGGAGACCAGGATGCCTGCGACAATCAGCATCACGGGAAGCGTGGCCATCACGACGGGTTGGCCGCCTGATATGGTCGGGCTGGCCAGGACCAGCAGCCAGAGCAGCGTGAAGGCAAGCGCGCTGAGCGCACTGCACAGGCGCAGGAACGGCCGGCGGTTGCCGTGGCGGTCGGTGAAGCGGCCGCTCCAGACGCGCATCGCCATGGCGCCGGTCTGCACGGCGGCGAGGCTTGCGCTGGTGGCCAGGGTCCCCATGCCGGCGAAGTCGTGCAGGAAGACCGATGCGAAGGTGAGTACGGCCACTTGCGGAAAGCACAGCAGGCCGATGGCCGCTGCGATGCGCCAGACCTCGACATTGCGCAGCGGCCGGGGCCCGGCCAGAACAGTCGGCGCGGCCGAACCCTGCGTCGGCGGTTCGTGCAGCCACCGCCAGGCGAAGAAGGCGGAGATCACGGAGAAGGCGGCGAGCAGGCCATAGACCGCCGCGAAGCCATGCCTGGCGGCAAGCGAGGGCAGGACAAGAGCGCCCAGCCCGCCGCCAAGCGGCACCGCCGTCTGCCGGATGCTCATGGCGAATCCGCGCTCGCCTTCGCGGAACCAGCCCATGATGGCGCGGCCGCTCGAACCGTTGACGCTGCCGCCGAGCAGGCCGGTGACGAGCAAGGCAGCGGCCAGGACATGAACGCCCGGCTCGCCGGACGAGGATGGAACGATGAGCAACGCCATCAGGAACAGCCACGCCGCCGTGGCGCCGAGCCCGGTCAAAAGCACACGGCGATCGCCCCAGCGATCGGTGAGCAGGCCCCAGGGCAGTTCGCTGAGCGCAACGCCCAGACCGAGAAGGCCAAGCGCCAGGCCGAGCTGAGCATTGCCGAGATGATAGCCCTGCCGCATCAGCACCGCGGTTGCCGGTATGCCGGAGAAAGTAGCGGAAAAACCGGCATTGGCGGCGACGCCGATGCCCAGCACCTTCCAGCGGTGGTTGGGCGCGAAGGTCCTGGAGCCGGAGCCTTCGGCCCGTGGCGTCGACTGACAATCGGTGCGGGTGACGATGGCGGACATGGTTTCATTCCCGTTTGCGGCCCGGTGACCGGCCTTGACGGCGCATGTCTATCGCCATAGCTTTGTCCATAAAATCAGGAAGTTTTTGACGCACAATCCTAAAAAACGGGATTATCATGCGACGCGTGACATTCGACCTCGACGTCCTCAGAAGCTTCGTCACCGGAATGGAGCTTGGCAGCTTCGCCAAGGCGGCCGACCGGCTTGGCCGCTCGACCTCGGCGGTCAGCGCGCAGTTGAAGAAACTGGAGGAGCAGGCGGCGACGCCTATCTTCCGCAAGTCGGGACGCGGGCTGGCACTGACGGAAGCCGGCGAGACCATGCTCGGCTATGCGCGGCGGCTGGTCGAGCTCAATGACGAGGCGGCCGCCGCCATCCATGATGTCGAGCTGGAAGGCTGGGTGCGGCTCGGCCTGCAGGAGGATTTTGGCGAGGCGGTGCTACCTGACGTGCTCGGCCGCTTCGCCCGTGCCCATCCCAAAGTCAAGATCGAGGCCCGCATCGCGCGCAGCCATGAGCTCGCGGAGCGGATCATCTCGGGCAGCCTGGACATCGCACTTGCCTGGCACAGCGGCGCGACGCTGCCATACAGCCAGCATGTCGCCGACGTGCAGATGCGCTGGATCGGCCCGGCAAAGCGCATCGAGACCAGCCTGCGCCATGGCGAGCCGCTGCCGCTGGTGGCGCTGGAAGCACCTTGCCTGTTGCGCACGGTCGCAACCGAAACGCTCGACCGCGCCGGCCTGCCCTGGCGCATGGCCTTCTCCAGCCCGAGCCTTGGTGGCATCTGGGCGGCTGTGGCAGCCGGGCTCGGGCTGACGATCCGCACCGACATCGGCCTGCCGGCCAGCGTCAGCGCGATGACGCCGGAGATTGCCGGTCTGCCGGCGCTGCCCAGGATGACGCTGTTCCTGCACCGCAGGGATGCCGAACCCGAACCGGTGGCCGCCCGCCTCGCCGATATCCTGCTGGAAGCGGCGCGGCAGGCACTACCGGAGGGCGCGCGGACGGATGAGAACCTGCTGAAGGTCGCCTAGGCCCTGGTCGCAGCCCCTCTTCGTCATTCCAGGGTCTACACCGCGTCGAAGGGTTGGCACCCTTCCCCCGGACGTCAGCGCTTCTTGGCCCTGCCGGCAAAGGGATTGTCCGAAGTCCTCAACGCCATGCGGATCGGTACGCCCGGCATGTCGAAGGCTTCGCGCAGGCTGTTGGTGAGATAGCGGACATAGGATTGCGGCATCGCATCCGGGCGCGAGCACGAGACGACGAAGCCCGGCGGGCGCGTCTTGGCCTGCGTGACATATTTAACCTTCAGCCGGCGACCGGCAACCGCGGGCGGCGGATGATGCGCAAGAATGCCTTCCAGCCAGCGATTGAGCCTGCCGGTCGAGACGCGGCTGTTCCAGACCTTGTGCGTGCGGATGACGGCTTCCATGAGCTTGTCGAGGCCCCGTCCGGTCTCGGCCGAAACCGTCACCGCCTGCATGCCGCGCGCCTGCGGCAAAAGCCGTTCGGTTTTCTCGCGCAGTTCTGCCAACAGTTCCTGCGGATTGTCGATCAGGTCCCATTTGTTGAAGGCGATCACCGGCGCGCGGCCCTCGCGGATGATCAGGTCGGCAATCTGGAGATCCTGCTTCTCGAAAGGGATGGTGGCGTCGAGCACGATGATGACGATCTCGGCGAAGCGGATGGCGCGCAGGCCATCCTGCACCGACATGACCTCGAGCTTTTCATGGATCCTGGCCTTGCGGCGCATGCCGGCGGTGTCGAACAATTTTATGCGGCGGCCGCGCCAGTCCCAATCGACCGAGATGGAATCGCGGGTGATGCCGGCTTCCGGTCCGGTCAAAAGCCGCTCCTCGCCGATCAGTGCGTTGATCAGCGTCGACTTGCCGGCATTGGGGCGGCCGACGACGGCAATGCGCATCGGCTTGGTGTCGTCATAGGCCGGCACCTCGTCGGCGTCGGGATCGGCGATATCCTCGCCGATCAGCACCTCGCTGGAGGCGATCTCCTCGTCGTCGTCCTCATCCTCGCCAAAGGCTCTCGCCTCGCCAAGTGCGGCGATCACCGCGTCGCGCAGGTCGGGCATGCCTTGGGCGTGTTCGGCCGAGACCGGAACCGGCTCGCCAAGCCCGAGCTCCCAGGCCTCCAGCATGCCGCCCTGCGCGCCCTTCGCCTCGGCCTTGTTGGCGACCAGCACGACCGGCTTGCCGGATTTGCGCACGATCTCGGCAAAGGTCCGGTCGTCCGGCAACAGGCCGGATTTGGCGTCGACGGTGAAGAAGATCAGGTCGGCCTCACGGATAGCGATCTCGGTCTGCGCACGCATGCGGCCGGGCAGCGTCGAGGCGGCGGCGTCCTCGAAACCCGCAGTGTCGATGACGTCGAAATGCAGGTCGTAAAGCTTTGCCGCATGGACGCGGCGGTCGCGGGTGACGCCCGGCGTGTCATCGACAAGCGCCAGCTTCCTTCCCACCAGCCGATTGAAAAGAGTCGATTTGCCGACGTTAGGCCGGCCAATGATGGCGACTTTGAAGCTCATATGTCACGACGCGCTGCCCGAGCCGCGGATCAGCTCGGACATCAGGGTCGCCCGTTCCCGGGTGTTGCGCGGGGCACCGTCATCGGCGGCGATCTGGTCGAACAGCTTCAGCGCATCCTGGGTCTTGCCTTCCTTCCAGGCGGCCAGCCCGAGCGCCTCGCGCGCGGTGTGGCGCAGCGTGTTGGTGTCCGAGGTCAGGGCCTCGACGCGGCTCGACACATCGGCGAAGGAGCCGTGATCGACCAGCAGCAGCGCCGCCCTCAACCGCGCCATGTCGCGAATGCCCTGGGGAATGGCGGCGTCGGCCGCCACCTCGTCGAAATCCTTGACGGCGGCATCGACGTCGCCCTTGTCGGCCTTGACGGTGGCAGCGCGCATGCGGGCGAGCAGCGGATAGGCGCCGTAGCCATCCTTCTCCAATTGATCGAGCGCGGCCAGCGCCTCGTCGTTCTTGCCGTCATTGGCCAGCTTCAACGCTTGCGAGAAGGCATCGCCCGAACGGTTGGCGCGGGTCTCGTCCCAGTAGCGGTAGCCGACGAAGGCGGCGGTGCCGAGCACGACCAGCACCGCGACCACAAGCAGGGCCGGGCCGAAACGGTCCCACAGCTTCTGCGCCTGTTCGCGACGGATCTCGTCGTTGACTTCACGGATAAAACTGTCGTCGGACATCAATAAAACCATTCCTGCCCCGGGCCGGAGCGTTCGCGAGCCCGCGTTTTAGCGAAATTTTGTCGGCATGGAAGGGGTTCGACCGGAAAATCACCTATTCGCGGGGCAAACGGACGAAAAGGCCACCGCACCCACGCCACATTTGCGCTATAGCGGGGCCAAAACCGCCCCGGGGTCAGTAGCTGTTGCCAATATCCTTTTCGTCTCGCGTTGCCGCGTTCTGTCTCGCTTCGCTTGCCACGGCCGGTGCGGCTTTCGCCGATCCACCCGGCTCGCGGGCGCCTTTGCCGGCAAGGCCGAAGCAGGTCGTCATCATCTCCTTCGACAGCGCCCGCGACATCTCGCAATGGAAGCGCAGCCGGGCGCTGGCGAAGCGCACCGGAGCGCATTTCACCTATTTCCTCTCCTGTGTCTTCCTGCTGTCACCCGAAACGCGCAGCCAATACACCGCGCCGGGCAAGACATCGGGCAAATCCAACATCGGCTTCGCCGCCTCGACGCAGGAAGTGAGCCAGCGGCTGGAGCAGATCGGGCTTGCGGCATCGGAAGGCCATGACATCGCCAGTCATGGCTGCGGCCATTTCGACGGCAAGGACTGGAGCAAGGCCGACTGGCTGAAGGAGTTCGCCTCGTTCGAGCACATCCTCGAAAACGCCTATGCGATCAACGGCATCGAGCCCGAGCCGACCGGCTGGCGCGATTTCGCGCGGCATGCGGTGGTTGGCTTCCGCGCGCCCTATCTGTCGACGAGCAAGGCGCTCTACGAGGCGCTGCCCGCCGCCGGTTACCGGTTCGACGCCAGCGGCGTCTCGCGCGGCCCGGTCCAGCCGCCGACCACCGCCGGCCTCGCGCGCTTTTCACTGCCGCAGATCCCGGAAGGACCGAAATCGCGGCCGGTGATCGCCATGGACTACAATCTCTATGTCAGGCATTCCGGCGGCTTCGAGCGGCCGAGCAAGGCAGGCGAGTTCGCGGACCGCACCTACCAGGCTTTCCGCGCCGCCTTCGAGGATCAATACCGGGGCAAGCGCGTTCCGCTGCAACTCGGCTTCCATTTCGCGCTGATGAATGACGGCGCCTACTGGAACGCGCTGGAGCGTTTTGCCGGCGAGGTCTGCGTCAAATCAGACGTCGAATGCATCAGTTTTCGCGATTACATCTCGCGGCAGGGTTCTGGCCAGAAGCAGGCTTCCGTCGGCGGCTGAGCCGCCGACCCGTTTCGCACCCAGGTCTTTCCTGACTTAAGCGGGATCCTCGGCGCCTTGCCGCGCCAGATAGCGCTGGTCGATTTCCGGCAGCGGCTCGCCCTGCAGCGTCGCCTCGAAGGCGCGCAGGCGCTTATGCACCGATTGCAGTTCGACGATGGTCGACCAGGAGGTGAGCAGGAACTGCAAGGAACCTGTCACCTTGCCGAATGCATTCGAAATCTGGTTCAGCGCGCCGAACGTTATCTTGTGGGCGACCAGCGACGGCCCGAGGATCAGCAGCGAGAAAATATTGTCGGCCTGCAGGTAGGTGTACCGGACGACATTGAAATAGATGTAGTGGAAATACAGCCGGAAATAATTGTGGCGAACATTGGCGAACAGCGCGGCGGTGGTGGCGGGCTGGGCCCGGTCGGCATGATCCTCGCCGTAAACGAGCTCCTTGCGGTAGGCCGCCTCCACGCGCTGGTTGCGGAACTGCAGCCCTGGAAGCTTCATGCCGGCAATCATGACCGAAATCGTTCCGAACAGACACCAGGCCAGTGCCGCGACCACCAATGGCTGGGGGATCGCGCCGATGATCGGCAACTCGGTTATATGGGCCTGCAACTGGATCATGACCGGCAGGAAGGCGATCAGCGTCATGATCGACTGGACGAAGCTGGAACCCAGATCTTCCATGATCTGGGAAAACCGCATCGTGTCCTCCTGGATACGTTGCGAGGCGCCCTCGATGTGGCGCAGCCTGCCCCAGTTCTCGACGAAATAGTTGTTCATCGCCGTGCGCCAGCGGAAGATCCAATGGCTGACGATGAAGGCGTTGACCACCTGCACGTTCATGCCGACCAGCGCAAGCCACGAGAAATCGGCCAGCCCAATGTAGAATTCGGCGTTGGTCGATTTTCCGGTGCCCGACATCAGCCCCTGCACATAGTCGAAGAAGGGCCCGTACCAGGCGTTGACGGCGACGCTGACCTGCACATTGAAATAGATGAAGAACAGGATGACCGCCGTCATCAGGATCGACCAGCGTTGCCACGGATGCGGCGAATACCAGCTCCAGAACGCATAGAAAGCGACCACGCAGAACGCGAAGTAGATGTAGAACCAGAGAAACGGCTTCGAGACGAGGACGGCGATGCCGATAATGGGCGGTGCACCGGCTGCTGCCGGCGGCAGGCCGAAGACGGCGCCCAGTTGCTCACCCCCGAAAAACCAGAACAGGATCGCCGCAAGGCTCCAGACGGCGGCCGAAGAGAAAAACAGCTTCGGCTGCGGGAAGAAGGATACGAACACTGTGGCGAATTCCTCGATTTTTGCGCAAATCAGCTGGGTTCAGCAGGCATAAAGTCACACATTAGGGGGAAAGAAAATGCCCATGCCCGATGCCCGGCACCGAGCAAACCCACAATCATGGCGATTTTGGCGCGGCCGACCATATGATGACGCCGGAGGCGACCAGAACGGCCGCGGCGGCGATCGAGGCAAGGAAGAAATCGCCCGACGCCTGCGCCAGGAGCCCGGCGGCAATCGGGCCGATGATCTGGCCAAGACCGAACGAAGCCGTCATCAAGGCGAAGGTCCGCCGGGGGGCCTGTGGCGCCAGTTGCCGCGCGGTCTGCAGGCCAAGCGCGGTGATGGCGATGAACGTGCCGCCAACGAGCAGGCCGCCGAGCAGCGGCCCGGTGCGCCCGCCCACCGCGACGCTTGCGACAATGCCGACGACCTCGACGAAACATCCCAGCGCATAGGTCGCGTATAGGCCGATCCGCGCCGATATCTTCTGCCAGAGCCAGACCGAGGGAAAGCCGGCAAGACCGGTGACCATCCAGACCACCGCCTCGAACACGCGTCCGCCGCCGCCTTGCCGGACAATGGCGACAAGGAAGGTAGCCGTTACCACGTAGCCGAAGCCGAACAAGCCGTAAGCGACGATCACCTTGGTCAGCGAGCGGTCTTTTGGCAGCGCCGGCTCGCGGCCGGTATCGCCGCTGGCCAGCGGACCGCTGTCCACCAACAGCGCCACGACGACGAAGCCACAAGCCGAGATCGCCGCCGACCACAGCCAGCCCGCCGCCCAGCCGGCATGTTCGCTGACCAGGGCCGCCATCAGCACCGAGGACAGGGCGATGCCGAGGCCGACGCCGCCGAAATGCCACGCCTGCAGATCGCTGCGGCCGGCCGCGGCAAGATGGCTGAAAACAATGCTGGCCAGGAACACCATGACAAAGGCGCTGGCCAGGCCTGCAAGAAAGCGGATGACGAGAAACGCGGCGATCGTATCCGACAGCCCCATCAGCGCGGCAAGCAAGGCGCTGGCGCCGAGGCCGGCCAGCATCAGCAGGCGCTCGCGCCCATGCGCCCAGCCGCCCGCCGCGGCAAAGGCGCCGGCGAGGTAGCCGAGATAATTGGCCGACGCGATCCAGCCCGCATCGGCCGCCGACAGATGGAGTTCTTCCATCATGCCGGGCAGGATCGGCGTATAGACGAAACGACCAATGCCCATGGCGACAGCCATGGCGATCATGCCGGCGAAAGCGAACCGCAGCGCTGTTGAGGTGGCGGATGTCATCGCGGTGCACAATAAGTGCGAAGACCGGCGACACAACGTGCTTGCGTTGGGCCAGGCGCCGGACCGTCAGCACCAATCAGCGGCAGCCCGCTTGCGCCGTCTCGTGGGCGGTGCGTCGCGCCGTCAGCCGGAACGGTATGTCGCCGAGCTCACGCTCCGACATGGCGTCGAGCACGGGATGCGCAAGCGGATCGGCCAGCCAGGCGACCGCTTCGCCACCGTATGGCGGCTCGTGCACAGGGAATACTATCTTGAGCGACGATAACAGCCTCAACATGTCAGCCTCCGCAGGCCTGTCCCGTGAATAAAGTCTGCGTTTTCGGCATCACTTTCAATTGAGATTTCAGCCCCGCTGGTTTAGAAAAACTCAATGGCCATGCTCAACCGCGTCCACCTCAACGGCCTTCGCGCCGTGGAGACCGTCGCCCGTCTCGGCTCGCTCGCCGCGGCCGCCGGCGAACTCAACGTTTCGGCCAGCGCCGTCAGCCAGCAGATAAAGCGCGCGGAACAGCAGCTCGGCCAGGCCGTGTTCGAGCGAACGGCCAAGGGGCTGGTCCTGACGGAATTCGGCGCCATGTTCGCGATGCGCCTCGGCGCGGGTTTCCGCGAGCTCACCCAGGCCGTGGCGCTGGCCGACGAGGCGCGCCAATGCACGCTGGTGGTTTCCGTGGCGCCGGCATTCGCCTCGAAATGGCTGCTGCCGCGGCTGTCGCATCACTTCACCCGGCATCCCAACGTGCTGTTGCGCATCGACGCCTCGGTGCGGCTGGCCGACCTCGACCATTCCGATATCGATATCGCCATCCGGCTCGGCGACGGCAAATGGCCGGGCGGCAAGGCGGAGTTGCTTTTGGCACAAGAGGTGTTCCCGGTCTGCGCACCCTCGATAGCGAAGAAACTGAAATCGATCGAAGACCTTGCCCAGACCTGCGCGATCACCGACGAACGGGCGATGATCAACTGGGAAAGCTGGTTCGCCGCGGCCGGTGTCGAACCCGTCACCTTCCTGAAGGGCGCTCGCTTCACCGATCCGATGCTTTGCCTGGAATCGGCGATTGCCGGCCATGGCGTGATGCTGGGCTGGCAGTTGCTCGCCGCCGACGCGCTGGCCGACGGGCGGCTCGTCGCGCCGTTCGGGATCCGCGCCCAGAGCGGGCTTGGCTATTGGCTGGTGACCTCCGCCGCCAAGGCCGAAAGCCGCAAGGTCCGGGATTTCAAGCTCTGGATCCGGGAAGAGATCGAGGCGACGATGGCGCGGTTCGGCTCAGCGAAGGCGGGCACGAGCGACGCGATCACGGTGGAAAGCACCGTGGCGCCGGTCTATGTAGAGTCCGACATCAAACTACGGCAGGCAGGATCATGACCACACATTCGCGCGGCGTTTCCGCAACGATCGACCCGGTGAAGCTCGACAGGCTGGCCGAAGTCGCCATCAAAGTGGGGCTGCAATTGCAGCCCGGGCAGGACCTGGTGCTGACCTCCTCCATCGCCGCGCTGCCGCTGACCCGGCGCATCGTCGAGCATGCCTACAAGGCCGGCGCGGGGCTGGTGACGCCGATCTTCAACGATGACGAGATCACGCTGGCGCGCTTTCGTTATGGCGCGGACGCCGGCTTCGACCGCGCCGCCGGCTGGCTCTATGAAGGCATGGCCAAAGCCTTCTCCAACAATGCGGCGCGACTTGCCGTGCGCGGCGAGGATCCCTCGCTTTTGTCGGCGCAGGACCCGGCGAAAGTGGCGCGCGCCAACAAGGCCAATTCGATGGCCTACCAGCCGGCGTTGGAGAAGATCACCGGCTTCGACATCAACTGGAACATCGTCGCCTATCCGGACCTCGCCTGGGCCAAGCAGGTCTTCCCCGATGATGCCGACGACGTTGCGGTGGCCAAGCTCGCCGACGCCATCTTTGCCGCCTCGCGGGTGGACGTGGAAGATCCGATCGGCAACTGGAAGGCGCACAATGCCGCCCTTCGCAGCCGCACCGAATGGCTCAACGGCCATGCTTTCCATGCGCTTCATTTCACCGGGCCGGGCACCGACCTGACGGTCGGGCTGGCCGACGGCCATGAGTGGATGGGCGGCGCCTCCACCGCCAAGAACGGCGTCACCTGCAATCCCAACATCCCGACCGAGGAGGTCTTCACCACGCCACATGCGCGGCGGGTGGAAGGCCATGTTTCATCGACCAAGCCGCTCTCCTACCAGGGCACGCTGATCGACGAGATCTCGGTGCGTTTCGAGGGCGGCAGGATCGTCGAGGCGAAGGCTTCGAAGGGCGAGGACGTGCTGAAGAAAGTGCTGGACACCGACGAGGGCGCACGCCGGCTTGGCGAAGTGGCGCTGGTGCCGCATTCCTCACCGATCTCGGCGAGCGGCCTGTTGTTCTTCAACACGCTGTTCGACGAAAACGCCGCCTGTCACATCGCGCTCGGCCAATGCTATTCGAAGTGCTTCGTCGACGGCGCCTCGCTCAGCCAGGCCGAGATCGCGGAGCGCGGCGGCAACAAGAGCTTCATCCACATCGACTGGATGATCGGCTCGGACAAGATCGACATCGAAGGCGTCGGCAAGGACGGCAGCCGCGTGCCGGTCATGCGCAAGGGCGAGTGGGCCTGACGGGAGCGCACGAAGGAGAGCGGATGGCCTTCGAGATCGCGGTCAAGCGGGTGTATGAACCACCCTCGTTCGATGACGGGCAGCGGGTCCTGGTCGATCGAGTCTGGCCACGTGGCGTCAGCAAGGAGCATGCCGCGCTGGCGCTATGGCTGAAGGACATCGCGCCGAGCACCGACTTGCGCAAGTGGTTCGGGCACGAGTCCGAACGATGGGCCGAGTTCCAGAAGCGGTATCGTGCCGAACTGGAAGGCAATGGCGAGGCCGTGGCGCAACTGCGCGCCCTGCTCCGCGACGGTAAGGTGACGCTGCTCTACGGCGCCCATGACGAGGCGCACAACAATGCCGTGGCACTGGCGGGGTATCTGAGAGGACAGTGACCTGTCCCTTCGTCATCCTCGGGCTTGACCCGAGGATCCATGCCGTGACGTCCGTCCGGAAATGCAACGGAGCAGAATCAGCACGGCTGCGACGCCCAAAAGTCACGGCATGGATCCTAGGGTCTGCGCCGCGTCGCTTCGCTCCTTGCTCCGCCCTAGGATGACGAATTGAGAGTGTACCGCGCCCTACTTCCCGACCACCGCCGCCTCATAAACATCCGGCTTGAACCCGACCAGGATGCGGTCGCCAACCTCGAGCACAGGCCGTTTGATCATCGTCGGCTTGGCCAGCATCAGTGCCTTGGCCTTCTTTTCATCCAGGCCCTGCTTATCCTTGTCCGGCAACTCGCGGAACGTGGTGCTGCCCTTATTGAGCAGCTTTTCCCAGCCGAGCTTGCGGACCCAGCCATCCAGCCTGCCCGCCTCGATGCCTTCGGCCCGATAGTCGTGGAACCGGTACGGCACGTCGTGGCCCTCCAGCCAGACGCGGGCCTTCCTGATCGTGTCGCAGGTGGTGATGCCGTACATGGTGATCGTCAAAACAGGTGCTTTCCGGACTTCGAATCTGGCCGCAGATTAAGCAGCCCCGGCGCGCTTTGCCAGCGGCCCGGCAGAACCATCGAAGAGTAAGTTTCTTCAATGGCGGGCGCGCGGTCGCCGATCCGTGACGACGATGTGCATCAGGTCGGATAGCGGCCAGGACATGATCCTGGCCGCTCAGGATGCGGCGAAATGTGCCGACAGCCGGAAACCCGTCTCAATAATAGAAGCGCTCTTCGGCAATCTTTCCGCTCTTGACCGTGTACAGGCCAACCTCGTCCATGGTGACACGCTGGCCCGTGGCCTTGGGCGTTATGTCAAATGTAAAGCGTACGGCGAACTGGTCGCCGTTGACATAAGGGCCCTCGACCGAGCCGCCATGGACTTCGTTGTTTTCCTGCCACCACTGGCCTTTCTGCTTGACGGCGTCCTTGCCGCGGCAGACGGCCATCGGCCCCTCCATGGCCTCATAGCTGACGATGTCGTCGGCATTGTATTTCTCGGCAGCACTTTCGTAGTCACCGCGCTTGAGAAGCTCCGTGAAATCCTTGGCAATTTCCGTGTTGGTCATGTGTTCCTCCTGTTCAGACGCATTGCAAATAGGGAAAGGTTGGCGGCCTGCCATCGTCGTGCCGTCTGGTAGCTGACATGCCATGTCAGGATGATGGACCGCGCGGACTATGCGAGGACGATGCAGGCTCTCACATGGCGGGCAATGCATCGTCCTGGCCGGTCAGCCGCCAACGTCCGGGCTGCTTGTAGGCGCCCTTCCCAATGAGACTGTGGATCAGCACAAAATCCCGGACAGTCCAGCCGATCGGATCGATCGACCGCTCGCGAATGCTGGGAACGCCCACTTCATCACGAAGCAATGTAACATGCGGTTCGATGGACCTGGTGAGAAAGGGGTTTAGCGGGCTGTCCGAGATCACCGCCGTCAGATCACGCCAGAATTTCTGCAGCGGCGGATTGCCATCGCTGCCGCGCAGGACCAGTGCACCACCGCCAAAAGCCGACAGGCGATCGAACGAGACCTCGAAGGGCTTCGCAACGATCATCGATCCGATATGACAGGCGGCCTCTGCCAACTCCTGCGGGTACTCCTCATGGTCGCCGAGGCCGACAAGCGAGATGTGGATGTGATTTTCCGGAACCAGCCAGCCTTGCAATCCGAATTCACGGTTCAAGGCAATGGCCTTTCGCGCGAGACGACCAGCAATCGCGCTGCCGACGAGGATGGCAAAGAACAGCCGGTGGAAATGCTTCCCGGCCTGTTCCCATCGGAAAAAGGCCTGGCCGTTCTTCGCGGTTCCGAATGCGGGTTGCCCACTCATACTGATCTCGTCCGCCAATTGACTCAGGGCGAGCATACGAGAACAAAACGAGAACAAACGCAAGCCGAAAAATGACGCAGGCGTTGGGGCTCCCGCACCGCCGCATGCATCCAACCCCTGAAGGAGTGCTTCCTTGCGGTACGCCAATCGCCGACGACGCCGGCAGACATGGCGCCTGGCTCACCACAAACGGGATAGACCTTTGACAGGAATCCGGTGAAAGTGCCGCGCCGAACCAGCAAGCCGCATTTTTGATGATCAGAGGACCGCACGCATGACAAACCCGATGCATCTGCCCGCCGAAGGCCTTTTTGTCGGGCGCGCCAGAAGCAGCGACGCCTCGCATCCCCTGGTGGTCACGGTGCGTGATGGCACCGTCTTCGACATCACGTCGAGCACGGCGCCGACCGTGCGCGATATCTGCGAGATGGCCGATCCGGCCGGTTATGTGCGCTCGGCCAAGGGCAAGCCGATCGGCTCGCTCGATGAGATCGCGGCCAACAGTTTCGAGGCCGCGCGTGATCCGGCAAGGCCCTATCTCATCTCCCCCGTCGACCTGCAGGCGATCAAGGCCTCGGGCGTCACCTTCGTCGTCAGCCTGCTGGAACGCGTCATCGAGGAACAGGCGCGCGGTTCGGCGGAAAAGGCCGATGCCATCCGCGCCGACATTGCCGGGCTGATCGGCCACGATCTGTCCAAGCTCAAGCCCGGTTCGCCGGAAGCGATGGAGATCAAGGCCAAGCTCATCGCGCGCGGCGCCTGGTCGCAATATCTGGAAGTGGGCATCGGCCCCGACGCCGAGATCTTCACCAAGTGCCAGCCGATGGCCTCGGTCGGTTTCGGCGCCGATGTCGGCCTGCATCCCGTCTCTACCTGGAACAATCCGGAGCCGGAGATCGCCGTGATCGCCGCCTCAAGCGGCAGGATCGTCGGCGCCACCATCGGCAACGACGTCAATCTGCGCGATGTCGAAGGGCGCTCCGCGCTGCTGCTCGGCAAGGCCAAGGACAACAACGCCTCCGCCTCGCTTGGGCCTTTCATCCGCCTGTTCGACGGCACGTTCTCCATCGACGACGTAAAGCGGGCCGTGGTCCGGCTGAAAGTGGAAGGTGAGGACGGGTTCTCGCTGGAGGGCGCGAGCTCGATGGCCGAGATCAGCCGCTCTCCCGAAGAGCTCGTAGCGGCTGCCATGGGCCCGCATCACCAGTACCCGGACGGCCTGGCGCTCTATCTCGGCACCATGTTCGTGCCTTCGAAGGACCGCGGCGAGAAGGGCAAGGGGTTCACCCATAAGGTCGGCGACATCGTCACCATCTCGTCGGAGAAATTCGGCGCGCTGGTCAACCGGGTGCGACTGTCGCCGGACTGCCCGCACTGGACCTACGGCGCCAGCCATCTGATGCGCGATCTTGCCAGGGCCGGCCTCCTCTAGCTCTGGGTTCACCCGAGGGCGGTCAATCATCGCTCCGGCGACCCTCGAGGCCGGTATCACCTGCCGCGAAAAATCATCCGAACTGATGCAATCTGATGGGACCGCTGATGGCGCCCCGTCAGGCGCCGACTACGACTGACGGGCGGAGGCTTGCCATTTGTCGAAAAAGAGGATGCTCTGATCATCCAACACGACGTTGGCGGGGAGGACGCGGTCTTGCCCGATCAAGAGGGCGTCTCGAACTGATCAGTTTCAAACGGGAGGAAATCAAATGCTGACACGGCTAAGAGTGGTTCTATACGGCCTGCTGGTCGCGCTGACGGTCATTCCGGCGGCGGCGCAGGCCAAGACGTTCTACTGGATTTCACATGGCGGCCCGGCCGATCCGGTCTGGACCTACTTCCTTGCCGGCGCCAAGCAATGGGCCAAGGACACCGGCAATACCGTCAACACCTCTTTCCACAATGGCGACGTCGCCTCGCAGCAGGAGGCGGTGCGGGCCGCGATCTCGGCCAAGGCCGACGGCATCACCACCACCAGCCCCGATCCGGGCAGCCTTGTCGAGATCGTCAAGGAAGCCCGCGCGGCCAACATTCCGATCATCAATTTCAACACGCCCGATCCCAAGGCCAATTTCAACGCCTATGTCGGCGGCGACAATGTCACCTTCGGCAAGCACTGGGCGCAGTATCTGGTCGACAAGGGCCTGGTGAAGAAGGGCGACTTCGTCTGGATGCCTGTCGAGATTCCCGGCGCCACCTATGGCGTGCAGGAAGAGGAAGGCATCAAGAGCGTGTTCGAGCCGCTCGGCATCACCTATGAGGTGACCGAGGCGACGCTCGACCAGGCCGAGGTGATCAACCGCATGGTCGACTATCTCACCGCCAACAAGGCCAAGGTGAAGGCGATCATCGGCCTTGGCGACCTCGTCACCGGCTCGATCAAACGCGTGTTCGACCAGGTCGGCGTCAAGCCCGGCGAAATCCCCGTCGTCGGCTGGGGCAACTCGCTCGACACCACCCAGGAAGTGCTGAACGGCTACGTCAATGCCGGCCAGTGGCAGGATCCGCAGGCGACCAGCTATGTCGCGCTGTCGCTCGCCAACATGGCCGCAAGCGGCATTCCCCCGGGCTTCAACGTCATCACCGGCGCGCTCTATGAGAAAGACACCGCCCAGATCTACGACAAGATCCTGTCCGGCAAATAGTCCCTGATCCCCAACGCCGCGCGTCCACCGGGCGTGCGGCGTCCCGCCTTTCGCCTGGTATCGAGCCGTTTGATGCGGCCCGATGGTCCGGCCCATTCCAACCAGTCGCGGGTTACACGTGGAAAATCGTTCGCTTGTCCAAGGCCTGATCGCGCGGCCGGAATTCGGCCCCTTCGTGCTGCTCGTCGTCGAGATCGCCGTCTTCTGGGGTTTCAACCACGACTTCCTGTCACCCCAGAACATCTCCAACACGTTGGCCTTCACGGTCGAGCTCGGGCTGATCGCGCTGGCCATGACATTGCTGATGACGTCGGGCGAATTCGACCTTTCCGTCGGCTCGCTGTTCGGCTTCTCGCCGGTGCTGATGTGGACGCTGTTCAACAGCGGCCTCACCTCGCTGGAGATGGGCTTCGTTGTCGCGCTGCTGGTCGCCGCCTTCATCGGCCTGGTCAATGGCTGGTTCGTCACGCAGCTCAAGATCCCGTCCTTCCTGGTCACGCTCGGCATGCTCCTGGTGGTGCGCGGCACCGCGCTGTTCGTCACCGACGGCTTTCCGCAGCGCACCTGGAGCGCCGAGGGCAGTTGGCTGGCGGAGGCGCTGGTCGGCGATTTCTTCATCGGCCCGTTCCGCATCTACATGTCGCTGTTCTGGTTCATCGCCGCGGCCATCGCGCTGGGCTATGTGCTGACGCAAAGCCGCACCGGCAACTGGATCCAGGCCGCCGGCGGCAACCCGAACGCTGCGAGGGCGCGCGGCGTCAATGTCAGCCGCGTCAAGATCGGCCTGTTCGTGCTGTCCTCGGTCATGGCCTCGCTTGCCGGCGTCATCTCCTCGCTGCGCACCTCGGCGGCCAACCCCAACAGCGGCACCGGCTACGAACTCGAGGTCATCGCCATGGTGGTGATCGGCGGCACGGCGCTGACGGGCGGGCGCGGCACCATCATCGGCACCGTGCTCGGCATCCTGATCCTGCGCGTCATGCGCAACGGCATCGTGCTGATCGGCGTGCCCGGCCTTGCCTACAACATCTTCATCGGCGCGATCATCCTTGGCATGATGGCGCTTCATTCATGGCTGGAACGCCGGCATCAGGCAGGGACGTGAACCATGGCCGAGCCACTGATCCGCATGCAGAACATCCGCAAGTCCTACGGGCGCGTGCAGGCGCTGGTGGACGCCAATTTCCATGTCAACGAGCGCGAGATCGTCGGCCTGCTCGGCGACAATGGCGCCGGCAAGTCGACGCTGATCAAAGTGCTGTCGGGCGCGGTGCCGCTGACCAGCGGCGACATCTTCATCCGCGGCAAGAAGGTGAACCTGCGCAACACCAGCGACGCCATCGCCAACGGCATAGAGACCATCTACCAGGACTCGGCGCTGGTCACGCAATTGTCGATCGCCCGCAATTTGTTCCTCGGACGCGAGCCGATCAAGCCGCCGCGCTTCCTCAACCGCATGGACCAGGAGGCGATGAACACGGTCGCCCGCGACCTGCTCAAGCAGGTCGGCATTTCCAAGAACATTCCGCCGACCACGCCGATCGGCTCGCTCTCCGGCGGCGAGCGCCAGGCGGTGGCGATCGCGCGCGCCATGCATTTCGACAGCGATCTCATCATCCTCGACGAACCGACCAACAATCTTGGCGTCGCCGAAACCCAGGGCGTGCTGAGCTTCGTGCGCAGCGCGCGCGATTCCGGCCATTCCTGCATCTTCATCGCGCACAACATCCACCATGTCTTCCAGGTGGTGGACCGCATCGTCGTCATGCGGCGCGGCAAGGTGGTGGCCGGGGACATCGACCCCAAGACGACCAGCGTGGCGGAGGTTGAACGCGTCATCACCGGCATGTCGGACAAGGAGATCCGCGACGCCATCGCCGATGGCAAGGGATCGCATTGAGGACGAGCGCAACATCCCTGCGAAACAGCAGAATGGGCGTCCGGGCGATGGGCGCGATCGGCGCCGCTCAAATCGCCCGTCTGGCGTGCCATCGCATCGGCAATAGGGTTGCGGCATGAAAGCCACCGTCTCTGACATCGCCAGGAACTGCGAACTGTCGACGGCGACGGTCGACAGGGTGCTCAACAACCGGAAGGGGGTCAGCGCGGCCAACCGGCAGCGCGTCATGGAGGCCGCCAAGCAGCTCGGCTATCTGCCGGTCGCCGATCAGGTAACGCTCCCCTCGCGGCCGGCCAATCTGGAATTCTTCCTGCCGATCGGCAGCAACGCCTTCATGCAGGATTTGGCCAGGCATATCGAGGATTATGCCTCGCGCCTGCCGCTCGTTGCCTCGTGCCGGATCCACAACCTCGCCGGAATCTCGCCGAACGCTTTGCAGACCGCCGTCGAAAACCTGTCGCTGAAAGCCAACGGCGTCGGCGTCATCGCCGTCGATCATCCCAGGACGCGCAACATCCTGCGCGACATCGTCGAGGCCGGCATTCGCCTGGTGACGCTGGTGTCCGATATTCCGGCCGCACCACGCTCGGCCTATGTCGGCATAGACAACCGGGTGGCGGGACGGACCGCCGCACTCCTGATGGGGCGCTTTCTCGGCGACCGCGAGGGCCAGTTGGCGATGGTGGTCGGCTCGCGCTCCTATCGCGGCCATGAGGAACGTGAGATGGGTTTCCGCTCCGTGCTCGGCGAGGAGTTCCCCAACCTGAGCGTCAGCAGCGCCGTCGAGATCAACGACGAGACCGGTGCCAGCTATGCCGAAACCATGAAGGCGCTGCGCAACGAGCCGGAACTGCTCGGCATCTATTGCATTGGAGCCGGACGCTCCGGCGTTGCCAAGGCCATCCGGGAGGCCAGGCCCAACCGCAAGCCGGTATTCATCTGTCACGACCTGGCGAGGGAAACGCGCGGCTATCTCGTCGACGATCTCGCCGACGTCGTCATCGACCAGAATGCCAGGCTGATCGCCGAGCAATCGGTCATCCGCCTGCTTGGCTCGATCGCATCATCGGCGCCCTACCTGACGCGGAAATTCATCGAGCCGCGGCTGATCTTCCGGGAAAACGTCCCGGTGCAGTGACGCGGGCCGCGAGGCCTTCCGGTCACGTCGCGAGCGATACGGCGAATCTGCACAGCTGCTATGCACGATTCACGATTGCCGAATCATTGGGCAACTCATAGCTTTTGGTTGTCGGCCATCTACTCCTCCCAGATGCGATGCCGGCGCTGAGTGGGGTGCACCTCCTCCCGCACCACATTCGAAATCGAGCCCGCTGCCACCTCCTCCCGGCAGCGGGCTTTTTTATTGCATGCCGGACATTTCCGGGAACGGCAGGGAATCCACGCAACATCAAAGCCACGGCAAACCGGAAGCGCACGCGCTGTCCGGCGCCAATGAGCCTTGCCGATGGATCAGCCCGCGGCGGCTCCGCCCCTGAAGGACTGGATCAACCCTTCCGCCATGCGCACCAATTGCGCGCTGGGACCTTCGGTGCCAACGGTCTGCACGCTCACGCGCGCGCCTTCGCACAGCAGCGAAAGCGTATCGGCCAGAAGTTCGGCCTGGCCGATGCCGGCGCCCCGGCAGAGCGCCACCAAGCGCTCGCGCTGGGCTTCCTTGAGTTCCTTGATCACGCGCCTGGCCGGATGGTCGGGTTCAGTCAGCTCAACCGCGGCGTTGGCCATGTCGCAGCCCCGGCAATCGGCCGTAAGCATCTCGGCCGCCTTGCGAACCCAGGCATGCAGTTGCGCGAGCTTGTCGCCCGGGTGCTCGGCTTCGAATGCGTCCCACATCGCGCCGGCCTTTGATGCGGTGGCGCGCAGGCATTCGATGATCAGATCGTCCTTGGATTCGAAATGACGGTAGAGCGTCATCTTGTTCGTGCCGGCAGCCTCGGTGATGGCGTCGACGCCGACGCCCTTGATGCCGTGCTTGTGGAACATGTCGCGCGCCGTCTCCAGGATCCGATCCCGGGGACGAGGACGCTCCACGACGCCGTCTGTCATCATTGATCTCCTTTCGTTTCCAAAAATCCCTCGGCCACCTCTTGACTAGGGTGTTACCGGTCTGTAACTTCCAGAATGTTACTTACTGGTAACACCTATGGCGTCCGCCGTCAATAACAAGACCGTGATCTGGTCCGGCCAGATCGGGGCGGGCGAAAAATTGCATTTCATGCGGCTCCGGCCGGTGAAGAGATGAAAAACGGTTCGCGAGCATGGGCTGCGAATCGACAGACAAGGAGCCGGCCAATGCCACAGCGCCGCGATCTTACCATAGATGAAGCCGTTCGGGATCCGATGATCCGGCTGGTCATGAAAGCCGACGGGGTCGATCCGCGCGCTTTCGAAACAATGCTGCGCACGCTTGCCGGCACGCAGCGCGGCGAGGTGCCGTTGCTCCGTTCGTCGGAAGAGTTCGGACGCGGCCAGAGGCTGTCCAGGGTTGCCACTGCGTTCGGCAGGGCAAGAGCAGCCGGAGAGGCGTGCGTGTCGTGGTAAACTTCTTCATTCACCGCCCGATCTTCGCCTCGGCGATCGCCATCATCATGGTGCTCGCCGGGACGATTTGTTATTTCCTGCTGCCCGTCTCGCAGTTTCCCGACATCACACCGCCGCAGGTCGTGGTCAGCGCCCACTATCCGGGAGCCAGCGCGCAGGTGGTCGCCGACACTGTGACGACGCCGCTGGAGCAGCAGATCAACGGCGTGCAAGGCATGACCTACATGTCGTCGACCAGCTCCAATGACGGTTCCTCGACGATCACCATCACCTTCGATGTCGGCTACTCCCTGAGCACCGCCGCCGTCGACGTCCAGAACCGCGTCTCGCAGGCTGCCTCGTCGCTGCCGGCGATCGTCAATCAGGGCGGCGTGACGATCAAGAAGCAGAATCCGAACTTTGTCCTCATCGTCAACCTCACCTCGCCCGACGGTTCCGTCGATCCGGTGGCACTGTCGAACCTTGCCTATCTGCAAGTGGTCGACCCGCTGAAGCGGCTGCCCGGTGTCGGTGACGTGCAGATCTTCGGCGAGCGGCGCTATTCGATGCGCGTCTGGCTCGATCCGGACAAGCTTGCCAATCTCGGCATCACCGCCGTCGACGTCCAGAACGCCATTGCCGAGCAGAACGTCCAGGTGGCCGCCGGCAAGATCGGCCAGTCTCCGGCGCCTGCCGGCACCGCTTTCGAGATGCAGGTCAATGCCGTCGGCCGGTTGAGCGATCCCAAGGAGTTCGGCGACATCGTCGTGCGCGCCAACACCGCCACCGGTTCGCTGGTGCGGCTGCGCGACGTCGCGCGCATCGAGCTCGGCGCCCTGCAATATTCGTCGTCGGCCTTCTTCGGCAAGGACCCGACCGTGGTGCTCGCCGTCTATCAGATGCCCGGCTCCAACGCGCTCGATCTGCAGCAGCGCGTCAAGGACAAGATGCAGGAGCTGTCCGCCCGCTTCCCCAAGGGCGTCAGCTATGCCATGCACTACGACACGACGCGCTTCGTCTCGGCCTCCATGCATGACGTGCTGATCACGCTCGGCGAGGCTCTGGTCCTCGTCGTCGCCGTGGTTTTCATCTTCCTGCAAAGCTGGCGCACCACAATCATTCCGACGATCGCCATTCCGGTGTCGCTGGTGGCGACGCTCGTCGTCATGGAGATGATGGGCTTCTCGCTCAACATGCTCTCCCTGCTCGGCATGGTGCTGGCGATCGGCCTTGTGGTCGACGATGCCATCGTGGTGGTCGAGAATGTCGAACGACAGCTCGAGGCCGGGCTGAAACCGCTGGCAGCGACGAAAGCCGCCATGGCCGAGGTCACCGGTCCGATCATCGCCACCACAGCCGTGCTGATGGCCGTCTTCGTGCCGGTCGCCTTCATCCCCGGCGTTTCGGGACGGCTCTACAACCAGTTCGCGCTGACGGTGGCGATCTCGGTCGGCATTTCCGCCTTCAATTCGCTGACGCTGAGCCCGGCGCTGAGCGCTGCCTTCCTGCGCCATCGCCAAGGCACGCAATTCGTGCTGTTCCGCTGGTTCAATTCGGGCTTCGACAGGCTGTCGCATGCCTATGCCAATGGCGTGCGCATCCTCATCCGTTTGCGCTGGATCATGCTCGGCCTGTTCGCAGCCGGGCTGGTCGCCACCTATTTCGTCTGGGCGAAGCTTCCCTCGACCTTCCTTCCGGTCGAGGACCAGGGCTATTTCTTCGTCGTCATCCAGTTGCCCGACGGCGCTTCGCTGGAACGCACCGACGCTGTGGCGCAGAAGGCGCGCGACATCCTGCAGGCGACGCCCGGCGTCGACATCGTCGGCTCGATCAGCGGCCTGAACTTCCTGACCAGCGCGGCGCAGTCGAATTCCGCGGTCGAATTCGCCATCCTAAAGCCGTGGGAGGAGCGTGGCCCCGACCAGAGCGCCTCCAAGCTCGTCGCCGACGTGCGCGGCAAGCTGATGCAGATCCCGGAGGCGTTCGCGCTCTCCTTCGATCCGCCCTCGATCCCGGGTATCGGCACCACGGGCGGCTTCGAATTCGTCGTCGAGGACCTTACCGGCCGCGGCAGCACCGCGCTCAACGACGCGACGCAAGCCGTGATCGCCGAGGCGCGCAAGCAGCCGGAAATCAACCCTCAGCAGCTTTTCTCGCCATTCTCGACCTCGACGCCGCAGTTCAACTACGACCTCGACCGCGCCAAGGCGAAGCTGCTCGGGCTCAACCTGCCTGACGTCTTCAACACGCTGCAGATCTATCTCGGCTCGCTCTACGTCAACGACTTCAACCTGTTCGGCCGCACCTTCCGGGTGACCATCCAGGCCGACAAGGATGCACGCGCAGGTGCGGCCGACATTTCGCGGCTCTATGTGCGCAATGCCTCCGGCGGCATGGTGCCGCTCAGCACGCTGGGCAAGCTGGTGCCGTTCGTCGGCCCGGAAACGGTGCCGCACTACAACAACAACGCCTCGGCCTCGATCAATGGCGGCGCCGCGCCCGGCTATTCGTCCGGCCAGGCGGTCGCCGCCATGGAACGGGCCGCCGCCACGGCTCTGCCAAGGGATTTCGGCTTCGAATGGACCGGCATCACCTTCCAGGAGCTCAAGGCGGGATCGATCGCGTCGGTCGTCTTCGGCCTCGCCATCGTCTTCGTCTTCCTGATCCTGGCGGCGCAATATGAGAGCTGGGCGATGCCGTTCATGGTGCTGCTGGCAGTGCCGCTCGCCTTGTTCGGCGCGTTCGTGGTGCTGTGGGTGCGCGGCATGCAGATCGACGTCTACTCGCAGATCGGCTTCGTCATGCTGATCGGCCTGGCGGCCAAGAACGCCATCCTGATCGTCGAGTTCGCCCGGCGACGGCGCGAAGAAGGCCTCAGCATTGTCGAAGCGGCGATGGAAGCGGCACGGCTGAGGCTGCGGCCGATCCTGATGACGGCCTTCGCCTTCATCCTGGGCGTGCTGCCGCTGATGTTCGCGACCGGCGCCGGTGCTGCCAGCCGTCAATCGATCGGCACCACCGTCTTCGGCGGCATGGTGGCGGCGACCATCCTGTCGCTGGTGTTCGTGCCGGTCTTCTATGCGGTCATCGAACAGCTGCGCGAACGGCGCGGCGGCGACGAGCCCGCTTCCCTGCATTCCGAACCAACTGCCGAACCCGCCTTGCCGCCCATGGCGCAAGCGGCCGAATAAGATTGGAGACTGAACATGCGTAAATGGAAAATCGCTTTGGGCGCCGCTGTCGCGCTGGGCGCAATCTCGGTGGCGAGCGTTCACCTGCTCGATATGGGCAGCCTCAGCCTCAATGCCGGCACGGCCGGAGCGGCAACGCCCGCTCCCGCGGCATTCGTCATGCCGGTGCCGGTGACCAGCGTGGTGAAGAAAACGATCCCGATCTATCTCGACTATGCCGCCCGCACCGAACCGATCCGCAGCGTCACGCTGCAGGCCAGAGTGCCGGGCTACCTGGAAGAGCAGGCCGCCGAAGACGGCGCCGACGTCAAGAAGGGCGACCTCCTCTACAGGATCGCGCCGCAGGACTTCCAGGCGGCGCTCGACCAGGCGAAGGCGCAGGTGCAGCGTGATACAGCGACGCTCGACTATGCCCGCTCCAATCTCGGCCGCGGCACCGAGCTCGCCAAGAGCGGCTATTTGGCCAAGGACAGCTTCGACCAGCGCACCAGCACCTTGCGCGAGGCGCTGGCGTCGCTGGCGCTCAACCAGGCGGCGGTCCGCTCGGCCGAGCTCAATTTGAGCTATTCGGAGATTCGCGCTCCCTTCGCAGGCCGCATCGGCC
Organism: Mesorhizobium sp. B2-3-7; assembly: GCF_006442695.1. Classification (NCBI taxonomy): domain Bacteria; kingdom Pseudomonadati; phylum Pseudomonadota; class Alphaproteobacteria; order Hyphomicrobiales; family Phyllobacteriaceae; genus Mesorhizobium; species Mesorhizobium sp. B2-3-7. The sequence continues at coordinate 348,509 of NZ_VFVV01000002.1, read as the reverse complement.
GTAACCAGGCCTCGATCGGCACGCTGGTCAGCGTCGCCGGCACGGTGCTCAACACGCTGGTGCAGCTCGACCCGATCTATGTAACCTTCAATCCGAGCGAGAGCGATCTGGCGCAGATCGAGGAAGCTCGTGCCGCCGGCCCGATCGAGGTCGAGGTGCTGCTCCCGGGCGAGACCGAAGCCCATCAGAAGGGTGAACTCACCTTCATCGACAACACGATCGACCATTCGACCGGCACCATCACCGCGCGCGCCACCATCGGCAACGCCAAGTTCGCGCTGCTGCCTGGCCAATATGTCCGCGTCCGGCTGCACGTCAAACAGCAGCCCGATGCGCTGATGGTGCCGCAGGTGGCACTGGGTTCGAGCCAGCTCGGCAAATATCTCTACGTCGTCGGCAAGGGCAACACGGTCGACCAGCGGCTGGTCTCGACCGGGCCGACCAGCGGCGACCTGGTCGCCATCCTGAGCGGAGTCACGGAAGGCGACCAGGTGATAACAGGCAATCTGCAGAAGATCGGCCCTGGAATGCCGATTTCGCCACTGCCACAGAAACCGGCCACCTGACTCCCCCGCAGGCCCGGTTTCAGCGCGGCGCCCCGGCCTTCCCACAGGTCGCGGGCGCCGCTTTTGCGAGCAGCTCCGCCCGGCCAGTACCGGCGATGTGAAAAAAGCCGCAAAAGTCCTTGTTAGATTGTCGACAATCTGCTTGTCTTGCCTTTGTTTCGTCGGGAGTGGCCGGGATGGCAAAGGCGGATTTCAGTCCAATCGCGGATACGACCCGACGCGCGGAGATCGTGGCGCTGCTGCGACGGGCAATCCTAACCGGCCAGTTGGAGCCGGGCCAAAAGCTCAACGAGCTCAGGATTTCCGAACAGATGCGCGTCAGCCGCGCGCCTTTGCGCGAAGCGATGCGCGAGCTGGTGCAGGAAGGTATCCTGACCAGCATCCCCTATGCCGGCACCTTCGTCATCAATGTCACCGCCAAGGACATCGACGATGTCTACTCGCTCAACAAGGTGCTCGACGAATTCGCCATCGAGCGGACATGGGAGCTGCGCGACCAGCGCTTTTTCGATGAGCTCGACCGGCGCCATGAGGCGGTGAAGCAGGCGACGCGCGACCGCGACACCACAAGGCAGATCGAAACCGCGCTGCAACTGCATGGCCTGATTCACGAATGGGCCGACAATTCCGTTCTTTTGGAAACATGGCAACGGCTGACCAGCCGGTTGCAGATGTATTTTGCCCTGCACCAGCAGGCACGCAACGAAGCGGTGCCTGCCGAGAACGTTCACGAGACTTACGTGCGGCTGCTCAAGGGCGACGACATGCGCGCTGCCCAGCGCCACGCCCGCGAGCATATAGACCACGACTTCGAAGAGCTTCTTGCCTACGCGCGCGCTCTCGAACGGCGCCCGTCGAAAGGCGCCTGATCCTTCCCCAGCGGACAACGGACATCAACGTGCAGATCGCAACCATCAAAGCCTACCATGTCGCGCAGCCCTTCGTGGACGGCCCCTATCGCATGTCGAAGGGGCGCGTCGCCGACGCCTTCGACGCAGTGATCGTATCGATCACCTCCGATGACGGCATCACCGGCTGGGGCGAGATGGCGCCGCTCGGCAATTTCTATTCGGCCGCCTTCCCGGCGGGCGCCCGTGCCGGCGTTATGGAGATCGCCCCGCACCTCATCGGCCACGACCCGCGCGGCCTCGCCGGCATCGGCCGGCTGATGGACATCGTGTTCAAAGGGCATCCCTACATCAAGTCGGCGCTCGACATGGCCTGCTGGGATCTCGCCGCGCGCGCCGCCGACGTGCCGCTGGTGACGATGCTGGGCGGCAAGGAGAGCGATACGGCCGAGCTTTACAAGGTCGTCACCCATGGCAGCGTCGATGCCATGGCCGCACTTGCGAAGCGCATCGTCCAGGACGGCTTCCACCGGCTGCAGGTCAAGGTCGGCGGCAACGTTCGCGACGACATCGAACGCGTCACGGCGGTCGCCGCCTCAGTGCCGAAAGACACTGTCATCTTCTGCGATGCCAATGCCGGCTGGACGCACTACCAGGCGCGCCAGTTCGCTGATGCGACGCGCTCGATCGATTACACATTCGAGCAACCCTGCACGACGATCGAGGAAAACATGTCGGTGCGCCGCATGCTCGACAAGCCGATGGTGCTCGACGAATCCGTCACCTCGCTGGAGGACATGCTGGAAATTCATCGCCGGGGCGCGGCCGACGGGCTGACGCTGAAGATCTCGCGGCTCGGCGGCGTCGGCAGGACCCGGCTGATCCGCGATGTCGCCGTTGACCTCGGCTTCATGATCACCGTCGAGGATACCGGCGGCGCCGAGATCGACACGGCAGCCATGGCGCATCTGTCGCTGTCGACGCCGCAGGAGCGCCGCCTGCACGCCATCGCGTTCCACGAATGGGTGACGGTGCGCACGGCGTCGAACAAGCCGCCGGTCACCGGCAGCCGCATGGGCGTTCCGGATGGTCCGGGCCTCGGCATCGACGTCGTCCCGGATCTTCTCGGCAAGCCCTTCTTCGAGGTCGGCCGGTGAAAATCCGCGGCATCAAGGCGACGCCGATCAACCTCAGGCTCGAGGCGCCTTATGCCTGGGTGTTCGGTGAACTCGACGGCTTCTCGCCGACCATTGTCGAAGTGGAGACCGAAGATGGCCTGATCGGCCTCGGCGAAGCACCGACGCCGGCAGCAGCCGCGATCATCAACGACATCCTGGCACCGCGGCTCGTGGGCCGCGACGCCTTCGACATCGCGGGCGCCGAGCATGTCTGCCTCCCCTACTGGACCGGCGTGCAGTCGATCAACGACCGCGCCCGCATCATGGCCTTCGGCGCGATCGAGATGGCGCTCTGGGACCTGCGCGGCAAGGTGTGGAACCAGCCGCTCTACCAACTGCTCGGCGGCGCCGTGCGCAAGGAGATCCCGTTCACCGATTACTTTTCGCTGCGCGGCGACGGGCCAAGGGTGAAAGGCGAGACGACGCCGGAGGAAGTCGCCGACTACTGCGTCGAGCTTCATGAGACCCACGGAACGACCTTCTTCGAAGGGAAGTTCTCGACGCAGGATCCAAAAATCTCGCTGAAGATGATCGAATTGATCCGCAGGAAGCTCGGCGACGATGCGATGATCCGCATCGATTCCAACCAGGCCTATTCGCTCAGCACCGCCCGGCGACTGGCACGGCCGCTGGAAGAGCTTAGCGTGCGCAATTGGGAGGATCCAGTGGCGACGATCGAGGAGATGCGCGAACTCAGGCGCCATTGCTCGATCCCGTTCTCGACCCACAACATCGACATCGCCCGCGCCATGGACCTCAAGGTGCCCGACGCCTTCGTCGGCAATCCAACCGCGCATGGCGGCATCGGCCGCATGCTGCGCTTCGTCGGCGCCTGCGAGCACGCCGGCATCGATTTCTGGTGCTACAGCGGCGACAGCGGCATCGGCAGCGCCGCCTACCTGCATCTATGCGCGGCGCTCGGCTGGATACGGGAACCGAACCAGTCGCTGTTTCGCATGCAACCGACCGACGTCACCGAGGAAGGACCGTTTTGCCCGAGGAATAATGTCGTGCCTGTGCCGGAGGGGCCCGGTCTCGGCATCACATTGTCGCGAGAACGGCTCGCTGCCTGCCATCGCAACTTCGCCGAGAACGGGCCCTGCAACAAATATCACGATCCGGCAAAGCCCGGAACTTACCGTCGTTTGCCGCTGAACTAGATGAGGGCGGCCGGCCACAACAGCAGAAGCCAGCCGCCGCGATCCCGGTCGGAAAGGGTGGCCACGGACTAGAGGAAGCAGTGCAGCCCAGAAACCGGCACGTCCGCGCCAAGGACTGGATGGACCGGACAAAACCGCGTGCTACAGTCCCGGTCTACAGGCCTCTGGCGACCGGAAACGGTATAGTCGCGAATTTTCGTCAACCATAAGAAACAGGGGAAAGGGTCAAACCCATGAGCAAGAATTATCGCATTCTCGACCTCATCCGGCGCAATCGCTCGCCGCTCGAAAATCACCTCATCGACGGTCTCGTCGACGGCCGTGTCAGCCGCCGCGACTTCATCCGCCATGGCAGCCTGCTCGGCCTGTCGCTGCCGCTGCTGGGCGGCATCACCACGGCCGCGGGCCTCGGTGCCATGCCGTCGCTCGCCCGGGCGCAAGGCGCGCCAGGCGCCACGATCCGCGTCGCAAGCAGCGTGCCGGCGGCGACGATCGACCCTGTCACCATCGCCGATGCCGGCGGCCTGCTGATCATGCAGCAAGTCGCGGAGTTCCTCTGCGTCGACGGCCCCGATCTCGTGCTCAAGCCGGCGCTGGCTGAAAGCTGGAAGCCGAACGACAACGGCTCGGTGTGGACTTTCAAGCTGCGCAAGGGCGTGAAGTTCCACTCAGGCGGCGAAATGAAGGCCGACGACGTGGTGGCCAGCATCGACCGGATCGCCGACCCGGCCAACTCGTCCAACGCATTGTCGGTGTTCACCGGTATCCTGTCGAAGGGCGCCAGCAAGAAGGTCGACGACTACACGGTGGAATTCCACCTCGACGCCCCGAACGGCAACTTTCCCTACATGGTGTCGTCCGATAATTACAACGCCGTCATCGTGCCGGCGAGCTACAAGGGCGACTACGAAAAGAGCTTCGACGGCACCGGGCCGTTCAAGATCGACAAATACACGCCGAAGGTCGGCGCTTCCTTCGTCCGCAACGAAGGCTACTGGGGCGAGAAGGCGCTGCCGGAACGCACCGAATTCACGTTCTTTGCCGACATGCAGCCAATGATCCTGGCGCTGCAGGGCGGGCAGGTCGACATCATCAACCAGATGCCTGTCCTGTCTGGCGTGGCGCTGCTCAACGATCCCAACATCGACATCATCAGCCTGAAATCGTCGGCGCACCAGCAACTGCACCTGCGCTGCGACGACGGGCCGATGAAGGATGCGCGCGTGCGCCGCGCCATCGCGCTCAGCCTGGACCGCGACAAGCTAGTCGCGGGCCTGATGAAGGGGCGCGCCGTGGCCGGCAACGACAGCCCGTTCGCCCCGGTTTATCCCTCGACCGATGCGAGCGTGCCGCAGCGCAAGCAGGACATCGCGCAGGCCAAGCAGCTCATGGAGGCGGCGGGCGCGGGCAAGGGCTTCAAGATGACGCTGACCACCGAGCGCTATCTCGAAATCCCCGAATACGCCCAGCTCATCCAGAACTGGGTCAAGGAAATCGGCATCGAGCTCGAGCTCAACATCCTCGACCAGAGCGCCTATTACGGCGACGCCGTGTTCGGCAAATCGAACTGGCTGGACTCGGAAATGGGCATCACCGACTACGGCCACCGCGGCGTGCCGAACGTCTATCTTGCCGCCCCGCTGAAGAGCGAAGGCACGTGGAACGCGGCGCACTTCAAGAACAAGGACTACGACGCGCTGGCGACCAGCTATATCGCGGCCCTCGATCTCGAAGCGCAGAAGGCGACGGCAGGCAAGATCCAGAAACTTCTGCTCGAGGAGACGCCGGTCATCTTCGGCTATTTCTACGACTATCTGACGGCGACGGCGAAGGGCGTGGCCGGCGTGCAGCCGACCGCGATGTCGCAGCTGTTCCTGGAAAAGGCGTCGAAGGCCTGAGCGGAAGGGAAAGCCAATCCTATAACAGCCAGCTTCCTGACGGGAGCTGGCTACTCAGGGAGTGTTAGCCATTCTCTCCTTCCTTGTCCGGCGCGTCTCGCTTTCGCTCGTCACGCTGTTCCTGCTCAGCATCATGGTCTTTCTGGGCGGACAGGTGCTTCCAGGCAATGTCGGGCGCGCCATATTGGGGCCGTTCGCCGACCAGCGCGCCGTCGATGCGCTCAACCATTCGCTCGGCGTCGACCGGCCACTGCTTGCCCAGTACTGGAGCTGGATTTCAAACTTCGTCCAGGGCGACATGGGCACGTCCTACATCTTCCGCTCGCCGGTCGCCCCCTTCGTCATCGATGCGCTGGGCAATTCGATGAAGCTGGCGGCGGTCGCCTTCGTGCTGGTGGTGCCAATCGGCATCCTTGGCGGCGTCGTCGCGGCCCTCAACCTCAACCGGCCGCTCGACCGCATCATCAGCCTTGGCGGCCTGTCGGTGACGGTGCTGCCGGAGTTCGTCACCGGCATCATCCTGATCCTGATCTTCGGTGTCTGGCTGCGCTGGCTGCCGATCTCGGCGGCATGGCCGCGTGATGCCGGTTTCTTCACGCAGCTTTACTACCTGATCCTGCCGGCGCTGCCGCTGTTCCTGGTGCTGTTCGGCTATATCGCGCGCATGGCGCGCTCGGGCATGATCGAGGCGCTCGATTCCGACTATACGCGAACCGCGGTGCTCAAGGGCCTGCCCTGGCGCACGGTGATCTGGCGCCATGTGCTGCGCAATGCGCTGCTGCCCACCATCACCGTCATTGCCACCCAGACCGGCTATCTCATCGGCGGCCTCGTGGTGATCGAGACGCTGTTCCGCTACCAGGGTATCGGCTCGCTGATCTTCACCGCTGCGCGCGGCAAGGATTTCCCGATGCTGGAATCAGGCATCCTGACCATCGGCATCGTGTATGCCGTGGCCACCCTTGTGGCCGACTTCCTCTATTCCGTGCTCAATCCACGCATCCGGCTGGGGTCAGAACAATGAGCGCCGTCCAGACCAGTCCCGCCAGACAGGACGACACCCGCCAGCGCAGCCCCCTGGCGGAGGTTTTGTCCTCGCTGCTTCGCTCCGGCACCTTCCTCGTCGGCATCACCATCGTGCTGTTCTGGGTCGCCTGTGCGCTGTTCGGCGAACATTTCGCGCCCTACGATCCGCTCGCCGACGACATCATCAACGCGCTGGCGCCGCCTTCGGCCGAACACTGGTTCGGCACCGACCAGATCGGCCGCGACGTCTTCTCGCGCGTCATCGTCGGCTCGCGCGACATCCTGACCGTGGCGCCGCTGGCGACATTGCTGGCGACGGTGGCCGGCACGGCGCTCGGGCTGCTCACCGGTTACTTCCGCGGTATCGTCGACGATGTCGTCAGCCGCATCCTGGAAGCCTTCATGGCAATCCCGGTGGTGATCGTGGCGCTGCTCGCCATCGTGGCGCTCGGCACGTCCAAGACCACCGTCATCGTGGTCATCGGCCTGAGCTTCGCGCCGATCATCGCGCGCACCGTGCGCTCGGCGGTGCTGGCTGAGCGCGAGCTCGACTATGTCGCCGCGGCCCAGCTCAGGCATGAGAGTGCGCTGCATACGATGTTCGTCGAGATCCTGCCCAACGTCATTCCGCCGATCCTGGTTGAAACGACCGTGCGGCTTGGTTATGCCATTTTCGCGGTTGCCACGCTTTCCTTCATGGGCTTCGGCATCCAGCCGCCGTCGCCGGACTGGGGGCTCTCGATTTCCAGCAATTACGGCATGATCGGCGGCGGCTTCTGGTGGACCGTGCTGTTCGACGCGCTCGCCATCGCCTCGCTGGTGATCGGCGTCAATCTGGCGGCCGACGGCGTGCATGGAGCCTTCAATGACTGAACCCTCCAAGACCCGGAAGGCCAAGGCCCAGAACGCACTCGACCTCGACGACCTGTCGGTCGCTTATCGTGTTTCGGGCCGAAACCGGGCGGTGCTGCGCAATCTCAGTCTCACCATCGGCCAAGGCGAGGCCTATGGGCTGGTCGGCGAATCCGGCTGCGGCAAATCCACAGTCGCCCTTTCCGTCGTGCGCTACCTGCCGCGAAACGGTTCGATATCAGGCGGCGCGATCTCGCTCGACGGCCAGGACGTCATGAAGCTCGATGCCGAGGCGCTCAGGCAAATGCGCGCCGAAAGCGTCTCCATGGTCTATCAGGACCCCGGCAAGGCGCTCAACCCGTCGATCCGCATCGGTCGCCAGCTGACCGAGATCTTCGAGCTTGGGGGCAAAACGGGGCAGGCAGCCGAGGATCGCGCAATCGCCATGCTCAACCGGGTGCGGATCTCCGATCCGGCCAGCGTCATGCAACGCTATCCGCACCAGCTTTCCGGCGGCATGCAGCAGCGCGTGGCGATCGCCATGGCGCTGGCCAACGATCCTTCGATGCTGATCCTGGACGAGCCGACGACCGGCCTCGACGCGACCGTCGAAGCCGAGGTGCTCGACCTGATCGCGCAGCTGCGGCAAGAATTGTCGGCCTCGATCCTGTTCATCAGCCACAATCTCGCCGTCGTCTCCAACATGTGCGATCGCGTCGGCGTGCTCTATGCCGGCATGCTGGTCGAGGAAGGGCCGACGGAGGCCGTCTTCAACGATCCGCGCCATCCCTATACGGTAGCGCTGCTGCGCTGCCTGCCGCGCGGCGGCCAGCGCAAGGACCAGGGCCGCCTCGACACCATCCCGGGCTTTTTGCCCGGCATCGGGGCCGACATCAAGGGCTGCCCCTTCACCGACCGCTGCGCTCTCGCTACCGATCGCTGCCGCAACGAGTTGCCGCCGCTCTACGAACTGGGCGGCCGGCTGTCGCGCTGCCACTATCACGAGAAGGCGCAATCCCTGCCGCGCGCGACGCCCAGCGACGCGCCCGCCGCGCCGAAAGCCGCAGCCGCGCCGGTATTGCGGGTCGCCGGGCTGAACAAGACCTTTGCCAGCCATGGCCATTCGCTGCGCGCGGTGAAGGACGTGTCGCTCGATCTCAGGCCGGGCGAAACGCTCGGGCTGGTCGGCGAATCCGGCAGCGGCAAGACCACTTTCGCCAGGCTGCTGCTCGGCCTTGTGCCGCCCGACGACGGCGGCAGCATCGAGCTCGAGGGCAAGGCGCTGGCGCCGCGGCTGGGGGACCGCAGCGACGACCAGGTCAAGGCGATGCAGATCGTCTTCCAGAATCCGGACTCCGCACTCAACCGGTCGCATTCGATAAGGCATCTGATCGGCCGCGCGCTGAAGCGGCTGGCGGGCTTGAGCGGCAAGGCGCTCGAGGCGCGCCTCGACGACCTCGTCCGCTCGGTGCGGCTGACCGACCGGCATCTGGTCGTGAAGCCGCGCCAGCTGTCGGGCGGACTGAAACAGCGCGTTGCCATAGCGCGCGCCTTCGCCGGCGATCCACGCATCGTCGTGTGCGACGAGCCGACCTCGGCGCTCGACGTGTCGGTGCAGGCCGCGATCCTGAACCTGCTCGCCGATCTGCAAGCGAAGGAAGACGTCAGCTACATCTTCATCTCGCATGACCTTGGCGTGGTGCGCTACCTCTCCGACAAGATCGCCGTGCTCTATCTCGGTCGCATCATGGAGCTTGGGCCGTCGGAAGAGGTTTTCTCCGGCCCGCATCATCCCTACACCGAAGCGCTGCTGTCGGCCGTGCCCAGGCTCGACCAGACCGAGACGGCACGCATCCGTCTCGACGGCGAAATCCCCAGCGCCACCAATCCGCCGCCGGGCTGTGTCTTCCACACGCGCTGCCCACGCAAGATCGGCCCGATCTGCGAACAGCAGGAACCGGCGCTGGCCGAGGCGCGCCCCGGACACTCGATCCGCTGCCATATTCCCTACGCGGAACTCGCCAGGCTGCAGAGGCCGGCAGCGGTCGATACCGAGCCGGCGTAGCCGAACATACGGCCCCTGCCCTTCACGGATGGCCGGCCATGCTGAAGGACCGGTCGCCCTCGGCGAAGCCCTGCTCGCCGGCCCAATCCCTCGTCAGTGCCCGCAATCCCGCCAAGGCCACGTCGAGCACATCCGACGAGGCCGGATTGCTGGGATAGGCAAGATAGATCGGCCGCTGGAACACGGGCGTGTTCGCGACGCGTTTCATTTCGCCGCGCTCGATATGGGCGCTGACGGCGCTGAGCGGCAGATAGGCGGCGGCTTGCTGCGACAGCACGTGCTGCAACCCGATGAAGACTAGGCCGGCCGAAATGGCCGGCTTGACCATGCCGGCAAACGCCCGATCATGCTCGATGCGGAATTCGAGCCCCCAGTCCATCAGTATGTAGTTCTCGGTCCACGGCTTCGTCTGGGCGGCATGCTGGACAAGCACCACCTGGTCGACGGCCAGCGTTTCGTAAACGATGCCGGGATGCGGCCGCGGCAGATAGAGGATGCAGATGTCGAGCAGGCCTTCGGCCAGTTGATCGATCGCCAGATCGGGAAAACTGCCCTCGAGCCGCAACGCAACGTTCGGCCGCTCGGCGCGCATCCATTCGACCCATGGCGAAGTGATGCGCTCCCACAGATAGGCGGGCGCGGTCAGCCGCAGCAGTGTTTCGTAGCCATCGGGAACGGCGATGTCCTGCCTCGATTGCTCCCAGGTACGGGTGATGGCGGATGCATGCGGCAGGAACTGGCGGCCGGCCGGCGTCAGCGTGATGCCATCGCGGTCGCGGATGAAAAGCCGTCGCCCCAACTGCTCCTCCAGCACTCTTATCCGCGCACTGACGGTGGACTGGGCAAGGTTCAGCCGATTGGCCGCGACGGTGAAGCTGCCATGCTCGGCAATCTCCAGGAAACTGCGCAGGTTTTCGGTGTCCATGCCTTGGCTCCCCGCATCGAAAATTCCGATGCCCCCTATCAAAAAATATCGCTTTCCGCTCGCGGTCAACGATGAACTAGATGGCCTGTCCCAAGACAAGCGAGGATTGCAGCCATGCCGAAGCATTTCGAGAGGATCGACATCGCCCGCAGGAATCTGACTGCAATCGAAAATTCCGCTGTCGACGAGTTGCTGGCCGGCCGGCTCGACCGGCGCGATTTCCTGCGTCATGGCAGCGTTCTCGGCCTTTCGCTGCCGTTCTTGGGCAGCCTTGTCGCCGCCGCCGGTCTCGACACGCAAGAAGCCCGCGCCGAAGGCAAGCCGGGCGGCACGGTGCGCGCCGGCGTGGCGACGCCAGGCGGGGCCATCGATCCCGTCACCTACTACGACAGCGGCAGCTACCAGCTGGTTTTCCAGACCGCCGAATTCCTCTGCGTCACACAGCCGGACCTCACGCTGAAGCCGGTGCTGGCGGAAAGCTGGTCGCCGAACGAGGACGGCAGCGTCTGGACGTTCAAGCTGCGCAAGGGCGTGAAATTCCACAATGGCGAGGACTTCAAGGCCGACGACGTCGTCGCGACCTTCGACCGGCTGGCCGACCCGGACGGGGCCTCGAACGCGCTTTCGGTGTTCAAGGGCCTGCTGTCGAAGGGCGGCACCCGCAAGGTCGACGACCACACCGTCGCCTTCCATCTCGACGTGCCGAACGGCAGCTTTCCCTATTCGGTGTCGATCGACAACTACAATGCCGTCATCCTGCCGGCGAGCTACAAGGGCGATTACGAAAAGACTTTTGAAGGCACCGGCCCATTTCGGCTGGAGAGCTACACGCCGAAAGTCGGCGCGACGTTCATCCGCAACCCCGATTATTGGGGCGAGAAGGCGCTGCCCGACCGGCTCGAGTTCAAATTCTACGGCGATGTCCAGCCGCGCATCCTGGCGCTGCAGGCCGGCGAAGTGGACATTCTCGACGCCGTTCCGCTCGATGTCAGCCAAGTGGTGCTGAACAGCCCCGACATCACCGTGCTGCGCGTCGCCTCGACCGCGCACCGCCAGCTCCACATGCGCTGCGACATGGCGCCTTTCACCGACAAGCGCGTGCGCCAGGCGCTGGCGCTGTGCATCGACCGTTCCAAGCTGGTGGATGGGCTGTGCCGCGGGATGGCGGCGACCGGCAATGACAGCCCGTTTGCGCCGGCCTTCCCCGCGACCGACAGAACGGTGCCGCAGCGCGCCCAGGACATCGCCAAGGCCAAGCAGCTTATGGAAGCCGTGGGCCTCGGCAGCGGCTTCGACATCACGCTGACGACGCTGCGCTACTCCGACATTCCCGGCTACGCGCAGCTGTTCCAGAACTTCGCCAAGGAGATCGGCGCGCGCGTCTCGCTCAACATCGAGGACCAGGACAAATATTACGGCAAGGCGGTGTTCGGTCAATCGGACTGGCTGGACAGCCCGCTCGGCATCACCGACTACGCCCATCGCAGCGTGCCGAACGTGTTCCTGAAAAGCCCGCTGGTCAGCGACGGTCCGTGGAACGCGGCGCATTTCAAGAGCCCAGCCTATGACGGCATGGTCACTTCCTATCTCAAGGCGCTCGACATCGGCGCACAGCGCGCGGCGGCGTCAGACATCCAGAAGCTGCTGCTCGACGAGACGCCTGTCATCTTCAGCTATTTCCCCGACCTCCTGGTGCCGGTGCGCAAGAATGTCAGCGGGCTGCCGCCGATCGCCGCCGGCCTGCTGCTCGACCGGGTGTCGCTGGGATAGGGGCTGGATGGACAATTTCTGATTTCGGGCGGCGAGGCTATCCGCCAGCGGGCTGCGAAGGGCGATGGGGGGCCATTGTTCGAGCCGCTCGACTCAGGAGAAGCCCGCCGCCCGGAAACCCACTCCGATACGATGACTCAATCCAGCTCCATCTCGCTTTGCGCGAACACTCGATGACAAAAGAAAAGAAACGGGAGACTACCATTCGCAAGCCTCATTTGCGCGGCCGCGGGCCGCATTTTCCCTTGCTCGACACGATCGTGCAGTATGAGTTCGAGCCCGGCTACGTCGCCTTCACCATGCCGATGCAGAAGCGGCTGCGCGTGCAAGTGGGATCGATGATCGTCGCCGACACGACCAGGGCGCTGGTGTTCTACGAATCCGATCACCTGCCGGTCTACTACTTCCCGATGAGTGACGTGCGCGAGGAGTTCCTGCTGCCGAGCAGGACGACGACGGAAGATCCGTTCAAGGGCCTGGCTACGCACTACTCGCTCAACACCGGCATCACGCTGGTCGAGGATGCCGCCTGGCGCTATCTCGACCCGGTCAAGGGCTGTCCGCCGATCGCGGACTACATGTCCTTCTACTGGCCCAAGATGACGCACTGGTATGAGGAGGACGAGGAGATCTTCGTCCACGCCCGCGACCCGTTCCGGCGGGTCGACTGCCTGCCGTCCTCACGGCGGGTGCAGGTCATCCTGGACGGCGAGCAGGTCGCCGATTCACGGCGCGGCGTGTTCCTGTTCGAGACCGGCCATCCGGTACGCCATTATCTGCCGATCTCCGACACGCGGCTCGATATGTTCGCGCCCAGCCGCTACATCTCGCGCTGCCCCTACAAGGGCATCTCCAACTACTATCACGTGACGACGGGCAAGAAGCGCCACGAGAACCTCGTCTGGTCTTATCCCGAGCCGGTGCATGAGGCGGAGCGCATCAAGGGCCTGGTCTGCTTCCATCACGAACTGGTCGACAAGATCCTGGTCGACGGCGTCGAGATCCCGAAAGAAGCCACGGCCGCCTCCGACGGCTATTTCTAGCCGTGTCGCCATGCCCGCGCTGAAGGCTTGATCGGAACGCGGGACAGCGCATACCCTCCCTGAAGCAGGGAGGGCTATCGATGGATCTTTTCAAGCTGGACGGCGATGTCGCGCTGGTTACCGGTGCCGGCAGCGGCATCGGCCAGGCAATCGCGATCGGATTGGCGCAGGCCGGCGCCGACGTCGCCTGTTTCGGCCATGCATCGAAGGGCGGGCTGGAGGAGACCGCACAGCGTATCACCGCGCTTGGGCGCAAGGCGCTGGTGCTGACGGGCACGGTGACGTCCGAGGGCGATCTCGCGGCGGCGACCGACCGCGTCGAGAGCGAACTCGGCGCCCTGACGATTGCCGTCAACAATGCCGGCATCGCCGGATCGGAGCCGGCCGAGACAATGGCCCTGGAGACGTGGCGGAAGGTGCACGAGGTCAATGTCGCCGGCGTGTTCCTGTCCTGCCAGGCCGAAGCGCGCAAGATGCTGGCGCGGCGCAAGGGCTCGATCGTCAACATCGCCTCGATGTCGGGCACCATCGTCAATCGCGGGCTGACGCAGGCGCATTACAATTCCTCGAAGGCCGCCGTCATCCACATGTCGAAGAGCCTCGCCATGGAGTGGGCCGACCGCGGCCTGCGCGTCAATGTGGTCAGCCCGGGCTACACGCTGACGCCGATGAACAAGCGGCCGGAGGTGGCGGAAGAGATAAAGATCTTCAAGCGCGACACGCCGATGGGGCGCATGGCGGCGCCCGAGGAAATGGTCGGGCCGACCGTGTTCCTGGCCAGCCGCGCGTCGAGCTTTGTCACCGGCCTCGACCTGATCGTCGATGGCGGCTACGTCTGCTGGTAAGGTGGCTCGGCAGGTGGGTTGGGTGCGACCTCGCCTGCGGTCCGAATTATGCATCCAGCAAAGCCTTAGTCGTTGCGCGCGATGAACGTTGGTATATATAATTTCATCCCATGAAACCGTCCTGGCGATGGGGCTTGCCGGGCCGATAGCCGAGGTCAGGGGACCCTGATGGCTCGCATTTTGCAGGGCGCCATAAGGCTGGCAATCGACCGGCAGGTGATCGCTGTCGTAGCGATGCGTCGGCAGCTATGACGCCGACCCTCTCAGCACCATTTCCGCAAATCAAAAACTCAGCACAATCCCGCCTGCGCCGGTTTTGGCCGCGCGATGGCGGAAACGGCCTTGCGCAAAGGCAGGTCTTTCCAACACAATCAAGAAAAAACCCAACAAGGGCAGAAAGACGCAAGAAGGGAACGAACGATAACCGTCACAGCTTGAAGGAGAACAAGCATGTCATTTCGGAGCAGAGTTTCTAAACTGTCCCTGGGCGCCGCCGCGCTCGCGGCACTGAGCCTGCCAACGCTTTCCGTCCACGCCGCAGCCCCTGAATCCAACGACCCCATCAAGATCGCGCTGTTCGACTGGACCAGCGTCAACCTCAACGCCAAGATTCTCGGCGGCATTCTCGAAAAGCTCGGCTACACCGTCGAATATCCGACCGCCGATTACCTCTCCAGCCTGACCACCGGTCTCACCAATGGCGACCTCGATGTCGGCCTGGAATTCTGGGACACGACCGCCGGCGAGGCGATGAAGGCTTCCGATGCCACCGGCCAGACCGAGCGCCTCGGCAAGCTCGGCCCCAAGGCCAAGGAAGAGTGGTGGTTCCCCGAATATATGAAAGAGAAATGCCCCG
Source organism: Mesorhizobium sp. B2-3-7 (assembly GCF_006442695.1). NCBI lineage: Bacteria > Pseudomonadati > Pseudomonadota > Alphaproteobacteria > Hyphomicrobiales > Phyllobacteriaceae > Mesorhizobium > Mesorhizobium sp. B2-3-7. The sequence continues at coordinate 333,477 of NZ_VFVV01000002.1, read as the reverse complement.
GCTTGCCCAATTGGGAAGCGCTGAAAGACCCGAAATGCGCCGAGGCCTTTTCGACAGCCGAGACGGCACCCAAGGGTCGTTATCTCGGCGGTCCGGTGACCTGGGAGGGTTTTGACGACGAGCGCGTCGAGGCACTCAAATTGCCATTCACAGTCATCCACGCCGGCACCGACGCGGCGATGTTCGCGGAGCTGGATTCGGCCTATCAGCGCAAGGCGCCGATTATGCTGTGGATCTATTCGCCGCATTGGGCGCCGGCCAAATACAAGGGCGAGTGGGTCGAATTCCCCGAATACACGCTCGAATGCTACAGCGACCCGAAATGGGGCACGAATCCCGATGCCAAATATGATTGCGGCAAGCCGCATGGCGAGATCTGGAAATATGCCTGGAACGGCATGAAGGACAAATGGCCCGTCGCCTACAAGGTGGCCAAGGCCTACACGGTCGACACCGACGAGCTCAACAAGATGAGCGGCGAGATCGACCTCGGCGGCAAGACGCCGGAGGACGTCGCCGCCGCCTGGATCGCCGCCCACGAAGCCGACTGGAAAGCCTGGGCACAGTGATCGCTCCGACTGGAGAATGAGACCCGGCCGTCGATCGGCCGGGTCTCAATCGTCGATATTCCAGAAGGACGCTTGAATGCTTGACAAGACCGAACCGGGATCAAACGTTGCGGGCGCGCCAAAGGATGCCCGCCCGATAAAGCTGGCTTGCCGCAATGTCTGGAAACTGTTCGGTTCGAACGCGGCCAGTTTCATCCGCGAGCGCGACGGCAAGGCCAGCATGGCCGATGTCGCCGCTGCCGGACTGGTCGGGGCGGTACGCGGCGTCGATCTTGAAATCCGCCAGGGCGATGTCTTCACCATCATGGGGCTCTCGGGGTCGGGCAAGTCGACCCTGGTGCGCTGCATGTCGCGTCTGGTCGAGCCGACGCACGGCAAGGTCGAGTTCGAGGGCAAGGACCTGCTCAAGATCTCCGATGCGGCGCTCATCGAACTCAGGCGCCACCGCATGGGCATGGTGTTCCAGAATTTCGCGCTGCTGCCGCATCTCAACGTGCTGGACAACATCGCCTTTCCGCTCAGCATCCAGGGGCAGGACCGCGCGACGCGCGAAGCACGCGCCCGCGACGTGATCGAGCTTGTCGGCCTGCGCGGCCGCGAGCATTTCTATCCACGCGAACTTTCAGGCGGCCAGCAGCAGCGTGTCGGCATCGCCCGCAGCCTGGCGACCAAGCCGGAGATCTGGTTCCTCGACGAACCGTTCTCGGCGCTCGACCCGTTGATCCGCCGCGAGATGCAGGACGAGTTGATGCGATTGCAAACCATGCTGCACAAGACCATCGTCTTCATCACCCATGATTTCGACGAGGCGATAAGGCTGGCCGACCGCATCGCCATCATGAAGGATGGCGAAGTCATCCAGATCGGCACGCCGGAGGAACTGGTGGTTAATCCCGCGACAGACTATGTCGCCGAATTCACCCGCGACGTCGACCGCGCCAAGGTGATCTCGGCGAAGAGCCTGATGCGCGCCTGCGACGGCGCCGAGCATGGCGGCACGGTGGCGCCGGAGGCCAAGATTGCCAGCTTCTCGGCCAGCATCGTGGCGGGCGGCAGACCGTTCGCGGTGATCAACGGCAGCGGCAAGCCGATCGGCGAGGTGACGCCGCAAGCGGTGATCGACCTGCTCGCCGGCATCGAGAGGTCAGGAGCCGGTGCATGACAGTAACGGCAAGCGCCAGTGGGACGAGGCCGCGACCGGCGCAGACCCGGCTGCTGGTCTGGGCCGCAGCGCTTGCCGTGGTGCTGGTCGTGTTCCTGCTCCAGGACAGTCTCCCCTGGGCTGCCAACTATCCGGCCGAGGCGATCGTGCCGGTCGCCGATTGGGTCAGCGCCCTGATGCGCTGGATAAAGATAAACCTGTCATGGCTGACGCGGTCGATCACTGCCGTGCTCGGCGTGCCGCTCGATTTCGCGCTCGACCTTCTGGCAAAGAATTTCAAGATCGGCCACGGTGCCGACGCCTATATGCTGCCGCGCCTGTCCTGGATCGGCATCTGCGCGGCGGCGTTTGTCGCCGGGCATGCCGCTGGCGGCCGCAAGCTCGGCATGCTGGTCGGCGGCTGCTTTCTCTACGTCGCGCTGTTCGGCCAATGGACCAGCGCCATGCTGACGCTGGCGCTGATTTCCATCGCCGTGCCATTCTGCATCGCCACGGGATTGTTCGTCGGCATCTGGGCCTGGCGGAAACCCTGGGCGGAGCGGCTGGTGGTCTCCCCTGCCCTCGATCTGATGCAGACCATCCCGACCTTCGCGTACCTCATCCCGATGCTGCTTCTGTTCGGCAACAGTCCGGTTTCGGCGATGATCGCCACCGCCATCTTCGCCACCCCGCCAATGGTGCGGGCAACGATGCTCGGCCTGTCGCGGGTGCCGTCCGAGATCGACGATTTCAGCGAGATGGCCGGCTGCACGGCGCGGCAGAAACTGTGGCGCGTGCTTTTGCCGTCGGCGCGGCCGACGCTGATGGTCGGCGTCAACCAGGTGATCATGCTGGCGCTGAACATGGTGATCATCGCCTCGATGATCGGCGCCGGCGGGCTAGGCTATGACGTGTTGCTGGCGCTGCGTGCGCTGAAGGTCGGCGAAGCCATGGAAGCGGGGCTGGCCATCGTGGCGCTGGCCGTCGCGCTCGACCGGTTGAGCCAGGCCATCGCCGCCAACCACGCAAAAGGTCACGTCCACCGGCAAGTCCAGCCCGCCTTCTGGCGGCGCTATCCCAATCTGACGCTGGCCGTCGCCATCCTGATCGTCACCACACTGCTTGGCCTCTTCGTGCCTGCCTTTGCGGCGGTGCCGAAGGCGATCACCTTCACCACCGCGCCATTGTGGAAAGCGGCGGTGAATTGGGTGACGATCAACTTCTTCGATGTCATCGAGGCGTTCCGCGTGGCGCTGATCCTTAACGTGCTGAACCCGGTGCGCGCCTTCTGCGAAAGCTTTCCGTGGCTGGGCGCGGTATTTCTGCTCGGCCTTGCCGGCTATCAGCTTTCCGGCCTGCGCCTGGCCGCTCTGGTGGCAGTGCTGACCGCCTTCTGCGCCGTCACCGGGCTGTGGGAAAAGACCATGGCGACCGTCTATCTCTGCGGCATCTCGGCCTTCGTCGCTTGCCTGATCGGGATTCCGATCGGCCTGATGGCCGCGCGCAGCGACCGCGTCGAGAAGGTGATCACGCCCGTCATCGATACGCTGCAGGTACTGCCCTCCTTCTGCTTCATCATTCCGGTGGTGATGCTGTTCCGCGTCGGTGACGTCACCGCGATGATCGCAACGATCGCCTTCGCCGTGGTGCCGGCGATCCGCTACACCAATCACGGTATCAGGCAAGTGCCGCCGGCACTGATCGAGGCGGCCAAGGTTTCGGGCTGCACGCCGCGCCAGACTTTCTTTCGCGTGCAATTGCCACTCGCGCTGCCCGAGATCATGCTGGGCGTCAACCAGACGATCCTGATGGCTTTGGCGATGATCATCATCTGCGCCATGGTCGGCACCCGTGATCTCGGCCAGGAGGTGTTCATCGCGCTGTCCAAGGCCGATTCCGGCCGCGGCATCGTGGCGGGCCTCGCCATCGCCTTCATCGGCATCGTCGCCGACCGGCTGTTCAATGCCTGGACGGCGAAAGCACGGGCGAGGCTGGGTTAAAGCTCAAGCGGCGAACTTATCAAGGGAGGAAGACATGACCAGCAGGATTGCTCGCTGCACCTGTGGCCAATTGCAGATCCGCTGTCCGCAACAGCCGGCCAAAATATCGCTTTGCCACTGCCTGGATTGCCAGCGGCGCACCGGCAGTCCGTTCGGGATAGCGGCTTTCTTCGATGCCGACGCGATCGACATCGACGGCTCATCCCAGACATTCCGGCGCAATTCCGACAGCGGCTTTCCCGTCACTTTCCACTTCTGCGGAAACTGTGGCTCGACGGTGTTCTGGTATCCGTCGCGCAAACCGGAGGCGGTCGCTGTCGCGGTCGGCTGTTTCGCCGATCCGTCTTTCCCTGCGCCGACGCAAGCCGTCTACGGCGAAAGCCGCCACGACTGGGTCGTGTTGCCGGCCTGAAAGCCGCTACTCCGCCGCGACGCCCTTCACCTCCAGATAGCTCTCTATCGAATCGTCCAGCGCCTGCAGCCAGGGCGTATGGTGCAGCGGCGCCATGGTGCCGGTCATCAACGAGCGGTAGGAATGGTCGCGGAAGCTCATGATGTCTTCCACCTTGTGATGCTCCCATTCCATGAAGGTCTGGTTGACCGCCTCGACGTCGAAGCCGGGATAGTCGGTCTGGTCCATCAATTCCTTGGTGTAGTCGCCCTGGAACCAGATCATCTGCTCGGCGTCTTCCAGCGTCTCCTCGCGCGCCCGCCATCTGGCACCGTGCTCGGCCATTGCCTGCGCGGACGGCAGCTTGATGCGGCCCATGATGACGTCGCGCGCGTACCAAGCCTGCGCGTCGAACATGTTGAAAGTGTAGAACTGGTCCTGCATGCCGATGTAGAAAAGCTTCGGGTTCTTCTCCCAAACGACGCCTTCATAAAGATCCAGCGGCCACATGCGGTTGGCGGTCTTGAGCTTCAGGTCGTCGGTGAGGAAGGGGAAGGAATGGAGATAGCCGGTGCACAGGATGATTGCGTCGATATCCTTGGTTGAACCATCCTTGAAATGCGCGGTCTTGCCGACGACCTTCTGCAGCAGCGGCACCTCTTTCCAGTTCTCAGGCCATTTGAAGCCCATCGGCTTGGAGCGGTAGCTCGAGGTGATCGACTTCGCCCCGTATTTGTAGCACTGCGAGCCGATGTCCTCGGCCGAATAGGAGCGGCCGATGATCAGGATGTCCTTGCCCTTGAATTCCATCGCGTCGCGGAAATCGTGGCTGTGCAGGATGCGGCCGTTGAAGGTCGAGAACCCCTCGAAATAGGGAACGTTTGGCACCGAGAAATGCCCGGACGCGACGACGACATTGTCGAACTCTTCCGAATAGGTGACGTCGTTGGTGCGGTCATGCGCGGTGACGGTGAATTTCTTCGTCTCGTCCGTGAAGGTCACCATGCGCACAGGACTGTTGAAGCGCACCCATTTGCGCACGCCTGACTTTTCGACGCGGCCCTTGATGTAGTCCCACAGCACGGCGCGCGGGGGATAGGAGCCGATCGGTCGGCCGAAATGTTCCTCGAACGTGTAGTCGGCAAATTCCAGGCATTCCTTCGGCCCGTTCGACCAGAGATAGCGATACATCGAGCCGTGCACCGGATCGCCATGCTCGTCGAGGCCGGTGCGCCATGTATAATTCCACAGGCCGCCCCAGTCGGACTGCTTTTCGAAGCAGACGATCTCGGGAATGTCTGCCCGTTTGTCGGCCGCTGACTTGAAGGCCCTGAGCTGTGCTAGGCCGGACGGTCCGGCCCCGATGACGGCAACGCGAGTGTTCATGTCCGGGCCTCCATTTTTTTTAATTTCCCCAGCGAAACAAATTTCACTGGCAGTGACAGTAATTGGCCCTCCGGCACTGTCAACAGCCATCTGCGGGAACGGCGTTTGCGCAAGGCGGATTCCTGGCGAAGAACCCGCATTGCCCGAAATCGCGGGATTGGCGCATGCGGCATAAGACGGCTTGCCGACGCGGCTGCGCTCATGTATCGCCACCGAATATGTTCACCTTGAGTGAAATAAATCCGCGAAGTCCGGGGGCGACATGGCGAAAAACGCTTCAAATCCAAAGGCCGGTGCTGGAGCCGGCGGCGCAAAGGCAAAGCCGCTGCCAAAGGTCTCGGTGGACGGGAAGACCATCCGCGCGCCGCTTACCCAGAACCCGCACGCCATCCGCGACACGCGTGAAAAGGTGCTGGAAGTGGCGATCGGCCGCGAGGTGCGCGCGTTCCGCAAGAAGCTCGGCATCACCGTCGCCGATCTGGCGGTCGCCACCGACATTTCGCTGGGCATGCTGTCGAAGATCGAGAACGGCATCACCTCGCCGTCGCTGACCACCTTGCAGGCGCTGTCGCGGGCGCTGGGTGTTCCCGTCACCGCCTTCTTCCGCCGCTTCGAAGAGGAGCGCAGCGCCGTTTTCGTCAAGGCGGGCGAAGGGTTGGACGTCGAGCGCCGCGGCACGCGCGCCGGCCACCAGTACAATCTGCTTGGCCATATCGGCTCAAACACCAGCGGCGTCGTCGTCGAGCCCTATCTGATCACGCTGACCGAGGATTCGGACGTGTTCCCGACCTTCCAGCACGAGGGCATGGAATTCCTTTATATGCTCGAGGGCGAGGTCATTTACCGGCACGGCAGCAATCTCTATCCGATGAAGCCCGGCGACAGCCTGTTCTTCGACGCCGACGCCCCGCACGGACCGGAGCAGCTGACGAAACTGCCCATGCGCTATCTGTCGATTATTTGCTATCCGCAGAGCGCGGGTTAACGGGGCTCGATTCCTTTTTTACAGCATTGGCGATTGGCGAAAGCCGAAGTGACATCCGATCTCCCCCCTTGAGGGGGAGATGTCCGGCAGGACAGAGGGGGGCGAACCGCGATGACGCATAATCTCGTATCCTCCAACAACCGCCGCAATGCGCGCAGGATGCGCAAGGTGATGACCGACGCCGAACTCAAGCTCTGGAATGAGATCAGGGCACGTAGGTTGATGGGACTGGGGTTTTCGGCGCCAGATGCCTATCGCCGGCCATATCGTCGATTTTGCATGCCCGGACAAAAAGCTGATCGTCGAGCTTGATGGTTCCCAGCATGGCCAAGCCGAAGCGTTGGAATTGGACGCTGCAAGAACCGCCAAGTTCGAAGCCCTGGGCTGGACCGTCCTGCGCTTCTGGAACGACGATGTTATCCGCGACATCGACAGTGTCTGCCAGCATGTCGTGATTGTGGCCGGGCTGGGCGGCGGGTGAGTTTCGCGGAGCGTTAGAGGTTGGACATTGGGCAAGGCCTGCGCTCCACGGCGCCCCTTCTGCCCTGCCGGGCATCTCCCCCTCTTGGGGGGAGATTGGCTGCTTGGAGGGCAGCGTCAATACAGCAATCAATCCGGCCCGAATCCCGGGCTCGTCGCACTGCCATCATCCAATTTCGACAGCCACTCGACCAGTGTCGGGCGGTAGCGCGTCAGCCCCTTGTAGGTGGCAAGCTCCTCGGGCAGGTCGCGGACGACGCGGTGCAGGCGGCGCGCCCATTTCGGTTGCGTCACCAGCTCGTCCATCTTGATCAGGTAGCAGCGGATCGGGAAGACGATGGCGTTGGAGCGCGGCAGGCGCCAGAAGCTCTGCAACTCGACGCGCAGATGCACCTTGTCGCCGACATTGTCGGGCGTCACCGTCGCCCGGTCCGGGCCCCATTTGTGATAATTCTCGGGGCTGGTGTCGAGGCGCGGATTGACGGTCATGGTCCAGTTCAGGCGACGCGCCGGCTTGCCCTGCTGGATGTTGATGAGGAACTTCAGCGCCCTGACGAAAATCCCCTTTTCATGTGCCAGCGGTACCGGCGCGTGCCACTCGAAGAAGTTCATGCCGATGTCAAAATCGAGCGACCAGTCGGCCTGGGTGGTGACCATTCCGGCATCCATCCAAAGATTGCCGTCGCGCTGATCGAGGATGCAGAAATCGCCCTGGCTCTGGCGGGTGATGTACTCCATCGGCCCGTAAGGCAGCGTCGTTGTGTCGCCGAAGGTGAAGGTGTCGTCGATGCCGAGCGGCCGGTTGATCCAGCGCCAGCGATCGCCGTCTCGGGTCAGCGTGAAATGCTCGGGATAGCCCAGCGCCTGCTGCTCCATCAGAAGTTCGAGCAGATCCCAGCCGGCGAGCGTCATGTGCGGCAGCGACTGGCAGCGCAACGGATCCTCGGCCAGGACCAGAGCGCGGTCCTGCATCTCGGCGACATAGTGCTCATCGACATCTATCAGGTTTTCCAGCACGCTGCCCTTCGGACCGACGACATGCGGCTCGATGTTGACCGCATACATGTAGCTGTCTTCATGGAACGGAAACGGGAACCGCCTGATGTGCTCAGGGCTGTTCCTGAAGGTGAAGTCGTCGCGAAACGTTTCCTTGCGAAAGGTGATGCCCAAGCTCGCCTCCTATCTTTCCAAGACCAGCGATTTGCCTTCGAAGCGCGACACGCACGGCATGATCTTGCAGCCGGAGCGATGATCTTCCTCGCTCAGCCAATGGTCGTTGTGGATGAACTTGCCGTCGGACGCGATGACGTTGGTTTCGCATTGGCCGCAAACGCCGCCGCGGCAGAGATAGGGCGGATCGACGCCGGCCGCCTCGATCGCCTCGAGCAGGCTCTGCTGCTCGCCGACCCGGATGCTCTTGCCGCTGACGGCCAGCGTCACATCGAAGGGCAATCCCGGTTGCGGCGCCGCGAAATGCTCGAAATGCACGGTCTCCGGTGGCCAGCCAAGCGCGGCGGCGCGCTCGCGCACCCAGCCGATCATGCCTGCCGGACCGCAGACATAGAGATGCGTGCCGAGCGGCTGCGACGACAGCAGCCGGTCGAGGTCTATGCGTTCCCCGCGGTCGTCGTGATAGAGCCGGACCCGGCGGCCGTAGCGCTGTTGCAGCACATCGGCATAGGTGCCGAGCGAAGCCGTGCGGCAGGTGTAGTGCAGTTCGAAATTGCCGCCATCGCCTGCCAACTGCGCGGTCTGGGCCATGAAGGGCGTGATGCCGATGCCGCCCGCCAGCATCAAATGTTTCTTCGCCCGGAGATCGAGTGAGAACAGATTGACTGGATAGGAGATCACCATCTCCAGGCCGGGCTTGACGCTCCGGTGCATGAAAAGCGAGCCGCCCCGGCCGACATCGTCGCGACGTATCGAGATCGTGTATTCGCGCGTGTCGAGCGGCGAGCCCATCAGCGAATAGGGATTGAGCCTTGTGCGGTCGCCGTCGCGCATCTCGACCACAACATGGGCGCCGCCTGAAAAGGTCGGCAACAGCTCGCCGTCGCGGCGGCGGAAATGAAAGCGGGTGACCAGCTCGTTGACGGGGACAACATCGCTGACGACGACGTCGAGTTTGGTGGTGCCGGTGCTCATCGGAAGACCTCCTCGAACGGAGGAATTTCGCTGCGATCCTCGGCATTGATGCAGACGCCCTGGAACGCCGCCAGCCGCCGCGAATAGTGGTCGCGCACCAGAAGTAGCAGGCCGCAATGCGAGCAGGTGGCGGGTTGCGTCGTTACATTCTCGGTGATGCCCTTGCAATGCACGCACTGCACGCGGCGCGCCAGCGAGCCGCGATGTTCGGTCTGGATCGCGGTGTGGTCGATGCCGGCATCGAGCGCCACCTGCATGGCCTGGCCGATCAGCCCTTCGGTACCGGCGAGATAGAGGCGCAGGCCCATATGCGCGTTATCAAGCGTCTGTTTCAGCCGCGGCAGCAGGCTGGCGAAGGACGGCGCCTGGTGGAAGCGCGCCGGTTTCAGCGCTTCGAGAGCGGCGACATGCTTGTCGTCCGGCCCGGGAATGAAGACGATTTCGGCACCGTCGAAGAACCTGTCCGGAGCCGTTTTGGCCATGTCCGCTATCGCGAGCGCACCCTCGGCATCGGCGATGAAAAGATGATGCTTGCCGGGCTGCGGCGACAAGATTCCGTAGACGGGCCGGCTGATGATCGACTTGGCTGCCATTCTCTGCTTCGCGCCTCGAACCCTCGCTTCGACTATGCCTCAGCCTTTCGCCGTGCGCTTGGTCTTCCTTGGGTCATCGAACGGCAATGGCTGCGCCGTCGCCTTGATCGATCCGCTCCTGTTGCGGATCTCGAGCCTTGTGTCCTTGACGGCGCAGTCGACGTCGAGGCGGGCGATGCCCATCGATTTCTCGACCAGCGGCGAATACATGGCGCAGGTGACGACGCCGACTTGTCTGCCATCGCGATAGACCGGAGCGCCCTCGTCGGCCGGCTCCTTGCCGTCGAGCAACACGCCATAGATCTTGAAGCGCTCCTTGCCCTTGAGACGGTAGTGCTCCTCGGCGCCGCGAAAGCCGGTCTTGCCCGGGCTGACGGTGAAGTCGAGGCCGAGTTCCCACAGCGTGTCGCCGGGGCCTTCATTCTCGAACGGATATTTCTGCGAATTGTCGTAGGGATAGAACAGGAGATAGCTCTCGACGCGCAGCATGTCGAGCGTAGTGAAGCGGCACGGGATGATGCCGGCGCTCTTGCCCTCGTCGAGGATCCTGTCCCAGATCGTGCCGGCATCCTGGCCGCGGCAGAAGATTTCATAGCCGCGCTCGCCGGTATAGCCGGTGCGCGAGATCATCACCGGAAAACCGAAGAGCTGCGTCTGCATGTGATGGAAATAGTTGAGGTCGCGAATGCCCGGCACGTGCCTGGCAAGATAGTCGACCGCCGCCGGCCCCTGCAGCGAGAGGTCGTGCAGATTGTCGTCGAAGCGCAGCGACACGTCCCTGCCCATCGCCGCCCGCTGCAACTCCTCATGTCCGGTTCCCGAGCCATGCACCACCATCCAGCTATTCGGCCCGGTGCGGTAGAGGATGCAGTCGTCGGTGAATTTTCCCGCCTCGTTGAGCATGCAGGCATAGGCCGATTTGCCGGGATAGATTTTTTCGACGTCGCGCGTGGTGGCGAGATCGATGAGGTGCGAGGCGTGCGGGCCTGTGAGGTGGACCTTCTTCAGGCCCGAGACATCCATCAGCCCGGCCTTGGTGCGGATAGCGATGTATTCCTCGTCGGCATCCTTGTCGTAGGTCCAGGCGGTGCCCATGCCGCTCCAGTCTTCGAGTTTCGAACCCAGCGCGCGATGGCGATCCGCCAGGGTTGAAAATCTCCAGGATGCCGTCATCCGATCCTCCGTTCGATATTTTGATTATGTTCCCTGCTCCTGTGCGCGCGGGCTGGAGCTTTGAGCGAATATTGATCGCAAACGCGTGGGGCCTGCAATCCCCTGAAAGCAAATAATTTCATTGTCAGGCAAAATTCGTCATCCGAACAAGACGGTTAACTCTGCGTAAATTCGCCTTGACAATTTCCGAATTCGGTCTGAATTTATGAAAAAAATTTCACTCTCTTGAAAGAGAACGGCGGACGGTGGATTCGGAACCGGACGTCGAAAAAGGGGAAAACCGATGTCAGACCTGCAGCAGCGCATCGAGGCGCTGTACCGTTCCGACTTGCGCGGATCCGCGCTCCTGATCGTCTGCCTGTGGGCGACGATCCTCTTCGTTCTCTTCATGACATGGCCGCATATCCCGCATGACGGCATCAAGGCCGTCGTCGCGATTGCCGCCGCCGCGGTGCTGATCTTCAACACGGCGGCGATCCTGGCCATGGTCAACCACTACAAGGAGGACAAGGAGTTCATCTACGGGCTCGACATCAAGAATTACGACCGCAACCGCAAATCCTGAGGGGGGAGAGAAGCATGTCCCGCTACACGCCGCCGCAACAGAGCAAGGCCGGGCAGGTCTTCGATATCGCCGTCGTCGTGGTCGCCATCTTCGTGGCGCTGTGGCTGCCGCTGAAACTGGGATTGGCGGGAGCAGCCAAGTCCATCGATGCGCTCGACGCCAAGACCTGGGAGGCGCTCGGCCAGAACCCGACCATGGCGTCGATCTGGGAAAGGCTCGGCTATACGCCCGAGACCGCGCACGACATCATCCAGAACCGTTTCCACTACATCATCGACTGGCCGACGCTGGTTGTCATGGCAGCCGTGTTGATCGGTTATTTCGTGTTCCTGTTCCGGGCATCGGACCGTGAATATCGCGACGTCATCAACGAGAAGTTCGACGAGAAATAATCCGGGGACAAGACCATGTGGATAGCGCTCTCTTACGCATGCTGGGGCATCTCGATCGTGCTTGCGCTGTGGATGCTCTACGATTGGTTCAAGGTCGATACGACCTACTCCGAGGATGTGCTGACGTCCTCGCGCGAAGGCGAACTTGAAGCCGCTTCCGAAAAACACCGGATCTGAGTGGGGATTGATCGATGACGGTCGTGGTTGAAACTGCGGGTTCGGCAACAAATGGCGACAGGGTCTCGCTGCTTCGGGTGCTTGGCCCGGCCCATGTCTGGGCGTTGGGTGTGGGCATCGTCCTGGTCGGCGAGTTCACCGGCTGGAATTTCTCCGCCGACAAGGGCGGCGCGCTTGCCGCGCTGATCGTCTGCTGGGTCGTCGGGCTGCTCTATACCTCGGTCGCCATGATCGATTCCGAAGTGACGTCGACGGTCGCCGCCGCGGGCGGCCAATATGCGCAGGCCAAGCACATCGTCGGGCCGCTGATGGCCTTCAACGTCGCGCTGTTCCTGGTCTTTGCCTACACCATGCTCGAAGTGTCGGACGCCATCCTGCTCGGCGACACGATCGTCGCCAAGGCGGGCGTCGAGGGCCTCACCCACAACTCCTTCATCGCCGCCACCATCGTCGTCCTGGCATGGCTCAACTATCGCGGCGTGCTGATGACGCTCAACGTCAACTTCGTCATCACCGCGATTGCCTACATCTCCATCGTCATCCTGTTCTTCTCGGTCAGCCCGTGGACGCAAGGCGCGGTGCTCAAGCTCAACGAGTTGGTCACCCCAGAGAACGCGCTGCCCTATGGCTGGATCGGCGTCATCGCCGCTTTCCAGTTCGGCATCTGGTACTATCTCGGCATCGAGGGCACCACGCAGGCGGCCGAGGAAGTGCGCTCGCCCGCGCGCTCGCTGCCTTATGGCACGATGGCCGGCATGATCACGCTTCTGATCGCCGCCGCCATGACCTGGTATGTCTGCGCCTCGCTGATGCCCTGGGAATATCTCGGCATCACTTATTATCCGCTGTGGGACGCCGGCAAGCTGACCGGCAACCCGCTGCTGGAAAACCTCCTGTTCATCGCCACGCTGCTTGCCGCACTGGCGTCCGCCAATGGCTGCATCAACGACGCGGCGCGCGCCTGGTTCTCGCTCGGCCGCGATCGCTACCTGCCGAGCTGGTTCTCGGCGGTGCACCCGAGATACCGCACACCCTACCGCTCGATCCTGTTCCTGCTGCCGATCGCGCTCGCCTTCGCCTTCATCGCCGACCTCAACCAGGCGATCACCTTCTCGATCCTGTCCGGCGTGCTGCAATATACGTTCATGAGCATCAACATCATGATGTTCCGGAAGAAGTGGCCTCTGGGTTCGATCCGCCGCGGCTACACGCATCCCTTCCACCCGCTGCCGGCGATCGTCTTGTTCTGCCTGTGCGTGGTCACCTTCTTCGCGATCTTCCTCGGCTTCGGCTCGCAGCTCATTGCCATGGTCGCGTTCTATTTCCTGATCTCGCTGTGGTTCCATTTCTATCGCTACAAATTCGTGCGGCGCGGCGACCAGTTCACCATGCCGTGGCCGAAACCGCAGGGCTATTGATGGGAGTAGGCCCGTCCGAATTGGGCGGGCCTGGCATGACGAAATGTCCGACGTGACGTCAGCACTGCTTGCCGGGGCGGCTGTCCTGGCTCTCGTCCTGCACTTTGCCTGGCTGGCACGCCGCAGCCGCAACAGGGCTGCCGTGGCGCGCGCCGCCGACCAGGCCAGCATCCGCGCCGTCATTGCCGACGCCGAAGATGTCTCGGACGGTACTGCCGGCGTCATCACCTGGGAAGGCTCGTGGAATGGCCAGCGCGTGCAGTTGCGCACCATCGTCGACACGCTGGCGACGAGAAAGCTGCCGGCGCGCTGGCTCAGCGTATCGATAACGGAGAAAACAGCCGTGCCCGGCACGTTCGACATGATGATGCGGCCGGGCTCGCCGACGACATTCTCCAATTTCGACCATCTCGACCACACGCTGCCGAAGGCGCCCGGCTTTCCCGCCGAGGCGGTGCTTCGAACGGACCGCAGAGGCGTGCGCTTCCCGCAAAACATCATCGCCGACCATCTGGAGCCCTTTTCAGAAGGACGCGCCAAGGAGCTACTGATCACGCCAAAGGGTGTGCGTATCGTCTGGCTGCTGGCCGAAGCCGAGCGGGCCCGCTACGGTGTCTTCCGGCAAGCCGCTTTCGGTGACGCGCAAATCGACCCGGCGCTGATCTCGCGGCTGCTCGTATCCCTTTCGGGACTGCGCGACGCGATCAACAGGAACGAACGGAAAGCGGCATGACCGGCGCAACCCCCTCGCCCGGACCTACCAGCCCATATATCGTCCTGGGCGCGGCAACCCTGCTGCCGGGCAGCGGCCACGTCATGCTGGGCGTTCCGACGCGCGGCCTGCAGTTTCTTTTCTTCATGGTCATCCTGGCCTGGGTGACGGCGAAGATCGCCCCGCCCGACGCCAGCTTTGTCGGCCGCCACGCCGGCGGCTTCCTGATCTATGCGCTGTCGATCCTCGACGCCTACAAAATGGCTCGTATCCGGACCGCCAAATGGGCCCATTCCATGCGCCGACAAGGCGATGGGCCGCCGGATGGGACAAAACACAACGCGTAACGAGAGGAATATTTTTTTCATACCAATTGAATTCCCCGAACTCATTCGATACATCATTTTTAGCTACAAAGGGTCTGGAGGCTGGCATGTGCGGAATCGTTGGACTTTTCCTGAAGGACAAGGCGCTGGAGCCGCAGCTCGGTGCGATGTTGTCGCAGATGCTGGTATCGCTCAGCGATCGCGGCCCCGACAGCGCCGGCATCGCGATCTATGGCGCGCCGTCCGGCAACGAGGCCAAGATCACCATCCAGTCGCCGAAGCCGGAGCGTGATTTCCGTGGACTGGACGCCGAACTCACCAAGGCGCTCGGCGTGCCGGTGGGCGTCACGGTAAAATCGACGCATGCCGTCATCAGGACCACGCCCGAAAAGGTCGATGCGGCGCGTGAGATCATCCAGTCGCTCAGGCCCGACATCCGCATCATGGGCGCCGGCGAAGCCGTGGAAATATACAAGGAAGTCGGCTTGCCCGAGGCTGTGGTCGACCGCTTCGACATCCGTGGGATGACCGGAACGCATGGCATCGGGCACACCCGCATGGCGACGGAATCGGCGGTGACGACGATGGGCGCGCATCCGTTCTCGACCGGCGCCGACCAGTGCCTGGTGCACAATGGCTCGCTGTCCAACCACAACAACGTTCGCCGCGAACTGGTCCGCGAAGGCATGAAATTCGAGACCGAGAACGACACCGAAGTGGCGGCCGCCTATCTCTCCTCCCAGATGGCGCATGGCAAGAACCTCGGCGAGGCGCTGGAGGGCACCCTCTCAGATCTCGACGGTTTCTTCACCTTC
This sequence comes from Mesorhizobium sp. B2-3-7, assembly GCF_006442695.1. Classification (NCBI taxonomy): domain Bacteria; kingdom Pseudomonadati; phylum Pseudomonadota; class Alphaproteobacteria; order Hyphomicrobiales; family Phyllobacteriaceae; genus Mesorhizobium; species Mesorhizobium sp. B2-3-7. The sequence goes on along the minus strand of NZ_VFVV01000002.1, from coordinate 318,209 downwards.
GTCGTCGGCACCAAGAACGGCTTCGGCGTGGTGCGCGACCCGATCGCCTGCAAGCCCGCCGTGATGGCCGAAACGGACCAGTATGTCGCCTTCGGCTCGGAATATCGCGCGCTGACCAAACTGCCCGGCATAGACAATGCGAGAGTCTGGGAACCGGAACCCGCAACCGTCTATTTCTGGGAGCATTGAGTTCATGCCGGCAACAAAACTTTCAACCGCGGCGGCGAGCGACCATGCCTCCCGGGTGTTCGACCTGGACCAGATGTCGCTGCGCGAGCTCAACCAGGCACTGCACAATCTGACGCCAGGCTCGAACGAGACCGCCTGGGAAGTGTTGAACCCGAAGGGCAGCCATTCGGTCGCCGTCGGCGCCGACCAGCCGGTCAGCATCGATGTGCGCGGCAGCGTCGGCTATTACTGTGGCGGCATGAATTCCGGCAGTGCCATCACCGTGCATGGTTCGGCGGGACCCGGCGTTGGCGAAAACATGATGTCGGGGTCGATAACAGTCAAAGGCGACGCCAGCCAATATGCCGGCGCCACCGGCAAGGGCGGGCTGCTCGTCATCGAGGGCAATGCGTCCTCGCGCTGCGGCATTTCGATGAAAGGCATCGACATCGTCGTGCACGGCAATATCGGCCATATGTCGGCCTTCATGGCACAGTCCGGCAATCTGGTGGTGCTGGGCGATGCCGGCGACGCGCTCGGCGATTCCATCTACGAGGCACGGCTATTCGTGCGCGGCAAGGTCGACAGTTTGGGCGCCGACTGCATCGCCAAGGAAATGCGGCCCGAACACCTCGAACTCCTGCAAGGCCTGCTCGATCGTGCCGGCGTCACCGGCGTCAAGCCGTCGGAGTTCAAGCGCTACGGCTCGGCGCGCACGCTCTACAATTTCAATATCGACAACGCCGACGCGTATTGAGGCAGCATGACCTATCGCAACCCGCCGACGACGCCGCGCAAATCCGCGACTTTCGACGACTACACGCTTTCCGAGATCCGCCGCGCCGCGGCCACCGGCATCTATGACATCCGGGGCGCCGGCGCCAAGCGCAAGCTGCCGCATTTCGACGACCTTCTGTTCCTGGGCGCATCGATCTCGCGCTATCCGCTCGAAGGCTATCGCGAGCGCTGCGACACATCAGTCGTGTTGGGCTCACGCCATGCCAAGAAGCCGATCGAGCTGAAAATCCCGATCACCGTTGCTGGCATGAGCTTCGGCTCGCTGTCGGGCCCGGCCAAGGAAGCGCTCGGGCGCGGCGCGACGCTGTCGGGCACCTCGACCACGACCGGCGACGGCGGCATGACCGAGGAAGAGCGCGGCCATTCCAAGCAACTCGTCTACCAATATCTCCCCTCGCGCTATGGCATGAATCTGCGCGACCTGCGGCGCGCCGATGCCATCGAGGTCGTCGTCGGCCAGGGCGCCAAGCCCGGCGGCGGCGGCATGCTGCTCGGACAGAAGATCTCCGATCGCGTCGCCGAGATGCGCACGCTGCCCAAGGGCATCGACCAGCGCTCGGCCTCGCGCCATCCCGACTGGACCGGGCCGGACGATCTCGAGATCAAGATTCTCGAACTGCGCGAAATCACCGACTGGGAGAAGCCGATTTACGTCAAGGTCGGCGGCGCCCGCCCCTACTACGACACAGCGCTTGCGGTGAAGGCCGGCGCCGACGTCGTCGTCGTCGACGGCATGCAGGGCGGCACGGCGGCGACGCAGGAAGTGTTCATCGAGAATGTCGGCCAGCCGACGCTCGCTTGCATCAGGCCGGCGGTGCAGGCGCTGCAGGATCTCGGCATGCATCGCAAGGTGCAGTTGATCGTCTCGGGCGGCATCCGCAACGGCGCCGATGTCGCCAAGGCGCTGGCGCTCGGCGTCGACGCGGTCTCCATCGGCACGGCTGCCCTTGTCGCGCTCGGCGACAACGATCCCCGCTGGGAGGCGGAGTACAACGAGCTCGGCACCACATCAGGCGCCTATGACGACTGGCACGAGGGCCGCGACCCGGCCGGCATCACCACGCAGGATCCCGAACTGATGAAGCGGGTCGATCCGGTGGCCGCCGGCCGCCGGCTGGCGAACTATCTCAAGGTGATGACGCTGGAGGCGCAGACCATCGCCCGCGCTTGCGGCAAGAACAGCCTGCACAATCTCGAACCCGAGGATCTCGTCGCGCTCACGATCGAGGCCGCCGCGATGGCCGGCGTGCCGCTGGCCGGCACCAACTGGATACCGGGGAAGAACGGCTTCTGATCAACAAAGGGCCGAAGGCCATATGCTCTAGGGCCAACAATCGACAAAAAATGGGGAACTTCCGTGACAGTTGATCTTGCAGAGTTCGCAAGGGCGAAAAACGTCAAATATTTCATGATCTCCTACACCGACCTGTTCAGCGGGCAACGCGCCAAGCTGGTGCCGGCGCAGGCGATATCAGATATGCAGAAGGATGGCGCCGGCTTCGCCGGTTTCGCTACCTCGCTTGACCTCACGCCGGCACATCCCGACATGCTGGCGGTGCCGGATCCGAATTCGGTTATCCAGCTGCCCTGGAAGCCTGACGTCGCCTGGGTCGCCGCCAACTGCATCATGGACGACAAGGAGGTCGACCAGGCACCGCGCAACACGCTTAAGCGACTGATCGCGGAAGCCGCTAACGACGGCATGCATGTCAAGACCGGCGTCGAGGCGGAATTCTTCCTGATCTCGCCCGACGGCAAAACGATCTCCGACGAATATGATACGGCGGCGAAACCATGCTACGACCAGCAAGCGTTGATGCGCCGCTACGACGTCATCGCCGAGATCTGCGACCACATGCTGGCGCTCGGCTGGGGCGCCTACCAGAACGACCACGAGGATGCCAATGGCCAGTTCGAGATGAACTGGGCCTTCGACGATGCGCTGGCGACCGCCGATAAGCATTCTTTCTTCAAGTTCATGGTCAAGTCGATCGCAGAGAAACACGGCCTGCGCGCCACCTTCATGCCCAAGCCCTTCCAGGGACTGACCGGCAATGGCTGCCATGCGCACATCTCGGTGTGGGACAAAACAGGCAAGACCAATGTCTTTGCCGACAATTCGATGGAGCTCGGCCTGTCGGCCAAGGGCAAGAACTTTCTTGGCGGCATCATGAAACATGCCTCGGCTCTCGCCGCCATCACCAACCCGACCGTCAACTCCTACAAGCGCATCAACGCCCCGCGCACCATTTCAGGCGCCACCTGGGCGCCAAACACGGTGACCTGGACCGGCAACAACCGCACCCACATGGTGCGCGTGCCCGGCCCCGGCCGTTTCGAGCTGCGGCTGCCTGATGGCGCGGCCAACCCTTATCTGCTGCAAGCCGTCATCATCGCCGCCGGCCTCGACGGCATCCGCTCCAAGGCCGACCCCGGCAGGCGCTACGACATCGATATGTACCAGCACGGTCACACGGTGGAGGGCGCGCCGAAATTGCCGCTCAACCTGCTCGACGCGTTGCGCGAATTCGACAATGACAAATCGCTCAAGACGGCGCTGGGTGAGGAATTCTCGTCGGCTTATCTAAAGCTGAAGCACCAGGAATGGAATTCCTATGCTTCGCACTTCACGCAATGGGAGCGCGACCACACGCTGGACATCTGACCGGCGCAGCGTGCGAGCGACCTCGGAATGAACGTATGAAATATTCGATCTTCTCGCTCGCCCGCGCCGCCTTCTCCGGCCACAAGAACTGGCAGCGCACCTGGCGCGACGCCAGCCCGAAGGACCGCTACGACGTGGTGATCATCGGCGGCGGCGGCCATGGCCTGGCCACCGCCTGGTTCCTCGCCAGCGAGTACGGCATCAGGAATGTGGCCGTGCTGGAAAAGGGCTGGATCGGCTCCGGCAATGCCGGCCGTAACACCACCATCATCCGTTCCAATTACGGCCTGCCCGGCAACACCGGCTTCTACGAATTATCGATGAAGCTGTGGGAGCGGATGGAGCAGGACCTCAACTACAACACGATGGTCAGCCAGCGCGGCGTCATAAACCTCTATCACTCCGACGCGCAGCGCGACGCCTATGCGCGGCGCGGCAACACGATGCGCATCAACGGCATCGATGCCGAATTGCTCGACCTTGCCGCGGTCAAGAAGATGATGCCGTTCCTGAATTTCGACAATGCGCGCTTTCCCGTGCAAGGTGGGCTCTTGCAGCGGCGCGGCGGCACGGCGCGGCACGACGCGGTGGTCTGGGGCTACGCCCATGCGGCGAGCGCGCTCGGCGTCGACATCATCCAGAATTGCGAAGTGACGGGCTTCGTGCGCGACGCCAACGGCAAGGTGACCGGCGTCGAGACCTCGCGCGGCAAGATCGGCGCCGGGAAAGTCGGCATGGCCGTCGCGGGCTCCTCCTCGCGCGTCGCCGCGATGGCGGGCCTGCGCCTCCCGATCGAAAGCCATGTGCTGCAGGCCTTCGTCTCCGAGGCGATCAAGCCGCTCATCCCCAATGTGATGACGTTCGGCGCCGGCCATTTCTACGTCAGCCAGTCGGACAAGGGCGGCCTGGTCTTCGGCGGCGACATAGACGGCTACAATTCCTACGCCCAGCGCGGCAATTTGCCTGTGATGGAAGACGTCTGCGAAGGCGGCATGGCGCTGATGCCGATGATCGGCCGCGTGCGCCTGCTGCGCCAGTGGGGCGGCATCATGGACATGTCGATGGACGGTTCGCCGATCATCGACAAGACGCCGGTCGACGGGCTCTACCTCAATGCCGGCTGGTGCTATGGCGGCTTCAAGGCGACGCCGGGCTCAGGCCTCGTCTTTGCCCACCTGCTGGCCCGCGACCAGTCCCACAAGGAGGCCGCCCGCTTTCGCCTCGACCGGTTCCGGTCTGGTGCGATGATAGACGAAAAGGGCCAGGGCGCCCAACCGAACCTGCACTGAAGGCCCTGCCATGCGCATCACCTGTCCCTTCTGCGGCGAACGCGACCTCGGCGAGTTCACCTATCTCGGCGACGCCAAGCCGATGCGTCCGGAGGCTGGCGCTTCGGAGGACGACGTCTTCGACTACGTTTACCTGCGCGACAATGTCGCCGGCGTGATGGACGAGAATTGGTATCACGGTGGCGGCTGCCGAGCGTGGCTGAAGGTCACCCGCAACACGCTGACGCACGAAATTTCGGCCGTGGAGCCGGCGGCGGGCGCCGGGGCGAGGCAGGTTGCGAAATGAATTTTTCTGTCCAGCTCAGCGCCGCGGTGAAGGCCGGTACGTCTTTACCTCCCCCTTGTAGGGAGGTCGGACCGCAGGTCCGGGTGGGGGTCGGCGCCGCCCCCCCACCCCGCTGCTTCGCAGCGACCCTCCCCACCAGGGGGAGGGTAAGAAGCGGCAGGGCGATGAGGGGCAGCGCGACGCCAGTGCATGGGGCTGCATCGTGATTTCCTCCCAGTCCAATCGTCTCTCCACTGGCGGCCTCCTCGATCGTTCGTCACCGCTGAGCTTCCGCTTCGATGGCAAGACGTTCTTCGGCTTCGAGGGCGACACGCTGGCGTCGGCGCTGATCGCCAACGGCGTCAAGCTGGTCGGCCGCTCGTTCAAATACCACCGTCCGCGCGGCATTCTGACCGCTGGCTCGGAAGAGCCCAACGCGCTGGTCGAACTGCGCACCGGCGCACGCCGCGAGCCGAACACCAAGGCCACGACCGCCGAGCTCTATGAAGGGCTTGAGGCCGCCAGCCAGAACCGCTGGCCGTCGCTCCATTTCGACGTGATGTCGGTCAACCAGCTCTTCGCGCCGATCTTCGTCGCCGGCTTCTACTACAAGACCTTCATGTGGCCGGCGAAATTCTGGGAGGCGATCTACGAGCCGGCGATCCGCCGCGCCGCAGGCCTCGGCCGCGCCGCCGGCGTTGCCGATCCCGACCACTATGACAAGGCCTGGGCGCATTGCGACGTGCTGATCGCCGGCTCCGGCCCGACCGGGCTTGCGGCGGCCCTTGCCGCCGGCCGCTCCGGCGCCCGCGTCATCCTGTGCGAAGAGGATTTTATCCCCGGCGGCCGCCTGCTCTCGGATGGCGGCACGATCGACGGGCTGCCGGCAGCCGAGTGGCTGTCGCGAACCCTGGCGGAACTCGAGGCAATGCCCGATGTCCGCATCATGACCCGCACGACGCTGTTCGGCGTCTACGATGGCGGCACCTATGGCGCGATCGAGCGGGTCAACGACCATCTGCCCTCGCCGCCCGAGCACCAGGTGCGCCAGCGCATGTGGCGCATCGTGGCCAGGCGTTGCGTCGTCGCGGCCGGCGCCCTCGAGCGGCCGGTCGTCTTTGCCGGCAACGATACGCCCGGCGTGATGATGGCTTCGGCCATGCGGACCTATGTCGCGCGCTATGCCGCCGCGCCGGCAAAACGCATCGCGCTGTTCACCAACAATGAGGATGGCTGGCGCACGGTCGAGACAGTACTCGGCGCAGGCTTGCAGATTGCGGCGGTCATCGACGCACGGCCTGACGTCTCGCCCGCCCATCGTTCGCTCGCCTCGAAGAGCGGCTTCCCGGTGCTGCATGGCGCCGTCAGCCGTGCGGACGGCGGCAAGGACGGTGTGAGGAAAATCTCCGTCTCTCTCACCGGCGGCGCGCGAGCCGAAGTGGAAGCGGACGGGCTTGCGGTCTCCGGCGGCTGGAACCCGGCGGTCGGGCTCACCTCCTATCATCGCGGCCGGCCGAAATGGCGCGACGACATCGCCGCCTTCGTGCCCGACGGCGCGCCTCCCGGCATGGTCGCCGCCGGTGCAGCCAATGGCTCGTTCGGTCTCGGCGCCTGTTTGGCGGGAGGGTTTGCAGCAGGCGCGGCGGCCGCGCTCGACGCCGGGCGCAGCGGCAAGGCCGGCACAGCGCCAACTGCCGATGACGAGGCGTTCTCGTTGACGCCGCTCTGGCATGTCGCCGGCAAGGGCAAGGCGTTCGTCGACCAGCAGCACGATGTCACAGCTTCCGACATCGAACTGGCGCAGCGCGAGGGCTTCGAGTCGGTCGAGCATCTGAAGCGCTACACGACGCTCGGCATGGCGACCGACCAGGGCAAGACCTCCAACGTCGCCGGCCTTGCCATCATGGCCGCGGTGTCGGGCAAGTCCATTCCCGAAACCGGCACGACGATCTACCGCCCGCCCTATGTGCCGGTCGCGATCGGCGCCTTTGCCGGCCATCACCGCGACGAGACTTTTCACGCCACAAGGCTGACGCCCTCGCATCACTGGGCCGCCGAACAGGGTGCCGTCTTCGTCGACACCGGCCTGTGGAAGCGCGCGCAATGGTATCCGCACACGGGCGAGAAGGACTGGCTGGAATCAGTCACACGCGAGGTCAAGACGGTGCGTTCCGGCGTCGGCTTCTGCGATGTCTCGACGCTCGGCAAGATCGACGTGCACGGCCCCGATGCCGGCGCCTTCCTCGACCGCGTCTACATCAACACCTTCTCCAGCCTCGCCGTCGGCAAGGCGCGCTACGGGCTGATGCTGCGCGAGGACGGGTTCGTCTACGACGACGGCACGACCTCGCGGCTGGCCGAGGATCATTATTTCCTCACCACCACCACCGCCAAGGCCGGACTGGTGATGCAGCATCTCGAATTCTGCCGGCAGGTGCTGTTCCCGAAACTCGATGTGCAACTGACCTCTGTCTCCGACCAGTGGGCGCAGTTTTCGGTCGCCGGGCCGAAGACGCGTGATCTGCTGAAGGAGATCGTCGATCCGGCCGAGGACCTGTCGAACGAGGGCTTCCCCTTCATGGGTGCACGCGAAGTCGCGCTGCGCGGCGGCATCAAGGCGCGGCTGTTCCGCATCTCTTTCTCCGGCGAAATGGCGTTCGAAATTTCGGTGCCGGCGCGCTATGGCGAGGCGCTCGTGCGCAATCTGATGCTGGCCGGCAAGCCGTTCGGCGTGACGCCATACGGCACCGAGGCTCTTGGCGTCATGCGCATCGAAAAGGGCCATGTCGCCGGACCGGAACTGAACGGCACGACCACGGCCGCCGACCTCGGCCTGGGCAAGATGATGTCGACCAAGAAGGATTTTGTGGGCCGCATCATGGCCGGGCGCGAGGCACTGGTCGCGCCGGACCGGCAGGTCGTCGTCGGCATCAAGCCGACCGACAAGGCGCGGCGGCTGCGCTCCGGCGCGCACATCGTTCCGAAGGGCCAGACGCCCGGACCTGATAACGACCAGGGCTATGTCACCTCAGTCTGCTTCTCGCCGACATCGGATCAATGGATCGGGCTTGCTCTCGTGGAACGTGGTCGCGAGCGTATCGGCGAGACCGTGCGCGCGCACGATCCGCTGCGCGCAGAGGAGTATGATGTCGAACTGTGCAATCCCGTCTTCTACGACCCGGATGGAGGGCGCCAGCGTGGCTGAATTTACCTGGGATGCGCGCAGCCCTCTCGACCGCACGCTGGTCGTCGGTCCGCATGGCGCGCAGGGCGATACCGGCGTTTCGCTGACCGAGATCCGCAATTTCGACCTCGTGCAAGTGATGGCACGCCGCGGCAAGGCGGGTGACCTGGCCAGGGCTGCGACGGCGTGTTTCGGCATTGCCGGTCCGGATGCGCCCAAGGCGGTGCGGATTGCGGACGCCACGCTGATCTGGTCCGGGCCGGATCAGTTTTTCGTGCTGTCGAAGAGTGGCAAGCACGGGATGAAGGCGCTTGCTCCTCTGCTTGCCGGATCGGCTTCGCTGTCTGACCAGTCGCATGCGCGGGCGCTGATCAGCATCTCCGGTGACAAGGCGCGGGCGATGTTGGCCAAGCTTTCATCGCTCGATCTGTATGCCGGTGTGTTCGCGGTCGGCTCTGCCGCCGCAACCTCGATGGATCACACCAGCGTCACGCTCTGGCGTGGGAATGATCGGGCGGACGGACAGGCGGTGTTCAACGTTCTGGTCTTCGCGACCTTTGCCGAGAGCCTGTGGCACACGATGCTCGATGCGGCGGCGGAATATGGTGTGGATATCAGCCATTCCGAGGAAGTGACGTAGCCTTGCGCACGCCCTTCCCTTCTCCCCTTGTAGGAGAAGGTGGCCTCGCGGAGCGAGGTCGGATGAGTGGTGCTCCAGCTTGGCAATGACGGCACGCCGTCACCCACCCCCTCAACCGTCTCGGCGCTGGGCACTGATCCACCGCCCTGGGGCGAGCCACGGATCTCGCCCCGTCCTTCGGACCCCACAAGGGGAGAAGGAAGAACCTGCCCCACCACCGCCTTGCCAAACCCACCCGCACTGCTATTCTTGCTGCTAAAATAATTTCACGCACAGGCAAACTTGTTTCTCGAACCGCAAGGCTGAGATGAGCCAGTCGCCCTACCCTGCCGTCGCATCCGGACCACCCCGGCCGAGCCTGATCCTGCGGCCCGGCCAGATCGCGCTGCCGCCGGGCATGGAGCGCTATACGGTCCAGGGCAATGGTGCGGTGCTGATCGAGGTCGAGGCCGGCGACACGATCACAGTGCGCAATGTCGAGGGCGGCCAGGCTTGCGAACTGCTGGCATGGGATGGCACCGGTGCGACCGATCCCTCCATCCTCGGGGAAAAATCCAACAGCAATGCCGCCGGCATCAAGGCACTGCTTGCCGAGGGCGATGACAGCCTCGCGTCCCTGCGGCGCGGGCTCGCGCGCCGGCAGGTGCAGCTCGACCAGGCCAAGGCGGTGCGCGTATTCGGCGGCGCCACGCCGGCCGGCACCGAACAGGCTTTCACCATCGTGCGCGTCGGCTCGGTGGTGATCGCCGCGCCCGGCGGGCCGATGCTGGTCGACGGCCATGATACGGCGACGCCGCTTACTGTGATCGTGCGGCGTGCCACCATCCGTCCGGCGGCGAAGTCCCAATTGGCCGACCCGCTCGCCGATCCGGTGCTCGACCTGCGCGTCCATTCGGCGACGGCGGAATCCTATTTCGTCAAAGCCGGCGACTATCTGCAGATCATCGACGTCGACGGGCGCCAATGCACCGACTTCCAGTGCTTTTCGGCGCGCAAGCTGGACAAGGGGCTCGACCATCCGCTCGATGTGACGACAACACGCACGCTGATGGGATCGAGCTATCCGATGCCGGGGCTGCACTCGAAATATTACGACCAGGACATGGAGCCGCTGGTCGAAGTGGTGCAGGACACATGCGGCCGGCACGACGCCTTCGCGCTCGCATGCGCCGCCAAATATTACGATGACATCGGCTATCCCGGCCATGCCAACTGCTCGGAGAACTTCAACCGCGCGCTGTCGGACAAGGGCGTCACACCACGCGCCGGCTGGATGGCTATCAACTTCTTCTTCAACACGGCAATCGACGCGCATGGCGTCATGGTCTCCGACGAGCCATGGTCGCGGCCAGGTGACTATGTGCTGCTGCGGGCGCTGACCGACATCGTCTGCGTGTCCTCCGCCTGCCCCGACGACACAACGCCGGCCAATGGCTGGGACCTGACCGACATCCATGTGCGCACCTATTCCGGCCAGCACAAATTCTCGCGTGCGATCGCCAGACGCATGACGCCCGATTCGGAACCGAAAATGACCCGCGAGACCTCCTTTCATTCGAGCTTTGCCAAGCACACCCGCGACTTCGTCGAGTACAGGGGCTATTGGCTGGCCAATTCCTTCGCCAGGGAAGGCGCGATCGCCGAGTACTGGGCCTGCCGGCAGGACGCCGTGATCATGGACCTGTCGCCGCTGCGCAAATTCGAGGTCACCGGCCCGGATTCCGAAGCGCTGCTGCAATATACGCTGACCCGCGACGTCAAGAAGCTCGGCGTGGGCCAGGTCGTCTATTCCGCCATGTGCTACGAGCATGGCGGCATGATCGACGATGGCACGCTGCTCAGGCTCGGCAAGGACAATTTCCGCTGGGTCGGCGGCGACGATCTGTCCGGCGAATGGCTGCGCGAGACGGCGACAAAGCTCGGCCTCAACGTGCTGGTGCGCTCGTCCACCGACCAGATGCACAATATCGCCGTGCAGGGGCCGAAGAGCCGCGACATCCTGAGGAAGGTGATCTGGACCTCGCCGCTGCAGCCGTCGATCGAGGAACTGGAATGGTTCCGCTTCGCCGTCGCGCGCATCGGCGGCGGCAATGGCGTTCCGGTCGTCGTCTCGCGCACCGGCTATACCGGTGAACTCGGCTACGAGATCTGGTGTCATCCGCGCGACGCCGAAAAGGTCTTCGACGCGATCTGGGCCGCCGGCCAGCCGCATGGATTGAAGCCGATGGGCCTGCAGGCGCTGGACATGGTGCGCATCGAGGCCGGGCTGATCTTCGCCGGTTACGAGTTCTCCGACCAGACCGACCCGTTCGAGGCCGGCATCGGCTTCACCGTGCCGCTGAAGTCCAAGACCGACGACTTCATCGGCCGCGAGGCGCTGATCCGGCGCAAGGAGAACCCGCAGAACAAACTGGTCGGGCTCGACATCGATGCCAACGTCGCGGTCGGCCATGGCGATTGCGTGCATGTCGGCCGCGCCCAGATCGGGGTCGTCACGTCGGGCATGCGCTCGCCGGTGCTGAACAAGACCATCGCGCTGGCGCGGCTCGATGTCACCCACGCCGCCATCGGCGCGCGAGTTGAAATCGGCAAGCTCGACGGCCACGCCAAGCGGCTGCCGGCGCGAGTCGTGGCCTTCGCCCATTACGATCCGCAGAAGACCAGGCCGCGTTCCTGACCGCGGCCTTCCGGGCATACGGGATTGCCCATCGGCGGCGCCGCGGGGCACATTTGTGCGCCCGCCCGCAAGCGTGATGTGCACGGCGCGACAAAACGCTTGACGTGAAAGCGCGCCGGATCAATCTTCACTCCTAAGAAAAAAATACGACTGAGTGGAAACACTGAAGTCGCGGCGATATTGGCCGGGAGCAAGCTTCGCACAGCCGAGGCGTCGCCGGCGGGGAACATCAAAAAGGGGAATTCACCGACATGAGCACCATAAGCACAGTCCTGGACCAGCCTGCCGAAAGCAAGCTGCTCAGGCATATCGACTGGCGCGGCGCCTTCTGGGTGGCGAGCGGCGTCCCGGCCCTCGTCCTGTTCTCGATCGGCGGCATTGCCGGCACGACCGGGACGCTCGCTTTCCTGATCTGGACGGTGTCCATGGTCATGGGCTTCCTGCAATCCTTCACCTATGCCGAGATCGCCGGCCTGTTCCCGAACAAATCGGGCGGCGCCTCGATCTACGGCGCCACCGCCTGGCTGCGTTACTCCAAGTTCATCGCGCCCTTGTCGGTGTGGTGCAACTGGTTCGCCTGGTCGCCGGTGCTCTCGCTCGGCTGCTCGATCGCCGCCGCTTATATCCTCAACGCGCTGGCGCCGGTGCCGATCTTTACCGACACGTCGCCCGAGGTCGCCGCCTATGTCACGGCACATGCCGGAACAAGCGCCGCCGACGCCATTACCGCGGTGACCGCGGCGGCGACCCCGGCGATCCGCACGTGGTCGGCGTTCAGCCACACGCTGGGTCCGGTGTCCTTCACCTTCAACGCCACCTTCTTCATCGGCGCCGTGCTGATGCTGATGATCTTCTCGATCCAGCATCGCGGTATCCTGGGCACCGCCAATGTGCAGAAATATATCGGCCTGCTGGTCATCGTCCCGATGCTGATCGTCGGCGTCGTGCCGATCTTCACCGGCCAGATCAACTGGGCCAATTTCTCGCCGCTGGTTCCCTTGGCCGCCGCCTATGCGCCAGAGCCCGGCGCCTGGAACATCGCCGGCTGGACTCTGGTGCTCGGCGGCATGTTCATCGCGGCCTGGTCGACCTACGGCTTCGAGACCGCCGTCTGCTATACGTCCGAGTTCAAGAATCCGGGCACCGACACCTTCAAGGCCATCTTCTATTCCGGCCTGCTCTGCATGCTGCTGTTCATCCTGGTGCCGTTCACCTTCCAGGGCGTGCTCGGCCTCAACGGCATGCTGGCGACGCCGATCGTTGACGGCTCAGGCGTGGCGGATGCTCTCGCCGGCATGGTCGGCGGCGGCGGGCTTATCCACAGCCTGCTGGTGATGCTGATGATCCTGGCGCTTGTGCTGTGCATCATGACGGCTATGGCCGGCTCCTCGCGCACGCTCTACCAGGGCTCCGTCGACGGCTGGCTGCCGCGCTACCTCAGTCACGTCAACGAGCATGGCGCGCCGACGCGGGCGATGTGGACCGACCTGTGCTTCAACCTGATCGTGCTGGCGATCGCCTCGGCCGACGCGACGAGCTTCTTCTTCATTCTCGCCGTATCCAATTGCGGCTACATCATCTTCAACTTCCTCAACCTCAATGCCGGCTGGATCCATCGCATCGACAACGGCCATATCGCGCGGCCATGGAAGGCCCCGACGTGGCTCTTGGGGATCGGGGCGATCTTCGCCTATGTCAACGCGATCTTCATGGGCGCCGGCGCCAAGGTGTGGAACCCGATGGCGCTGTGGGCCGGGCTGATCACCGCGGCGCTGATCATCCCGGTGTTCTGCTTCCGCCATTACATCCAGGACGGCGGCAAGTTCCCCGACCACATGCTGGCCGACCTCGGCATGGCGGGAGCGGACCTCTCGGTGAAAAAGGCGGGCATGCTGCCCTATCTGACGCTGGTCGCCGGAGTGGCGGTAATGCTGATCGCCAACTGGTTTTTCGTCATCTGATTGCCTGACGGGCAAGCGGCCTTCGGCTCCGCAAGAACAGAAATTGGCCGGTCTCAAATGAGACCGGCCGATTTGGTTCATTCAGCCGCCAAAGCGAGTTGCGGCCTCTCGACGCCTTCGACGGTTTCCGGTTCGGGCGTCTGTTCGTCGGTCGGCACCTTCTTTCGCTCACGGCCGAAGAACAGGGCGTAGCCAGCGGGCAGCACCAGGATGGTGAGCACGGTTGCAACCAGAATGCCGCCCATCATGGCGTAGGCGAGCGGCCCCCAGAACACGCCGCGCGAGATTGGGATCAGCGCCAGCACCGCGGTCATTGCCGTCAACACGATCGGCCGGAAACGGCGCACAGCCGAGCCGATGATCGCTTCGGAGCGTTCCATGCCTTTCGCGATGTCCTGGTCGATCTGGTCGACGAGGATGATGGAGTTTCGCATGATGATGCCGAGCAGCGCGATGACGCCGAGGATGGCGACGAAGCCGAACGGCGCGCCGCTGATCAAAAGGGCCGCGGCCGCACCGATGATGCCGAGCGGACCGGTGGCCAGCACCAGCATCGCCTTGCCGAAATGCTGCAGCTGGACCATCAGCAATATGACGATGACGGCCAGCATGATCGGCGCCTTGGCGGCGATGGAAGCCTGGCTTTCCGCCGAGTCCTCGGCACCGCCCTGGATCTCGATCTTGTAGCCCGGCGCAAGCCCGTCGCGCAGATCCTTCATGTCGTTGTACATTTTGGTGACGACATCGTTGGACTGCACGCCGTCGGGCAAGGTCGCCCGCACGCTGATGGTCGGCAAGCGGTCGCGCCGCCACTCGACGCCTTGCTCCAGCACCGGCACAACCTTGGCCACCTGCGACAGCGGCACGAAGCCACCGAAATCGGTCGGGATGTAGATGGAATCGACCGAGGACAGCAGGGCGCGGCTGGCATCCGGTTCGCGGGCGACGATGGACACCGTTTCTTCGCCGTCGCGGAAGTCGCCCAGCGGCGCGCCGGACATGGACGCCTGCAGCATCTGGCGAATGCGTTGCGAGGTGACGCCCAGCGCGCGGGCGCGGTCCTGGTCGATGACCAGCTTCATCGCCGGCACAGGTTCCAGCCAGTCGTCGTGGACGGCGCTGAGCAGCGGGTTGGCCTGGAATTTCGCCTTCACCTGGTCGGCAATGCGCCGCACTTCCTGGCGGTCCGGGCCCATGACGCGCATCTGCACCGGCCAGCCTGTCGGCGGGCCGAGGAACAAGCGGTCGACCTTGCCGCGGATGGAGGGGAAGTCCTGCGCCAGGATGGTGCGCAGCTTGACGATCAGCCGCTCGCGCGCCGGCTCGTCATTGGCCATCACAAGAAGCTGGGCGAAGTTAGGATTCCTGAGCTGCTGGTCCAGCGGCAGGAAGAAGCGCGGCGCGCCTTCGCCGATATAGGTGGCGATGAAGCGCTTGTCCTTGTCGTCCATCATCTTGGCTTCCAGCGCCTTGGCCTGCGTCTCGACTTCCTTGATGCTGGTGCCTTCCGGCAGCCAGAGATCGACGAGGATTTCCGGGCGCGACGATTGCGGGAAGAAGTTCTGTGGAATGAACTGGAAGGCCCACAGGCTGGTGGCGAAGGTCACCAGCGTCATCGTCAGCACGATGATGCGATGGCGCACGGCCCAGGTAACGGTCGAGCGAAGCCGGCGATAGAAGCTGGTGTCGAAGACGTCGTGGTGGGAGCCGGCATGCTTGCGCTGCTTGAGGATCATATATCCCAGCCATGGCGTGAAATAGACCGCCACGAACCAGGACACGACGAGCGCGATGCCGACGACGTAGAACAGCGTGCGGACATATTCGCCGGCGGTGGAGGCGGCGAAGCCGACGGGAATGAAGCCGGCGGTGGTGATCAGCGTGCCGGTCAGCATCGGGAAAGCGGTCGAGGAATAGGCGAAACCCGCCGCCTCGATCTTGACCAGCCCCTCCTCCAGCTTGCGTTCCATCATCTCGACGACGATCATGGCGTCGTCGACAAGCAGGCCGAGCGCGATGATCAAGGCGCCGAGAGAAATGCGCTGCAGGTCGATGCCGATCTCGTACATGATGGCGAAAGTGGCGGCCAGGACCAGCGGGATGGCGATCGCAATGACAAGTCCGGAGCGCCAGCCGATCGACAGGAACGAGACGACGAGCACGATCAGCAGCGCTTCGCCGAGCGCATGCATGAACTCGCTGACAGCGTCCCTGACGACCTCGGGTTGGTCCGATATCTGGTCGACGGAGACGCCATAGGGCAGCGCCTCCTCGAATCGCTTGTAGGTCGCCTCGACGTCCTTGCCGACATCGGTGACGTTGAAGCCCTTGGCCATGACGACACCGAGCTGGACGCTCTCGTGGCCATTGAACCGGTACTTGCGCTCGAAAGGATCCTCCAGCCCCGAGCTCACGGTCGCGATATCGCCAAGGCGCGTCACCTGATTGCCGGCGCGCAAGCGCAGCTCGCGAATGTCGGCCGCCCTGGTGACGTCGCCCTCGACCGAAATGCGGACGGAGCGCAGGCCGGTGTCGACAGAGCCTGCCGGGTCAACATTGTTCTGTCCCTTGATCGCGTTCTGCAGGTCAGTCAGCGTCAGGCCGCGCTCGGCCAGCGCCTTGGACGAGACGTCGATATAGATCTTCTCGGGCTGGTCGCCGATGATGACCGCCTTTTCGACGCCGGGCGTCGTCAGCAGCATATCGCGGGCCTGGATGGCGAACTTCTTCAATTCGGGATAGCTGAAGCCATCGCCGCTGATCGAATGCAAGGTGATGAAGGTATCGCCGAATTCATCGTTGAAATAGGGGCCGAGCAGGCCTTGCGGCAGATCGCCTGCTATGTCGCCGACCTTCTTGCGCACCTGATAGAAGGCGTCGTTGACCTGGGCCGCATTGGTGTCGCCCTTGATCTGAACCGTGATGATGGCGCTGCCGGCGCGCGTATAGGAGCGCACGAAGTCGAGATGCGGCGTTTCCTGCAGCTTGCGTTCGATCTTGTTGACGACCTGGTCTTCCATCTCCTGGATCGAAGAACCCGGCCAGATCGCCTGCACGACCATGACGCGGAAGGTGAAATCGGGATCTTCCTTCTGGCCCATGCGCATCAGGCCGAGCGCACCGGCAAGGATGATCAGGCCGAACAGGAAACGTGCGATGCTCGGATGCCCGATCGCCCAACGCGAGAGGTTGAAAGGCCGCTTTTCAGTGTTGCTGTCGGTGGTCATGGCGCCAGTCCAGTCCAATTGATCTGCAGGGCAGGTTCATCATGCCGTTCATGCGTTCTTCGTCTGGCTTCCGGGCGGCGAAGCTCCCTCAAGCGGAGAGACTCGCATCGCGTGTGACGCGACAATGATGCGGGGGAGCCATCTTGTCGGCGTCTCGACGATCGGGCGCCTGCCGCCCGGAAACCATGGCCTGCCCGGTCTTGCGGCTCGCGCCGCCAAGACAGGGAAGGGTTTCGTTGTGCCTGGCTGTCAGCGCAGGCTGCTGGTGGCAGCGTCTTCCGCCGCCGAGGCGGACTGCTGGAGACTGTCGCCGGACAGCTTGACCTTCAGATTGTCGGTCATGAACTGGGTGCCAGCGGCAACCACGACGTCGCCCTGCTTGAGGCCGTCGGCAACCGCGACGCCATCGGCGGTGAAGTTCGCGATCTTGACCGGACGCGAATGCACGGTGTCGCTGCCGCGGTCCACGGCCCAGACGATCTTCTGGCCGTCCTTTTCAGCCAGAGCGCTGAGCGGGATCGAGACCAGCTGGGTCTTGCTGTCGATCGAGGCCTGCACGTTGGCGGTCATGCCGAGCAGCACGCGCGGGTCGTTGGGGAGCGAGACGCGAACGGCGAAGGTACGCGACTGCGGGTCGGCGCTGCCGGCAACTTCGCGGACCTTGCCGGCAAGCGTCAGGGCATCGTCCGCCCAGAAGCTTGCCTTGACCTCCTTGCCCGGCCTGAAGCCGGCAATATCCATTTCCGGTACCGCGATCAGCACTTCCTTCTCGCCATCGACGGCAACCGTCATCACGGGCGTGCCGGCACCGACCACCTGGCCGACATCGGCACTGACCGCGGTGACGATGCCGTTCTCGCTCGCCTTGAGGTCGGTATAGTGGACCTGGTTCTGAGCCTGGGCGAGGGTCGAGCGGGCGGCATCGCGCGTCGCGACCGCCTGGTTGTAGGCCAGCGTCGCCTGCTCGAGCTGCGATTTCGGCGCGAAATTCTTGGCATAAAGCTGCTCGGCGCGCTTCCTGGCGAGATCCACCGTCTCGACCTGGCGCTCGGCGGCGTCAAGGCTCGCCGCGGCGCTTTTGACCGAAAGCTCGTAATCGGAGGGATCGATGCGGGCGAGGACGTCGCCCGAGGTGACATGCTGGCCGATGTCGACGAGCCTCTCGGTGACCTTGCCGGCAACGCGGAAGCCGAGATTCATCTCGGTGCGAGCACGCACCGAGCCGGAGTAATCGAGCTGGCGGGTGGTCTGCGCCGCGCCGATCTCGACGACCTTGACGGGGCGGATGATATCCCTGACCTCCGCCTTCTCCTGGGAACAACCGGCCAGGCCGAGTGCCGCGACGATCAGGCCGGCAACGGGCAGCCAGCGGATAATGGAATTGGACGAAGACACCTTAGCACTCCCAAACTGGAGATTGACTGTCGTTGCCGGCGCCCGGCGGGCGGCGGCTATTTCTTCAAGGCCTTGATCGCATAGTCGATGAGGTCGTCGGGCATTGCCCGGTTGGTCTTGGCAAGACACTGGGCCACCATCTGCGGGTGGCACAAAATGACCGTGGCGGCGCCGAAGCAGCGCGACGCAATCACCGGATCCTGTTCCCTGAATTCGCCGGCCGCGATGCCCTCGCGGATCACCTCGGCAAAAAGATCGTGGATACTGTCGACATGCTTGTCGATGACGCCCCAATCGCGCTCGAGAGCGACGATGACCATCTCATGGACCTTCTGGTCGTCGAGCATGACCTCCATCGTCATCTTGTACTGCGCGTGCACGTAGCGCCGCAGCCGTTCCTCGGCGCTGATCGGCAAATGCATGATCTCGTAGGCCATCCTGTAGCTGGCCCCGAGCATCCGGCCACAGACCGCCTGGTGGATTTCGACCTTGGACGCAAAGAAGCGATAGATGTTGGCTGGCGACATGCCGAGTTCGCGGGCAATGTCGGCGACATTGGTCTTGCCGTAGCCATAGTGCCGGAACAGGCGCTCGGCGCAATCGAGAATGCGCGTTACATTCTCCTGGCGAGCGGCATCGGCGACGAGGTTGGCGGTTTCGGACATAGCCTCTTTCGATTTACTAGTGATGAATTTTGATTTTCGTCACTCGTAAATCGAAAGGAACGCGATGTCAACGCGGATTCGGCGTACGCGTACAAAATGGTGACAGATGGTGACAGTGAGGGGGGTGGCTCGCCTCGCACTTCGTCATCCCAGGGTGGAGCAGTCGCGAAGCGACGTCGCGGAAATCCTAGGATCCATGCCGTGGCCTTGCGGCCGTGCTCCGGCAGTCGAGGATGGCTGCTGTAGGCTACAGTAACTTCCTGATCCACCTCATTTTTTGACTGACATCAGGGCATGGATCCTAGGGTCTGCGCCGCGTCGCTTGGTCCTTGCTTCCCCCTGGGATGACGAAGTCACAAGGCCCGCCGCAAATTGTCGAGGTCATGGCAAGAGCGGCCATGCGGCCTACGCCTCCTTCGCCATCTCCCTTAGCCGGAATTTCTGGATCTTCCCCGTCGAGGTCTTGGGGATCTCGGCGAACACCACCGCTTTCGGCAGCTTGAAGCGGGCAAGCAGCGCGCGGCAATGCTCGATGATCTCTGCCTCGGTCGCCGTCTTGCCAGGCTTCAGCTCGACATAGGCGACCGGCACCTCGCCCCATTTCTCGTCCGCCCGCGCCACCACGCCGCAAGACGCAACGGACGGGTGCTTGTAGAGCGCGTCCTCGACCTCGATCGAGGAAATGTTCTCGCCGCCCGAAATGATGATGTCCTTGGAGCGGTCCTTGAGCTGGATATATCCATCCGCATGCATGACGCCGAGATCGCCGGAGTGGAACCAGCCGCCGGCGAACGCCTCGTCGGTGGCCTTGCGGTTCCTGAGATAGCCTTTCATGACGATGTTGCCGCGAAACATGACCTCGCCGATGGTCTGGCCGTCGGCGGGCGTCTGCGTCATCGTTTCGGGATCCATCACCGTGAGGCCTTCGAGCGCGGCGTAGCGCACGCCTTGCCTGGCCTTCCTCGTGGCCCTCTGCCCCTTCTCAAGATGGTCCCATTCATTGTGCCACTCGTTGACCACCGCCGGGCCGTAGGTTTCGGTCAGGCCGTAGAGATGCGTGACGGCGAAGCCGGCATCGGCCATGCCGGTGAGCACCGCTTCCGGCGGCGGCGCGGCGGCCGTGTTGAAGGTGACGGCTTGCGGGAACTGGCGCTTGTCCTCATCCCTGGCATTGATCAGCACCGACATGACGATCGGTGCGCCGCACAGATGGGTGACGCCATGGTCGGCGATGGCGTCGTAGATCTGCTTCGGCCGAACCCAGCGCAGACAGACATGGGTGCCGGCCTGGACGGCCAAGGTCCACGGAAAGCACCAGCCATTGCAGTGGAACATCGGCAGCGTCCACAGATAGACCGCGTGCTTGGCCATGCCGGCATGGACGGTGTTGGCGTAGGCCATCAGCGCAGCACCCCGATGATGATAGACGACGCCTTTCGGGTTGCCTGTCGTGCCCGAGGTGTAGTTGAGCGAAATGGCGTCCCACTCGTCGTCTGGCATCGACCAGGCGAAATTCTCCTCGCCCTCGGCAACGAAGGCCTCGTAATCAAGAGTGCCGATGCGACCACCCTTCGGATAGGGAGCGTCCGCGGCGTAGTCGGGATCGTCACAGTCGATGACCAGGGGCTTCACCTTGGCCAGATCGAGCGCTTGCCGAACCACTCCGGAGAATTCGCGATCGACAATAAGCACCCTGGTCCCGGCATGGTCGAGCTGGAAAGCGATCACGGCGGCGTCGAGGCGAGTGTTGAGCGAATGCAGCACCGCCTTGGTCATTGGCACGCCGAAATGCGCCTCCAGCATCGGCGGCGTGTTCGACAGCATCACCGTCACCGTGTCGCCCTTGCCTATGCCGCGCCTGGAGAGCGCCGAGGCGAACTGCAGCGAACGCCGCCAGAAATCGCGATACGTCACGCGCTGCCGGCCATGGATGATGGCGACATGATCGGGATAGGTCTTGGCTGCCCGCTCCAGATAAGTGAGCGGCGTCAGCGGCTGGTGGTTGGCAGCGTTCCTGTCGAGATCCTGTTCGTAAGGGTTGCCCATCCTGTCCTCCCCGTATCTCCCTTTGCCGACATGTTCTAACCACAGGCTCGGGCCGCGTCACCAGCAATGATGCCACGACAAAGCGCGTCTGGCGCAATGATGGTCTAGATTTGCCGCGCGTAAAGGCATCGCGTACCTCCGCGCGGTTTGACTTTTGTCGAGAGCCGTGACTAATGTCAGCCGAGGAGAAGGCATGGCAATCCGACCGGCAGAACAACTTATCCACAAGGCCGCCTGGCTCTATTATGCGCATGGCCTGCGCCAGGACCAGGTGGCGAGCCAGCTTAACATTTCCCGCGCCTCGGTTGCCATGTATCTGCGCAAGGCGCGCGAGACCGGCATCGTCAACATCTCGACCTCGACCCAGCTTTTCACCGACGACGTCATCGCGCGCAAGCTCGAGGATGCACTCGGTCTCGACGCGGTCTGGATCGCGCCGGAAAACGGCCATATCGCCGATCCCGCCACCGACATCGCGGTGCTGGCGGCGAGCGTCTTTCTCGAACTGGTGAAAAAAGGCGACCGCATCGGCGTCGCCTGGGGACGCACCGTCTACATGATCGCCGACATCATGTCCTACGCCGATCTCCAGGATGTCACCGTGGTGCAGCTCTGCGGCAATCTCGGCGCGCCCTATTCCTATCGTCCCGACCAGTGCACGATGGAGATCGCCCGGCGGCTCAACGCCAAGGGCATCAATTTCTACGCGCCGCTCGTGCTGACCACCGAAGAGCTGGCGCGCGGCCTGCGCGCCGAGCCTGTAATCCGCGAACAGCTGTCGAGCATCCACGAATGCGATCTGGCGCTGTATTCGGTCGGCGCCGTCGATGCCGACAGCCATCTGGTCAAATGCGGCGCGCTGACATCAGACGAAATGGCCGACCTGCGCAAGGCGGGCGCGGCCGGCGTCATTGCCGGGCAGATCATCGATGCCGAGGGCAAGGTGCTCGACTGCGGCTACAACCGGCGGGTGATCTCGGCGGAGCTTTCCTCGCTGCGCGCCATTCAGAAGCGGCTGATGGTGGTGCAGGAGAACAGCAAGTTCGAACCCCTGCTCGCTGCGATCGCCGGCGGCCTTTGCACGCATCTGGTGGTCGGCGCCGATATGGCGCAGCGGCTTCTGGATCATGCCGGAGCGCCAGGCAAAAAGGTATCCTAGAGACCATTCCTGCCGCGCCCGTCATCAAGGCGTCGTGGCATTCCTGTTTCACCACTATGACAGCAACTGGACGAAGCTAATGAAGAACCTGTGGAATGACGGCGACGCGGAGAAGATGGTTGCCGACTATGCAAAGAAAGGCGTCGGACGCGATCTCGCGCTGCGCGTCTACACGACGCGCCTGCTGGGCGGCGAACCGCGACTGGTGCTGCATGGCGGCGGCAACACTTCCTGCAAGACCAAGGCGACCGACCTCGTCGGCGACGAATGGGACGTGCTGTGCGTCAAGGGCAGCGGCTGGGACATGGCCGTCATCGAGCCGCAGGGCTTGCCGGCGGTGAAGATGGGCGCGCTCATCAAGGCGCGCGCGCTGAACAAGCTCTCCGACGAGGACATGGTCGCGCTGCAGCGGGCGAACCTCATCGATCCGTCCTCGCCCAATCCTTCGGTCGAGACTTTGCTGCATGCCTTTCTGCCGCACAAATTCGTCGACCACACGCACTCGACCGCCATCCTGGCGATCGTCGACCAGGAAGACAGCAAGCCGCTGGTGAAGACGGTGTTCGGGGCCAAGATGGGTTACGTGCCCTACATCATGCCGGGCTTCGACCTCGCCAAGGCGGCGGCCGATGTTTTCGACGCCGACCCTGATGTGGAAGGACTGATCCTCGACAAGCACGGCATCTTCACCTTCGGCGACGACGCCAAGCAGGCCTACGACCGGATGATCCATTATGTGAATGTCGCCGAGGAGTATGTAGCCAAGCATGCCAAGCCCAAGGCGGCAAAGGCCGCCCTTCCGGCGAAGCTCGCGACGCCGGCTTCCATCGCTCCTATGTTGCGCGGCGCCGTGGCGGTGGCACGCGGCGAAGGCCGCTTCGACCGCATGATCAGCGATTTCCGTACCTCGGATGCGATCGTCGATTTCATCAATTCGGCCGAGATCGCCGACTACGCCGCGCGCGGCGTGTCGACGCCGGACCTGTCGATCCGCATCAAGACCGGGCCGATGGCGGTGCCGGCGCCAGATGCGGACAAGGCCGGCGACTACAAGGCCGTCATCAAGAGCCATGTCGACGCCTTCGCCAAGGAATACCGCGCCTATTTCGAGACCAATGACGCGCTCGACGACGTCAAACGCACCATGCTCGACCCGATGCCGCGGCTGACGCTGGTGCCAGGGCTCGGCATGTTCGGCCATGGCCGCACGCTGAAGGATGCCAGGATCGCTTCCGATGTCGGCGAAATGTGGATCGAGGCCGTGCGTGGCGCCGAGGCGGTCGGCCGTTTTCATCCGCTTTCCAAGGCCGACCTGTTCCCGCTCGAATACTGGTCGCTGGAACAGGCCAAACTCGCCTCCAACAAGCCGAAGCCGCTGACCGGCCAGGTCGTGCTGATCACTGGCGGTGCCGGTGCGATCGGTGCGGCGACCGCCAAGCTGTTTGCGGACAATGGCGCGCATGCGGTGGTCGTCGATCTCGATGGCGAAAAAGCCGCTGATGCCGCGAAGAAGGCCGGCAACAATTCGATCGGCGTCGCCGCCGATATCACCGATCCGGACCAAGTGCGTGCAGCCTTCGACAGGGCGGTCGCCGTGTATGGCGGCGTCGACATAGTGGTGTCCAATGCCGGTGCTGCCTGGGAAGGCCGGATCGGCGAACTTGACGACGCGCTGCTGCGCAAGAGCTTCGAGCTCAATTTCTTCGCCCACCAGTCGGTGGCGCAGAACGCGGTGCGCATCATGCTCGAACAGGGTACCGGCGGCGCACTGCTGTTCAACACCTCTAAGCAGGCGGTCAATCCGGGTCCGAAATTCGGCGCCTACGGCGTGCCGAAGGCGGCGACGCTGTTCCTGTCCCGGCAATATGCACTGGATTACGGCGCGCATGGCATCCGTTCCAACGCCGTCAATGCCGACCGCATCCGCTCCGGGCTGTTGACCGACGCCATGATCGCCAGCCGATCGGGCGCACGCGGTGTCTCGGAAAAAGAGTACATGTCCGGCAATCTGCTCGGCCAGGAGGTGACGGCGCAGGACGTGGCGCAGGCTTTCCTGCACCACGCGCTGGCCGACCGCACAACCGCCGACGTAACGACGGTCGACGGCGGCAATATCGCGGCGGCGCTGCGGTAGCACCGTCACGCACAGCGCAGACGGCAGGCTTGCAAGAACACCCGTTTGTAGCTACATTGTGGCTCAACAGTAGGGAGTCGCAACATGGCTACGGACACGGTTGTCCGCGCTCGAATTGATGCCGCGACAAAGGACCAGGCTACCGAAGCCCTGGCGGCAATGGGACTGTCGGTCTCCGACGCCATTCGGCTGCTGCTGGTCCGCGTCGCCGCCGACAAGGAATTTCCCTTTCCGGTGAAGGTGCCGAACGCAACCACCCAAAAGGCCATGGCCGAATTGGAAAAAGGCAAAGGCAAGCGTTTCGCGTCAGCCGACGAATTGTTCAAGGATTTGGGCATCTGACATGCCGACGCCCGTTCACTCCGGGCAATTCCGCAGGGACGTTAAGCGCATGGAGAAGCGTGGCAAAGACCTCGCTAAATTGCGCGAGTTGTTGGGCCTGCTCATCGCCGGACTGCCGGCGCGTTATAAGGATCACCCCTCTAAAAGGCGACTGGAAAGACTATCGGGATGCGCATGTAGAACCGGATTGGCTCTTGATCTACCGCATTGCCGACGATGAGCTGCGGCTTGCCCGCACCGGCTCCTACTCCGATCTGTTCAACGAATGAAGACAGCAAAAAAGCCGCCTGCAGTTGCTGCAAGCGGCTGTTCCAAGTGTGAGCGAATTGCAATATCGATTGGCCTACTTCGCGTTCGGGTTCGGCATCCAGGCGGGCATGGCGACATCGGCATGGGCGAACTGCGGCAGCTTGGCCGACAGGTCCTCCATGTTCTTGATGTCCTTGTCGAGAAGGTCCCTCTGGGTGATCAGCGTCGGCGGCACGACGACGTTGTGGCCGGGGTCTTCGCCGGCCAGCAGTTGCGCCAGCGCACGCACCGAGACCTGGCCCACGACGGCCGGGTTGGTCGCGGCGGTTGCCGCCCAGGCGCTGTCGGGCTCCCGCATCGCCGCAATGTCCGAGGTCGAAATGTCGGCCGAATAGATCTTGATGTCCTTGTTCAGGCCTGCCTCGTCGACGGCGATCTTCACACCCTTGGCGAACTCGTCATAGGGAGCGAACATCACCTTGATGTCGGGATGGGCGGTCAGCACCGAGCGCGCCTGGTTGGCGACCGAGTTGGCGATCGGGTTGTCCAGCGTGCCGAACATGGCGACTTCCTTGATGCCCGAGTATTTCTTCTTCACGTCGACCCATGTTTCATTGCGGCGGTCGAGCGGCGCGATGCCCGCGACATAGACATAGCCGGCCTTCCAGCTCTCGCCATTGTCCTTGACCGCCTGCTCGAGCGCGAGGCGCGCAAGGTCGCGGTCTGACTGCTCGATCTGCGGGATCTTGGGGTTTTCGACGTTGACGTCGAAAGCGACCACCTTGATGCCGGCGTCGACCGCGCGCTGGGCGGCGTCCTTCATCGATTCCGTCAGGCCGTGCTGGATGATGATACCCTGCACGCCAAGCGCGATGGCCTGGTCGACCATGTCGGCCTGGAGGGCGGCGTCCTGGCGGCTGTCGAGCACGCGCAGGTCGACGCCGAGGGCCTTGGCCTGCGCCTCGACGCCGGACAGATAGGCCTGGAAGAAGTCACCGGTCGAGAGATAGCGCACCAAGGCGATCTTGACGCCTGGCTTGTCGAACGGCGCCGGGCGATCGGCAGCCAGGGCCGTCCCCTGCATCAGCAACGCCGCGCCGGCGAGCCCGAGCGCTGCCTTGCCCAAAAGTCTTCTTGTGATGTTCACGTCGTTTCCTCCACTTGTTGAAATGCAACCCAGCCGAAATCTATGTCCTGCCCCTGCCGGAAAGAGCGAAGGTGAAGACAAGGGCGACGACCAGAACGGCGCCCTTGATGAAATCCTGCGTGTAGTACGGCGCGTTCATCATCGTCAGGCCCTGCAGCAGGACACCGACGAAGACGGCGCCGACAGCCGTGCCGAACGCGTTCGGCTTGGCGGCGCCTAGCACCGCGTAGCCGATGAGCGCCGCGGCGACGGCGTCGAGCAGCAGATTATTACCCGAGGCGATGTCGCCGCGTCCAAGCCGGGCGGCGAGCAAAATACCGCCGATCGAGGCAAAAACTCCTGAAATGATATAGGCCCAGATTTTGTATGCCTTGACAGGCGCGCCGGCGAGTTCGGCGGCGCGCTCATTGGAGCCGACGGCATACATCATGCGGCCGAAGCGGGTGTATTCGAGGAAGAACCAGATCAGCACCGCGAGCACCGCGAGGACGACGACCGAGACCGGAACGAGATTGGGAATGAAGAAGTCGAAGCGGTGGCGGCCGAGCGCCAGGAACGCCTCGCCGAACTTGCCGTTGGCGACCGAGCCATCGGGCATGGTCATGCCGGTGGCGATCGAGCGGCCTTCGGTCGGGATGCGCTGCAGGCCGACCAGCAGGAACATCATGCCGAGCGTCGCCAGCAGGTCCGGCACGCGCATATAGACGATCAGCCAACCATTGATGAGCCCAACAATAACGCCGATCAGCAGGCAGACGATGACCGCGACGACAGCGTTCTGCTCCAGCACCACCATCACATATGCCGCAGCCATCATGGCTGACGTGGCGACCGAGCCGATCGACAGGTCGAAGCCGCCAACGACCAGCGTGGCGGTGACGCCAAGCGCCAGCACGCCGGTGATGGCGACCGACTGAAAAATGAAGACCGCGCTTTGCGGCGAAACGAAACCGTCGGCGGCGATCGCGAAATAAGCGACGAGCCCGAACAACAGGACGATGAAACCGTAGCGGATGGCGTGGTTGCGCTGCGTCATTCAGCGCCCCCGCGCGCCGCTGCCGTTTTTACCCAACTCGAACCCATGCTCTCCATTCCAATTGTCATCGTCAGCTCTTCAATTCCAGCCGGTCAAGCCGCGCGGTGCGGCAGCCCGCCGGCCACCTCGGCCAGCAGGCGATCGAGATCGATGTCCGCGTTGCGGTGTTCGCCGACAATGGTCTGCTCCGACATCACCAGGATACGGTCGGCCGTCTCCAGCGCCTCGTCGAGTTCGGTGACGAACAAAAGCGTCGCGCGGCCATTGGCGCTTGCCCTCAGCTTGGCTGCGATGTCGCGCCTCGCCGAGATGTCGACGCCTTGAAACGGCTCGTCGAGAATGAACAGGCTTGCATCCTGCGCCATCCAGCGGGCGACCATCACCTTCTGCTGGTTGCCACCGGACAATGCCGACATTTCGTCCTTCTCGGAGCGGCAGACGATGCCCAATTCCTGGATCTGCCGGCGCGCCGTGGCGCGTTCCAGGCGGCGCTTGAGCACGCCCAGGTTCGACATCCGCCTCAGGAACGGCAGGCTGACATTGCGCTCGATGTTGAAGCCGCCGACGATGCCGCTGGTGGCGCGATCCTTGGCGACGAGGAAGACGCCGGCGGCGATCGCGTCGCCAGCCGAGCGCGGCGCGTAGGGCTTGCCGTTCATTGTCATGATGCCGGCGAGAGGCCTGCGCACGCCGAACAGCGTCTCGGCAAGCGCTGTCTTGCCGACGCCGACCAGCCCGGTGACGGCAACGATCTCGCCGTCGCCAAGCGTCAGCGATATCGGCCTGGCGCCCTGGGCGATACGCAGGCCCTCGACGGTCAGCACCGCCCGGGCCGAATGCCTGACGACGATCTGGTCGAGGTGGATCTTGCGGCCGAGCATGGCATTGACCGCGCCTTCGTAGTCGAGCGGCTTCTTGTCGAAGACGCCGGACACGGCGCCGTCGCGCATCGAGACGATGCGGTCGGCAAGCCGCCTTATGTCGGACATGCGGTGCGAGATATAGAGGATCGCCACGCCTTGCGCGCGCAGCCTGTCGACCAGCGCAAAAAGCCGATCGGCTTCGGCGCTCGATAGCGATGAGGTCGGTTCGTCGAGGATCAGCACTTTCGGCTGATGTGCCAGCGCGCGGGCAATCGCCACCATCTGGCGATCGGCCAGCGAGAGATCGCTGACGCGCGCCTTCAAGTCGATCGCCAGGTCCATGCGGTCGGCAACCGCCTTGGCCTCGCGACGCACACGGACCGGGTTGAAGAGCACCGGGGCGCCACTGCCGCTCAGCCTGTCCAATGTCAGGTTGGTGGCCACGTCAAGGTCGGCGACGACACCGTCATTGATGTTCTGGTGAACGGTGACGACGCCAGCGCGGATCGCTTCCGCCGGTCTTCCCGGCGCAAAGTCCTGGCCGGCCAGGGTCATGGTGCCGCCGTCGCGCTCGTAGACGCCGCTGACGATCTTGACGAGGGTGGATTTGCCGGCGCCGTTGGCGCCCATCAGGACGGTCACTTCACCGGCATGGAGTTCGAGCGAGACGCCGCCAAGCACCTCGTTGCGGCCAAAGGATTTCCTCAGTCCCTCTACGCGGAACACGGCATTGCCGACCATGCGTTCCTCCCTGACGGTGACGCTATGGGCTACGTCGGCAATTGTCAACACGATTGACAATTGCCAGAGCGCTACCTAGCTTGGCCCCGCCGCCGTGGCTCCGCTACTATAGGGGACGAGCAGGAGAGGTGAGGATGACCGGGAAGACGCCGTTCGAAGCACTGTCGGTGGAGACGCTCGCCACGCGGCTCGGCAGCAACGAGGCGCTCACCCAGCGCATCGGCGAGGACACCAGCCGCTGGAAGGTGCGCGAGGTCGGCGATGGCAATCTGAATCTCGTCTTCATCGTCGAGGGCGACAAGGGCGCGGCTGTCGTCAAGCAGGCCCTGCCCTATGTCCGGCTGGTCGGCGACAGCTGGCCGCTGCCGCTGAAGCGTTCCTTCTTCGAATATCACGCGCTGACACGGCAGGAGGCGCGCGCGCCGGGCTCGGTGCCGGCCATCTACCATTTCGACGAGACCCAGGCGCTGATCATCATGGAGTATCTGTCGCCGCACATCATTTTGCGGCGGGCGCTGATCGAGGGCCGGCAATTGCCGAACATCGCCAGGGATATCGGGCTGTTCATGGCCCGCACCCTGTTCCGCGGCTCCGACTTCTCGATGGTGACCAAGGATCGCAAAGCGGATCTGGCGCTGTTCGCCGACAATGTCGAGCTGTGCGACATCACCGAGAATCTGGTGTTCTCCGACCCCTACTTCGACGCCAAGATGAACCGGCACACTTCGCCGCAACTCGACGCCCTGGTCGCCGAGTTGCGCGCCGACCGCGACCTCAAGGTGGAAGCGCAGCGCCTGAAGCATCTTTTCGCCGCCAATGCAGAGACATTGCTGCATGGCGACCTGCATTCCGGCTCGATCATGGTCACGGATACAGAGACCAGGATGATCGACCCTGAATTCGCCTTCTACGGGCCGATGGCGTTCGACGTCGGCATGTTGCTCGCCAATTTCTGGATGGCCTTCTTCTCGCAGCGGGGTCATGAGCAGAGCGGCAAGCGCGACGCCATGCGCGCTTATCTGCTCGATGTCACGGCGCAGACGTGGTCGGTGTTCCGCACCGAATTCTCGCATCTGTGGCGCACGGAGCGCAACGGCATGCTTTATCAAAAGAGCTTGTTCGAGGATCAGGGCGACAGGCTGGGCGCAGAACAGGCGCTCGACCATGTGCTGCACCAGATATGGGACGACCTCCTCGGCTTTGCCGGCATCGAGGTGCACCGGCGCATCCTCGGCCTCGCCCACAATGCCGATTTCGAAACCATTGCCGACGAAGACCTGCGCGCCACATGTGAAGCGAGGGCGCTGAAGTTCGGCCGCCACATCGCCGTCAACAGGCGTCATATTCACAGCATCGACGAGGTCAACAACCTGGCCGCGCTGATCGAACAGGAGAACCGCATTTGAACGTCGGCGAGCGCCACTATCGCACCATCTGGCTGAGCGACGATGGGCGCTCGGTGGAGATCATTGACCAGCGCTGGCTGCCGCATGACTTCCGTATCGTGAAGGTCGACACCGTTAATGGCATCGCCACCGCCATCCGCGACATGTGGGTGCGCGGCGCGCCGCTGATCGGTGTCACCGCTGCCTATGGCGTTGCCATGCAGATGGCGGACGATCCGGCGGATGCCGCGCTCGATGCCGTCTGGGAGACGCTCCACGAGACGCGTCCCACGGCGATCAATCTGCGCTGGGCACTGGATGAGATGCGGCGGTTCCTGCGGCCGCTGCCGACGGAACAACGCGCCGCAGCCGCCTATCGTCGCGCCAGCGAGATCGCCAACGAGGATGTCGGGCTCAATCGCGCCATAGGCGAGAACGGTCTCGCCATCATCAAGGACATCGCGGCGCGCAAAAAGCCGGGCGAAACCGTCAACATCCTGACCCATTGCAACGCCGGCTGGCTGGCTACCGTCGACTACGGCACGGCCACCGCGCCGATCTACCTGGCAACGGAGGCCGGCATTCCGGTCCATGTCTATGTCGACGAGACGCGGCCGCGCAACCAGGGCGCCCAGTTGACGGCCTGGGAGATGGCCGGCCACGGCGTGCCGCATACGCTGATCGTCGACAATGCCGGCGGCCATCTGATGCAGCGCGGCGCAATCGACATGGTCATCGTCGGCACCGACCGCACGACGGCCGACGGCGACGTCTGCAACAAGATCGGCACCTATTTGAAGGCACTCGCCGCCGCAGACAATGACGTGCCGTTTTACGTTGCGCTGCCTTCGCCGACCATCGACTGGACGGTGGGCGACGGACTTGCCGAAATCCCGATCGAGGAACGCTCCGGCGACGAGGTTTCGCTGGTGTGGGGCAAGACCGCGAGCGGCGAGATCGCCCAGGTGCGCGTCTCGCCGGAAGCGACGCCCGCGGCAAACCCCGCCTTCGACGTGACGCCGGCGCGGCTGGTCACCGGCCTGATCACCGAACGCGGCGTCGCCAAGGCCTCGCGTGAAGGGCTGAAGGCGATGTTCCCGGAGCGTGGATAGCCGGCTCTCGCAAAGGCAAGGAACCACCTTTCGCTGTTCAGAAGGTGCTGCTCTTTGCGATCTCCAGCGAGTTGACGAAATCCAGTGAACGCCGCAGCGCGCTCCGAATGGTGGCGATATCCACCGGCGCGCTCCGCCGTTGGGGATCACGGTGCTGCGGGCGCCGCAGCCGCAATGGCAGTTCGATGCTGACCGGCAGCGTCGCGGGAAGCGTTGCCCAGTACGGTTCGTAGCCGATCGAGCCGTCACCGATGGCGCAAAATGTCCATCCCTCCCCGGTGCTGACGACATCCTTCAGATGAGCATGCCCAACGGCATCGATGGCATCAGCGATATCTTGCGCCGGCTGCACCGTCTCGTTGCTGTAGGTAAAGACATTTCCGGCGTCGTGGTTCAGGCGCACGTGTCGCGATCCGATGTCCCGAATGAAGCTTGCCCCCATCCGGGCACTGCCGAGCAGATCGCCTTGGCCATGTCCGGGGTTTTCAAGCGCCAGGACGATGCCGACTTCCTCCAGCCTCGGCAGGAGGGCGTCAATCGTTTTGCGGATCGCCGCGCTGTTTCTCGCCGGGCCGGCATTGGTAATCAGGAAGGACGCGCCAAGACCGGCGGCAAAGCCGATGCGGCGGGACAAGGCGTCGACGGCATCGGCCCCCGACAGGTCGAGATGAGCCGACACGGCATTGATCCCCAGCCCGGCATGTTCCGCTGCCTGGCGCAACTTCGCGGCGTGCGCAGCCGCAAACATGCCTTCGTCGAAATCGACATAGCCGCGGATGAAGGCCGGCTCGACATGGAGGGCGCCGGCCGCCGCAATCTCCTCGAGGGCCAATTCCATGGGATAGCCATCGAAGAGCGCGGTCGATACCGAGGTCCGGCGCGGCGAAGGCAGGGCTCAGGCTCCCTTGCCGTAGACGATCAATTCCGAGGCTTCCTTGACCTTGGCAGGAGACAGCGCTTCGCGCCAATCGTCACGGACCACGACGCCCTTGGCGAACCGCATCAGGCGTAGCGCCGCATCGGACGGCACTTTCGGAGAGAAGCCGAACCACATGGCAATCTCGACGTTCAGATGGCCTATCAGGAAATCCATCGCGGCCTTCCTGGGAATGCCATATTTGCGTTCGCACTCCTCGACAGCCTCGACCATGGTGTCGACGAAGGGCATGGCCACCATTTCGGACAGGCCCGGCTCCAGGATCGCCAATTGTTCGACCGTGACGCGATGGCTGTCGATGATCGGCGACCACATGGCCCTGCACACTTCCTCGCCAAGCGCATAGTGCTCTTCCGGACCTTGCATCAGGGCACAGACGATCGATTGCCTGGCGATGCCGCCATGGTAATCGCGACGCGCGGCCCATTCCGTCTCTTCGCCGAACAGTGGCGGATGGCAGGGATGGCCGACGAAATAGGTGAGATCCGGCCGATCCGCGGGCAAGTCGCCGGCATAGGGCGCTGCCGCATCCAGAATGAGGATCATGGTGCCCGCGGCAAGCATCGGCGAGATCTGCCGCGCCACCTGGCCGATGATATTGTCCGGCAGGGCCATTACCACCACCTTGGCGCCGGGAATGCCCTCGTCCATGGCGACGGCGCCGATATCGGCCTCTCCCAGCCGCTTGCGGCCGGCCTCGCCGATCTCCACGGCGCGGACATCGTAGCCCGCTTCGATCAACTTGCGTGTCACGCGGAAGCCCATCTTCCCTCCGGCCCCAAGCACCGCCACGGATGTCGTCATTTGCTTTCTCTCCCATTTGCCTTGATGGCGCGCCGATGGCGCAGATTCAGCCGAACGCTTGCAGCGCGGCTTCGAGCTCCGGATGCGTGGCGGCATAGTCGCGTGCGGGAATCCCTGCCGCCGCGGCTTCGAAAGCATCATGCAGGCTTCGAACGCCGGCGGCCGGCCCGCCTGGATGCGCCATGATCCCGCCGCCGCAGCAATAGATGAAATCGTCCGAGCCGAGCCTCGTATAAGTCTCGGCTGCCTGCACAGCGGTCTGCCCGGACGAAAACACCGGCATGACCGTATCGGGACGGCCAGCCCGCTCGAACATCGGGGTGAGACAGCCATGGGCCGACGCCATCACCGATTCGTCCGGCTCGCAGAACTTGTTGGACAGCCCGTTGACGTGCATGTGGTCGATGCCCGCCAGACGCCAGAATTTCTGATAGGCGAGATAGCTCATGCCGAGATCGGGAGAGCGGCTGAAGAGGCCCCAGCCGGCCCGATGGCCGTGCAGCGCAACGGCGGAGTGGCGACGCATCTCGATGACGGCGGACAGGCCGACGGAATTCAGGACCAGCATGGCGCAGGTCCCGCCACGGCGCTCGATCAGATCCAGCTGGCGACGCATGGCGTCGATGTCACCGGAAATGTTGGCCGCATACATGACCTTGCGCCCGGTCCTGTCGGCGTGCCTGTCTATCACCGCCATGACCGCTTCGAACCGGTGTTCGAA
The DNA here is from genome assembly GCF_006442695.1 of Mesorhizobium sp. B2-3-7. Classification (NCBI taxonomy): domain Bacteria; kingdom Pseudomonadati; phylum Pseudomonadota; class Alphaproteobacteria; order Hyphomicrobiales; family Phyllobacteriaceae; genus Mesorhizobium; species Mesorhizobium sp. B2-3-7. Next base: position 284,599 of record NZ_VFVV01000002.1, on the reverse strand, counting down.
CGGCGAATGCGGAGGGTCTCCCATCAATTCGTCGTCCTTGATAAAATCAAGACCCGCGGCAATCAGCGTGTCGGCCAGGGCTGCCGTCTCCTGCGGGGTAAGACCAACGCTCGGCTTGACGATGGTGCCGATCAGCGGGCGCCCTTCGACGCTTGTCAGGCGACGCGTTCCCTCGACGGCGAAGGCCGGCCCTGGATAGGCATCCGCGAAGGCATCGGGAAAGGTAACGTCGAGGAGACGCATGGCCGAGAAATGATGCAGCTCGAACAGATTGCCGAGAACCGTCGACCAGACCGAAGCCAGCACTGTCCCCGTATTCTCGATGTTCCAGGAAAGGCCCACCTTGGCCCGGTGCGGCCTCACGGTCGCATTTTTTGGCGAGCGCGAGAACGGCAACGCCTCGCTGTCGACCTCGGCAACATCGCTGATGAATTCGACGCGGGCTCCGAACCTGCGCAGCAGCTCCGGCGTTTCTCCGGGTATGGCGCGGAAAGTCCCGCTTGATTGTTCGCCCGCCATCGCAGCCGCGGCAACCTCCAGCGGGTAGCGGGTTTCGATCAGATAGGTGGCGCGGAGGCGACCGGACAATGCAGGCTTCCCGACTGGAATGACGTTCACGGAGTGACCGTTAGCACCAAAAAGAAATCATGTCATCATATGAGTTTTCCCGGGCAAAAAATTTCGGCGGCCGCTCAGCCGGCGCCGCCGCCGGCCAGTTTCGAATAGAGCTCGTTGGCGCGGCCAATGTGGTCGGCCATTGCCGCGCTCGCGCCTTCCGGATCGCCGCCGGCGATTGCCTTGTAGATCCGCTCATGCTCCTCGACCGTCAGCCGCTCGGCGCCTTTCATCGCCACCAGATCCCGCTTGAAACGGGACAGCCATTCGAGCATTCCCTTCGCCACCGCCGCTATCATCGAATTGCCGCTCATCTCCGCAATGACGGCGTGGAACTCCATGTCGGCAGCTACAAACCGGGCTTGGTCGCCCTTTGCCTCGCGCAAATGACGCAAGGTCTCCGCGAGGCGTTCCAAACTCTTGGCCGTAGCGCGCCGCGTGGCTATCCGAACCAGGCCGGTTTCCAGCAAGAGCCTGACTTCCTTGAGTTCTTCAAGCCCGCGAGAGTTCGTCGCCAGCATCATGACCATCGCCGCTGAGACCTGATCGACGATGACATCAGGCGTCGGATTGATGACGCGGGCACGTTCTCCGTGCGAGATCCTGATAAGTCCCATCTGCTGCAGCGACAGCATCGCTTCCCTGATCGAGGGCCGGCCGACGCCGATCATCGTCATTAGTTCCTTTTCCGACGGCAATTGAGAGCCGGGCGGGAATTCGGACGTCGAGATTGCCGCCATCAGCCGGTCAAGCACCTCCACATACAATTTCTTTTTCTGGACCGGCTCCATCTGTCCCTCCCTGGGGTGTTCGCGGAACAATCGATCCCGAGTCGCGTCGGCAGACAAGGGTCGCGCCATCGATTGACATTACATATATGATGACCTAACGTCCGTCTACGGCCGACTTTGGACTGGTCACCAGTTGCTGGAGCAGGCCGGCTCCGTTTGGCCAAGGAAGAACGAAGCTGACGGCCGAGCTTCGTCTCGTCCTTAAATCGAAGGAGGTTTCGGCAATCGAGGTTCCGGTGCCCGCTTGCCTATTTGGTATGCTGGTATAACATGTAGCTGGTATGGCGTCTTTCGGAGGACGTCGTAACGGAATGGCAGAAGGCCGACGTATCGGCCGGTGTTTTTTGGGAGGAAAATATCATGAAGTTTTCAACCGTGGCGGCGCTTGCCGGCGCCGCGCTGGTCAGCGTCTCGGCTGTGCCGGCAATGGCGTCACCGGATGCGCCGGTGATCGCGCTCGCCAACGCCTATTACGGCAACACCTGGCGGCACCAGATGGTGGAGGCTTTCGAAGCCTCGGCCAAGGAAGCCAAGGCGGCCGGCCAGATTGCCGACTACATCGTCATGAACGGCGACGGCTCGGTGGCGCAGCAGAACAGCCAGATCGCCGAGCTGATCCTCAAGAAGGTCGACGTGCTCGCCGTCGATGCCGCATCGGAAACCGCGGTCAACGGGATCATCGAAAAAGCCTGCAAGGCCGGCATCATCGTCGTTTCGTTCGATTCGGTCGCCTCGGCGCCCTGCAACTACCAGCTCAACTTCGACTTCAAGGGCTACAAGGCAGCCCAGGCCGAGGCCGTCTTCAAGATGATCGGCGGCAAGGGCAACGTCATCCAGGTGCGCGGCGTCAAGGGTTCGGCGCCCGACAACGACATGTTCAACGCGCAACAGTCGGTGCTGGCCAAATATCCCGATATCAAGGTTGTCGCCACGGTCTATGGCCAGGCGACCGCGTCGGTCGCACAGGCGGCCATCGCCAACGTGCTGCCCTCCCTGCCGCATGTCGACGCCGTGCTCGCACAAGGCGGCAGCGACGATGTCGGCATCGCCCAGGCGTTCGTCCAGTATGGCGGCGACTATGCCGGCAAGATGCCGATCATCGAAGGCGGCGGCGGCACCGACTTCGTCAAATGGTGGGCCGAGGAGAACGCCAAGAACGGCTACCAGACGGTCTCGATGAACACCACGCCCGGTATTGGCGGCGCCGCGTTCTGGCTCGGCCTGTCGCTGCTCAAGGGCGCCAAGGCACCCAAGATGATGATCATGCCGGTGGCCACCGTCGATGCCGGCAACCTCAAGGAATATGCAAAGCTGCCTGGCGGCCAGATCATCAGCCCCAGCTATTCGCTCGACTGGGTCAAGCAGAACCTGCTGAGCAAGTAAGATTGGCAATGCCAGGGACCGGGCGCCGCGGAACGGCCGCGCCCGGTCCCTGCCCGTGAAGAAACGGAGGACGAATGTCCCATCTCGCCGTAGCCCCGGAAGGCGCAGCCGCCGCGGTGCTCGCCGATCCGACCCGGCAGAGCGTTGTTTCGCTTTCCGGGATCACCAAGAGCTTCGGACCGACGCTGGCGAATGCAGAGATCGACCTCGCCGTCTCCACCGGCGAGATCATCGGGCTGGTCGGCGGCAACGGCGCCGGCAAATCGACGCTGATGCGCATCCTGTGCGGGGCGATGTGGCCGACCCTGGGCTCGATTTCGTTTGCCGGCCAGAATATCGGCTTCGCCGGCTACGACACGGCGGAGGCACAGCGCCGCGGCATCCGCATGGTGCACCAGGAATTGTCGCTGTGCGCCAACCTCTCGGTGGCCGAAAACTTCTTCCTGGAAATTCCGGCGGATGCCGCCAACCGGCCGGGCTGGCGGGCACTCTACAGGGCGCGCGCCCGCTCGGCGCTGGACGCCGTCTTCCCCGCAAACGGCATCGATGTGAATGCCGAAGTCGGCCACCTCTCCATCGCCGAACGGCAAATGGTCGAGATTGCGCGCGCCGCCGCGACACCCGGTGTCAAGCTGATCGTTCTTGACGAACCGACCTCATCGCTCGATCTCGATCGCTCGAGACAGTTGCGGGCCTTCATCCGCGAGCGGGCCAAATCCGGCCTCGCCTTCATCTTCATCAGCCACAAGCTTCAGGAAATCATCGACATCGCCACTCAGGTGGTCGTGCTGCGCAATGGGCGCACCGCCTGGCGCGGCGATGTGGCCGATACGTCGATCGGCAAGCTGGTGCAGCTCATGGGAGGCGACGCCAACTCGATCCACCAGCACGGTACCGCCACCACCGGCAGCCGCGAAGCGCTGGTGCGACTGTCCGGGTTCCTGACGGCCGAACTCGGCCACGACATCGAGATCGGCCGCGGTGAAATCATCGGACTGGCAGGCCTCGAGGGCAGCGGCCAGAAAGAGTTGCTGCACGCAATCTTCAAGCCCGATTCCGGAACGGATGCGGCCGTCGCCAGGAACGGTGAAGCCGGTTTCATCGCGGGCGACCGCCAGAAGGAAGGCGTGTTCCCCTTGTGGAGCGTGCTGGGAAACATCAGCATCGGCGCTCTGGCGCGCCGCCCGGCGCTGGGCCTGGTCTCGGACCGCGCCAACCGCGCGGCAGCGGCCGACGCCGCCGGCCGGCTGCGGCTCGACGAGACCCGCTTCGGATCCAACATATTGGAGCTCAGCGGCGGCAACCAGCAGAAGGCGCTGGTTGCCCGGGCGCTCGTCGCCGACACGCCGATCGTCCTGCTCGACGACCCGACGCGCGGCGTCGACATCGCCACCAAGCAGGACTTCTACCGCCTCTGCGACGACATTGCGCGAGGCGGGCGCACGCTCATCTGGCACACGACCGAAGATGCCGAACTCCTGGCCTGCGACCGCGTGCTGGTGTTTTCAGGCGGCCGCATCGTCAAGGAACTGGCCGGCGAGGCGATCACGGAATCAGCCGTCGTTGGAGCGTCCTTTGCCCAGCAGACGGACAAAGCTGCCAGTGCGAGACGCAGCGGCGCTGTCGGCGCCGGGCTTGCCCGCAGGCTGGTGAACGCTGCCCCCTTCATCGGCCTCGCCGCCGTACTGGCCGTGATGATGTCGGCCAATCCGGCGGTCGCCTCCATTTTCGGGCTCGACCTCTTGCTGATGCCGGCGCTGTCGCTGGTGCTGGTGACCGCGGCGCAGATGTTCATCGTCGGCGGCAGCGAGATCGACCTCGGCGTCGGCGCGTTCGCGGGGCTCGTCAGCGTGCTCAGCGCCACGCTGCTCTACGACCAGCCGTGGCTCGGCGCCCTGGCGCTGGCGGCGGCGATCGCCGCCTATGCCGGGCTCGGCGGCCTGATCCAGGCGCGCAAGATCCCGGCCATCGTCGTCACGCTGGGCGCCTCCTTCATCTGGGTCGGGATAGGCTATGCGCTGCAGCCGACGCCCGGCGGCACCAGCCCCGAATGGCTGTCGGCAATGTTCAACTGGTCACTCGGCTTTGTGCCAACCTCGATCATCCTCATCGCCGCGGTGGCAATCGTGGTGTTCGTGATCGACCGGCTGCCCCTCGGCGTGGTGCTGCGCGGTTTCGGCAACAATCCGACCGCGATGATCCGTTCCGGCTGGTCGCCGACGCGCTACGCGCTGGTGCGCTATCTCGTCGCCGGGCTGTTCGCCGCCGCCGCCGGCCTGTCGCTGACGGCGATCAACACGGCGAGCGACATCAATTCCGGCAATTCGTTCACCCTGCTCAGCGTCGCCGCCGTGGTGATGGGCGGCTGTTCGCTGTTGGGCGGCGTCATCTCGCCGGTCGGCGCCGTCGCCGGCGCGGTCACGCTGGCGTTGATCGGCGCCCTGCTCGGCACGCTGAGCGTGAGCAGCGACTTCAATGCGGCGACGCAGGGATTGATCCTCATCGCCCTGCTGACCTTGCGCAGCCTGACCGCGGACCGCAGGAGCGAACAATGAACGCGCTTGCCGCCTTCAGCCCTTGGGCGCAGAAAAACCGCTGGATCTGGTCGGCGATCGGGGTGCTGCTGCTCTGGCTGGTGCTGTCCATCGTCACCAACCGCTTCAGCCTCTCCAGCCTGTCGGGCATCGTTCTGTCGGCCTCGTTCCTAACGGTCGTCGGCATCGGCCAGATGTTCGTCGTCACCACCGGGCGCGGCAATATCGACCTTTCCGTGGCCTCGGTGATCACGCTCAGCGCCTTCGTGGCGCTGCTGACCATCAAGGGCCAGGACGCCAACCTCGCCGTCGGCGTCGGCGCCGCGATCCTGCTCGGCCTTGCGGTCGGCGCTCTCAACGCGCTGCTCGTCGTCGGGCTGAACATACCGGCCATCATCGCCACGCTGGCGACGGGCTATGTGCTGGCAACCGCAACGCTGCTGTCGAACCGCGCGATATCGGGCTTCGCCGTCAGTCCGCTGTTGAAGACGCTGGCGACGGGCCGTGTCGCGGGCGTGCCGATCATGGCAGTCATCGCCATCCTGGGCGTCGCCGCAACGTCGTTCGTGCTACGCTATACCGTTTACGGGCAACTGCTCTCGGCAGTCGGCCAGAACCGCGCGGCGGCGCGGCTAGCAGCGATCCGCAACAACCGGGTCATCGCCTCGGCCTTCATCATCTCCTCGGTGCTGGCCTCGCTCAACGGGCTGCTGCTGGGTGCCTATATCGGCGGCGCCTTTCTTGAAATGGGCCAGCCCTATCTCCTGCAATCCATCGCCGCGGTGGTGCTGGGCGGGACGCTGATCTTCGGCGGCTCCGCGACGGCGCTCGGCACATTGTTCGCCAGCATCCTTTTGATCCTCATCGTCACCACCATGCAGATCATCGGCCTGCCGCCCGGCGCTCAGGACATCGTCCAGGGCATCGTCGTCATTTTCGTGCTGGCGCTGGCCGGCCGGCAGGTGCTGTCGCGGCGCGCCGCCATCGACCCTGCCGCCATCGAGAGCGCAGCCGGCGACGGCACGGCGAAACCTAAGGCGGGCGCTGCGGCAATTAGGCCGCAGTGACAATGATTTCTCTTGCCAAGATGGTAGAGTGATCATACCAGTATATAAGGTGACGATTGGCGAGACCATCGTTCAATATTTAGGAGCAAAGCTAGATGACGACGATCGCGCTGTTCGGTGCCGGCGGCAAAATGGGCTACCGCCTTTCGACCAATTTCCGCGGCTCGCCCTATACGATCCGCCATGTCGAGGTCAGCGAGGCCGGGCGCGAGCGGCTGAAGACCGGGCTTGGCTTCGATACGGTCGGTGCCGACGAGGCGCTGGACGGCGCCGAGGTGGTGATCCTGGCAGTTCCGGACACCCATATCGGCAAGGTCGCGGCAAGCATCGAAAGCAAGCTTGCGCCGGGCACGATGGTGATCGTTCTCGATGCCGCGGCGCCGTTTGCCGGCCATTTGCCTGATCGTCCCGACCTGACCTACTTCGTCACCCACCCCTGCCATCCGCCGATCTTCAACGACGAAACCGACATGGCGGCCAAGAAAGATTATTTCGGCGGCGTCAAGGCCAAGCAGCACATGGTCAGCGCACTGATGCAGGGACCGGAAGCGGACTACGCCAAGGGCGAGGCCATTGCCAAGATCATCTGGGCGCCGGTGATGCGCTCGCACCGCGTCTCCGTCGAACAGATGGCGCTGCTCGAGCCCGGCCTTTCGGAGACCGTGTGCGCCTCGCTGCTGGTGGTCATGAAGGAAGCTGTCGACGAGGTCGTGGCGCGCGGCGTCGACCAGCAGGCGGCCCTCGATTTCCTGCTCGGCCACATGAATGTGCTCGGCGCCGTAATCTTCGGCGAAACCAAAGGTGTGTTCTCCGACGCCTGCAACAAGGCCATCGAATTCGGCAAGCCGGTGCTGATGCGCGACGACTGGAAGCGGGTCTTCGAACCGGAAGAGATCGCAGCCAGCATCCAGCGGATTACCTGAGCGGGCCGCCGCTTAGATACAGATCACCTGAATTAGTGGTTGACTCATTATACCAGTTAGCTTTAGCTGTTCCCGGACTCGGATCGGTCATGCTTCGTTGGAAGTTTGAAGTTGATGCGAGTGAGGACGGCGGGAGCGGAGCGAGGAGCAGTTCGGATGACAGCCGGCGATCGGCTCTGAAATCCGGGCGGCGCGCTGCCGGCCCTGCCTGACGAATTCAATCGTAGATAGAGGCCTCGAAACGATCGAGGCAGGGGTTTCAACGGGAGGACTTCATGAAACTGACACGTAGAATGACGCTTGCCGCCTTCGCAGGCGTGCTGGCACTCGGCACGGCGATGCCCGCCTACGCGGCGGATCTCATCGCCATCATCACCCCATCGCACGACAATCCCTTCTTCAAGGCGGAAGCCGTCGGCGCCGAAGCCAAGGCCAAGGAATTGGGCTACGAGGCGCTGGTGCTGGTGCATGACGACGACGCCAACAAGCAGTCCGAACTGATCGACACCGCGATCGGCCGCGGCGCGAAGGCGATCATCCTCGATAATGCCGGTGCCGACGCCACCGTCGCCGCCGTGCAGAAGGCCAAGGAGGCCGGCGTCCCCTCCTTCCTTATCGACCGCGAGATCAACGCCACCGGCGTCGCGGTGGCTCAGATCGTCTCCAACAACTACCAGGGCGCCCAGCTCGGCGCGCAGGAATTCGTCAAGCTGATGGGCGAGAAGGGTAATTTCGTGGAGCTGGTCGGCAAGGAATCCGACACCAATGCCGGCATCCGCTCCAAGGGCTATCACGACGTCATCGACGACTATCCGGACCTGAAGATGGTCGCGCAGCAATCGGCCAATTGGAGCCAGACCGAGGCCTATTCCAAGATGGAATCGATCCTGCAGGCCAATCCTGACATCAAGGGCGTCATCTCCGGCAACGACACGATGGCGATGGGCGCCTATGCGGCGCTTGCCGCGGCCGGCCGCAAGGACGTCATCGTCGTTGGCTTCGACGGATCGAACGACGTGCGCGATTCCATCACCTCGGGCGGCATCAAGGCGACGGTGCTGCAGCCGGCCTATGCCCAGGCGCAGATGGCGGTCGAACAGGCCAACGACTTCATCAAGAACAAGAAGTCGCCCGAGAAGGAAAAGCAGCTGATGGACTGCGTGCTCATCAATGGCGACAATGCCGCCAAGCTGGAAACCTTCGCGCTCAAGAACTGAGCCGGCGCAACGCGAACAGCGGGGGGCGAACCGAGGTTCGTCCCTCGCTCCTTTTCACCAGGATGCCTCGACCGCCATGCAGAAAAAGCCGAGTTGGCCGATCCTTGCCCTGACCGCCGGCATCGCGCTCAGCGCCTGCAAGATCCTTCCGACGCCATCGGCGCAAGGCGACGGCAATGCCTCCGCCTTCAACCCTGACAAGATGGTCGAGGACATCTGGGCGGCGAAAGTCATTCCCTATCTGCAGCAGAAGGCTGGACCGTTCGCCGAGGTCCATGCGCTGGCGAAGACCGATCCGGCCGCGGCCGGCGCCAAATACGGCAATCCGAAGAAGCAGGCGAATTCGCCATGGACGTTCGCCGTGCGCGTCGAGGGCAAGATCGTCGCGGCAAACACGCAGTCGCGCGCGGCCACCATCGATGTCGACGCCGACGGTGACGGCAAGGCGGACGCGCGCGTTCAGATCGGGCCGGCGATGCGCGGCACGGCACTGCGCGACAGCCTCGACTTCGTCCAGTTCAACGACTTCACCAACCAGATCGACTTCGCCCAGTTCGGCAAGGCTTTCAACGCCCATGCGGCCAAGACGATGCTCTCCAAGCTGCCGCGCGAGGCGCTGGAAGGCCGCACCGCCAAGGTGCTCGGCGCCTATACGATCGAAGGCGGCCAGGACCTGCCGCTGGTGACGCCGGCTGAGGCCGAGATCGGGCCGAAGCCATGAGCCAGGCCAATGGCCATGACGTCATCCTCAAGCTGGAGGATGTCTCGAAAGTCTATGCCGGCACGGTCGCGGTCAAGCAGGCGAATTTCGAAGTGCGCAAGGGCGCGGTCAACGTGCTGGTCGGCGAAAACGGCGCCGGCAAGTCGACGCTGATGAAGATCATCGCCGGCGTCGAGCAGCCGACCGTAGGGCGCATCCTGCTCGAAGGCGAAGAGGTCTCTTTCTCGTCGTCGGGAGATGCGGTCGACCGCGGCATCGGCATGGTGTTCCAGGAGCTGAACCTGTTCGGCAACCTGTCGGTCGCCGAGAACATCTTCGCCACGCGCGAGATCACCAACCGCTTCCGCAAGATCGACCGCAAGGAACAGGAGCGCCGGGCCGGTGAATTCCTGGAGCGGCTGGAAGCCGGCATCCGGCCCGACATGCTGGTCGAGGATCTGCGCATCGGCCAGCAGCAACTGGTCGAGATCGCCAAGGCGGTTTCGCTCGACGCCAAGATCCTCATCATGGACGAGCCGACCTCGGCGCTGAGCGCCGCCGAAGTCGAGATCCTGTTCAAGGTGATCGCCGACCTCAAGGCGCGCGGCGTCGCCATCGTCTACATCTCCCACCGGCTGGAGGAACTGATCCGCATCGGCGACTACATCACCGTGCTGCGCGACGGCCGCATCACCGGCCAGGAGCAGATGAAAAACGTCGATACGCAGTGGATCGTGCGGCAGATGATCGGCTCGGACGCCAAGGACTTCGCCAAGGCCGACGGCCATGTGCCGGGCGCGGAAATCTTCCGCGCCGAGGAGATCTGCCTGCCACGCGTCACCGGCGGGCTGGCGGTCGACCACGTCTCGCTGTCGCTGCGCGCCGGCGAGATTCTCGGCATATACGGGCTGATGGGCGCGGGGCGCAGCGAGCTGTTCGACTGCATCATGGGCCGTCACGGCCATGCCAGCGGCAGGATCTTCATCGCCGGAAAGCAGGTGAAGGATCGCGACACGACGCGCCGCATCCAGCGAGGGCTGGCCTTGATCCCCGAGGACCGCCAGCGCGAGGGCCTGGTGTCGATCCTGTCGGTCGCCAGCAACCTGACGATGGCGAGCCTGTCGCGCTTCGTGCGCCTGTTTCACATCCGAGGCGGCGCCGAGCGGCAGGCCGTGATGCAGATGGTGCGGGAACTCGCAATCAAGGTCGCCGACCCGGCGCAGGAGGTCTCGTCGCTGTCGGGCGGCAACCAGCAGAAGGTGGTGATCGGCAAGGCGCTGCTCACCGGACCGAAAGTGCTTCTGATGGACGAGCCCAGCCGCGGCATCGATGTCGGCGCCAAGGCCGATGTCTTCCGCACCATGCGCAAGCTTTCGCGCGACGGGCTGGGCATCCTGTTCGCCACCTCGGACCTCGATGAGGTGATGGCGCTGTCCGACCGCATCGCGGTGATGAGCAATGGCAGATTGACCGGCATGTTCGACCGCGCCGAAGCGACGGAGGCGGCGATCGTCGCCGCGTCCGCGCTGGGCCACGGACCGGCCGCACATGGGGAGCAACGCTGATGACTGACATTCCGGCCAGGGCGGCCGCTTCCTCCGCCTCCAGCGGCTCGGCGCTGCTGACGCTGATGAAGCTCAGAACCTTCATTGCGCTGATCGCTGTGCTGGTGTTCTTCTCGATCGCCGCGCCGAACTTCCTGTCGGCCGCCAATCTGATCCTGATGGCCAAGCACGTGGCGCTCAATGCCTTTCTCGCCATGGGCATGACCTTCGTCATCATCACCGGCGGCATCGACCTTTCGGTTGGCTCGATCGTCGGCCTGTGCGGCATGGTGGCCGGCTACGTCGTGCTCAACGGCATCGACCTGCAGATCGGCTACACCATCTATTTCAATGTCGTCGAGATCGCCTTGATCACGCTCGCGGTCGGCATGCTGATCGGCGCCGTCAACGGGCTGCTGATCACCAGGCTCAACGTCGCGCCCTTCATCGCCACGCTCGGCGTGCTCTATGTGGCGCGCGGCTTCGCGCTGCTTTCCTCCGACGGCCGCACTTTCCCCAATCTCGTCGGCAAGCCGGAACTCGGCACCACCGGCTTCGGCTTCCTGGGTGCCGGCCGGCTGCTCGGCCTGCCGGTCTCGATCTGGATCCTGATCGTGGTGGCGCTGGGGGCGGCCTATCTCGCCCGCTACACGCCGCTTGGCCGCCACATCTTCGCCGTCGGCGGCAATGAGCGCGCCGCGCGCATCTCGGGCGTGCGCGTCAACATGGTCAAGATGTTCGTCTACATGTTCTCCGGCTTCTGCGCGGCAATCGTCGGGCTGATCATCTCGTCGGAGCTGATGGCCTCGCATCCGGCGACGGGCGAGAGCTTTGAGCTCAACGCCATCGCCGCGGCGGTGCTTGGCGGCACTTCGATGTCGGGCGGCCGCGGCACGATCGGCGGCACCATCGTCGGCGCCTTCGTCATCGGCATCCTTTCGGACGGACTGGTGATGATGGGCGTGAGCTCGTTCTGGCAGATGGTGATCAAGGGCCTCGTCATCATCGTCGCCGTCGTCGTCGACCAGGCGCAGCGCCGGCTGCAGCAGCGCGTTACCCTGATGCAGATGGCAAAGGCGGGCTGAGCATGGCGGAGTTGCGTGGAGCGCTGATCGGTTGCGGCTTCTTCGCGGTCAACCAGATGCATGCCTGGCGCGACATAGAGGGCGCCTCGATCGTCGCCATCTGCGACCGCGATCCGGAGCGGTTGCGGATCGTCGGCGACCAGTTCGGCGTGGCGCGGCGCTACACCGATGCGGCGGAACTTTTCACCGCCGAGACGCTCGACTTCGTCGACATCGCCACCACTGTCGGCAGCCATCGACCGCTGGTCGAGATGGCGGCCGCGCATGGTGTTCCCGTCATCTGCCAGAAGCCGTTCGCGCCGACGCTTGGCGATGCCAAGGCGATGGTCGCGGCCTGTGCCAAGGCCGGCGTGCCGCTTATGGTGCATGAGAACTTCCGCTGGCAGTCGCCGATCCAGGCGGTGCGCGCCCTGCTCGACAAGGGCGAGATCGGCACGCCGTTCTTCGGCCGCATCTCCTTCCGCTCCGGCTATGACGTGTTTTCCGGCCAGCCCTATCTGGCGACCGGAAAACGCTTCATCATCGAGGACCTCGGCATCCACATCCTCGACATCGCCCGCTTCCTGCTCGGCGACGTCACGAGCCTGACCGCGCGGACCACACGCATCAACCCCGCGATCGCCGGCGAGGATGTGGCGACGATGCTCATGGATCATGCCGGCGGCGCCACGTCGGTTGTCGATTGCAGCTATGCGACCAAGCTTGCCACCGAGCCGTTCCCGGAAACACTTATCGAGCTCGACGGCGTCGACGGCACGATCCGGCTGGCGCAGGGCTACCGGCTGACCGTCACCGGCAAGAGCGGAACCAGAGTGAGCGATGTCTCGCCGCCGCTCCTGCCCTGGGCCTCGCGGCCATGGCACAACATCCAGGAAAGCGTGCTGGCCATCCAGCGGCACTGGGTCGACTGCCTTGTCGGCGGCAAGGAGCCGGCGACCTCGGGCGCCGACAATCTGAAGACATTCGCCCTGGTCGAGGCCGCCTATGCGGGTGCTGCGAGCCGCGAACCGGTGCAGATCGAAGCCTTGCTGCAATGACGGCCGACGTGTTCGATCTTTACGGCACACGGGCGGCCGAAGCGGCACCGATCCTGCTGCAGGCGGGCGCGCTGAGTGCCGAGCTGGTCAATGGCAATCTGCGCACAATCCGGCATGCCGGCACCGAAGTGCTGCGCGCCATCGCCTATATCGTACGCGACCGCGACTGGGGCACTTATGAGCCGGAGCTGACGGACCTGACCATCGACCAGAAGGTCGACCGTTTCTCGGTAAGCTATGAGGCGAATTGCACCGGCCCGGGCGGCAGCAGCCTGCGCTTCCACGCGACGATCGAAGGCTCCGCCGACGGCAGGCTGGTCTTCGATGTGACAACGCTGCCGGAGAGCGATTTCGAGACCAACCGCTGCGGCTTCTGCATCCTGCATCCGATCGCCGGCCTCGCCGGCAGCCCGGTGACGGTGGAGCACACCGATGGCAGGGTGGTGGACACGGAACTGCCTGATCTGATCGACCCATGGCAGCCCTTCAAGGACCTGCGTGCCATCACCCATGCAGTGCGTCCCGGCGTCAGCGCCGAATGCAGGATGGAAGGCGATACTTTCGAAATGGAGGACCAGCGCAACTGGTCGGACGCCTCCTACAAGACCTATGTGCGGCCGCTGGCCTTGCCGTGGCCCTATGTGCTGCCGGCCGGCGAACCGCTGCGCCAGACGGTGAGCCTGCGCCTCACCGGCGGCGCCGGGATGCCCGCCGCGACCGCGAGTGCCGAACCGGTCCGCATCGAACTCGGCGAGACCGGGCCGAGGCTGCCCGATGTCGGCGTGATCGTCTATCCCGAGGACGTAGAGGCAACGCTGGCCGAACTGCCGATGCTCGCAAGGCTCGGTCCGCAGCAACTCCTGTTCCACTTCGATCCGACGCGCGGCCACGGCCTGGACGCGCTGCGCGCCCATGCCCGGCTCGCCGCGGCGCATCCCGCCTCGACCACGCTCGAATGCGTGGTGGCCTGCACGGGCGACCTCGATGCCGAATTCTCCGATGTCGCCGATATGGTGCGCCGGGTCGGCCTGCGGCTCGATGCGGTTGCCGTCTCGCCTTCGGTCGACCGCCAGTCGACGCCGCCGGGCAGCGCCTGGCCGGCATGCCCGCCGCTGGAAGAAATCTATGCCGCGGCGCGGCGCGCCTTTCCCGGGATCCGCCTCGGCGGCGGCATGTTCAGCTATTTCACCGAGCTCAACCGTAAGCGCGTGCCCGCCGACCAACTCGATTTCGTCACGCACTGCACCTGTCCGATCGTTCACGCCGCCGACGATCTCAGCGTCATGCAATCGCTGGAGGCGCTGCCCTTCATCACCCGGTCGACCCGGGCGATCTTCGGCGACAAGCCTTACCGGATCGGCCCGTCGACCATTGCCATGCGACAGAACCCCTATGGCGGTGCGACCAAGGACAATTTTGCCGGCCAACGCATTGCCATGGCGAACCGTGATCCCCGCCATGCCGCGCAGTTTGCCGCCGCCTGGACCATTGGCTATGCCGCGCGCGTCGCGCCGGCCGGGCTGGAGATGCTGACACTGTCCAGCATCACCGGACCATTCGGCGTGCTGGCCGCATCCGGCGAACCTGTCGCCGAGGGATCGCCGCGGCCGATTTTCCGGGCCGTCCAAGGGCTTTGCGAACTGGCTGGGCTCGCGCATGTTGCCGCGAAAACAAGCGACGAGACGCGTGTTGCGGCGCTGGCCGGTCGCGCCGCCTCGGGCGACATTGCCGTCTGGCTGGCGAACCTGACGGCGAACGACGTCCCGGTTGATGTTTCGGCACTGGGTCAGGGCCATCTTACGATGTCGCCCTACGCCATTGTCCGGGTTGGCTAGAGCTACTTATCGGAATTCATCACATAGAGCGCACGCGAGCGTTCGAGATGCTTGATCATCGCCTTTTCGGCGCCGTCGGCATCACGGTGCTCAATGCGGTCGATGATCTCCTCATGCTCGGTAAGCGTGTATTGTTCCTTGCCGGTCCAGATCAGCATCTCGGTGTGGTATTCCTTCAGCCAGCCGAGCGTGGCTTCGCTGACGGCGACATAGATCGGATTGCCCGATATCGCCGATATCTGGGTGTGGAACTTCATGTCGGCGGAGATGAAGGCTTCGGAATCACCGCGCGCGGCGCGCTGCTCGGCCACCGTTGCCCTGAGCCGCTGCACATCCTCGGCGGTCGCCTTTTCCGCGGCTTCCCTGACCATGCCGCGCTCGAAGAAGATGCGCGCCGTCTTCAGGTGCTCCAGCGTGTCCCTGGATGAAGACAGGATGATCTTGGCCGCGCCGTCGACCTGCTTGATGATCGATTTGGCGGTTAGTTGCAGCACCTTGGCGCGCTCGCCATGCGAGATGGCGACCAGTCCCATATTGCTCAGCGCCTGCATGGCCTCGCGGATCGCCGGCCGGCCGACCTCGAAGCGCTCCATCAACTCGCGTTCGGACGGCATGTCGTCGCCCGGCTGCAGCTCGCCGCTGGTGATCAGCCGCTTCAGCCTTGCAAAGACTTCGTCGGAAAGTTTGCGCCGGACGATCGGCTCCGAACGGTTCATCGTGACGAATCACTCCCTGGCCCGGTTCCTGTTTAGCATTCCAGGCAGGATTACCGGAATGCCTGCGCCTGGAGCGGTCCCGCGATTTCATGCAATCGCCAAGCCGCGCCAGCTGTTTGTTCCAGGCATTCCGAACGAAAAACGCCGCTCATTTCCCGGAATTGCCGAAGCCGGCCCTCTTGCCGAAGTCGGATATTGCTTGCAATACTTAGGTACTCATTATACCAGATTTCCTGCGCGACAAAACTTTTTTCGAACCCTTTTCGAGCGGCCGACAGACCATGATCACGCTTACCTATCGCATCGAAACCTCTGGCAGCATCGAAGCGCTGGCGGCCAAGATCGCGAGCGACCAGTCGACCGGCACCTTCGTCCCACTGCCCGGCGAGACCGAGGAATTAAAGGCGCGTGTGGCGGCTCGTGTGCTGGCGATCAGGCCCCTGCCCGATGCCGAGCAGCCGTCGCTTCCCGGATCCGGGAATGGCCCCTTCCGGCGCGCCGATGTCGATATCGGCTTCCCGTTCGACGCCATCGGCACCGACCTGTCGGCGTTGATGACGATCGCCATCAGCGGCACCTATTCGATCAGGGGCCTGTCCGGTATCCGGGTCATCGACATGAAGCTGCCGGAACAATACCGGGGCGCCCATCCCGGCCCGCAATTCGGCGTTGCCGGCAGCCGCAGGCTGACCGGGGTCGAGGGCCGTCCCATCATCGGCACCATCGTCAAGCCGGCGCTTGGCCTCAGGCCGCACGAGACAGCCGCGATGGTGGGCGAACTGATCGAAGCCGGCGTCGATTTCATCAAGGACGACGAGAAGCTGATGAGCCCGGCCTATTCGCCGCTCGCTGAGCGGGTGAAGGCGATCATGCCGCTGATCCGTGACCACGAGCAAAAGACCGGCAAGAAAGTAATGTACGCCTTCGGAATCTCGCATGCCGATCCCGACGAGATGATGCGCAACCACGATCTGGTGCTGGAAGCCGGCGGCAATTGCGCGCTCGTCAACATCAACTCCATCGGATTCGGCGGCATGGCTTTCCTCAGGAAGCGCTCCGGGCTGGCGCTGCATGCGCACCGCAATGGCTGGGACATTCTCACCCGCCATCCCGGCCTCGGCATGGATTTCAAGGTATGGCAGCAATTCTGGCGGCTGCTCGGCGTCGACCAGTTCCAGATCAACGGTATCGGCTCGAAATACTGGGAGCCGGACGATTCTTTCATCCGCTCTTTCGAAGCGGTGACCACGCCGCTGTTTTCATCATACGATTGCGCGCTGCCCGTGGCCTGCTCCGGCCAATGGGGCGGCCAGGCGCCCGAGACCTATGAGCGCACCGGCCGCACGGTCGATCTCCTCTATCTCTGCGGCGGCGGCATCGTCAGCCATCCGGACGGGCCCGGCGCCGGGGTGCGCGCGGTGCTGCAAGCGTGGCAGGCCGCGGTCGAGGGCATTGCCCTCGACGAATTCGCGCGCGACCATGCCGAGCTGGCACGCTCGATCGAGAAATTCAGCGACGGCAAGGCGGCCTGAGCGAAGCCATGCAGAACCTGCTCCTGAGCTATTATGGCGACGACCTCACCGGCTCGACGGATGTCATGGAGGCGCTCGAGCTCGGCGGCGTGCCGACGGTGCTGTTCATGCGTCGGCCCGATGAGCGCCTGCTGGCGCGATTTTTCCATTGCCGCGCCGTCGGACTGGCCGGCACCAGCCGAAGCGAAACGCCGCAATGGATGGAGCAGAATCTGGCGCCCGCCTTCGAATGGCTGAAGAGCCTCGAAGCGGCGATCTGCCATTACAAGATCTGTTCGACCTTCGATTCCAGCCCGACGGTCGGCAATATCGGCCGCGCCATCGAGATCGGCCGGCGCATCTTCGGCCAGAGTAGCGTGCCGATGGTCGTCGGCGCGCCGCAGCTCAAGCGCTACACGGCCTTCGGCAATCTTTTCGCGGCGTTCCGCGGCGAGTATTTCCGCATCGACAGGCATCCGGTGATGAGCAGGCATCCGGTGACGCCGATGAACGAAGCAGACCTGCTCGTGCATCTCTCGCGCCAGACCAGTCTCAGTTCCGGCCTTGTCGACCTGGCTGCATTGCAGACCGACGATCTCGCGCAAACGGTCGACCAGGCCGTGCAAAACAGGGCGGTCATCCTGTTTGATGTCGAAAGCCGCCAGACACAGAGACGCGTCGGCGAACAGATCTGGCGCATCCATGACCAAGGCCATGGCTTCGTCGTCGGATCCTCGGGCGTCGAATATGCCTTGCTTGCCGAATGGGCCGGCAAAGGCATTGCCTCCGGGCAGGCGTCGTTCGCGCCGCCGGGACCGGTAGACCGCCTCGCGGTGGTCTCGGGCAGCGTGTCGCCGACCACCGAAAAGCAGATCCGCCACGCCCTTGCCCACGGTTTCGACGGCGTCGAGATGGATGCCATGCAACTGGTCACGGAGGGCGCCAAGGAGGCAATCGAGCGCGCCGTCGCGAGCGGATTGGCAAGCCTGGCTGCGGGGCGCAGCGTCATCCTCTACACAGCTCTTGGCCCACAGGCCGACCGTAGTGCGGAGATCGACCATATCGAAGGGGCACGCAACAGGCTGGGCCGGGCGCTGGGTGACATTCTGCGCCGGCTGGTCGTCGAGAAGAAACTCAAGCGCGCGGTGATCGCTGGGGGCGACACCTCCAGTCACGCGCTCGGACAATTGGCCATCGACGCGCTGACCGTGCGCATGCCGTTGCCGCAATCGCCGGGATCACCGCTCTGTGTCGCCCATGGCGGCGGTGCGATCGATGGACTCGAAATCGCGCTCAAGGGCGGCCAGGTCGGCACCGACGCCTATTTCGAGACGATCCGGCTGGGAAGCTAGACGTTTGTTTTTGCGCAATTCCGGACGGAAAACCGTATACACTTTTCCTGGAATTGCTCTAAGCCGTTGCCATGATGACGTGGGCCTGAATTTTGGCGGCCACCGCGCCGCTGCCATGTCTGTCTGCAATCGCGGATGCGGCGTAGTCGGTCGCGGCTTGCAGCTTCTCTGCCTCCCGGGCCTCGATTTCGGTGCGAAGCACAGTTCCCTGGCAATAAGCGACGGCGGGAAGGCGCGGCGAGGATGCACGGCTTTGTTCGGCTCTCGTCTCGATCATCACAGGAGAAAAGCCAGCCTCCTCCAGCTCGCGACGGATCACTGCCTTGTCGTGGTAGCCATGCGGCGTGCGTGCCAGAAAGCGCGGCGGATCGTCGGGGAAGATCCTTGCGAGAGCATTCGTCACATCATCGGCAAAGACGTTCTCCTCGATGCGATCCCATACGCTGAACAGGAAATGTCCGCCCGGCCTCAGGACACGCCTGGCTTCGCGGTAGGCCGATGGCCGGTCGGGAAAGAACATCGCACCGAACTGACAGCAAACGAGGTCGAAGGTCGCATCTTCAAACGGCAGCGCCAAGGCGTCCGCTTGACGCCATGTGATGCGACCGTCGGGAGGTTGTCGCGAAGCGGCGTAGTCGAGCATCGGCTGGTTGAGGTCGGTTACCGTATAGCTTGCGCCGGGAGACAGTTTCGGCGCCAATGCACGGGTGACGACCCCGGTGCCGGCGGCCGTCTCCAAAACGGCGGCGGGCGACAGGGATGCTGCTCGTCCTGCAATATCCGCAGCGAAGGGCTCGAAAATCAACGGCACCATATAGCGGTCGTAGTTTTCCGGTATGGAGCCAGCGAATACCTTGTCCGTTTCCAGCATTGCCACCACCCGCCCTCTGCCTAGAGGCTCGGGAGATTAGCATATCATTGCTTGTTTTGCGGCGTTTTCGGCGGAGGCGGCGAGTCCAGCTCCAAATCAAAGAAATAGAGCATGATGTCGTCCGAAAACCGCTTCGCGCTTATGGCATCAGGCCTTAGTACAGAGGCTCGGCCATGTGCTTGGGCGCCGGCCACTGCGTCGTGACGCCGGGCTGCACCGGCCGCTCGAGATAGGTCGACAGCACCACGTAGCTGCGCGTCGAGGTGACGCCGGGTGTCTCGTAGAGGCGCGACAGCAGGCCTTCGAGCGCCCGCGTGTCCTCCGTGCGGACCTTCAGCAGCATGCAGGTGTCGCCGGCAACCGTGTGGATCTCCTCGACCTCCGGATATTGCGAAACCGCCATCAGCTCCGGCGTCTTGCCCCAGCCCTTGGTGTCGATATGCACGAATGCCAGCAGCGGCTTCTTGACCGCCTTGGGGTCGATGATGGCAGCCGTGCCGCGAATGGCGCCGCTGCGCCGAAGGCGCTTGACGCGCTCATGCGCGGCGGGCGGAGAGAGGCCGACACGATCGCCAAGCTCAGCATAGCTGACCGTGGCGTCGTCGACGAGAACGCCTAATATCTTTCTGTCGATCGCGTCGAGATCGCGGGGCGCCGGCCTGTTCTGCGGAATGCCATTTGTTTCTTCGTCCATAGTGGAAATTCCCGATTGTAGCCGAATAAAATACGGCCATTATGAATATATGTCGAACAGCGATCAAGCAGCAACCCTGGGGGCGAATGCCCGGCCGCCCATCCCGGCGCTGGCCTATCTCTTGACCGGATGCATCGCCGTCATCGGCTCGAACTCCCTGGTGCTGGGTCCGATTGCTCCCGCCGTGGCCGTGTCGTTCGCGACCAGCGTGCCTGTCGTCATGATGGCGGCCGCCGCGTTCGGCCTCGGCACCTCGGCGAGCGCCTTGTTCCTGGCGCGCTACATCGACCGGGTCGGCGCGCGCCGGATCCTTCAGGCGGCCTTGCTGCTGCTGGCGTTGGCGCTTGTCGCAAGCGCTGCGGCGCCGACGGTGACGGCGCTGGTCGCCGCGCAGCTTCTCGCCGGCATCGCCGCCGGCGTCGCCATGCCGGCAATCTATGCCAGCTCCGCGGCGATTGCCCCACCTGGACGGGAAAGCGGGACGATCGGCGTTGTGCTGACCGGATGGACGCTGAGCATGGTGGCCGGCGTTTCGCTGTCGGCGGTGCTTGCCGATCTCGTGCACTGGCGGGCCGTCTTCGCCGCCGTGGCGCTGCTGGCGGCGCTGGCGCTTGGCAGCCTTACCGCGTCGTCACTCCCGGATGTCAGAAAGGCCGGCCCGGCGCCTGCGCCGCTCGAGGCGCTCGGCATTCCCGGCATCGTGCCGCTTCTGATCGCCTGCGGCGCCTTCATGACCGCCTTCTATGGTGTCTATGGCTATCTTGGCGACCATCTGCACGGCGGGCTGGGTCAGCCGGTCAGCGCCAACGGCCTGGCCGCACTCGCCTATGGCGCCGGGTTCGGCACGGCGGCGCTCTTCGACGGCATCATCGATCGCCTGGGGGCTCGCCGCGTCATGCCCTTCGCTTACCTGCTCGTCGCCATCGTCTATGTCGCGATCGCCGCGACAAGCAACAGCTATGGCATGATGCTCGCCATGGTGGCGGCTTGGGGTCTCGCCAATCACTTCGGTCTGAACGTACTGGTGATGCGTCTGTCGGCGCTCGATCCGTCACGGCGCGGCACGATCATGGGCCTGAACAGCGCGGTGACATATCTGGCGGTCTTTGTCGGCACCACCGGCTTCGGGCCGCTATATTCGGATTTCGGCTTTGCCGCATCGGCAATGGTGGCGGCGTTGCTGATGCTGGTCGCGGCTTCGGCCGCCGCTTGGCGCACGCGCCAGCCACACAGGACGTGATGGGCCACCAGCCCGCGCGCGGTTGACAGCGGCGCCCCTGCCCTTCCATACAAAGCCGTTAATGTTCTCAGGGCGGGGTGAAAGTCCCCACCGGCGGTAAGGACTCCTGATTGCGCATGATTTCTTTCCGAAAACCGGTCCGGTTTTCGGGGTCATGCGCGGGACCCAAGCCCGCGAGCGCTTTCCGGCAAAACCGGAAGGGTCAGCAGATCCGGTGTGATTCCGGAGCCGACGGTTACAGTCCGGATGGAAGAGAACGAAACGGAAGACGGACCGCCCCGGCGGCCGGTTTTCGTATCGTGCGTCCTGATTCTGGTTCGAAACGGAAGGATGGACCCATGAATCAGCATTCCCACAAAGACTATGAAACGACCCGCGTTGCCGTTGTCAGGGCGCGCTGGCACGCGGATATCGTCGACCAGTGTGTCGCTGCCTTCGAGGCGGAGCTTGCTGCACTGGGCGACGGCCGCTTTGCCGTCGAAATCTTCGACGTGCCCGGCGCCTACGAGATCCCGCTGCACGCCAAGACATTGGCCGAGACGGGTCGCTACGCCGCGATCCTCGGCGCTGCCTTCGTCGTCAATGGCGGCATCTACCGGCACGAATTCGTCGCCGGCGCGGTCATCGACGGCATGATGAATGTGCAGTTGACGACCGGCGTGCCGGTGCTTTCGGCGGTACTGACGCCGCACAATTACCACGACAGCTCCGAGCACCACCGCTTCTTCCTCGAGCACTTCCAGGTAAAGGGCAAGGAAGCGGCCGGCGCATGCCTCCAGATTCTGGCGGCGCGAAGGCACATCGCCGCCTGAAACAGCCGAGAGCGGGGTAGAAATCCCGGTAACAGCCTGTAGTATCTCGGGAAAATGCCGAGTTCGGGAGGATGCCGGTGCAGACCAAGAAGATCATCAATGACGGCAACCGTGCCGTCGACGAGATGCTAGAGGGGATTCTGGCCGCGCATCCCAGCCATCTCAGGAGCGTGGACGGCAACCCGCGCTCGATCATCGCCCGCAACGGACCGCGTCCCGGCAAGGTCGGGCTCGTCGTCGGCGGCGGCTCGGGCCATGAGCCGACCTTTCTCGGTTTTGTCGGCAAGGGCCTGGCGGACGCGGCGGCGATCGGCAATGTCTTTGCCTCGCCGCCACCCGATCCCATCCTTGAATGCGCCAAGGCGGCGAACGGCGGCGCCGGCGTCCTGTTCACGTACGGCAACTATGCCGGGGACGTGATGAATTTCGACATGGCGGCCGAAATGGCCGCCATGGACGATATCGAGGTGCGCACGGTGCTGACCACCGACGATGTCGCCTCGGCACCGCGCGACCAGCGGCAGAAGCGTCGCGGCGTCGCCGGCAATTTCTTCGTCTTCAAGGCGGCCGGCGCGGCCTGTGACCGCATGCTCTCCTTCGACGAATGCGAGCGCATCGCGCGCAAGGCCAACGATCACACCTTCACCATGGGCGTGGCGCTGTCGCCCTGCTCGCTGCCGCAGACCCGGCGGCCGAATTTCGAGATCGGCGCCGACGAGATGGAGATCGGCATGGGCATCCATGGCGAGCCGGGCATCGCGCGCGGCAAGCTCGGGACCGCCAACGAGATCACCGACGAGATGCTGGACAAGATCCTCGCCGAGATGGCGCCTTCGCGTGGCGACAAGGTCGCGGTGCTGGTCAATTCGCTGGGCTCGACACCGTTGATGGAGCTCTACATCATGAACCGTCGCGTCAAGCAGCGTCTCGACGACATCGGCGTTTCCATCCATGCGACCTGGGTCGGCAATTACTGCACGTCGCTCGAAATGGCCGGCGCCTCGGTGACGCTGTTCCATCTCGATGGCGAGTTGCAGACCATGCTCGACCATCCGTGCGACTGCGCCATGTTCCGCGCCGGCTGAGGAGTGACCCGTGAGCATCGATAGCGCTGACCTGAAGAGAATGTTCGATGCGATCGCGGTGGCGATCGAAGCCGACAAGGACCGGCTCTGCCAGCTCGACGGCGTCATCGGCGACGCCGATCACGGCATCGCCATGGCGCTCGGCTTCAACGCAGTGCGCGACGCGCTGGCGCCACTCGACCTGGCGGCGACCGAGCCGACCGCGCTTCTCAACATGGCGGCTAAATCGTTCCTCAACGCGGTCGGTGCGTCGTCTGGCCCGCTCTATGCCACCGCCTTCATGCGCGCCGCCGCTGCCGTCAAGGGCAAGACCACGCTAGCTGATGCGGATGTCGTCGCGCTGTTCCAGGCGATGGCGCAAGGCATCCGCGATCGCGGCAAGGCCGAGATCGGCGAGAAGACGATGATCGACGCCTGGTTGCCGGCGGCGGAAGCGGCCGGCGCCAGCAATGCGGCGGGAAAAGGTCTTGCCGAAAGCCTCGACGCGGCAGTGGACGCGGCGCGCCGGGGGGCCGAGGCGACCAAGGACATGATCGCCGTCAAGGGCCGCTCCTCGCGGCTCGGCGAACGCTCGCTCGGCCATATCGACCCCGGCGCCGCCTCGGCCGTGACCGTCATCGAGGCTTTGCGCGACAACCTGGCTTAGGCCTGCTTCGCTTCATCGAGCTTGTTGATCGCCTGGACATTGCCGGCCGACGGTCCCTTCTCGTCGAACTCCGAGGCCAACCAGGTATCGACGATCGCCTTGGCGAGTTCCGGGCCGATGACGCGGGCGCCCATGGTGATGATCTGCGCGTTGTTGGATTTGGCGGCGCGCTCCGCGGAATAGGTGTCGTGGGTGAGTGCCGCCCGGATGCCAGGCACCTTGTTGGCCGAGATCGAGACGCCGATGCCGGTGCCGCAGAACAGGATGCCGCGGTCGTTCTCGCCGTCGATGATCGTCTGGGCGAGCTTTTGTGACAGGTCGGCATAAAAGCCGGCCTGGCTGAGGTCGCTGACGGTGAGGCCGGATTTTGTCGCGAGATGCGCGGCGATGACATCAAGCAACGGCTTGCCGGCGCTGTCGGCTCCAATGGCTATTTTCATGGTCGTGTCCTTTCTTGAATGAGATTTCGTTCGTTCAGATCGCCACCGAGGCGCGCCTGAGGATGTCGATGTAGCCCTCCGCCTGCCAGGCCGAGCGGCCGATAAAGAGGCCATCGATGCTGGGCTGGCCGATCAGCTCGGCCGCGTTGCCGGGATTGACGCTGCCGCCATAGAGCACCGGCGGGATGGACGGCAGCAGGCCGCCGGCCACTTTCTTGATCAGCGCCTGCTGTTTTTCGGCATAGGCGGAGCTGGCCGGAATACCCTTGTCGCCGATCGCCCAGACCGGCTCATAGGCAAACAGGATTTTTGCCGCCTTCGCCTCGCCTTCGAGGAACAGCAGCGCACCCTCGACCTGGCCGGTCAACACCGCATCCGCCTTGCCGTTTTCGCGCTCCGCCAGCGTCTCGCCGACGCAGATCAGCGGTATCAGTCCGTGCTTGACGGCGGCCGCCGTCTTCAGGCCGACGGTGCGATCGGTCTCGCCGAAATGCTCGCGCCGTTCGCTGTGGCCGAGTTCGACCATGTCGAGACCGCAGTCGCTCAGCATCAGCGGCGAGATCTCGCCGGTCCAGGCCCCGGCATCGGCCCAGTGCATGTTCTGGGCACCGACCTTGACCCGCGTCGACGACAGCGCCTGCTTGACCTCGCGCACCGCCGTGAACGGCGGGATGACGAAAGGCTGGATGCGCTCGTCGAAGCCTGGCACGAAGCCGGCCAATGCCCCGGCGAAATCCAGCGCCTCGGCGAGCGTCTTGTTCATCTTCCAGCTTGTACCGACCCAATAAACCACGCCTGCGCTCCTTGATCCTCAATCCTTGTTGGCGACCACCGTCAGCGAAACGCCGGCGGCATCCAGTGCGGCGCGCATTCCGGGCTCAGGCGCGCGACCGGTGAAGACGGCATCGAACGCCTCGAGTTCGGTCAGGAAATGCAGCGCCGTGCGGCCGAACTTGCCGTGATCGACCAGAAGGTATTTGCGGGTCGCTGCTTCCATCATCAGCCGCTTGATCTGCACCACCTCCTGGTCCTGGTGGAAAGCGGAGGCGCCGTGGATAGCCGATGACGACAGGAAGGCGACGTCCGCGCGCAGCGATCTCAGCGAAGCCTCGGCAAGCAGTCCGAAGAAGCCGTGGAACTTCTTGCTATACTGGCCGCCGAGCGCAATCAGGTCGATGCCCCCGGCGCCGGCCAGGTCCTGGATGACGGCCAGATTGTTGGAGATCACCGTCAGCGGCCTGAAATCGGCGAGATGCCGTGCGATGCCGCCAGCCGTCGAGCCGTCGTCGATGATGACAGTCTGGCCGGGTTCGATCATCGCCACGGCGGCCGCCGCAAGGCGCTGCTTTTCCCCTGTCGCCTGCTTTTGCCGGTAGCGAAAATCGCTTTCGAAGAGACCGCTCGGCTGGATCGAAGCGCCGCCACGCACCTTGCGCAGGAAACCGCTCTCCTCAAGGTCGTCGAGATCACGATGCACCGTCATCCTGGAGACGCCAAAGCGTGAGGCAAGATCGTCGACGCTCGCCGCGCCGACGTCCATCAGAAAGTCCATGATGCCTTGACGTCTGCTATCGCTCTTCATTGCTGCCGTTATCCGCCAACCGGCGCTGGCTCCTCGACAAGATAACATATTTCTTCCTGAAACTATCATGATTTTTGTTATAATGAGATATTTTCCTGGGATATTCCCGTGGCTTTCATCACGGCCCTGTAACAAGAATTGCTGCCGGGACGGTGTCTGACGGTTGCGGTTGCGCGGAAATCCGGCCAGAAGCATCGGTGGGCTGGACGATGCGCGGACAGCCAGCAAGCAAAGGTTAGAAACCAGATACGGGAGACTATTCGTTGGCTCGCATCACACTGAGACAATTGCTCGATCACGCCGCCGAATACGGCTATGGCGTGCCGGCCTTCAACATGAACAACATGGAACAGGGCCTCGCCATCATGGAGGCTGCGGAGGAGACTAAGTCGCCGGTCATCCTGCAGGCAAGCCGCGGTGCGCGTGCCTATGCCAATGACGTGGTGCTGGCCAAGCTGATCGATGCGCTGGTCGAGATCCATCCCGACATCCCAGTCTGCATGCACCTCGACCACGGCAACAACGAGGCTACCTGCGTCACCGCGATCCAGCATGGTTTCACCTCGGTAATGATGGATGGATCACTCAAGGAGGACGGCAAGTCGCCGGCCGACTACGCCTATAATTCGGGCATCACCAAGCGCGTCGTCGACATGGCGCATTGGGGCGGCGTTTCGGTCGAGGGCGAGATCGGCGTGCTGGGCTCGCTGGAGAGCGGCGGCGGCGAACAGGAGGACGGCCACGGCATCGAAGGCGCGATCAGCCACGACCAATTGCTCACCGATCCGGTGCAGGCCGAGCAGTTCGTGCGCGACACCCATGTCGACGCGCTGGCGGTTGCCATGGGCACCAGCCACGGCGCCTATAAATTCTCGCGCAAGCCGGATGGCGCGGTGCTGGCGATGAACGTCATCGAGGAAATCCACCGCCGCCTGCCGAACATGCACTTGGTCATGCATGGTTCGTCCTCGGTGCCGGAGGATCTGCAGGAGATCATCAACAAATATGGCGGGCAGATGAAGCCGACCTGGGGCGTGCCGGTGGAAGAGATCCAGCGCGGAATCAAGCATGGCGTGCGCAAGATCAACATCGACACCGACAACCGCATGGCGCTGACCGGCGCGATCCGCAAGGTGCTGACGGAAAATCCCTCGGAATTCGATCCGCGTAAATATCTGACGCCGGCGATGGCGGCGATGAGGAAGCTGTGCAAGGAGCGTTTCGAGCAGTTCGGCACCGCCGGCAACGCGCCGAAGATCAAGCCGCTGCCGGTCTCGGAAATGGCCAAGCGTTACAAAGCGGGCAGCCTCGATCCGAAATTCGGCTAAACGACCAGTTCCCGGAGCGGTTCAGTGTTGGATAGAACCGCCGAACCGCTCCAGCTCTTTACGGGATGAGAACACCGGCCGAGGTCGCGGAACGTCCTGCGCGGCGAAGCCCAACCGTGTCAAACAGGCTCGCGCCAAGGCTGCATTGCTGTCGATGACGACCAATCCGTTCGTAGGGTTGAGGCTGGCGGCCACCACCGACAGTTCGGTGCAGCCGAGAACGGCCGTATCGGCGCCGGCCGATCGCGCGATTTCAAGCGCGCGCTCGGTTTCGCTCGCCGCCTCCGCGATCGAACCGGCCTTGACGAGGCCGATCGCGCTATCGACGCGGCCCTGGAATTCCGTGACGGCGGGAAAGCAGAGCTCAAATCCCGCCGCCGACATCCTGTCCCGATAGAAGCCGGAGACCAGCGTGCCCTGCGTGGCGAGGATCGTAACCTTGCCTCGGCTCAGGCTACGATGGGTTTCAGCCACGACCGCGTCGGCGATATGGATGATCCGCGCCTGCGAGCTCGCCGCCAGCTGCTCATACCAATGATGGGCGGTGTTGCACGGCATCGCGATACAGGCAACGCCGAGCGCATTGAGCGTCGAGACCGCGGCTTTCAAAGACGGCAACGGACCGTCATGGCCGGCAAGGATCGCCTCGGTCCTGTCAGGCAGCTGAGGCACGCTGAGGATGACGGCGGGCACATGCTCATTGTCCCGGAACGCCTGGGTCATTCGGGTCAGCTTGAAGTAGAAGTCAGCCGATGCCAACGGCCCGAGACCGCCGATGACGCCGAGCTGGAGGCTGACGCCATGGTCGATCATCGGACGGGCTCGGCTTCGAGCTGTTCCGACGCCGCTTCGACAGGCTGCGTCGTCTCCCTGTGGCTGGGCGCGATCATTGCGGTGCTCGCCGCCACGGTGCAGACGCTGGACAGCGTCATGAACGTGTCGACGGCCGCGTCGACCGCGACGAACAGGGCGAACGCCGCCTCGAAGGGAATCTTCAGGTAGCCACAGACGATCGACATCTGGGACAGGATGAGCAGGCTGCCCATGCCGCCAGTCGTCAGCGCGAGAAGCGCCGAGGTGATGCCGACGAGCAGGAGGTCGGGGATTGCCAGGGGACGGCCGTAGAGCTGAGCGATGAAAAGAACACCCGACGTGTAAAGCAGCGCCGGGCCTGTCCGCAGCAATGCCGCCTGCAGCGGCACGAGCAGTTCGACGACCACAAGGCTGAACCGCAGACGCTCGCTCAACAGGTTGATGACCCACGGAAGCGAGGCGACGGTAGAGCGCGTGGTGATGGCCACCATGAGAAGGGGCTGACAGGTCTTGATCGTGGTCCAGTAGCTTCGCCGAGAGCGGATGGCGATAACGGCAAATGCGCCGGCGATGAATGTGAGGCAGGAAAGACCCATCACCAGCAGATAACCGCCCATCAGCGTGAGCGGCTTGGTTCCGGTCGACGCGGTCTGATCCGCGATGAGGATGAAGGTTGCAAACGGCAATCCCCAGATGAACCAGTTGGTGAGGACCGTGCAGGCCCGGTAAACCGCGTTCAGCGCCTGAGACAGGCTCATCGATGAAGGCTGCGGAATCTTGCCCATCGCGAGCCCGAACAGCAGGCAGAACAGCAGGACCTGGATGGTTTGGCCGGAGGCCAGCGCGCTGAAGACGTTGTTCGGCACAAGATCGAGCAGTATCGAATGCCCGTTGTCGGAGCCCTCATTGGGTGGTGGTTGATAGGGGAATGCGAGATCGGTGGATACGCTGCCCTGCGAATTGATGAACTCGCCAAGCTCGATGCGCGATTGAGGATTCTCGATCTGGCCCGGCTGAAGGACAAGCGAGTAGGTGCCACTCACCAACACGCTCAGGAACGACACGACCAGCACCGCCATGCCCACCCGGCCCAGGTAACGGACCGAGTTCGGATCCTGAACCATCGACATGATCGAGAAGATGACCGACGAGACCAGATAGGGCAGGACGACCATCTTGAGGAAATTCAGGTAGAGCTGCGCGACAGGGCTGATCGCATGGGCAAATGCTGGATAATAGAGGCCGCAAAGGATTCCCGCCCCGATCATCGCGATCGTCGTCGCGGGCGAGCGCAATATGCGCCTTGCCGCCAGGCGCCAATCGAAAGCCAAGGGTCCGGCTGCCTCCGAAACGGCCATAGTCAAGCTTTGCTCCCCAACCGGTAGCGCGCGATGATCTCGTCAGTGCTGAGAACCTGCTGAGCGCGCGCGAGATCGAGGTAAAGGTCGATAAAGGCCGCGAGATGCGGATTGTCCGGTCGCACGCCGATTGCGATCGTGTCTAGCTTGTCGGTCAGCGTGATCGAGCGTGCGGCGACCATCATCGACGGATCGTCGACCATCAGCTTCTTGATCTCGAAATCGTCGCGATACGCCATGTCGATCGTCCCGTCGCGGATCGCATCGACAACCATGTCCCAGCCTGCGAAACGATGAACTTGTGCATGCGGGAAGGTCGTCGCCGCATAGGTTGCGAATGAAGAGCCCTCGATCACGCCGAGATCGCCCGAGAAATCGCGGATGATCTGCTCGGGTGGTTTGCCTTGCGCGATGCGCGCCAGGTTGAGGCGATTGGCGATGAGGCCTTGGTGCAGCATGGCATAGGGCCGGGAATAGAGGATTGAGCGGCCACGGCGAAGGGTTCGGCTGAGCTTGCCGATGGCTATGTCCGCCTGGCCGGAAGTCAGCTGTTTCACCATGCCGTCGAACGTTGCGGCGGATCGGTCGAACACCGGCTCGACGCCGAGCTCCGCTGCTATGCCGCGGGCCAGTTCCATGTCTATGCCGCTGTTCCCCGATCCATCGGCCGGGAAGAATGGATCGGAGGCAAAGGCCGGCATTGCAATGCGCAGCGCATTGTCGCCGACGACGGGAGCGATCTCCGCCTGCTGTCCTGGAGTATTGGCCGCCCGAGCTTGCGCGACCAGCAAGCCGACGCTTCCGGCCGTGAGCAGCGTGCGACGTGTAACCGACATGCGGATTCTCTAGTTCGCGAGGGAAGCCGGACAACAAATCGGACCAATTCGCAGTATGCATGGCGAAGTTAAACAAAAGTATCTTTCGCATTGTACTTTTATAGCAATCAGCAGCGCAGGCTGCCGCAATACTCGCATTATCTAATATGTCATCTGGTTGCTTCGCTGGCGGGCCAACCGGTTGGACGTCAACAGCGCGAGTGGCATCGGCTCCCCACTCCGACCTCTACCCGTTTTTCGGCAGCAGGTCAGGCCTGCCCGTGTCGATAAAGGGCGCCCAGTAGTCGACCGATTCGCGGATCATGGCGACCACCTGGTGGTCGACCGGTTCGCGCTCGCGAAACGACAGTTCGAGGCAGATCTCGTTGTCGGTGCCGCCGCCGCGCCGCACCGTCTCCAGCAGCTTTTCAGGCGTGATGCGGCCGTCCCTGTTGTGAGCCGCGGTGAACGGCCAATGGCCACCCTTGTTCATCGACGATTGCTTGATGTGGATGATCGGCGACTTCCTGGGGAAAGCCTCGGCCCAGGCATAGGGATCGATATCGGCCGGGTTGCTGGAGGTGACGTCGCCATGGTCGATGTCGACCATCATCTCCAGCGGAATGGCCATCCCGGCCGCGTCGATCGCATTCTGCAGCAGCCTGCAATTCTCGATCGTGTGGCCGAACTCGCGGCCGACCGACATCGGCTCCCAGAACAGGTAGTTAAGCCCGGCCGCGCGGGCGTGTTCGGCGACCTCGCGCCAGCATTCCAGTGCAATGTCGAACAGGCGCGCGCGGCGCGCGGGATCATCATAATCGCGATGGGTGAAGATCGCGAATTGGGTACCCATGCCGCCGGCGCCAAGCTCGGCCGAGATGTCGGCAAAGGTCTTGAACCAGCCGACATAGTAGCGGCGCACATCCGCGTCTGGATGGCCGAAATGGTTGAGCCGGCCGTAAGGACCGGTCGTGCCCGAGGTCACGCGCACGCCCGTGCGGGAGAGTGCGCCACGAAACAGGCGGACGAATTTCACGATCGTCGCCGCCGGCCAGCCCGGATTGACGAATTCATGCGTGAGCTGAATGTCCCTGATGCCGATGTCATAGGCGATGGTATCGACCAGGTCGTCAGGCTCGGCAAAGCGGTTGACCAGCGGATTGGTGTTGAGGGAGAGCGTGAATGCCACGATCGCGATCCTCTCAGCCCTTTCGCGCTACATTGGCGATGATTGCCATCACCCTGCCCTCGCCAGCCGGCTCGCGCACCAGTGTTCGAAAGCCGATCTCTCCTCGGCGGAAAGATGCAGGCCGTGCTTGGTGCGCCGTTCGAGAATGTCGGCCGGTGTCTCAGCCCATTCCTGCTCGAACAGGTAACTGGCCTCGCGCTCGAAGAAATCCTTGCCGAAGCATCGCCCGAGTTCCGCGAGCGAACGGGCCGCGCCGACCAGAAGGCGTGTCCTGGTGCCGTAGAGCCGGCCGTAGTGCTTGAGCAGCGATGCAGGCATCCATGGATACTCCCGCCCGAGATCGCCTAAAAACTGTTCGAAATCGGCATTGGCGATGTCGCCGCCAGGCAGATGCGCCTTCGCCGTCCAGGGCTTGCCCATCCGGGGGAAGAACGGAGCGATCCTGTCCAGCGCATGCTCGGCGAGCTTGCGGAAGGTGGTGATCTTGCCGCCGAAGACGGACAGCAGCGGCGCCTCAGCATCCGGCGCGTCGAGTTCGAAAATATAGTCGCGGGTCACGGCACTCGGGTTATCGGCATTGTCGTCATAGAGCGGCCTGACGCCGGAGAACGAATAGACGACATCGCCGCGCGCGAGGCCGCGCTTGAAATAGCGGTTGACCACCCTGATCAGGTATTCGATCTCGCTCTCATCCGCCGCCACGTCCTCGGGTCGGCCGTCATAGGGAATGTCGGTGGTGCCGATCAAGGCGAGATCGCCCTGATAAGGATTGATGAAGATCACCCGCTTGTCGCTGTTCTGGATGAGGTAAGCTTGGCGGCCCTCCCAGAATTTGGGCACGACGATATGGCTGCCCTTGACCAGGCGGACATTGCGCGTCGAGTTCTGGCCAGCAACGCGGTTGATGATGTCGTTGACCCAAGGGCCAGCGGCATTGACCAGCGCCCGCGCTCGCACGGTGGTTTTCACGCCGGTCTTGCCGTCGCGCATCTCCACCGACCAGAGGCCGCCTTCCCGGCGGGCGGCGGTGCAGGCGGTTCGGGTGAAGATCTTCGCTCCGCGCTCGCGCGCATCCAGCGCATTGATCAGCACGAGACGGGCGTCGTCGACCCAGCAATCGGAATATTCGAAACCGCGCTTGAACTCGTCCTTGATCGGCGCGCCCTCGGGCGCGGTGCGCAGGTCGAGCGTGCGGGTGGCCGGCAGCCGCTTGCGGCCGCCGAGATGGTCGTAGAGGAACAGGCCGAGCCGCACCAGCCAGGCCGGCCGGTCGTCAGGACTGTGCGGCAGCACGAAGCGCATCGGCCAGATGATGTGCGGTGCCGATTCCAGGAGTACCTCGCGCTCGATCAGCGCCTCGCGCACCAGGCGGAACTCGTAATATTCGAGGTAGCGCAGGCCGCCATGGACGAGCTTGCCCGATCGCGAACTGGTGCCTTCCGCCAGATCGTCCTTTTCGCACAGGATGACGGAGAGGCCGCGGCCTGCTGCATCGCGGGCTATGCCGGCGCCGTTGACGCCGCCGCCGATGACGAAAAGGTCGACGATTTCGGGTCCGCCACTCATCTCGTCACGATCTCGCTGCCGGATTTACACACCATGGCTGCCGCCTCAGCACGGATTGACCGGAGGCAGCCCGGCGATATAGCGGCGCACTTCCTCGGCGGCCTGCTCGGCCGCATAGGTCACGGTGCGCACCGAGGCGCCGGCGATATGCGGCGTCAGCGTCACGTTGGGAAGCTGCAGCAAGGGCCAGTCCGACGGCACAGGCTCGACCGCGAACGTCTCCAGCATGGCGCTGGCGATCTGGCCTGAAACAAGCGCCTCATAGAGTGCGTCATAGTCGACCAGCGGCCCGCGCGCCGTGTTGACGAAGATCACCCCGGGTTTCATCCGCGCGATGGTGTCCTTGCCGATCAGGCCGCGCGTCTCCGGCGTCACCCGCGAATGCAGCGTGACCACGTCGGAGCGGGATAGGAGATCGTCAAGCGCGACCAGTTCGACGCCGGCGTTGCGGTCCTCTGCGCTCAACTGCACATAGGGGTCGCTGACCAGAACGTGGCAGCCGAAAGCGCGCAGCAGCCTGACTACCTTTGTTCCGATATTGCCGTAACCGACGACGCCGACCGTCATCTCGCTAAGCTCGCGGCCGGTGCGGTCGGCGCGGTAGAGATCGCCGCGCCATTCGCCCCTGCGCAGCGCTTCGTGGCCGACCCGGATCAGCCGCGTTTCGGCCAATATGGCGCCGATGGTGAATTCGGCCACGGCGGTCGCGTTGCGGCCGGGCACGTTGACGACGGTGATGCCATGCGCGCGCGCCGCTTCCATGTCGATGTTGATCGGGCCGCCGCGCGACACCGCGACCAGCTTCAGGGCCGGCAGGCGGCGCATCATGCCCTCCGACAATGGTGCAAGCTGGGTGACGAGGATCTCGGCATCGCCAATGAACTCGACGACCTCGTCGGGACGGCCGAAATACTCCTTGACCTTGTCGAGGCCGAGCGCCGGATCGCCGAATTCCATCGGCTCGTCGGGCCAGGCGGTCTGCAATGTCCTGACATCGAGGTCACCGCTCGCGACCTTCTCGATTTTGGCGCGAAACACCTCCGGAAGCATGAAGTTGTCACCAATGATCGCTATTTTCCTGGGCATACTCGACTTCTCAATTTGCCTGCACCGAAGCCATCGCGCGCCAGACCGGCCGCAGCGCCTGGTGCGCCAACATGTAGGACGGGGTCATCCTGTCGTAGATCGCGGCGAGGTCCCGATCACTCGGCTCCGCCTCGCCAAGCAGCGGCGTCACCCATTCCGCGACGCATTCGTCCATCGACTTGTACAGGCCGACGCAGACCGCGGCTATCATCGCCGCGCCGGCCGCCCCGGCCTCCTCGCGCTGGCTGGTGCGGATGTCTGCGCCGACGGCGGCTCCGAGGATCTTGCGCAGCGCCGGGCTTCGGGCGGCGCCGCCGGTCAGCCGGATCTCGCGCGGCAATGGCCCCATGGCGGCGTAGCAGTCACGCGCGGCGAAGGCCAATCCCTCGAAGACAGCGCGCACCAGGTCGGCATAGCCGTGGCGCGAGGAAATGCCGACGAAGCCGGCTCTCGCATTGGCATCGACGAACGGCCCCCTCTCGCCGGCCTCCGACACATAGGGCTGGTAGAGCAGTGAGGCGGGCTGCGAGGCCGCGATCCAGGCATCGACGAGCGCAATCATTTCGCCATTGCTGCGGGTGATGCCTTGCGAGGCGAGGATGCCGGAGGCAAGCCCAAGCACCCAGTCGATGTTTAGCGTCGCCGCCATGTTGGACTGCATCTGCGCGAACACGCCGGGCGCCGGCATGGCCATGGTGTAGCCGGTTGCCGCCTCGTTCAGTTGCACGTCGTCCGGCGTCTCGGCCAGCCGCATATGCATGCCAGTGGAACCGATGATGGTGCAGCCGGGCTTGCGCTCGCGGTCGAGCAGGCCGGCGCCAAGCGCGGTGCAGACGACGTCGACATAGCCGAGCACGATCGGCGTGCCGGCAAGCATGCCGGTGGCGGCGGCCGCCGCCTGCGACAGACCGGCGCTGTGCCTGGTGCCGTCTGTGACCGGCGGCAGGAGATGCCGGAGGTCCGCGACGCCGAGCACGTCGAGCACATCGTCGCTATAGTCGCGGGTGCGGAAATCACCGAAGGTGAAGGTTCCCTCGGAAGGATCGGTGGCGCGTTCGCCGGTCAGCTTGAAATAGAGCCAATCCTTGCAATGAAACGCCGTCGCCGCCTTGTCGAGCATTTCAGGCATGTTGCGCTTCATGAACACGAACTGCGAGCCCTGCTGGCAGGCGGCGAGCCCGCTGCCGGTCTTTTCGAAACGCAGCCGGTCCTCGGGCCGCGCGCGGATCTCCTCGACGACGCCGGCGGCGCGCGCGTCGAGCCAGAGCCAGCCCTTTGCCACCGGCTCGCCCTTGCCGTCGATCAACCAGGTGCCGTCGCCCTGCCCGGTCACCGCGATGGCGATCGTCCGGCTGGCGAGATCGGGCACCTTGTCGGCAAGCTGGCGCAAGGTCGCCGCCGCATCCGCCCATGTGCAAGCCAGATCCTGTTCGGCGCCGCCGCCCGGCAGCGTCTCGTAATGGTTCGGCGTTGCCGCGGCGGCGATCTGCCGGCCTTTCGTGTCGAAGGCGATGGACTTGATGACGGAAGTACCGGCGTCGATACCGATCAAGAGATCACGCATCAGGCGAGCTCCATGCCGTGCGAAATGGCCTCGCCGCTCGCCTGGTCGAAGACATGCAGGTTCTTCGGGTCGATGCTGACATTGATCGGCGCGCCAAGGTCCAGCCGGGTGCGGTCGTGCTCGACCAGGACCAGCGAGCCGCCGGCGAAATCGGCCGCGATATGGGTCTGGTCGCCAAGCCACTGGTTGGCCGAGACCCTGGCGGGAACACCCTCCTTCGAGCGCCGCACCGCGTAAGGCCTGATGCCGATGACGACCCGCTCGCGGCTGAGCAGCTGGTCGCGGACGGGAGCGCTGAAGGCGTCCTTGTCGTAGTCGAGCGACAATCCGTCGGGCAGCTTGAGATTGATGCGGCCGGCGGCGGTTCCAACATAGGCCTCGAAGACATTCATCGGCGGCTCGCCGACGAAGGTGCCGGTGAACAGGTTCGCCGGACGCTCCTTGATCCTGTCCGGCGTATCGAATTGCTGCAGCACGCCGCCTTCCATCACCGCGATGCGGTCGGCAAGCGCATTGGCCTCGGTCTGGTCGTGGGTGACCAGGATCGCGGTCAAGCCGCGCTCCTTGATGAAATGCTTGATGCGGCCGCGCAGCACGGCGCGAAGCTGCGGTTCGAGCTGCCCCATCGGCTCGTCGAGCAGGTGCAAATCGGCGTCGCGGATCAGCGCCCGGCCCAGGCTGGCGCGCTGCTGCTGGCCGCCGGAGATAGAGCTTGGGTAACGCTCCAACATATCCTCGATCTCGAGCAGCTTGGCGATGCTGGCGACCCTGGCCTCAACCTCGCTTCTGGGCAGCCGGGCCGCCTTGAGCGCGAAGGCCATGTTCTCGCGCACCGTCAGCGGCGGGTAGAGCGAATAGCCCTCGAAGGCCATCGCCACGTTGCGCCTGACCGGCGGCAGCGTGTGCACCTGGCGGCCGGCGACCGCGATCGCGCCGCGCGACACCTCCTCGAAGCCGGCGATCATGCGCAAGGTCGAGGTCTTGCCGCAGCCGGACGAACCGAGCAGCGCCACGATCTCGCCCTTGCCGATCTCCATCGTCAGCTTCTTGACGGCGTGGACGCCCCGGTCGATCGGGCCATAGAATTTGTCGACGCCGGAAATGGTGAGTGCGCTCGCGCTCATGCGGCTTCTCCGTTGCGCAAACTGACGACATTCTTCGAGCCGATGCGCTCGCCGCCGGCGCGATCGAACAACAGGGCGCTCTTGCCGTCGACGGCAATGTGGGCCTTGCCTTCGCTGCGGCCCGGTGTTCCGGCCGGCCGCGAAACCAGGATCTCGCGGCCGCGCAACGTGCGCACCAGCGTGACGATCTTTTCGTTGAGCGGGGTTTCGGCCTCGACCGTCACCGGAATGGCGCCGGGTTCATTTTCTCCGACGAAATGCAGTGCTTCCGGCCTGAGCCCGATGATGCAGTCGCGGCCGACCGCGGTCTCGGGAGCCCCGCCGAGATGGACCTGCACATTCGACAGGGCGACATGGATTCCCTTGGCGCCAAGCGCCGGCTTGACGTCGAGCAGGTTGATGGTCGGGTCGCCGAACAGCCGCGCGATCTCGACATTTGCCGGCTCGCGATAGATCTGTTCGGGCGTGCCGAGCTGGCTGACGACGCCTTGCGACATGACCGCGATGCGGTCGCCGAGCGCCATGGCTTCCTTATAATCCTGGGTGACGTAAACGACGGTGGCGCCGCGGTCGGCAAGCAGTCGCGGCAGTTCGAGCCGCATCTCAAAACGCAGCTTGGCGTCGACATTGCGCAAGGGATCGTCGAGCAGCAGCAGCGGTGGCGAGCCGACCAGCGCACGGGCAAGCGCGGTGCGCTGCTTCTGGCCGTTGGAAAGAGCGCGCGGCTTGTGGGAGAGCACATGGGCGATCTTCAACAGCTTGGCGACGCTCTCGACGCCGGCCTTGATCGCGCCCTGCGACGACCGCTTGGCCTCCAGCGGCGTCGCGATGTTGTCGAACGCGCTCATATGCGGAAACAGCGCGAAATTCTGGAACGCCATGCCGACGCCACGGAATTCGGCGTCGACGTCGGTCATGTCCTCGCCGCCGATGAGGATCTTGCCTTCGTCGGGGTCGATGACGCCGGCGACGAGGCGCAGCAGCACCGTCTTGCCGGCGCCGGAGGGTCCGAACAGGACCAGCGTCTCACCGTCAGCGACGGTCAGCGAAAGATTGTCGAGCACGGTCTGGCTCTTGTAGCGCTTGACGAGGTTTCTGAGTTCGAGGCTGGCCATGGAACTACCCCTTCACCGCGCCGAGCGACAGGCCTTCGACCAGATAGCGCTGTGCATAGAGGGCGAGCGCCAGCGTCGGCGTGATCGACAGGACGATGGCCGCCGAGATCTGGCCGTACTGGATGCCCGAGGAGGTGATGAAGGCGAGCGCGCCGACCGTCACCGGCTGCTTGTCGGCCGAGGCCAGCACCAGCGCGAAGACGAAATTGTTCCAGGCGAAGATGAAGGCAAGCAGGCCGGCAGCGGCGATGCCGGGGCCGGCGAGCGGCAGCGCGATCTTGCGGAAGGTGGCAAACCAGGAATGGCCGCCGATGCGATAGGCATATTCGATGTCGGCCGGAATATCCTCGAAATAGCCGCGCACGATCCACAGGATCAGCGGCAGGCAGATCAGCTGGTAGACCCAGATCAGCCCGATATAGGTGTTGGCCAGCCCGAGCTTCTGGAAATAGAGCGTGAGCGGCAACAGCACCAGCAGGGCCGGCGCGAACCTGAACGACAGCAGCGTGAAGGCGATGTCCTCCGAGCCGCGGAACTTGTGCCGCGCGAAGGCGTAGGCCGCCGGGACGCCGAGCAGCAGCGAGACCGCCACCGAGGTCACCGACAGGAACACCGAATTCCACAGGTTGCGCATGAAGGCGATGTCGAGCGTGCCGGCGGCGGTCGTCAGCTTGCCGGTGATCAGCGCTGTGTAGTTGGCAAGCGTCGGCTCGAAGACCAGCTGCGGCGGAATGCGCAGGATGGTCTCGTTGGTCTGGAACGACATCATCAGGATCCAGACGATCGGGAACATGAAGAAGATCACGACCAGCGTGAGTGCCGCGCCGCGCAGGGTGCGTTCAAGCAAGGAGGTGTGTTCCATGGCTGCCTCCTCCTATGCCTGGCCACGGGCGCGCTCGCGCAGCCTGAGCCAGTTCTTGATGAAGATGTTGGAGAGGAAATAGGTGATCGCCCACAGGATGATCATCAGCGCCGCCGAGCGGCCGACATTGGTCGACTGGAAGAAGTTGAGATAGGCCTCGACCTGGAAGACGGTCAGCGTGTCGCCCGGTCCTCCTTGCGTCATGGCGTAGATGATGTCGAACTGCTGGATGGAATCGAGCAGGCGGAACAAAGTCGCCGACAGGATATACGGCGTCAGCATCGGCAGCGTGATGCGGAAGAAGACGAAGCTCCTCGGCACGCCATCGAGGGCCGCGGCCTCGAAGGGCTGCGTCGGCAGGCTGCGCAGGCCGGCAAGCAGCAGGATCATGATGAAGGGCGTGTAGACCCAGATATCGACGAGAACGACGGTGAACAAAGCCGTCGACGGCGACGAGGCCCAGCGGAAGTCCTGTAAGCCGATGAGGCTGGCAAGATAGCTCAGCACGCCGAAGCCGGGATTGGTCATCAGCTTCCACATCAGCGCGGCCAGTGCCGGCGCCGTCATCAGCGGCATCAGCAGCATGATCGAGATGAAGTTGTTCAGGGTCGATCGCTTCTGCAAAAGCAGCGCGATGGCGAGGCCGAGAAGCAGTTCCAGCACCACCGTGGTGCCGGCATAGAGCAGCGAGATCTTGAGCGTGTTCCAGAACTTCGGATCGGTGAAGAAGGAGATGTAGTTGTCGCCCCAGTTGAACTGCCGCGCCCAGGGCTGGCTCAGCCGATAGCGCTGGAAGGAATAGACGACCGAGGTCAGGAACGG
Source organism: Mesorhizobium sp. B2-3-7 (assembly GCF_006442695.1). Classification (NCBI taxonomy): domain Bacteria; kingdom Pseudomonadati; phylum Pseudomonadota; class Alphaproteobacteria; order Hyphomicrobiales; family Phyllobacteriaceae; genus Mesorhizobium; species Mesorhizobium sp. B2-3-7. The sequence goes on along the minus strand of NZ_VFVV01000002.1, from coordinate 245,277 downwards.
AATCAGGATGCCGATGCAGACCAGCAGAGCCGGCAGGCTGAGCACGTAGGGCAGCACTCTCTTGCTGATCCTGAAGCCCGAGGGCTTGGGCCTTTGCGATACCACCGCAGTCATCGTGCTGCTCCGTTGTCCCTGTCGCTCCGCCCTGCCGGCCGCCCAAGGGAGCAAGGCGGCCGGTCGGGCGAATTGGCGGCCACCTTACGGCCCCGCGTCGCAATCTTGAAAAGGTCAGGTGAGGACCGGCCTGCCAAGGCTGGCCGGTCCTCCATTACATCTAGCCGAGGCCGGCTTCCTTGAGCTGGCCGTTGATGCTTTCGGCCAGCTTATCGAGACCCTCGTCCACCGGCACTTCCTTGGCCACCATCTTTTGCAGCGTCGCCGCCCATTCGGTGGTGAGATCGAAGAACAGCGGCTGCGCCGTGAACTTGATCGAGGCGCCCGGCGCCGAGGCGTCGAACATCTCGACATAACCGGGATAGCTCTTGTTCAGCTTCTCGCGGAACGTCTCATCCTTCCAGACCGACTGGCGGACCGGATTGACGAAATCCATCTTGGTGGCGCCGAACAGAGCATGCTCGGGTCCGGAGGCCCACTGCATGAAGTACCACGTGGCGTCCTTGTCCTTGGAGAAGTTGGACATCGACAGCGACCAGATCCAGATGTTCGGCGTTGGCGCCTTGGCCTCCGGGTTGGCCTTGAAGGCGGCAAAGGCAAGCTTGCCGGCCATCTTGTTGTCGCCGCCATTCATGAAGTAGCCGAGGATGTCGGCGTCGAAGATCATCGCCGAGGCGCCGGCGCCGAGATCGGCGCCGACCTGGTACCAGGTGTAGGTCGACCAGTCCTTCGGACCGCTTTCCTGGATCATCTGCACCCATTGCTTGTGGAAAGCCTTGGACTGGGCGGTGTTCATGGCGGCCGACAATTTGCCGTCGGCCGACACGTTCAGATCCTTCTGGTCGAAATTGGCGTAGGCCGAAAGGAAACCCGGATGGATCGTCGCCCAGGAGCGCGACCCGCGCACGCCAATGCCGTAGACGCCGCCGCCGACATCCTTGGTGAGCTTGGCGGCCGCGGCCACCATCTCGTCCATATTGCCGGGAACCTTGACGCCCGCCTTGTCGAACATCCCCTTGTTGTAGGTGATGTTGTTTTGCTCGAAGCCCCACGGAATGCACCATTGCTTGGCGTCTTCGGACCCCAGAGCGCCGCCCGGCTTGCCGTTCCAGGCGCAGGAGTTCTTGACGCCGGGCAGGAAGTCATCCCAGGCATAGTTGGGGTTGGTCTTGGCCGGATCCTTGATCCATTCATTGAGGTCGGTGATCCAGCCGGCTGGGCCGTAGGTCCAGGTCATATAGGCGCCGGTCATGAAGGCATCGTATTCGGGCGAGCTCGCCGACAACGCGGCCGTGACCTTGTCGAAATAGACGTCTTCCGGGAACACGTCGTAGACGACATTCATGCCGGTCAACTGCTTGAAGTTTTCGAGGTTGGCGATCATCGCATCCGCATAGGGATGCTTGTTGAGCAGGAGCTTGATGGTCTTGCCCTGGTGCGCCTTCCAGTCGAAGTCGGCGGCCAGCGCCCGGGTCTGCCCAAGATTGAGCAGCGTACCGGCCGTGCCGGCGGCAAGGCCCATCGCACCCAGGCCCTTGATCAGCCCACGACGGTCGACTTGTCCGCGCAGGAAAGCGTCAATGAGGTCTTTCTCTTTCTCATGCATTTGGTCTTCTCCTCCACAGGGTAGTTTTAACTGAACCGACGCCGGCTACCCGACTGGCGTCTCCTCCACGAGCGATCGCGCTGTCCGCTCATCAGTTATCAGGCCCTTGAGATAGCGGCCCTCCAGCACCGCTTTGACGGCTCGAACCTTGACCTTGCCGCCGGCGACCGCGACGATCCGGCGGCTGGCGATGTCCTCGCGCGCCAGCGCCAGCGCCCGATTGGAAAGGGTTGTCGCCACCGCTTTGCCGGCATCGTCGAAGAAATGGCCGAGCAATTCGCCGACGCCGCCATTGCGGCGGATCTCCTCCATCTCGCCCTTCTCGATCATGCCGGTGGCGACGAGCGAGGCTTCGCGTTCGGCCGTGCCGATGCCGGCAAACAAAAGGTCGGCGGATCTTGCGAGATCGAAAACCTCGCTGATGCCCTTCTGTCCCAGCAATACCGCGCGGTCGTCCACCGTGTTGGCGAACATCGGCACCGGCATAACATAGGCTTCGGCGCCGGTGCGCTCGGCGAGGCGGTGAATGACGTCATGCGGGTTGGCCGAGAACTTCCGCGTCAAGCCGCCGAGCAGCGAAACGAAGCGGATCTTGTCTGTCGAGCTGCGCGGCAGGTATTCCACGCAGGCGGCGAGCGTGCGGCCATGGCCGACGCCGATCAGCGCCTGCTCGCCGCGTTCGATCTCACGCTTGAGGAATTGCGCGCCGGCGATGCCGAGCGCCTTGAGCGGCAATTCCTCGGAATCGAAATCGGGAACCACCTCGCAATAATCGAGGCCGTAGCGGCGCGAAAGCTCGTCCTCGAGCTCGACGCATTCCGAGACTTCGCCGTCGATATAGACCTTCACCAGCCCTTCCTGATTGGCCTTGGTGATGAGGCGGTGGGCCTTGAGGCTGGTCAGCCCGAGGCGCTTGGCAACCTCGGACTGGGTCAGGCCGCCAGCGTAATGAAGCCAGGCGGCGCGTGCCGCCATGCCGGTTTCATCATCGCGCAAGAGGCCGTTTCCAAATCCAACCACGTTCCGCCCTCTGATATTTTTTTCAGGTTCTGCAAAATTTTTCACATGGACGCATCGGAGTCAAGCGCCAAGCGCCTGCAAACGCTGATTTTCAATGAGAATGGACGAGCGAACACCGGGCGTGGCACCGGTCAGGGTAACAGCGGCAGCGAAAGCGCAGGAATCCGATCACCGTCGCCGCCGTCTAGGTGAAGCGGCGGCGCCCAGCGTTCGCCGGTGAGCGGATCGCACCATTCGGCAAGCCGCTTTCGGGTGATCAGGTCCAGGCCGAACTTGGTGGTGCGCCGGGGACGTCGAGGTGCCCGGCAGCGGCCAAGGCCGCCGGCGAGCAGCGCCTATTGCAACGTCCGCGCCGCGAATGGCATGGAATGGTCGTGCGCCATGCCGGCATCGGCATCTTCCACGCCGAGCCCGCGGTCGAGGCCGGTGGCCACCACCGAAACCCTGAACCGGCCTTCCATGCTCTTGTCGAAGATGGCGCCGACGATGATGTCGGCGTCTTCATAGACCTCTTCACGGATTCTCGTGGCGGCCTCGTCGACCTCGAACAGGGTCATGTCGCGGCCGCCGGAAATCGAGACCAGCACGCCCTTGGCGCCCTTCATCGACATCTCGTCCAGCAGCGGGTTGGCGATGGCGGCTTCCGCCGCCTTCATCGCCCGGCTATCGCCTGACGCCTCGCCGGTTCCCATCATGGCGCGGCCCATGCCGCGCATCACCGATTTGACGTCGGCGAAGTCGAGATTGATCAGGCCTTCCTTGACGATGAGATCGGTGATGCAGCTGACGCCGGCATAGAGCACCCGGTCGGCGATGACGAAGGCATCGGCGAAGGTGGTCTTGGCGTCGGCGATCCGGAACAGGTTCTGGTTGGGGATGACGATCACGGTGTCGGCGCTTTCGCGCAGCCGCTCGATGCCTTCTTCGGCCATCTGCATGCGGCGCCTGCCCTCGAAAGTGAACGGCTTGGTGACGACGCCGACCGTCAGGATGCCTGCCTTGCGCGCCGCTTGGGCTATGACCGGCGCGGCGCCGGTTCCGGTGCCGCCGCCCATTCCGGCGGTGACGAAGCACATGTGGGTGCCGGCCAGATGGTCCATGATCTCGTCCAGCGATTCCTCGGCCGCGGCGCGGCCGATCTCGGGAAGCGATCCGGCGCCCAGCCCTTCGGTCACATGCGCGCCGAGTTGGATCAGCCGCGTCGCCTTGGACATGGTGAGCGCCTGCGCGTCTGTGTTGGCGGCAATGAATTCGGTGCCCTGAAGCTGCTCGGCGATCATGTTGTTGATGGCGTTGCCGCCGCCGCCGCCGACGCCGACAACGGTGATCTTGGGTCTCATCTCGGAGATCTCGGGCTTCTTGAACTCGGCCATGCGTCTTCTCCTTCGCCAGTCGCTCGCGCTTCACGCCCCGCCAGATCGATCACACCGCAAAACGGCAATCGACGCAGAGCGGCGTGACGAATCAGTCCGCTCGGATGGGTGTCCCAAAAAGCCAGAGAGCGGCCAGAGGTGCAAGTGCGGGGAAGGTCAAGATTTGTGATAGGGACGTTTCATATCCCCACGACGGCCGCGCATGCCCGAGAGTGATGCCGGCATCCCGGCTTCACCCTGCGCGCGCCAAGCCCGATGCCGAGCCTTGGCTTTCCACGCTCTTGCCTCTATGTTTCGGTCGCAGATCGCGCAACTGGTTTTGAAATGCCTCCCGACATCCCAGCTAATGACTTGAATAAATAGGGAAACATCCGGCTGCGGCCAGATATGGATCCCGAAAACTCACAAGCCATTTTTACCAGGGACAGCGCGGCCGATCAGGGCTCGGGCACCTTCGAAACCAGAGGTTGGAAATTGGGCGATGCAATTGCGGACGTTCTGAGCTGGCTTGAGAGCCGAAACGACATCCAGAGCCTGAGGGCCGCGGTGTGCGACCTCAACGGCATCATGCGGGGAAAGCGCATCCCCGTCGAGCAGGCGCGCAAGGCACTGGAGGGCAAGCTGCGCATGCCCTATTCGCTGATCGGGCTGGACATCTGGGGCGAGGATATCGAAGGCAACGCGCTGGTGTTCTCGACCGGCGACGCAGACGGATTGTGCCAATGGACCGGCCGCGGCATCCTTCCGGTGAACTGGACGGCGCATCCGACCGCCCTCATCCCGCTCTGGCTCGCCGACGAAGGCGGCGCACCGTATCTCGGGGATCCCCGGCGGGCACTGGCCCGTATCCTCGACCGCTACAAGGCTTTGGGCCTGACGCCTGTGGCCGCCACCGAGCTCGAATTCTATCTTGTCGACCCGCAATCGCAGCGACCGGTCGGGCCTGTCTCGCCGGTCACCGGGCGGCGTCTGGATTCCGACGCGGCACTGTCAATCGACGAGATCGACGACTTCGAGGCCTTCATCCACGACATCTACGAAGCCTGCCGAGCACAAGACATTCCCGTCGATACCGCCATTGCCGAGAACGGCGTCGGCCAGTTCGAAATCAATTTGAACCATGTCGCGGACGCGCTGCGGGCGGCCGACGACGCCGTCCTGTTCAAGCGCACGGTGAAGGGCATTGCCCGCAAGCACGGCTTTGCCGCCTGCTTCATGGCCAAGCCTTATGGCGACCGAGCCGGCAACGGCTTCCACGTCCATTTCAGCCTTGTCGACGCCAACGGGCGCAACGTCTTCGACGACGGCACCGACCAGGGCTCCGGCATTATGCGCCACGCTGTCGGCGGACTGCTGGCGGCGATGGCCGAGAGCACGCTGGTGTTCGCGCCGCATTTCAACTCCTACCGCAGGCTCCGGCCGAGATCCTACGCGCCGACCGCCGTCGCCTGGGGTTACGAGAACCGCATGGTCGCGATCCGCATTCCCGGCGGCCCGACTGGTGCGCGCCGGATCGAGCATCGCGTGTCGGGAGCGGACGCCAATCCCTATCTTGTGCTTGCCGCCATACTGGGCGCGGCACTGGTCGGCATCGAAAGGCAGATGTCACCGGGCGACCCAACCGGGAATGATGGGCAAGGCCTTGCCCCGGCCAAGTTGCCGCCGGACTGGGCATCCGCGATCGCGGCCTTTGAAAGCGGGACGCATGTGGCGGAGATCTTCCCGGCGATCCTGCGCCACTCTTTCATCGCCTGCAAACGCCAGGAACTGAATACATTCGCGCTCAACGTCAGCGACTTCGAGATCGAGACCTATCTCGAAAGCGTCTGAGGCTGCGCTGACCGACAGCAGCGGCGTCGGTTCAGCACGACCTTCGAACGCAAGGGCTTGCGGTGCTGTCGCTGACCGGGCATAAACATGATCTTTTCTATCATGTTTATGCCCGGGATAAGCAGAATTGACCTTCGTCGCGCGCATGGAGAGCCGGATTCAGGGATTTGCCGTGATCGGCGAGCTGAAATGGCACGTCTGGGACGGCGTCGTCGCCGACCTCTGGGATGTCTCATGCGGTGACAATGCCGAGGGTTATTACGTCTCTCCCGACCCCCGGCTGTTCGTCGCTCTCGATATCGACGGCGACGGTGCCTTCGTCGTCGAAGGCGCCCAGGGCGAACCGCGCCGCCACAACCAGGCGTTTTCCGCAGCCTATATACCGGCCGGGGTGCCGATCCGCGGCCGCGTCGAGGGACTCAAACGGATCAGGCATCTCGACCTGCATTTCGACGCTGCGACACTGACCCGCCGCTTCGGCCGCAGCCTCGATCGCGATGCCTTGCAGATCTCGCGCCTCCAGTTTCGCGATGATCGGATCGCCACGCTTGCCGGCCTTATCGCCGCTGAATGCGGCAGCGAGTGGAACCTGCATGATCTTTATGGCGAAGGTCTGCTCAACGCCTTGTTCGCATGCCTTTTCCAGATAGACCGGCCAAGTGCCGCCAGGCGCCGGTCGCCCCTGCCCCGCCGCAAACTGCGCCTCGTCACGGATTACATCGACGCCCACTGCCTGGACAGGATCCGCCTTGCTGATCTTGCCGCGCTGACCGGCCTGTCCGAAACCGCGATGAGCCATGCCTTCAAGGCAGCAACGGGCGTGCCGCCGCATCGCTGGCAGATGCAGGCGCGGATCGACAGGGCAAAGGCGATGATGGCGCATGAGGCTGCCTCGCTTGGCGACATCGCGCAGGCCACCGGCTTCTTCGACCAGGCGCACCTCACCCGCGTGTTCAAGTCCGTGGTCGGATTGACCCCGGGTGCGTGGATGAAGAGCGCCGGCCGCCGGTGACATTTCCGCAACACGGCACCGCGATATCAGTGGTTTGGACAAGAATGGACAAGCCGCCCAAATCAGTCCAATGACCCGTTGATAAGTTGAGGTAAATCATCAAGTATCTCAACGACGACAGACGGGGACTTTCCTGATGAGCAGAATTTACCGGATCAAGGCGCTTCTGGCGGCTGGCGTCGCCGCTGCCGCGACGATCCCGCCAATGCCGGCGTTCGCGCAGACGGCGCAATCCAGCACCCAGCTCGAACCGGTCGTTGTCGAGGGCGAGGCCGGAGACAGCGCGACCGGGCCGGTCGACGGCGTCGTCGCCAAGACAACCAGAACCGGCTCCAAGACGGCGACCGACATCAAGGAGGTCCCGCAATCCGTCTCGGTGGTCGGACGGCAGGAGATCGAGGATCAGGGTGCACAGAAAGCTGACGAGGCGCTGCGCTACACCGCCGGCCTCTTTGCGCAGCCTTTCGGTCCCGACAGCGACACCAACTGGATGTACATTCGCGGCTTCGATGCAACGGCCACCGGCACCTACATGGATGGCCTCCAGCTGTTCAGTTATGGTTTCGGCGGTTTCTATGTCGACAGCTTCGGCCTTGAGCGCATCGAAGTGCTGAAGGGGCCGGCCTCGGTGCTTTATGGCGGCAGCAATCCGGGCGGCCTGGTCAACTATGTCAGCAAGCGCCCGGATTTCGAACGCACGCGCTATGTCGAAACCGGCATCAACGATGCCGGCAATGTCTATCTCGGCTTCGACATCGGCGATGTCGCCAGCAACGGCACGGTCAGCTACCGGATGACGGGCAAGGTCGCCGGCGGCGATACCTACAGCGACCTGCAGAACGGCTGGCGCGGCTTCATCTCGCCGAGCATTAGCTGGAAGCCAGACGAAGCGACCACGCTAACCATACTGGCCAATTACAGCCACATCGACGAGAACCATAATGGCGGCAGCTTCCTGCCCTACGATGGCACCGTGGTCGATCACATTGTCGGCGGCGTGAACTATGGCCGCATCGATCCCGATGCGAACTTCACGGAGCCGAGCATCGATCTCTACAAGCGCGAACAGGGCTCCCTCGGCTACGAGTTCGAGCACACGTTCGACAATGACTGGACCGTTCGCTCCAGCGCCCGTTTCACCGCCGCCGACATCAACGAGGTCAGCGTCTATCCGAACGGCTGGTCAACGATCGGAGGGCCGACCGAGCTGGCGCGGATCAATTTCGATCATGACACCACGGCCAAGACGTTCCTCGCCGACAACCAGATCGAAGGCAAGGTGGCGACCGGAGCGATCGAACATACGATCCTCGCTGGCGTCGATTTCAAATATTACAACATCGACCAGGTACAGTCGTCCGGCCTCTACGATCCCAATTATGACAATCCAATCGACGCTTTCGATCCGGTGTACGGTTCGCCGCTGACACCTCGCGTCAGCTATCTCAATCAGAACCTGACGCAGAAACAGCTTGGCTTCTATGCACAGGATCAAATGCGCTTCGGCGACGGCTGGCTGGTGACGCTGAACGGCCGCTACGACCGTGGCTGGCTCGAAGCCGACAACCGCCCGACCTATTACTCGGCGGGCTCCAGCACGCAGAGCAGCACGGTTGGCGATTTCTCCGGCCGCGCCGGCCTGGCCTATGAGTTTGCCAACGGCGTAACCCCCTATGCCAGCATCGCCACCTTCTTCAATCCGATCATCGGCACCGATGCGATGGGCAATCTGTTCAAGCCGGAAGAGGGCACGCAATACGAAGTCGGCGTGAAATACGTGCCGACTTTTATCGATGGCCTGTTCACCCTGTCGCTGTTCGACCTGACCCGCCAGAACGTGCCGTCGAATGTCACTCCCTTCACCCAGATGCAGACCGGCGAGGTGCGTTCACGCGGCGTCGAACTCGAAGGCAAGGTGAACGTGACGGAGGATTTCCGGGTTACCGGTGCATTCACAGCTTACGACATCGACATCACCAAGGACGCCAACCCGGCGCTCATCGGCAAGACGCCTTTCATCGTGCCGGAAGTGATGGCTTCCGCATCGGTCGATTACACCTTCCGTGGCGACTGGTATGACGGCATCTCGATTGGCGGCGGGTTGCGCTATATCGGCTCCTCATGGGCAGACAATGAGAATACGGCGAAGGTTCCGGCGGTGACGCTGGCCGACCTGAAGCTCGGCTACGAGAAGGAGAACTGGGGCGTCGACCTCAACATCACCAACCTTTTCGACAAGACCTATGTGTCGAGCTGCCAGACAACGCTCACCTGCTCCTACGGCGAAGGCCGCTCCTTCAAGCTGAAGGCGCACACGAGTTGGTAATCATGGACCGAACCCGCCGGCGATGATCCATCCGCCCAACAGACGGCAGGTGCTTGCGCTAACGGCCGCGGCCTTGCTGCCGCCGGTTGCCGGCAGGACTACGACGACAAATGTTGCCGCGATCGATTGGGGCATGCTGGAAACGCTTCTGGCGCTCGGCATCGAGCCGGCGGCGGCGGCCGAACTGATCCAGTTCCGCAGGATTGCGGTCGAGCCTGCAATTCCCCAATCCGTGACCGATCTCGGACTGCGCGGCACGCCCAACTACGAGCTGTTGCGCATCGTCGCGCCGGACCTGATCGTCATCTCCAATTTCTACGAGTACCAACGCCCGATTCTGGAGCGCATCGCGCCGGTGTTCGCGCAAACCGTCTACGAGGCCGGAGTGCCGCCCTACGCACTCGCCGAGGCAGCGACGCTGGCCCTGGGCGAAAAGCTCGGACGACCGGCCGAAGCGAAGCGTTACGTCGACGAAACCGCCGACGACATAGCGCGGCGTCGCGCCGCCATGCCAACCAGGTCCGCACGGCCGGTCTTTGTCATTAGCCTCGGCGACTCCAGGCACTTCCGCGCCTTCGGCCGGGACTCCATGTTCGGTGACGTGCTCACGCGGCTCGGCCTGGTCAATGCCTGGTCCGACGAGACAAGTTACAGCGCGGCAGCACCCGTTGGCCTGGAGGCGCTGGCGCGGGTGCCCGAGGCCTCCATCCTGATCGTCTCGCCCTTGCCGGCGGACGTCGGGCGCTCGCTTCCCACCAATGCCTTGTGGAACGCGCTGCCGGCCGTGCGCCAGGGCCGCGTCGCGGTGCTCGAAGCCATCAACCATTTCGGCTGCCTGCCGTCGGCCCGCCGCTTCGCGCGCCTGGCGACGGCGGCGCTTGCGGGTCATGCTTCGTGACGGAGCGCGCTGTGGCCCGAAGCAAGATACCTCACCGCACCATCGGCGGCGCGCTGTCGCCCATCATCCTGTGGGGCCTGCTCGCGGGGCTGGCCGCACTCTTGTTCGCATGGCGCGTCGGCATGCAGCAGCCGGCATCGGTGCCGGGCGATCTCCGCCATGTCATCCTGTTCTACAGCTCGCTGCCGCGCGCCGTCGTAGCGGTGCTGGCGGGCGCCGTGCTCGGCCTGTCCGGCCTGCTGTTGCAGCATGTGCTGCGCAATCCGCTGGCGGAACCATCGACGCTCGGCATTTCGGGCGGCGCGCAACTGGCGATGACGCTCGCCTCGCTTTACGCGCCGTTGCTGATGGAGCGATCGCAAGGGCTGGTGGCCTTTGCCGGCGGCACCGCCGCTGTGCTGCTGGTGCTGGCGTTGACCTGGCGGCGCGGGCTGGAGCCGGTGTCGGTCGTGCTCGCCGGAATGATGGTGGCGCTGACCGCGAGTTCCGTCAGCGCCGCGCTGATCCTCGCCAATGGCGATTACCTGTTCTCGCTGTTCATCTGGGGCGGCGGGTCGCTGGTGCAGCAGGATTGGCGACCGGCCATCGCGCTGACGATCAGGCTGGCGGCCGGCGCCGCCGCGGCGCTGATGCTGCTGCGGCCGCTGACCATCCTTGGCCTCGACGACGCCTCGGCGCGCGGCCTTGGCGTTGCCCGCCACACCAGCCGCTTTCTCATCATCGCGCTTGCGGTGTGGATGGCAACGACTGTCGCGGCGCAGATCGGCGTCATCGGTTTCGTCGGCCTTGCCGCGCCGGCGCTCGCCACGCTTTCGGGCGCGCGCACCCTGCGGCGGAAGCTGATCGCCGCGCCGCTGATTGGCGCGGTACTGCTGTGGCTGACGGACGGGCTGGTCCAACTGGCCGCCGGCTCCGGCGGCGAGCGTATTCCGACCGGCGCGGGAACCGCGCTTCTGGGCGGCCCACTGCTGCTGTGGCTGTTGCCGAGGCTGCGCATGTTCGAATGGCCGCATCTCGGTTCCAATGGCGCGGCACCGCGCAAGGCTCGCCGGCCATGGCTCATCATCTTCGTCCTGCTGGCGCTCACATTTGCCGCCGCCGCCTTGGCTCTCGTCGTCGGGCGTGGACCGGCAGGGTGGTCGATCGCCGGCTGCGACCTGCTGGCCGATCTCGTCTCCTGGCGCGCGCCGCGTGTCGGCGTGGCCGCGGCCGCCGGCGCGATGCTCGCGGCGGCGGGCGTGGTCATCCAGCGCGTTACCGGCAACCCTCTGGCGAGCCCCGAAGTGCTTGGCGTCGGCACCGGCGCGGGCGCCGGTCTGACCGCCGTGCTGACGGTCAGCGCAACGACCGGGCTCGGCTGGCAGCTCGCCGGCTCGGCCGCGGGCTCACTGGCGGCACTGGCCGCCATGCTGGCCATCGCCGCCAAGGCAAAGTTCGGCGCCGACCGATTGCTGCTTGCCGGCATTGCCATGAGCGCACTGTGCAGCGCGCTGATCACCGCGACGATCGCGATGGGCAATACACAGTCCTATGTGCTGTTGCGCTGGCTGAGCGGTTCGACCGGCCAGGCGACCGCCCTGGACGCAGCCGTTGCACTGGCCTGCCTGTTGCCACTGACGCTGCCGCTTTTTCTTGCCGCGCGCTGGCTGGACATCCTGCCGCTCGGGGCCGACAGCGCGCGCGGACTTGGCGTGCCCGTAGCCGGCGGGCGGCTGATGCTGGTCGTCGTCAGCGCGCTCCTGACCGCGCTGGCCGCTTTGATCGTCGGCCCGTTGAGCTTCGTCGGCCTGATCGCGCCACACCTTGCCCGGCTCCTCGGCTTTTGGCGCGCACGCATTCATCTTGCCGGGGCGATGCTTCTGGGCGCCTTGCTGATGACCATATCGGACTGGCTGTCGCGCATGGCGGCCTTCCCGTACGAACTGCCTGTCGGCCTGTTCGCCTCACTGCTCGGCGGGCCGTATCTCGTCTACCTGCTTGCCAAGGGCGTGCCTCGTCAGGGCTGACGCGGTCCGGGCATGTCAGGAAGACCATTCGGCCTTCAGCACCGAGACCGCCGCCTCGCTGTTGTGGACGTAGTCATTGGCGTCCGGCTGCTTCTGCACCAGGAGGATGAACAGAAGGTCGGTCAGCGTCAGCTGCGCATCGCGCGCGGTGATGGACGATGAGCGCGCACGCTCCTCGTCGGCGATGGTGTAGAGGCAGATATCGGCAACGCGGCTCAGCGGATTGTCGTGCAGGCCGGTGACCGCGATCACCATGGTGCCGCGCTTGCGGGCAAGCTCGGCGATGCGCAGAGTTTCGATGCTGGCGCCCGAATGGGAGAGCGCGAACAGCACATCGTCAGGCCCGAGCGTCGAGGCATTGGCCATCTGGATATGGCTGTCGCTGTCATGCAGCACATCGCGGCCAAGCTTCATCAGCTTGTAGGAGAAATCACGCGCCACCAGCGAGGAGGCGCCGACGCCGGCCAGATGTATGCGGCGCGCACCATCCAGCAGTTCCAGCGCCCTGGAGATGATCCGCTCGCTGTTGGCGGCGACGGTCCGCTCCATCGACAGAAGCTTGCTGCCGATCAGCTTCTTCAAGATGACCTGATAGCCGTCGCCGACCTCGATCGAACCGTGGATCATACCGGCCGGCACCTGCCATTCCCGCGCCTTGGCTTCGCTGACGGCGAGCTTGAGCTCCTGGTAGCTGGCATAGCCGAGCTTCTGGCTGAATTTGACGACGCTCGACTGGCTGCGCCCGATCTCAGCCGCAAGAGCAGCCGTCGACAGCCGCAGCATCTCCTCGGGATTTTCGACGATGTACTGGCCGATCTCACGATCGCCGGGCGCCATGCCGTCGAGCTTGGCATTGATCCTGTTCAGAACGGACATGATTCCCCTTGCGCTTTGGCGTCCAGCCGCACGGCCAAGGAATAATTTATTCCAATTTCGATTGACAGCCAAGAACGCGGAATTAATTCTCAAGCGGGCCGGATTGAGCTCGGGAACAGCTTTCGAGAGCGCCGCGCCCGGACGCGGCCCGGCGCACAAGGTTTCAGCCATGGACAGACTGCGCATCGTCGGCGGGCAAAGACTGCAAGGCGCGGTCACCATATCGGGTGCCAAGAACGCCGCTCTGCCGCAGATCGCGGCGGCGCTGCTCAGTCCCTACCCGCTCGAACTGACCAACCTGCCCGATGTGACCGATGTCGAGAACATGCTCGGCGTGGTGCGGCTGCACGGCGCCGAGGTGACGCGATCGGCCCATGCCGCGACGATCGACACCAGTGCCGCCGTTTCCAGGGAGACGTCCTACGACACCGTCAGAAAGATGCGCGCGACGGTGCTGGTGCTGGCGCCGCTGCTCGCCCGTTTCGGCCATGCGCGGGTTTCGCTGCCCGGCGGCTGCGCGATCGGCGCGCGGCCGGTCGACATGCATGTCGCCGCACTCGCGGCGCTGGGCGCCCGCATCGCCATCGAGAACGGGCTGATCGTCGCCTCGGCGCCGAACGGGCTCACCGGCACGCGCATCGTGCTGAGCTCGCCATCGGTGGGGGCGACGGAAACCGCCATGATGGCGGCGGCCACGGCCAAGGGCGAAACCGAAATCCTCAACGCGGCGCGCGAGCCGGAGGTGGCTGACCTCGCCGCTTGCCTCAACGCGATGGGCGCGCGCGTCGAAGGCGCCGGCACGCATCGCATCCTGATCGCCGGCGACACGGACTGGCGCGCGGCCAGGCACGACATCATTCCGGACCGGATAGAGGCCGGCACCTATGCCATCGCCGCGGCGATCACCGGCGGGCAACTGGAACTGACGCATGCCCGGCTCGAGCACATGGCCTCGGTGGTGCAACTGCTGGAGGCGACCGGCGTCGGCGTCTGGCCGGGCGACCGCGGGCTCATCGTGTCGCGCGAGCGGCCGTTCAAGGCCGCCGACGTCACGACGGAACCCTATCCGGGCTTTCCGACCGATCTCCAGGCGCAGTTCATGGCGCTGATGTGCTGCGCGCAGGGCGCGTCGCTGCTGCGCGAAACCATTTTCGAGAACCGCTTCATGCATGTTCCCGAACTGATGCGGCTCGGCGCCAACATCAAGCTGCAAGGCACCACCGCGCTGGTGCGCGGCGGCGAGAAACTGCATGGCGCGCAAGTCATGGCCACCGATTTGCGCGCCTCGGTGTCGCTGGTGCTGGCGGCCTTGGTCGCCGAGGGCGAGACGACCATCAACCGGGTCTATCATCTCGACCGTGGCTATGAGCAACTGGACCGCAAGCTGCGTCTGTGCGGCGCCGACATCGAGCGGCTGAGCGCATGAACAACGGCCGCTCCGATTATTTTCTCGGCGTCGACGGCGGCGGAACCGGCTGTCGCGCCCGCGTCGAGGATGCCGAGGGAACCGTGCTGGGACAAGGCCTCTCCGGTCCGGCGTCGACGCGGCTCGGCATCGATACGGCCTGGGCGTCGGTTGCCAAGGCCTTTGGCGCGGCGATCGAGGAGGCAGGGTTCGGCGCGGCGGAAAGCGCCCGAATTCACGCCGGCATCGGCCTTGCCGGGATCGGCCGCAAGGGCGCGCTGGAGGCGCTGCGGGCGATCGCGCATCCCTTTGCCAGCATCGATTTCGTCAGCGATGGCGTCGCCGCCTGCCTCGGCGCGCATTCGGGCCAGGACGGCGCCATCGTCATCGCCGGCACCGGTTCGATCGGCCTCGGCTTCGTCGAGGGCCGCGACCTGCGCGCCGGAGGCTATGGCTTTCCGATCTCCGACGAAGGCAGCGGCGCCGATCTCGGGCTGAAGGCCGTGCAGCTGGCGTTGCGCGCCCATGACGGCCGGCATGAGCGCACGGCACTGCTGGCGGAAGTCATGCAGCGTTTCGAGAACGACCCGATGCAAGCCGTGGCCTGGATGGACCGCGCCAGCGCCACCGACTATGCGGCCCTGGCGCCGATGGTGATGCGCCACGCCGACCAAGGCGATCCGGCAGGGCGGCGCATCGTGCAAAAGGCCGCCGAACAGATCGACACGCTGGTGCGGGTTCTGTTCGAAAAAGGCGCGCCGCGCGTGGCCCTGCTGGGCGGGCTCGCCAGTCCGCTCGAACCATGGCTCGCACCCGACGTTCGCCGGCGCCTGAAAGCCGCCGATGGCGACGCGGTTTCCGGGGCGATCATTCTTGCCCGCAGGTCACTCGGCAAGCATTAGCGCGGCAGGAATAATTTATTCCATCTTTCCGTTGACGGAACGAATATAGAATTCTAAGACGTTAACGAAACGGGGTAGCATAACGAAATACGCGTGTGCCGGAGCCAAAGAGGAACCACTTCCGAACAGGCTGAGCGGCCTGATTTTTGAAAGCACTGATTTGAAAGCACTGGGATGAGCGAGCAAGGTTTGATGTCCGAGCTGGACCGGCTGGTTTCCGAAGGCCGGAATCCGCGGACCATGGACATCGACCTGCTGCCGACGATCGATGTGCTGCGCAAGATCAACGACGAGGACCGGGTGGTTCCGGCAGCGGTCGAAAAGGTGCTGCCGGACATCGCGGCCGCGGTCGACCGCATCGTCCTCGCCTTCCAGAAAGGCGCTCGGCTTATCTATATGGGCGCCGGCACCAGCGGCCGGCTGGGCGTGCTCGACGCCTCGGAATGTCCGCCCACTTTCGGCGTGCCGGAAGGCATGGTCGTTGGCCTGATCGCCGGCGGGCCCGACGCGCTGGTGCGCTCGACCGAAGGGGCCGAGGATGATCCCAAGATGGGCGCCAGGGCCTTGCAGGACATCAAGCTCACCCCGGACGACGTGGTGGTCGGCATCGCGGTCAGCGGGCGCACGCCCTATGTGATCGGCGGGTTGAATTATGCCAAGCAGGTGGGGGCAACGACGGTCGCCCTGTCCTGCAATCCGGCATCGACCATAGCAGGCATTGCCGACATCGCCATCTCGCCGGTCGTCGGTCCCGAGGTGCTGACCGGCTCGACGCGGCTGAAATCCGGAACGGCGCAGAAGCTGGTGCTCAACATGCTGAGCACGGCCTCGATGATCCGCATCGGCAAGAGCTACCAGAACCTGATGGTGGACCTTAATCCGTCCAACAGGAAACTGGCCGCCAGGGCAACCAGGATCGTGATGCAGACCACAGGCTGCACGGCGGCGCAGGCGCGCCACGCGCTCGGCCGGACCGGCAACGACGTGAAGCTGGCGATCCTGCTGACCATCACCGGGCTTGAGGTCGAGGAGGCGCGCGCAGCCCTCGCCAAGGCAAGGGGTTTCCTGCGAAAGGCAATCAGCGACGAGACGCATGAAGGCGCTTGAGACCAGACGGCGTGAAGCTGCTTTACACAAGACGGCGCGAAGCCGCATAGACTGGGCCGATAGTCCAAAGCGCGTGTGTCTTGGAAGCGGTCCGCAGAAACTGCAAGGGCATCGGGTTCAAGCAAAGATGGGAGACGAGAATGGTTCACCTCACAAGAAAGCTGCTGTCGGGCATCACGCTGGCAGCCATGCTCGGCATCGCCACGGTCTCGACGCAGGCGGCGACGCTGCACATGGCCTGGTCGCAGGACGCAACGGGACTTGATCCGCACAAGCAGACGGCCTTTTCCTCGCTGCGGCTCCTGGAGCTGATCTATGAGCCGCTGGTGCGGGTCGATGCCAGCCTGCAGATCATCCCGGCCATCGCCACGTCCTGGGAATTCTCCAAGGACGGCAAGGAGCTGACCTTCAAGCTCGATCCCAAGGCGAAATTCCAGGACGGCGCTGCCGTGACCTCGGCCGACGTCAAGGCGTCTTTCGAGCGCATCCTGGACGAGAAGACAGGCGCCGCCGCCCGCGCCAACTTCCTGTCGATCGCCAGCATCGACACGCCGGACGTTGGAACCGTCGTGTTCCATTTATCGCAGCCCGACGCGCCGATCCTGACGGCGATGAGCGACATCAACGCGGCCATCGTGCCGGCGGCCGAGATCAAGGCCGGCTCGATCGGCACCAAAACGGTCGGCTCCGGCCCGTTCCAGCTCGATAAATGGGACCCCAACGCCAAGGAAGTCTTGAGCGCCAACAAGGAATGGGCCGGCGGCGCGATCGGCGTCGACGGTATCGAAATCAGCGTGCTGCCCGATGAAGCGGCGATCCTCGCCGCCATGCGCACCAAGCAGGTCGATTTCGCGCTGCTCAACGATCCGCTCGTCGCCACGCTGGTGCCGAAGGAGGCTAGCCTGCAACTGAACCGCGCGCCGGTGCTGGCCTATAACGTGCTGCAGCTCAATCCGTCACGCAAGCCGATGACCGAACTCAAGGTGCGCCAGGCGATCTCCTGCGCCATCGACCGGCAGGAGGTTCTGGACACCGCCGCGCTCGGTGAAGGCAAGGTCACCGGACCGCTGACCATCCCAGCACTTGCGACCGATCCAAGCCAGCTCTTCTGCTACAAGCGTGATGTCGAGAAGGCCAAGAAGTTGATGGCGGAGGCAGGCTTTGCCGACGGCTTTTCGGCGACCGTGATCGGCGCCACCGGCGAGCCGCCGACGGCGGCGGCAGAAGCCCAGGTCATCCAATCGCAGCTCGCCGAGATCGGCGTCAAGCTCGACATCAAGATGATGGAGCTCAACGTCTATGTCGACGCCTGGCTGAAGGGCGATTTCGACATGGCGATCGCGCTCAATGGCGGTCGCGCCGACCCCTACACCATGTACAACCGCTACTGGACCAAATCAGGCAATCTGCAGAAGGTGGCCAACTACATCGACGATACGCTGGACAGCCTGATGCAGAAAGGCCGCGCCGAGACCGATCCGGCCAAGCGCAAGGCGATCTTCACCGAGTTCGAGAAGCACCTCGCCGAAGTCTCGCCCTGGATCTGGCTCTACACGTCCTACAGCTATACCGCCCAGCAGAAGAACGTCGCCGGGTTCGTGCCGACGCCGACGGGCACGCTGTTCAGCCTCAGCAAGGTTACCATCCAGCAGTAGCCGTGGGCGGCCCTGGAGACGGATGATTTCAGGTTGAATCGACCTGAAATCTGAATCCGCCTCTAGATCAAAGGGATAGAGCATGACGTCGTCCGAAAACCGCTTCACACTCGGCATCATGCTCTAGACGAGAGGTCTTCTTCGCGTGAACTATCTGATGCGACGACTTGCGGCGTTTCCTCTCGTCCTGCTTGGCGTGTCGATCCTGGTCTTCGTGGCGATCCGGATGGTGCCGGGCGATTCGATCACCGCGATGCTGGGCACCGAAGCCGGCCTGCTGACGCCGGCACAGCGCGATGCGCTCGCCGCCTATTTCGGCATCGACCAGCCCTGGTTCGTCCAGTACTGGCGCTGGATCGGCGGCATCCTGCACGGCAATTTCGGCATCTCCGTCACCTATGGTAGGCCGGTATTGGACGTCATCCTCGAGCGCTTCCCGCTGACGCTGGAACTGGCCGTGCTGTCGATGATCATCGCACTCGCCGCCGGCATGCCGGCGGGCATCTACGCCGCCACGCATAGTGAGAAACTGTCCGACCTCGGTGTGCGCGTCGTCGCTATGATCGGCCAGTCGACGCCGAGCTTCGTGCTCGGCCTTTTGATCATCTACGCGCTGTCGGCCGGCTTCGGCGTGCTGCCGGCCATGGGCGAATTCGCGCCGCTCTGGCAGGATCCCTTGCGCAATCTCAGCCAATTGATCCTGCCTGCCATCACGCTCGGCTTCGCCTTCGCCGCATCGGTCACCCGCATCTCGCGCTCGGCCATGCTCGACGTGTTGAGCGACGACTATGTGCGCACCGCCCGCAGCAAGGGCGCCTCGGCGCGCAGCGTCATCTGGCGGCATGCGCTGCCCAACGCGCTGATCCCCGTGGTGACGCTGAGCGGCATTGAATTCGGCTATCTCCTGGGCGGCGCGGTCATCGTCGAGCAGATCTATGCCCTGCCCGGCCTCGGCCGCATGGTGCTCGACGCCATCCTCCAGCGCGACTACGCGCTGGTGCAGGGCAGCGTGCTGTTCATCGCCTTCAACTTCATGATCGTCAATCTCCTGGTCGACCTCGCCTATGTCGCGCTCGATCCGCGCATCCGGCTGGGCGAACAGTGATGCGCATGCTGCGCGCCATCCTCGGGCACGGCAGCGGTCGTATCGGCGGCGTGATCGTCGGCGTCTATCTCCTGGTCGCCATCCTCGGTTTGCTTGGACTGACGCCGCACAATCCGATCACGCAATACCGGATCGACCGGCTGCACGCGCCCAGTGCCGCCTACTGGATGGGCACCGACCTGTTCGGCCGCGACGTGGCGAGCCGGCTGATGGCGGGCGTCGGCCAGTCCTTCACCGTTGCCTTTCTTTCGGTCGCCTTCGCCGCGCTTGCCGGCACCGTGCTTGGGCTCGCCGCCGCTTGGCTCGGGCGTCGCTGGGACGGCGTGCTGATGCGGATCATGGATGTGCTGCTGGCTTTTCCTGCCATTCTTCTGGCGCTGCTGATCGTCACCGTTGCCGGACCGGGCACATGGACCAGCGTGGTCGCCATCGGCATCGTCTATACGCCGATCTTCACACGAGTGGTGCGCGGCCCTGCTTTGTCGCTCAAAGCGCGCGAATTCGTCGACGCCGCGCGCACCTTCGGCAGCAGCTCCAGCTACATCGTCACGCGGCACCTGCTGCTCAATCTGGTCGCGCCGCTGACCGTCCAGGTGACGCTGGCGCTCGCCTGGGCATTGCTGACCGAGGCCGGCCTGAGCTTCCTCGGTCTCGGCACGCAGCCGCCGGCCGCTTCGCTCGGCCTGATGCTGAGCGACAGCCGCAATCTGATGGAAACCGCCCCATGGCTGATGATCTTCCCCGGCCTGGCGATCATGATCAGCATTCTGGGCTTCAACCTCTTGGGCGACGCCTTGCGCGACATCCTCGATCCGAGGATGCGGAGAGCGCTCGCATGATCCCGCTTCTGTCGGTCCGCGACCTGAACGTCGGCTTCGGCCGCGACCCGAAAGCCAATGAGGTGGTGCGCGGCGTCAGCTTCGACCTCGCCGACGGCGAAACGCTGGCCATCGTCGGCGAAAGCGGCTCGGGCAAGTCGGTCACCGCGCTGTCGATCAACCGTCTCATCGATTTCGGCGGCGGCCGCATCACCGGCGGCGCCATGACGCTGAAACGGGCCGACGGCAGTCTCTTCGACCTGACGACCGCGACCGAGCCGCAACTGGCCGGCATTCGCGGCGCGGAGATCGGCATGATCTTCCAGGAGCCGATGACCTCGCTCAATCCTGTGCTGACGATCGGCACGCAGATCGAGGAATCCTTCCGGCTGCATCGCGGCCTGACCGGCCGGCAGGCCACGGCGGCGGCCAGGGACGCGCTCGACCGAGTGCGCATCCCCGATGCGGCAAGGCGGCTGAAATACACACCCAACCAGCTGTCGGGCGGCATGCTGCAAAGGGTGATGATCGCCATTGCGCTCGCCTGCAATCCGCGTCTGCTGATCGCCGACGAACCGACCACGGCGCTCGATGTGACGGTACAGGCGCAGATCATGGCGCTGCTTGCGGAGCTCAAGCAGGAAAGCGGCATGTCGATGATCTTCATCACCCACGACATCGGCCTTGTCGCCGGGATCGCCGACACGGTGATGGTGATGCAGAACGGGCAGGCCGTAGAACAGGGCGAACTGAACCAGGTCCTCGACAGGCCGCAGCACGCCTACACGCAGCATCTGTTGCAGGATGTGCCGCATTTCGCCCACGGCCGCGCGACACGCACGGACGGGCAGCGCGACAAGAACGCAAGGAAGGACCCGGCCCTTGAGGTCAATGGCCTCGTGGTGCGGTTTCCGCTCAAGAGCAGTTTCTTCAGCCATGCCAGCGGCGCGGTGCACGCCGTGGATGGCATCGACTTCGACCTGATGCCGGGAGAGACACTGGCCATTGTCGGCGAGAGCGGCTCGGGCAAATCAACCACCGCGAAAGCAGTCCTTGGGCTGGTGCGCTCGACGCGCGGCAGCTTCTCGGTGGGCGCCCGGACGGCCTCGGCAAAGCACAACGCCAAGCCCGTGCAGATGGTTTTCCAGAATCCCTACGCTTCGCTCAACCCGCGGCTGAGCATCGAGAGCATCCTGGCGGAGCCGGTGATCGCCAATGGCGGCCGGGCGGACGCCGAAACGCGAGCCAGGATGGCGAGCCTGCTGGAGCGCGTCGGCCTGCCGCAGAACAGTTTGCAGCGCTATCCGCACGAATTCTCCGGAGGCCAGCGGCAAAGGCTGTGCATCGCCCGCGCGCTGATGCTCAACCCGTCGGTCGTCGTTCTGGATGAAGCGGTTTCCGCCCTCGATGTTTCAGTGCAGGCCAAGGTGCTGGAGCTGCTGGTCGACCTGCAGCGCGAGTTCGGGCTGGCCTATCTGTTCATCTCGCACGATATGGCTGTCGTCGAGCGGATCGCTCATCGCATCGCCGTCATCTATGCCGGCCAGATCGTCGAGATCGGAGACGCGGCCTCGGTGCTGTCGGCGCCGAAACATTCCTACACGAAGAAGCTCATATCAGCGGTTCCGGCCATCGACCGGCGGCATGAGCGTTTCGAGGTCGACACACGCCAGGTGCCTTCCCTGGTGCGCCCGCAAGGGTTTGAGCCGGCGCCGGCGAGATGGGAGCGGTTTGGCGGGGATCATGTGGCGAGGGTGGAGGCGTGATGGCCCTCGGATATCTCAGGTTGGCGGGACAGCACCCCCCTCTGCCCTGCCGGGCATCTCCCCCGCAAGGGGGGAGATCGGATGTCGCCTCGGCCTTCGCCAATCTCCAATGGTGGAAGGCTGGCGGGACATCAACTCTGCCAATCTCCCCGCTTGCGGGGGAGATGCCCGGCAGGGCAGAGGGGGGTGTGACGGAACTCGGCCTTTCAGGAGGCCCGCATTGACCAACCTCGCCCAGATCTTCGACCGCGCGTTCCAACCACTCGCAGCGGCAGTTGCCGCCAAGCGCATCCCCGGTGGCGTGCTCGGCATTGTTGACAGGAATGGCGACCGCATCACCAGGGCGATCGGCTCAGCCCAACTCGTGCCTAAGCAGCGACCGATGCGTGAGGAGAGCTGGTTCGACCTGGCATCCCTGACCAAGGTGATCTTCACCACGCCGCGCATTCTGGCGCTGGCTCAGGACGGTGCCATCGATCTCGACGCACCACTCGTCTCGGTGCTGCCGGACCTTCGCCAATATGACGCGAGTGCCTGGGAGCGGAAGGTGACGTTTCGCCAGTGCCTCGGGCACCAGACGCCCTTCCCGGCCGTCGAACCGATCTACACTTACGGGCGCGACCCCGACTTGCTGCGCGCCTTCATCCTGCAACGGGAATGGCGGGCCCGCGATCCGGTCTATTCCGACATCAATTTCATCCTGCTCGGCTTTGCGCTCGAACGGCTGTCGGGAAAAAGCATCCGGGACATAGAGGCCGGCCCGGGCTTTGCGTGGTCTGCCGAGCCAGATCTCGCCGCGGCAACAGAAGACTGCACCTGGCGCCATCGCGTTCTGTCCGGCGAGGTTCACGACGACAATTGCGCGGCGTTGCAAGGCGCCGGCCATGCTGGCCTGTTCGGCACGGCGGCCTCGGTGCTCGATTTCGCCCAAGGGCTGCTGACCGGCGCATCCGAACGGTCGATCGCGCCGATGCGCACGCCCTTGTCCGCCACCCGCACCCATGGTTGGGAGCGTCCTTATGACGGCTGGTCCGGCGGCGCCTTGTGCAGCCCGCAAACGATAGGCCACACCGGCTTTACCGGTACGGGGCTGTGGATCGACTTCGACAAGGGAAAGGCCTGGACCTTGCTTACCAACCGGATCCATCCGACACGTCACTTCGACAGCGGAATCGTCGCGCTTCGCCAGGCGGTCGGCGATCTCATCAACGGAGTTCGATAATGGAATCCATCTGGGCCATCGGCCTGATGACCGGCACCGTGCTGGACGGCAACATCGATGTCGCCCTGATCAAGACCGATGGCGAGCGCATCGACGATTTCGGCACCTACCGGCTGATGCCCTACCCCCCGTCGATCCGCTCGCTGCTGGAAGACACGCTTAAGCAGGCGCGGGCCTGGAATTTTGCCGGACCGGAGCCGGCGATCTTCCGCGAGGCCGAGGAGGCGCTGACGCGCGCGCAATCGGCGGCGGTCAAGGAGCTCGTAGAAGATTATGGGATGACGATGGCGGATATCGGCGTCGTCGGCTTCCACGGCCAGACCGTACTGCATCGCGCGCCGCAAATCGGCCGGCTCGGCCAGACCCGGCAGCTTGGTGATGGCGAATTGATGCATGCGATCCTCGGCACCAAGGTTGCCTATGATTTCCGCTCTGCCGACATGCGCGCCGGAGGACAGGGCGCACCGTTGGCGGCCGCCTATCACACCGCGCTGATGCGCAGCGCCGGCGCCAGCGGCGAGGTGGCCGTGCTGAACCTCGGCGGCGTCGCCAACATCACCTGGTGGGACGGCGGCGACAATGTCGTTGCCTTCGACACCGGCCCCGCCAACGCGCCGCTCAACGATTTCATCAAGTCGAAGGGGCTCGGCGAAATGGACCGCGACGGCGCGCTTGGCCGGGCGGGAACGGTCGACGAAGCCCGGCTCGCCAAGCTGCTGCAACACCCCTATTTGACCAAACCCTATCCGAAATCGCTGGACCGTTTCGACTTCGGCGCCACCATGGCGGATGGCCTGAGCGCCGAGGACGGCGCCGCGCTTTTGACCGCCTTCACCGCCGCCGCGGTCGGCAAGGCACTCGATCTTCTGCCGAGCCGGCCGAAAAGACTGGTGGTCAGCGGCGGCGGCCGCCACAACCCGACGATGATGGCAATGATCGCCAGCCGCGCCGGTGTGGAGGTGGTGCAGGCCGAAAGCCTCGGCTGGAGCGGCGACGCGGTGGAGGCGGAGTGTTTTGCCTTTTTGGCGGTGCGCGTACTGCGCGGCCTGCCGATCAGCTTTCCCAGCACGACGGGCGCGCCGCAGCCGATGCGCGGCGGACGGCTGGCCGGTTGATCAGCCCGCCGACAGTTTTTTCTGCAGGAAGACGCGGCTGCGGCCGACGGGGAAATCGGCGAGTGTTCCGAAGGGCTGATAGCCCTGGCGCCGATAGACCCTGGCGGCGTTGGGGTTGAAGGTGTCGATCCAGGCGTTCTGGCAGCCGCGCGCCATCGCCTCCTTCTCAGCCGCGTCCAGCATCGTGCCGGCCATGCGCCGGCCGCGCAGCCTTTCGTCGACCCACAGCCATTGCACGTAAAGCCAGCCCCAGGCGGTGTATCCCGAAATGCCCGCGACAATCGCGCCGGCTTCGTCACGCACGAACACCGCAAGGGCCTTCCTTTCGGAAGCGCCGACATCGCCGTCGTTGAACGCCATCAAACGCTCGCCGAGAAAGGCGAGTTCCTCGGGCAAGGGGGTTGCCGTCGTCTCAAGTGTCGTGATCATGGCTCATCCGAAATGCGCAACGGAATACGAACAGAGTTACGAAGGCTGGAGCGCCTGCGCAACGCCTATGTCCGTTCCCGAACAGCTTGCCGGTCCGGGTCGCCACCATTGCGGAATTCGGAGGCGGAAATGCCGTAGCGCTTGAGCTTGTCGTAGAAAGTCTTGCGCGGCACGCCGAGTGCGTCGATGGCCCCGCGCACGTCGCCGGCATGATCGCGCAAGGCCTCGCGGATGAGTTGCGCCTCGTAGCGGCCGACCCGTTCGGGCAGCGCCGCCGAGGGCTCCGGCAAGCGCGCGGACGTTGCCCTGGCCTCCTCGTCGGGCCCGAGGCCAAGCGCGACCCGGTCGGCAAAATGCGCGAGCTCGCGCACATTGCCCGGCCAGTCATGCGACTGGAGATGGTCGCTCACCGCGGCATTCACGGCCGCGACAGGACGGCCGAAACGCTGCGAAGCCTTGCCCAGGAAATGCCCGAACAGCAGCGGGATGTCGCCGCGCCGCTCGCGCAGCGGCGGGATGCGCAGCGTCACGACGTTGAGGCGGAAATAGAGATCCTCGCGAAAATCGCCGCGCTGGTCCGGCCGGCCTAGATCGACCTTCGTTGCCGCGACGACCCGCAGATCGAGGCGGCGCGTTTCGTTGGAGCCGAGCGGGGTGAGGCTGCGCGTTTCCAGCACCCGCAGCAGCTTGACCTGTAGCGGCGGCGGCATGGATTCGATTTCGTCGAGGAACAGCGTGCCGCCGCTCGAATGCTCGATGCGACCGATCCGCCGCCGCTGCGCCCCGGTGAACGCACCCGGCTCGTGGCCGAACAGCTCGCTCTCGATGACGGTCTCCGGCAGGGCACCGCAATTCAGCGCCACGAAAGGCTTGGCGCGGCGCCGGCTCCATCGGTGCAGGAGATCCGCCACCACCTCCTTGCCGGTGCCGGTCTCCCCTTCCACCAGCACGTCGACATCCATGTCGGCGATCTGGCGCAAGGTCTCGCGAAGGCGGCGGATGGCGGGCGCCTCGCCGATCAGCGGCAGGCCGTCGGCGGCCTGCGCGGCGGCCTCGTGCAGCCGCCGGTTCTCCATCACCAGCCGCCGCTTTTCGCTTGCCCGCTTCAGCGCTTCGACAAGGCGCTCGCCGGCATAGGGTTTCGGGATGAAATCGTAGACGCCATCCTTGAGCGCGGCCACCGCGAGATCAATATCGCCATGTCCGGTGACCAGGATCACCGGTATGTCGATGTCGATCGCCCTGATCCGATCGAACAGCTGCAAACCGTTCATGCCGGGCATGCGGATGTCGCTGACCACCACGCCCTGAAAATCCCGGTCGACGGCGGCAAGCGCTGCCTCCGCGGCCTTGAACGCGATCACGCCGAAGCCGGCAAGCTCGAGCAATTGCGTGGTGGCGTGAAGCAGATCCGCGTCGTCTTCGACGAGCGCGACCAGCCCTGATCCCTCAGTCATTCAATTCGCCTCAGATCTATGGTGAAGGATGCGCCTTTCGTGCTGCCCGGATCGAGGCGCAGCGTGCCGCCCAGTTCCTGGGCGATCTCCTGCGAGATCACCAGACCGAGGCCAAGCCCCTTTTCCTTTGTGGTCTGGAACGGCATGAACAGATTGCCGGCCGCTTCCGGCCCGAGGCCAGGTCCATTGTCGCGCACCGAAACCAGCACCCTGTCGTCGCGCT
Organism: Mesorhizobium sp. B2-3-7; assembly: GCF_006442695.1. Classification (NCBI taxonomy): domain Bacteria; kingdom Pseudomonadati; phylum Pseudomonadota; class Alphaproteobacteria; order Hyphomicrobiales; family Phyllobacteriaceae; genus Mesorhizobium; species Mesorhizobium sp. B2-3-7. The sequence continues at coordinate 219,012 of NZ_VFVV01000002.1, read as the reverse complement.
CGGCAAGCTCGATCTCGATGCGCGGATCGGGCCGGTCCTTCAGGGCATCCAGCGCATTCTGCAAGAGATTGACCAGGATCTGCTCCAGCCGGATTCGGCTGGCCATGACCGTCGGCGAGGCGGTGCCGCGCGGCTTGACGACGGTCACGCCGGAATCGCGGATGCGGCCGGACAGGAGCGACAGCGCGCCGTCGATCGCTTCGCGCACGGGCAATGGCGAGGCGGCGACGCCTGGCCGCCGCGCGAAGGTGCGCAGCGTGCTGGTGATGGCGCCGATGCGCTCGGTCATCGACACGATCGATGTCAGGTTGCCCGAGACGGATTCGACCCTGCCGCCATGCAGGAAGCGGCCGGCATTCTCGGCGTAGGTGCGTATCGCCGCCACCGGCTGGTTGATCTCATGCGCGACGCCGGCGGCGATCTGGCCGAGGATGGAAAGCCGGTTGGCCTGGGCGAGGTCGTCGCGCAGCCGGCGAACCTTGGCCTCGGCGTTTTCGCGCTCGGCGATCTCGCCGGCAAGGGCCATGTTGGAGCGGGTCAGTTCCGCCGTTCGCGTGCTTACCCTGCTCTCCAGCTCGGCATTCATGCGCGCCAGCGCTTCCTGCCTCACGCGGCGCGCACGGCGGCGCCTGAGAAGCACGTAGGCAAGTAAACCCGTGAACAGCAGCGCCAGCAGCGTGGTCAGGCGTGCCGTGTTGGCGGCCGACGTCAAAGCGGCATCGGCAGGCGTGAGCAGCCACAGACGCCAACCGGGAACGGCGCCGGGCAGGTCCTGCGCCACTTCGACGAACTGGCGCGATTTTCCGGCATTGTCGATTGTCGCCAGGCCGTCACCGGCACCGCGTCGTATCGGCAGCGGTTCGAAGCCGGTTTCGGCAAGTTGAAGCTGCGCGTGAGCTGTCGCGGCATCCGCGGCCGAGAGCGGCGCAAGCGCGTGGAACCGCCACTCGGGCCGGCTGGTCGCCAGCACGACACCGCGCTCGTCCGTGACGAAGACGACAAAGCCGCTGGAGCGCCAATTGGCTTCGACGCCGTCGAGTTCGACCTTCAGTACGGCAACGCCGAGCGGCGTCTTGCCGTCATCGACGCGGCTGGCGAGATAAAGTCCCGGCCTGCCGCTGATCGTGCCGAGGCCATACTGGCTGGCGGCGCCCTTGGTCATGGCGTCGGTGAAATAGTGGCGGAAATTGTAGTCGATGCCGACGAAGCTGCCCGGCTCGCCGGCGTTGCTGGCCGATATCGCGATGCCTGCCGTGTCGATGACATAGATGGCGGATGCCGAGGCATCGGCGGCAATGGCCCGGAGCTTGTCGTCGAGCGCCGTCTCTTGCGTTTTGCTGGCCCGGCGCAACGCGTCGCGCACGGCATCGTCGCGTGCCAGCACCAAGGGAACGAGACGCTGCTTTTCGATTTCGCCGGTCAAGGTGCCCGCCGCCAGCGGCAAGGCTGCCAGTGCTCCGTCGCGCAGATCGCCGGCAGCCTGGTTGGCGGCAAGGCGCCCGGCAATCGCGACCGCTCCCGCCAGCATTGCCAGGCCGATCAGGAGAATGAGCCAGCGGCCGTCACGCAGCCTGGCCATCGCTTCGCGCAGCAGGTCGCGGCCGGCGAACTCCGGGTATGCGCTATCGGTGCCTGCCTGCGGCGTCTGCCCTCTCCACCGTTCGCTGTTCAGCAGCCACTGTAATGCGAAACTCCGCCCAGGCAAACAAGGGTGAGTGCGGAAATCCGCACAGGCCTCCATCGAAGCGGGGACAAAACCGCCGGAAACCCAGGGTTCCGGCCTTTTCTCGATCTGGCACGGCGCTTGCAAAACTCCCGACAGCGGCGAGCGACCGGAGCGCCGCGATGGGAGAAGTCTTGCGGGGCGGCGCGTGCCGTTCCCTCCGGCCAGGGAGATAGCAGATGCACATGGCAGACCAATCACGCGCGCCCGCCGCGCAGCGCAAGCCGCTCTATGCCCAACTCTACGTGCAAGTGCTGGTGGCGATCACCGTCGGCATCCTGCTCGGCCATTTCTATCCGTCGCTCGGCGAGAGCATGAAGCCGCTTGGCGACGCCTTCATCAAGCTGGTCAAGATGATCATCGCCCCGGTCATCTTCCTGACGGTCGCCACCGGCATTGCCGGCATGAGCGACCTGCAGAAGGTCGGCCGCGTCGCCGGCAAGGCGATGCTCTACTTCCTCACCTTCTCGACGCTGGCGCTCATCATCGGCCTGATCGTGGCCAATGTCGTGCAGCCCGGGGCCGGCTTCAACATCGACCCGGCGACGCTCGACGCCGCGACCGTCAACAGCTACGCCGCCAAGGCGCACGACCAGTCGGTCACCGGCTTCCTGATGAACATCATCCCTGCCACCATCGTCGGCGCCTTCGCCGACGGCGACATATTGCAGGTGCTGTTCTTTTCAGTGCTGTTCGGCATTGCGCTGGCGCTGGTCGGCGACAAGGGCGCGCCGGTGCTCAATTTCCTGCAGGCGCTGATGGCGCCGATGTTCAAGCTGGTCAGCGTGCTGATGAAGGCAGCCCCTATCGGCGCCTTCGGCGCCATGGCCTTCACCATCGGCAAGTACGGCATCGGCTCGGTCATCAACCTCGCCATGCTGGTCGGCACCTTCTACATGACCGCTTTCCTGTTCGTGTTCATCGTGCTGGGCGCCGTCTGCCGCTACAACGGCTTCTCCATCCTGTCGCTGATCCGCTACATCAAGGAGGAGCTGCTTCTGGTGCTGGGCACCTCGTCTTCGGAAGCGGCACTGCCCTCGCTGATGGAGAAAATGGAGAAGGCCGGCGCGAAGCGCTCGGTGGTCGGCCTGGTCATCCCGACCGGCTATTCCTTCAACCTCGACGGCACCAACATCTACATGACGCTGGCCGCGCTGTTCATCGCGCAGGCGACGAACATCCACCTCTCCTTCGGCGACCAGATCCTGCTGCTCCTGGTGGCGATGCTTTCCTCCAAGGGGGCGGCCGGCATCACCGGCGCCGGCTTCATCACCCTTGCCGCCACGCTTTCGGTGGTGCCGGCCGTGCCTGTCGCCGGCATGGCGCTTATCCTCGGCGTCGATCGCTTCATGTCGGAATGCCGGGCGCTGACCAACTTCGTCGGCAATGCGGTGGCGACGCTGGTGGTGGCGCGCTGGGAAGGCGAGCTCGACGAGGCCAAGCTGGCCAGGGCGCTGGCGGGAACGGCCGACGACAGCCTGCCGGCGGACATCGTTCCAGCCGAGTAATCGCAGCGGCCGCATAGCGATAGCAAATGGCCGGAGGCATTGCTGCCTCCGGCCATTTTTCGTGTGTTCACCGTGTGAGGCGGCAGGACTTGCGCACGCCGCGCAGCCCGGCCATCAGTGTCCCTCCCCATGTCCGGGATATCTGTTCGGCCCTTCGACAGGCACGCGGGCCGTGCCGTCGTCGAACAGGACAAGGCTTGCCGCGCCGACCAGCCCGGCGTGGCGGCCGAGCTGGGCCTGAACCACCGGCACGTCGCGATAGGCGCGCATGGCGCGCTGGCGGATTGTCGCCTCTATTGCCGGAGCCATCAGATCGAGGCCATTGGCGATGCCGCCGCCGACGACCAGCACGTCGGGCGAATAGAGATGCAGGAGGTTGGTGAAGCCGACGCCCAGCCAGCGCGCTTCCTCCTCGAGCAGGGCCAGGGCGAGATCGTCCTGCAGCCGCGCTGCATCGACGACATGGCGGCCCGTCACCTCGGCATTAGCCGAGAGGCGGCGCAGCGTCGAGCCGTCGAAGGCCGACGTCGCGGCATTGGCGCGGCGGCCGAGCGCGGTGCCCGAGGCGATGGCCTCGAAACAGCCGACGACGCCGCATATGCAGCGCTCGCCTTCGTTGGTTATGGTCATGTGGCCGATCTCGGCGGCAAGACCCCGGCGGCCATGCAGGATGCGCCCGTCGACGACGACGCCGCCGCCGATGCCAGTCGAGACGGTGACGAAGACGAGCGAACGGGCGCGGTGGCCGGCGCCGAAGCGCCACTCGCCGAGCGCTGCCGCATTGGCGTCGTTCTCCAGCCGCACCGGCAGGCCGAGCCGCCGCTCGAGGATGTCGGCCAGCGGCACGTCCAGCCAGCCGGCAAGCGTCGGCGGCCCGACCGCGATGCCGGCCAGCGGATCGAGCGGTCCCGGCGCGCCGACGCCGACACCGAGGATGGCGAGCGCCGGCGCCTCGGCATGGATGGTCGCGGCGAGAGCCTCGATCTGGCCGATCACCACTTCGGGACCGGCCTGCGCCTGCGTCGGCACCGCCGCGAACGCCAGTATCTTGCCATCACGGTCGACCAGGGCGGCACGAAGCTCGGTGCCGCCCAGATCGATCGCGAGAGCGGCCTCGTTGCTCATGCCGCGACTTTCAGCCCGTGCAGCCAGCCAATGCGGCCGGCCAGATCCTTGTCACCGAAGGCGAGCGAACCAAGAACCACGGTCTCGGCACCCGCGGCACGCAGCAGCGGCACCGTCTCATGGCGGATGCCGCCGTCGGCGGCAAGAACCACGTCCGCCTCGCGTCCGGTCTTGCGCAGGATGGCGCGGGCCTCAACCAACCTGTCGCAGGCTTTCTCCGAAAGGCCTTGCCCCTTGACGCCGATCGCGGTTCCCAGAAGCGTGACGAACGCGACTTCGGACACGAAGGGCCTCACCGCTTCGACCGGCGTTTCCAGCCGCAGCACGACGCCGGCTTCGGCGCCAAGTTCGCGCGCCAGCCGCACAGCGCGCAATCCTGCTTCGCCATTCTCGGCATGGACGCTGATCATGTCGGCGCCGGCCTCGATGAATTGGCGCGTCTGTTCCCCGACGATTGTCCCGTCGACCATCAGATGGACATGGATGGGCTTGGCCGTCAGCTTGGCGATGCGAGCGACCAGATCGGGAAAGAACAGGAAGGACGGCGCGAAGTGGCCGTCAGCGACATCGATGTGGTGAAGATCGACATAGGGTTCGATGCGCCTGAGGTCGCTCTCGAAATTGGCGAGATCGGCCGACCACAGCGAGAATTCGGCGATCAGACGATCGCGCGGCAATGCGGCGATGGCGGCCGGGCCTGAAAGGAGTTTCGAGATCATGACTGGTCCTGGTTGTTGAAATTTTTATCGAGAAAGCCGCCGATCGCGGCACGGATTTCGGCGAAGTGGCGATCCTTGTCGGTGGCCTTCGGTGTCACCTCGGTGAAGATCGCGTTGAGGATTGTCTTCGCCAGTTCGCGCGCAATCGCCAACGGATGGACGAGATCGGTACCGCTGCCGATGACCAGTGTGGGGACAGCGAGCGAGCCGGCCACGCCACGCGAGACGCCGGGTCCATCGCCGGCGACTGCCTGCATCATTTCGGCGAAGTCCGCTGCATTGTCGCGTTCGAAGAAACCGAGCAAGGACGCCAGATTGTCGGGTGCCTCGGCGCGGAACCGGGCCGCCGTGGCCGAAGCGGCAAAGATGGCGCGCGCCTCGTTCGGCGGACGGTTTCGGATGAGCTCGGCCACTGCCGCATAGGGACGCATGTTTTCAGGGGCCGCGTCGAAGGCCCAGGCAGGCCGGACCAGCACCAGGCCGCTGACGCGCTCGGGATGCCGGACGGCCAGGCGCAGCGCGATCGCCGCACCCATCGAGATGCCGCCGGCGACGAAGCGTTCGATGCCGGCCGCATCGGCGGCGGCCAGCACGTCGTCGGCGAACATGGCGATCGAAAAGGGGCGCTTATGGCCGGCACCGGAGCCGCCTTGGGCCCGGCATTCGACGGTGAGCCGGCGTCGCGACGGGCTGTCGGGAAAATTCTGCGCCACCTGGGCGGCGTCACCGCCGAGACCGTGCTGGAAGACGACGGAAAGCCTACCTTGCTCCGTGTCGAAGATACGAAGCGCAGCATCGTCGCGAAGCATCATTGTCGGTGCGACGCTCATCGGAGCAGCCCGCGCAGAAACGCGGCGACGGCGGGAGCTTCGTCGGCCGACAATCCGTGCGTGACAAGCGGGCCATCGAATTTCACAGCGTTCAGCCGCGCGACGAAATCCGGAAAATCGACAATGCCCTCCCCTGTTGTGGCGAAGCGGCCGTCGCCATGCCTGTCCTTTGCATGCGCCATGGCTATATGGGCAGCGGCCTCGTCGATCGCCGCCGCGACGATGGCGCGCGCCTCGCCCGGCGTCGCATGCTCGAACAGGTTCGCCGGATCGAGCACGACCTTCAGATGCTTCGAGCCCATGTCGGCGATCAAGCGGGTGGCATCGTTCGCCGAGGTGACGATGTTGGCCTGTTCGGGCTCGATGCCGAGATCGACGCCTGCCCCTTCGGCCAGCGCCAGCGCCTTTTCCATCTCAGTGGCCATGTCGGACCAGGCGGCCGGTGTGGCGTTGTCGGGATGATAGGCCCATTGGTCGGCTGCATTGCGGGAGCCGGTGCAGAGCGTGACCAGCGGAATGTCGAGGGCGGCGGCTGTATCGATGACGACGGCAAGGCGGCAAAGACCATCGTCGCGCACCGCCTTGTCTGGATGCGCCATGTTGTAGGTGCCTGACAGGGCGGCGAGCGATACGCTTGTTGATCGGGCGGCGGCGCGAATGGCCGAAATGGCTGCGTCAGGCACCGCATCGGGCATCGACGGCAGGCCGGCGCAAGCGAGATTGAATTGCGTCGTCTCATAGCCCGCCTGCCGCACTGCTTCCAGCACAACAGCCGGCTCGGTGCCCGCAAAGGTCTTGGCGAAGATGCCGAGACGCATCAGACCGCACCCGAGACCGAAGCGAGCTCGATCCGCTCGCCGGTCTCGACGGAGCGGGCAATGGCGACCATGGCGCGGATCGAGGCAATGCCGTCCTCGACATTGGCACCGCGCATCGGCGCGCCGTTCAGCACCGTGTCGGCGAGACCTTCCAGCTGGCGACGGAAGAAATGGCCGTCGGCGCCGAGCGGTTTTCGCGAGGTCGCGTCCTTCTCATGGAAGATGTCGACCTCGCTGGCGCGGAAGTACCAGGGATTGAACGTCTTGGCGATGACGGAGCCGTTCTCGCCATAGAGCTGGAAACCCTCGTGCCAGTCCATGCGTACGGCGACGGTGAGATCGAGATGGCCGAGCGCGCCGCTGGCGAACTCGGTCTCGACGAACCAGCAATAGGCGCCGAAGCGTTCGTTGAGACGGGCGCGTACGGCCGTGATCTCGCCGCAGAGGAAGCGGGCCGTATCGACCAGATGCGAGCCGTGCGCCAGCATGAAATACTGCCGGAGATCCGCCTTCGGATTGCCGGACGGTTTCTTCGCCAGCTTGCTGGTGACAGGCAGCGGCTGCACCGCATCCGTATTGGTGTAGCGGTGGGTGGAATCGCAATACCAGGCCTTCAGCGCCAGCACCTCGCCCATTTCGTCGCGGACGAAGTCGCGCGCCGCCTCCAGCGCCGGATCGAAGCGTTTCATGTGGCCGACCTGCAGGATCCTGCCGGAGCGTTTCACCGCCGCCGCCAGCGCCTCGCCTTCCTCGACCGAAGTTCCGATCGGCTTTTCGCACAGCACATGCTTGCCGGCGTCGAGCGCCTTGATCGACATCGGCACGTGATAGGCGTCCGAGGTGGCGACGATGACCGCTTCCAGCTCCGGATCGGCGAGCATCTCGTCATAGTCGGCATACATCTTCCGCGGCTCGTAGGTGGCGCCCATGCGGGCGAGCAGGTCGGGCGCGGCGTCGCAAATGGCGTAGAGGTCGGCATTGCCTGCCTTGACGCAGGATTCCAGATGCGCGAACTGCGCGATGGGGCCGCAGCCGAGCACGCCGACCCTGAGGCGCCTGTCCTGTTTCCTGATCATCGTCTCAGGCTCCGTAGCCGCGCATCGTCTGGCGGTTGGTCTTGACCGCGCCGGCAGGATCGGCGGCGGCCGTGTCGGATTCTTCCTCAAGCACCAGCCAGCCGTTGAAGCGCGGCGCCCTACCGACGATCTCGATCACTTCACGGGTGTCGCAGACGCCTTTACCCAGCATCGCCCAATCGCCCTTGGCGTCGACGTCCTTCAGATGGATGTAGCGGATGCGGTCGCGGTAGGTGGTAAGCGTATCGGCCATGTCCTTGTGGCCGCGCAATATGTGGCCGGTATCGGGCACCCAGCCGACCAGGTCGGGTTCGAGCAAGGCAAAGATCGCGTCGTAGTCGGCGCGGTCGAACAGCAGCGTGTTGTGGTGCGAACTCGGATGCACTGCGACCTGGACGCCGGCCTTGCGCCCGAGCTCGCCGGCCCTGTTGTAGACCTCCGCGGCGATAGCGAATTTGTCGTCGCGCGAGCCGTTGGAGACGACGGTCGCCGAGCCCATCGAGACAAGCGCACCTGGGAACGCGGCAGCGAAATCGATCCAGCGCCTCGCGGTTTCGAGATCGGCGCCGATCTCGTCCTTCAGCGTGAAGCCGCTTTTCGAACCGAAGGCGAAGGAGACCAGCGTCAGGCCGGATGCTCCAAGCGCCGCGGCGAACTCCGTCGGCTTGCCTGCATAGCGGCCGATCATGGTGTCGGTGATTTCGATGCCGGCATAGCCGCCATCGGCGATCGCCTTCAGGAGATCGTCGGGGCCGCCGGTCCAGGCCTTGCCGAGCATTTCCCAGGTGAAGGTCTGGCAGCCGACCTTGAGCTTCGTCTTCGTCATGTTGTTCATTCCTTGACGCTGCCCTGGGTTTCCTTGGCGCCCCTGGGTTTCGCATGGTCTATAAAAATTTTACGCGCGTCAATATTCAAAATGTTGTATAGCGGCTTGCGGGGAGTGATCCGTTGCCGGCGCAATGGATCCGGCAGAGCGTGGCCGCATCGGAGGAATGACACAGAAAATGCACGGACGATCGAAGACGAAGCTTGGGATCGGCGTCGTCGGATGCGGCAACATCTCGATGACCTACCTGCGCAATGCCGCCCTCTTCGGCAGCATCGAGCTGCGCGCCTGCGCCGACATCTCGGCCGACATGGCGGCGCTGCGGGCGAAGGAATATGGCATCCGCGCGCTCGGCGTCGACGCCATGCTGGCCGATCCCGAGATCGATCTCGTCCTCAACCTGACCATCCCGGCTGCGCATTTCGACGTTTCGCTTTCGGCGCTTTCGGCGGGCAAGCATGTGTTTACCGAAAAGCCGCTGGCGACCTCGGCCAGCGACGGGCGCCGCCTGGTGTCGGAGGCGGCCAAGCGAGGGCTGCTGCTCGGCTCGGCCCCCGATACTTTCCTCGGCGCCGCCGGGCGGCGGGCGCGCCGCCTGATGGATGAAGGCGCCATCGGCCGCGCCGTGACCGGCACAGCCTTCATGATGGGCCGCGGCATGGAGCACTGGCACCCCAACCCACAATTCTACTACCAGCCGGGCGGCGGCCCGGTGTTCGACATGGGCCCCTACTATCTGACCATGCTGGTCAATTTGCTCGGTCCCGTCCAACGCGTCATGGCAATGGCGACGCGGGGCCAGCAGGAGCGGCTGATATCAGCCGAGGGACCGTTCAAGAACACGACCTTCAAGGTCGGCACGCCGACCAACGTGCTGTCGCTGCTCGAATTCCGGTCAGGCGCGACAGTCACCTTCGGCGCCTCATGGGACGTCTTCAAGCACTCCAACCATCCGATCGAACTGCACGGCACGGAGGGCTCGCTGCGCCTGCCCGACCCCGACACGTTCGGCGGCACCGTGTCCTTGTCCGAGCGCGGCGCGGAGTGGAAGGATTTCCCCAGCGAGGGCGAACTCTACGGCGCCCGCAACTGGCCCTATGCCGCGCCCGACCGCGCCAACTATCGCATGCTCGGCGTCGCCGACCTCGTGCGTTCGCTCGCGACAGGTGCCACGCCCCGCGCGTCCGGCACTCTGGCGCTGCATGTGCTGGAGATCATGGAGGCGATCCTGCACTCCGGCGAAACGAAAAACCCGGTCGCCATTGCTGGCGATGTCGTCCAGCCGGCCCTACTCTCGGAGGACGAGGCGCGCGACCTGCTCGCCTAGATGCAATCATGACGGAGATTGCGATGACGCTCGATCCTGATGCTCTGCGTGCCCTGGAAATCGGCCGCGCGGCCGGCGGTGCGCCGTTCGAGAACGGCAGCGTGGCGGCGGCGCGGGCCGCCTACAACGCTTCGTTCCCGGCGCAGCAGGGCGAACATGAGCCGGTCGCGGCGACGTCGCAGCGGCAGATCGACGGACCGAACGGCCCGGTTCCGATCCGCATCCATCGCGGCATCGGCGCACCGCGAACCGGCGCGCGCGCCGTGCTCCATCTGCATGGCGGCGGCTGGGTCATCGGCAATCTCGATTCGCATGACGAGATCTGCCGCTGGCTGGCCAATCTGGCCAATGCCCTCGTCGTCTGCCCCGATTATCGACTGGCACCAGAGCACAAATTCCCCGCCGGGCTCGAAGACTGCGCGGCAGCGCTCCGCTTCATGGCGCAAGACGCCGGGGAGCTCGGCATCGATCCTGCCCGTATCGCCGTTGCCGGCGACAGCGCCGGCGGCAATCTTGCCGCCGTGCTGGCACTGCTCGCCCGCGATGGGCAAGCACCGCCGCTTGCTGCCCAGATCCTGATCTATCCCAACACCGATGCCCGCCAGACGGCGGACAGCTACCGCCGTTTCGGCAACGGGTTTGGACTGACCGCCGCCACCATGGCCTGGTTCCGCGACCACTATGTGCGCACCCCGGACGACATCAAGGACTGGCGCGTTTCGACGCTGCTGGCACCGAGCCTTGCAGGCGCGGCGCCGGCGTTTGTCGTGACCGCCGGTCACGATATCCTGGCCGACGAAGGGACCGCCTATGGCGAACGCCTGCTCGCTGAAGGGGTGCCGCTGGTCCTGCGGCACTGGCCGGGCCAGATCCACGGCTTCGTCTCGATGGGCCGCTATATTCTCGCCGCGCGGCAAGCGATGAGCGAGGCCGCCGCCTGGCTCCAATTGCAGACGCGCGCTCAGGCCGACTGACGCATCACCAGGGTCGCGCCGAGCTTGACGTTTCGCACGAGGTCATGCGCGGGCGGGCGGGCCTCGTCGAGCAAGGCCAGCAGGATCTCGACGCTGCGGCCGGCCATTGCGGCGAAGTCCTGCGCCATGGTGGTGAGCGGCGGACAGGTGTAGCGGCTCAACGGGTGGTCGTCATGGGCGGCGACACGGAAATCGCAATCGGGCTTGCGGCCGATCTTCAGCCCGCGCGTGAAGGCGGCCGACATGATGCCGAAGGCGAGACGGTCATTGGCGCACAGAATGGTGCGGCCAGGCAGGCCTCCCTTCTCGAGCGTCCTTTCCATCCATTCATGGCCGATCCGCTCGAAGTCCCAGGTGTAGTCACGCGCCGCGTTGATGACGACAGGCTCAAGGCCGGCGGCCCGCATCGTCTCGATATAGCTTTGCAGTCGCTCGCCCGAATTGTGGTTGACGTGCGGGATGTCGACATACACCGGCGGCTCGCCGGACCGGCAGAGATAATCGACCATGATCGACGTGCTCTGGTGGTTGTCGTTGCCGACGAAGGGCGTGTCACCCTCGATATAGGTGTCGAAATAGACGATCGGGATGTCTTTGCCCATCCGTTCGAAGACGCCCGGCTCGGAGACCGATCCCAGCGGGGCCACGATGGCGCCGGCCACCTTCAGCGAGGTGAGCGTCTTGACCGATTCCGACTCAAGCCTGGGCGAACCGTGCGAGGAGATGACGATCGGCCAAAAACCCTCGTCGCGGCAGCGCAGTTCAATGCGGCTGACCATCTCGGCATAGAACGGATCGGTGATCGCCGGCACGACGATGCCGACATTGCGGGTGCGCTTGCGGTTGAGATTGCGGGCGAAGAGGTTCGGCTGATAATCCGAGGAGCGAAGCGCGGCCTCGATGCGGGCGCGCGTCGCCGGCTTGACGCTTGCCGGATCATCGAAATATTTCGACAGGGTCGGCCGTGACACGCCGCACGCCCGGGCGAAGTCATCCATCGTGCGGTGCGTCTTTTCCGCCATCGATATTCAGGGTCCCTTGCCCTCGCCGCCCCGGCCGACACCAGTCACGCGGCCGTTGCCTGGAAGCAGCAATGCTCGACCGAACTTGTCCAGTCAAGTTTTAACGGTTCCCAATGGATCGCAGAGTCATTACGCGCGTCAAATTATTTATTGACGCTTTCAAAGCGGCACTGGAGCTTCAGAAGGAAGCCAAGGGGATAGGCCCGGTCTTGCATCGACGATGATAAGCTCGCATTGGGCGCATCCATGGGCGGGAGGCGTCCGCGACGCCTCCCGCCCCCGAACATCATTCGCCCCGCATCGTCGCCTGGAAGGCCGGCAGGTGCTTTTTCTGCGCTTCCAGCATGCGTTCGCGGTAGACGCCGTAGATGACATCGGTGTCGTGCAGGGTCACGCCCGCGATCGTCGGCGAGGCGAAGACCGGCAGTTCGATGCCGCGCTTGGCGAGCTGCTCGGCGGTACGCGCGACCAGCTCATGCGCCAGGATCATGGCGAGCACGGTCGACGAGCCCGACACCGGACGGCTCCAGCCCTCGACCGGCACGATCGCATCCTCGATCGGCGAGCAGGTGTCGATGACGAGATCGGCCGCGTCGGCCAGTCGCTTGCCGGAGGAGTGCGTCGCGGGCTTGTCGAGATTGTTCTTGCTGGTGACCGCAACGACGAAGATGCCGCGCTTCCTGGCATAGAGCGCCGTATCGATGCCGGAAGAGTTGCGGCCGCTGTGGCCGAAGATGATGATGGAGTCACCCTTGTTGAGCGGCTGATGATCCAGGAATTTTTCGGCGTATTTCTCGGTGCGCTCCAGCCACAGCAGCTCACGCACGCCGCCGGCGCCGAGCACATTGTGCCACATCACGCGCGGGTCCGTCAGCGGGTTGAAACCGACATAGCTGCCGTAACGCGGAAACACTTCCTGCACCGGCAGCACCGAATGGCCTGAACCGTAGAGATGGATCAGACCGCCGCCTTCAAGCGAGTCGGCAAAGCGGCTGGCTGCCTGGGCAAAGGCCGCTTCATTGGTTTTCGCTGCCTGGTCGATGAGGGCGGCGAGACGGTGAATGTAGAGGTCGGACACGTGGGTACTCCTGTTAGTGTCTGCTTGGGTGATGATGGATCAGCTTCGCGGATTTGACGGGACGCGCCCGGCGCGCAGCGTCGAGCGTATCTCGTAGCGGTCGCCACGCATGATGGAGACGGTGAACTCGAACGGACCGCGCTCGTCGGTGGCGATACGCTCGACCACGAAAGCCGGACTGCCGATCGGCAGATCGAGCAGCTCGGCATCCGCCGCGCCAACCGCGCCGACGCGATAATTCTCGCGCGCCGCCACCGGCACGATGCCGTAGTGGCGCTCCAGCGCCTCGTACAGCGATCCCTGCAGCAGGCCGGCGTCGAGGAAGCCCGGCACACGTGCGGCTGAGAGCTGCGCCGTCTGGATGCCGATCGGTTCGTTGTTGCCGAGCCGCAGCCGCCGGATGCGCACCACCGGGTCACCCTCCTCAATCTCCAGCGCGCCGGCCGCTGCCGCATTGGCGGTGGTGAGGCTGCAATCGAGCAGGCGCGAGCCGGCAACGACGCCGATATTGCCCATCTCCTGAGTGAAGCTCGTCAGTTCGCGGGTGCCGGCGACGAGCGTGGTGGAGCGCACGAAGGTGCCGCGTCCGTGTTCGCGGCGCAGCAATCCGCTTTCCTCCAGATTGCGCAAAGCGTGGCGCAGCGTGATGCGGCTGACCCCGAACAGCGCGCCCAGCCGGTCTTCGGCCGGGATCTGGTCGCCCGTCGCCCATTCGCCGCTCTTGACGATGGCGCGGATGGCCTCCTCGACCTGATACCAGAGCGGCTCGGGCCTTCTGCGATCCGGCTGCTGAAAACTGGCTTCACTCATCGGATCTGTCTCCACCCGCTTCCGGCCTGCCCGGCCACTGCCGCACCGACCAGGCCTGCGCCAGGGCCGAACGCGCCAGCCTTGAGAGAAATGCCGCGCAGATGCGGCGGCAGTTGGCGCCGCAGCGCGGCAAGCAGCGGCGGTCCGATGACGTCAAGCGCATCGGCAAGGCCGCCGGAAACCAGGATCACCTGGGGGTCGAGCAGCGCGACGGCGCCGGCAAGCGCGGTGCCCAGCCGGCGCGCCGGCAGCTCGAGCAAGGTCTGTGCCGCGAGTTCGCCCGCCTGGGCAGCCGCGATCAGCTGGCGGCCGCTGGCAAGGCCGACCTGACCGGCAAGCGCGTCAAGCGCACGGCCCGATGCAACGCGCTCCAGCCAGCCGCTGCGCTCCTCGCCATGGTCCTTGATGTCGGCGCAGGCCCAGCCGAACGAGCAGGCGCCGCCATGCGTGCCGGCGACGATGCGGTGGTTGGCGAGCACCGCCGAGCCTATGCCCGTGCCGATTGCCAGCAGGATCGCATCCGACATGCCCTTCGCGCTGCCTTCAACGGCTTCCGCCAGCAGGGCGATCTGCGCGTCATTGCCAACGGCGACGCGCAATTGCGGGAACAGCGCCGCGATGTCGACACCGTCGAGCCAAGGGAGATTCGGGATCCAGCGGCAGACCGACCCCTCGACGAGACCTGGCACCGCCAGGCCCAACGCCTTGACCGCGCCAGCCTCGGCGCAAAGCGCCGCGATACGGGCGACGAAGGCATCAAGGCTTGCCGGCGCCGGTTCGCGGCTCGGCCTCTCCAGCGCGCTGACATTGCCGGACTGGACGGCGGCACGCAGATTTGTGCCGCCGAGATCGATGGCCAGAACCCGCGTCATCGGCGCCCTCCGGCAGCCGGTGGCGCGAACAGACCGCTGCCGGCGTTCCAGGAATGCGAGGCCGCCGCGAAGGCCTGCGCATGGCGCGTGCCGCGCAGGCAGCCGCGCAGACGGTAGAGCGCGCTGTAGTAATCGACATAGGGGAAGCTGCTCAGGCCCCGCGCCAGCTCGTATTCATGCACCGCCTCGCTCCACGCCTCGAAGCCGTCGCTGACGTCGACCAGGTGCTCGGGGCGGAAACCGTCATCGTCCTCCCAGTTCTCGCCGAACAGCAGCAAGCCCGGCGTAAAGGCGGCATGGTCGCGCGCAACAGTCGGAAGGGCGGCGAAGAAGATGCCGGTCTGCGTCAGCTTGGCTGCGGCGCGATGGTCCTTGTGCCAGCTGCCATGCCAATGGGTTATGACCACTTCCGGCTTCAGCTCGCGAATGACATCGCACAGTTTCAGCGCCGTCTCGTCATCGGAAGGCAGGAAGGCGTCATGCAGGCCAAGATTGCGCATGGCGACGCCGAGGCGAGCGGCGGCCCTGCCCGCTTCCTCTTCCTTCTGAGCGCAATAGTGCTCGGGGATCAGGCACGGATGGCCCTGCTCGCCCATGCTCAGGTGCAGGAACGTCACCGTGGCGCCCCTCATTACGGCGGCCGCCGCCAGCGGTCCGGCGATCACCTCGGCATCGAAGGCATGCGCGCCGACGACCAGGATGGATTTGGCGGCATAGATCCTGTCCTCGATCATTTCATGCCTCCCCCGGCGCCTACGCCCTCTCGAATCTGGCGGGCGAGCAGACAATACATGATCAGGATCGGCGCCATGGAGATCGCCAGCGAGGCGAACACCAGGCCCCAATCGGTGCGGTACTGGCCGACGAAGACGCTGATGGCCAGCGGCACGGTCTTGTAGCGGTCGTCGAAGATGAAGATCAGCGGGAAGAAGAAGTCGTTCCACACGGCGATCGCCGTGAAGATGGCGACGATCGACACCGCCGGCTTCACCATCGGCAGGATGATCTGGAACAGGATGCGGACCTCGCCGGCGCCGTCCATGCGTGCCGCCTCGTCGAGTTCGGAGGGCAGGACGCGCATGAAATTGGCGAAGATGAAGACGGCGAAGGGAATGCGGATCGCCGAATAGACGAGGATCAGTCCGGTCAGGGAATCCAGCAGGCCGAGATTGCGCATCAGCGTGAACAGCTCGACCGAGGCGAGCCTTATCGGCAGCATGATGCCGGACAGGAACAGGCCGAGCATGATGGCGTTCCAGCCCAGCCGATAGCGGCTGAGCGGATAGGCGGCCATGGCCGAGACGACGATGGTGAGGATGACCGCGCCGGCGGTGACGATCAGGCTGTTGATGAAATTGTGGCCGAGGTCGGCGCGCGTCCAGGCGTTGACGAAATTGTCGAAGGCCCAGCTTGCCGGCAGGCCGAGCCGGTTGTCGTAGATTTCGGCCGTCGACTTGAAGCAGGAGACGACGAGGATGTAGAGCGGCAGCAGCACGGCCGCCGTCCACAGGGCAAGCACCGTCCAGCCGGGCAGCCGCGAAAGCCGGCGCGAGATCACGGGATTGCCTGCCATGGTCAGCGCGCTCATAGCTGCACCGTGCGGCGGTCGAAAAAACGCAGCATCAACAGCGTGCCGACGCTGAGGATGAGGAACAGCATGGTGCCCAACGCCAGCGCTAGGCCGATGTCGGTGATGCCGACGGCGCCCTCCGCGCCGAAGGCCAGCCTGTAGAAATAGGTCACCAGCGTGTCGGTCGAATAGCTCGGATTGCCCTGCACGCCTTGCATCACATAGACGATGTCGAACTGGTTGAAGGTGTTGATGAAGGACAAAGTCGTCAGCGTGCCCAGCGCCGGCATCAGCAAGGGCAGCGCGACGGAGAACAGCATGCGCGCATTGCCGGCGCCGTCGAGTTTCGCCGCCTCGAAGATCTGGCCCGAAATCTGCCGCAGGCCCGCCGTGTAGATCAGCACCGGCAGGCCCATCCAGTTCCAGGCGTCGACGGCGACCAGCATGGCCAGCGCGGTGTGGCTGTTGCCAAGCACGGTCAGGCTGCCCTGATGCAGGCCAAGCCCGTTCAGCGCCCATTCGACCACGCCGCCCGGCGCCAACAGCAGGCGCCACAGCGCACCGACGATGACCGGGCTCAGCACCGCGGGGAAGAAAAAAACCGACTGGAAGAAGGCAGCACCCCTGTCGCGCAGGAACAGCAGCCAGGCAAACAGCAGCCCGATGCCGTTCTGGAAGACCATGATGCCGAAGAACCAGGCGGTGTTGTGCCAGAGGGCGCCGTAGAGCCTGGCACTACTGGGGAAGACGAACAGGCGCGAAAAATTCGACAGGCCGGCGAACTCGGTGATGCGCAGCCCCTTCCAGATGAAGAAGCTGCCCCACAGCGACATCGCCAGGGGATAGAGGACGAACAGGGCGTAGACGGCCAGCGCCGGCAGGATGAAAAGCACGGCCATGCGCTGCTGCGTTCGCTTCAGGCTGCTTTTGCGGCGACGATCGATCATGCGTGGCTTGCCCGGTGGGAGGCCGGCCGCATTGCGGCCGGCCCGGCTCCTTACTGCTTCGGCTTGAACCAGGTGGCGACGGCGGCCTGCATGTCGGCCGCCAGCTTCTCCGGTGCGATGTTGCCTTCGACCATGTCGATGATCTCCGCTTGCAGGACGGAAGAGGCCGTCGGCGACTGCCAGCGGAAGCCGACCAGCGTCAGGTAGGGCGTCGAGTTCTTCGACATCTCCATCATCTCGGCCAATACCGGGTCCTTCACCGTGACATCGGTGCGGGCCGGCGGCCAGCCGAGTTCGTCTGCGAACATCTGCGCGAATTCGGCCGAGGCCATGAAGTCCAGCACCTTGATCGCGGCTTCCTTGTTCGCGCTTTCGGAGACGAGGCCGTAGGAGCCGTCCGAGAAGGCCGAGGTGTAGAGCTTTGCCCCCGCATCGTCGGCCGGGAACGGGAAGATCGAGAATTTCAGCTTCGGGTTCTGCGATTTGAAGCTGCCATTCTCGAACGAACCGCCAAGAAACATCGCGGCCTTGCCACCAATGAACTGCTGGGTGGCGGTGGTGTAGTCGATCCCGGCGAAGCCGTCGGGGAAATAAGGCTTCAGCTCGGCGAAGCGCTTCAGCGCCGCGACATAGCGCGGATCCTCGAAGGTCGCCTTGCCGGTCATCATCTCGTCGTAAAAGCCGGGGCCGTAGACGGTCGGGCCGATGACGCCGACGCCGATCTCCAGCTCCCACGCCGAGCCGTTGGCGCCGCCGGTGGCGATCGGCGTGATGCCGGCCGCCTTCAGCTTGTCGCAGGCGGCGACGAAATCCTTGTAGGTCTTGGGGACCTCGATGCCCTGCGCGGCAAAGATATCCTTGTTGTAGAAGACGCCCATCATCGGCACCGAATAGGGCACGCCGTAGAGCTTGCCGTCGGAGCGCCCACGCGCGCCGCCAAGGGCTGCGTCCGGCATGCTCTTCAGTTCCGGCACGCTCTCGTCGAGCGCGTCGAGATAGCCCGCCTCGACGAAAGGCTGCAATTCGCCATAGGCCTTGAGCTGGGCGATGTCGGGCCCGCGCCCGCCACGCAACGCCGTGCTCAGGCGGTTCTGGTAGTCGGCATCCGGCGTGAACTGGATGTTGACCTTGATGCCTGGGTTCTTGGCCTCGAAGGCATCGAAGATGCGGCGCATCGCGGCTTCGTCCTCGGTGCGCCAGCTCCACAGCGTCACCGTGCTGTCGGCCCGCGCCGGCAGGCTGGTGAACAGGCCAGCGCAGGCGGCAAGGCCGCCGATCAGGCCAAGGGCTGCGCGTCGGTGAATTGAAAGCATGCTCATTGCCAGTCTCCCATTTTTATCTGTCCTTGGCGTCCCACGGCCCTATCGACGCCGCGGAGAGTCATTCCTCAGGAAAGTCATTATAATGACATAGCAGCATCCGCAAGAGGTCTGACACTCCCTCCGGGAACGGCTGGGCTAAGCCAATCAACCATGATTCCTTCATAGCTAACTGTATTTCAACTGTAAATTCCGTATATGAACGGACAGCAGAGAAATCAGGGACAGCGCCATGCGCAGCTTTTTCGCAATCGGGCCCTTGCGCCAATGCTTCATGTTGTCATAACGTCATCGTGATCGCTAGCCTGAGGGAGGATGAGGATGTCTCTTGCCTGGACTTCGAAACTGGCTCTGGCCGCGAGCCTGGCCATCCTGCCCGCCAGCGGCTGGGCGCAGTCGGTCAACATCTCCTATCTCACCCATTGGTCGCCGGAGACGGTCGCATTGCTGGAAGCGGCGGCCAAGGACTATGCGAAGACAAATCCAGATGTCAGCGTCACCGTGCGCGCCGTTCCCTTCGGCGATCTCCTGACCACGCTGCGCTCCCAGGGCGGCGGCGCGGACGGTCCCACGATCGGCGGCATCTACGATCTCTGGTTGCCTGAGCTCGCCCGCGACAAGCTCGTCGCGCCCGCCCCCGACCCCGTCGCCGAAGAGGTCAAGGGAGCATGGCCCGCTGGCGTGGTGAGCGCCGCGTCGGTCGGCGGCAAGCTCTACGGCATTCCCAACGAGATCGACGTCTACGCGCTGAACTACAACAAGGCACTGTTCAAGCAGGCCGGCATTACTGCTGCGCCGAAGACCTGGGACGAGTTCAAGGAGGCGGCGAAGAAGCTGACCAACAAGGATGCCGGCCAGCAGGGTTTCGGCATGATCAATTCCTGGGCGGCGGGCGTCGTCCACCCCTTCGCCTCGCTGCTGGTCTCCAATGGCGGCGACCTGGTCAAAGACGGCAAGCCGGCGCTGGACACTCCGCAGGCCGCGCAGACCTTCCAGCTCTATGAGGATCTCATCAAATCGGGCGCCAGCGTGCCGGCCATGGCGACGGCAGACGCCAACACCACCGGCCCCTTCCTCGACAATTTCGTCTCCGGCAAGACCGGCATGATCATCATGGCCAATTGGTGGGAAAGCGCGCTGAAGGCAGGCATGGGCGACAGGTTCGCGGATATCGCCACCGCACCAATCCCCGTCGGCCCGAGCGGCGACAAGCCGCATTCGATCTCCTATTCCTGGATGACCGTGGTCAACGGCAATGCCGGCGAGGCCGAGCAGAAGGCCGCATGGGAATTCCTGGCCTGGCTCAACAATCCGAAATCCGGCAAGAACGGCGCCTCGGCGATGTCCGACATCTTGATGTCGATGGGCATCCTGCCCTCGCGCTCCTCCGATATCGAGGCCCACAAGGACAAGCTCGGCTCGGAATTCCTGTCGGGCTATGTCAGCGTGCTGGCCGACGCCAAGCCCTTCCCGGTCGTGCCGGGCGGACAGGAGTTCTCGGAATCCCTGCAGCAGACGCTGGAGGCGTTGCAGTACGGCCAGGTCTCGGCCAAGGATGCGCAGGCGACGGCGCAAGCGGACGCCGCCTCGATCCTGGAGCGCGCCGCCAAGTAGACCGAACCATGATCAACAGGTACCGTGCCTCGGCGGGCATCATGCTGGCGCCCGCCGTGACGCTGATCGGCATCTTCATCCTGTTGCCGATGCTGCTCACCGTCTGGCTATCCTTCCAGGACTGGTCGACGCAGACGCCTTTTTCCAATGCGGCCTTCATTGGCTTCGACAATTTTCGCGAGATTTTCGGCGCCTCATCGGTCGGACGCGACTTCAAGGGCGCGTTGATCAACACCTCCATCTACACCGCGCTTTCCGTCATCCTCATCCTGCCGCTCTCGGTCGCCTTCGGGCTGATGGTCCACCAGCACGATGTTGGCGGCGGCACGGCGCTGCGGACCGTGCTGTTTTCCACCTATGTGGTACCGATGATCGCGGTGGCGCTGGTGTGGTCGAAACTCTATTCGCCTGGTGAAGGGCCGCTGAATCAGATGCTCGGCCTGATCGGCGTCGGCCCGCAGCCCTTTCTGTCGTCCCCGCGCTCGGCGCTGATCTCGATCGTTCTGCTCAATGTGTGGCAGCAGGTCGGCTATTTCACGGTGCTGGCGATTGCGGGGCTGACCCAGATTTCCGGCAGCCTCTACGAGGCGGCAAAACTCGACGGCGCCAACCGGTTCGAGCAGTTCCGCTTCATCACCTTGCCGTTGCTGCGGCGCACACTCCTGTTCAGCGCGGTGATCGCCATCATCAACGCCGTGCAGGTGTTCGAGCCGGTGGCGCTGATCACGCAGGGCGGGCCGGTCGGCTCGACCAATGTCTTGACCTATCACATACGCCGCGTCGGCATCGAGCGCGCGCAGGGCGGACTGGGTTCGGCCATGGCCGTCATGCTGATGCTGTCGCTGATCGTCGTGGTCTGCGCTCTGTTCGCCTTTGCCAACCGGAAGGATCAGGAATGAGCGCGGGATCGTCGAGCCGGTTGCCGCGCAGACGCCCCGCCGGCCGCAAGGCGCTGCTGGCCACGCTCATGCTGCTCGTGGCCGTGGCGTCGGCCTTTCCGCTGGTTTGGATGGTTCTGTCCAGTCTCAAGACTCCGGCCGAGAGCATGCAGGTGCCGCCGGTGTGGATCCCGCACACGCCGAGCCTCGACGCCTACGGGAAAGTTTCGGGCGTGGTCAATGTCGGCCGTTCTATGTGGAATTCCCTGGTCATCGCCTCGATCACCACAGCCGGTATCCTCATCACCAGCATGATGGCCGGCTACGCCTTCGCCAAATACCACTTCCCCGGCCGCTCGCTTTTGTTCTCGGTGCTGATCGCGACCATGTTCCTGCCGCCGATCGTGACGCTGATCCCGCTCTATCGCCTCGTCGGCTCGATCGGCCTCAATGCCAGCCTCGCCGGCATCATCGTGCCCAACCTCGCCAATGCCTTCGGTATCTTCCTGATGCGCCAGTTCATTGCAAGCGTGCCTGACGATCTGATCGACGCTGCGCGCATGGACGGCGCCTCCGAACTGCTGATCCTGTTCAAGATCGTGGCGCCCAGCGTGGCGCCGGCGATCGCGGCATTGGCGCTGTTTGCCTTCGTCTATCACTGGAACAGCTATCTGTGGCCGCTGACCGTGCTGCAAGGCAACGCCGACGCCTATCCGATCGTCATCAGCCTCAGCCGGCTGTTGAGTTACAACAGAGGCGCCGTCAACACCGGGTTGGTGATGGCCGGCGCGACGCTTGCCGTGCTG
Source organism: Mesorhizobium sp. B2-3-7 (assembly GCF_006442695.1). NCBI lineage: Bacteria > Pseudomonadati > Pseudomonadota > Alphaproteobacteria > Hyphomicrobiales > Phyllobacteriaceae > Mesorhizobium > Mesorhizobium sp. B2-3-7. The sequence goes on along the minus strand of NZ_VFVV01000002.1, from coordinate 197,170 downwards.
CCGCCGCTCATCCTCTTCGTCCTGCTGCAGCGCTTTTTCGTCGATTCCATCGTCGGCTCGGCGATCAAGGGGTAGCCGCGCTCAAAGGTTTCTGCCCCGGAGGAGGCGACGCGACAAAATCGCGGATCAGCGCGACCACCGCCTCCGGCTGTTCGATGCAGGGAATATGGCCGGCATTAGGAATGATTTCAAAGCGGGCGCCGGGGATCAGCGCTGCCAGCGAGCGGACGAGATCGGGCGGTGTCGAGCCGTCCTGGTCGCCGACCATGCAAAGTGTCGGCACCGCGATACGCCGCGCGGCCTCGGTGAGGTCGGCGTCGCGGACCGCCATGCATGTCCCGATGTAACCCGGCAGCGCCTGCCTGGTCAGCATATTGCGGCAACCGGCAAGGTCGGCCGCACGCGCGGCATGGAAGCCGGGCGTGAACCATGCTTCCATCACACCGTCGGCTATCGCCTCGATCCCGTCGCGCTCGACGGTGGCGATACGCTTATTCCAGCTCTCGTCCGTGCCGATCTTGTGCGCCGTGTCGGACAGGATCAGAGCCTCAACGCAGCTGGGATGACGGGTATAGAGCCGCTGCGCGATCAAGCCACCGACCGACAGGCCGAACAGCACGACCCTGCCGAGATCGAAATGATCGATGAGGCCCAGGAGATCGTCGACATGATCATCGATCGACCGGATGCCGCTGCCGATATCGGAAAGTCCGTGGCCGCGCTTGTCGTAGACCAGCAGAGGCATGTCACCGCTTAATTGCGAGATGACATCGTCCCAGATGCGCAAATCGGTACCCAGCGAATTGATGAAGATCACCGGCCGCGCGGTGCCGGTCGCCTCGACATAGCGGTGGTGCAGCGCAAGGCCGCCAATGGTGACGAACGGCACGATTTCGACCCTCCCGGCTCCCACAGTGCATGAGGCATCTGGTTGGGTAAAATGATATTTTGAGGCATCGTTGTAGGACATCGGCCGTTCTGGCACACCGGTCTTGCGCGAACCACAATGACGGACGACCAATGACAGACCGCCGCAACGTCCTTTTCATCATGTGCGACCAGCTGCGCTTCGACTATTTGAGCTGCGCCGGACACCAGACCCTGCACACGCCGAATATCGACCGGCTGGCCAGCCGCGGCGTGCGCTTCACCAACGCCTATGTGCAATCGACCGTGTGCGGGCCCTCGCGCATGAGTGCCTATACAGGCCGCTATGTCCGCTCGCACGGATCGACGCTTAACGGCGTGCCGCTCAGGGTCGGCGAGCCTACGCTCGGCGAGCATCTGCGCGAGATCGGCGTGCGCTGCGCGCTGATCGGCAAGACGCATATGAGGGCCGACGAGGAAGGCATGGAGCGCCTCGGCATCGACAAGACGTCCATCATCGGCGTGCGCGTCGCCGAATGCGGCTTCGAACCGTTCGAGCGCGACGACGGGTTGCATCCGTCATCCGCCTACGATCCCGATCCGGCCTATGACCAATATCTGCGCGAGCACGGCTTCGACGCCGCCAATCCGTGGGAGCACTGGGCCAATTCCGGTGAAGGCGAGAACGGCGAGAATTTCAACGGCTGGCTGCTCGTCCATGCCGACAAGCCGGCGCGCATTCCCGAGGAGCATTCGGAAACACCCTACATGACGCGCCGCGCCATGCGCTTCATCGAGGAGGCCGAGGCAAGGGGCGAAGCCTGGTGCGCGCATCTCTCCTACATCAAGCCGCACTGGCCCTACATCGTGCCGGCGCCCTATCACGACATGTACGGCAAGGCCGACATAAAGCCGGTCGTGCGCAGCGAAGCAGAACGCGTCTCGCCCCACCCGATCTTCGAAGCCTTCCAGCAGGAGCGCTATTCCAGGAACTTCTCCCGCGACGAGGTCCGCGAAAGGGTCATTCCCTGCTATATGGGCCTGATCAGGCAGATCGACGATCAGTTGGGCAGATTGTTCGAGTTCATGGAGGAGCGCGGTCTGTTCGACAACACGCTGATCGTGTTCACCTCCGACCACGGCGATTATCTCGGCGACCATTGGCTGGGCGAAAAATACCTGTTCCACGACGTCGCGGCCAAGGTGCCGATGATCGTCTGCGATCCGCGCCGGCAGGCCGACGCGACGCGCGGCACGACGTCCGATGCGCTGGTGGAGATGATCGACCTCGCGCCCACCTTCCTCGACGTCTTCGGCGGCAAGGCGAAGCCGCATGTTCTCGAGGGCCGGTCGCTGCTGCCGCTGCTGGCAGGCCAGGACGTGAACTGGCGGCGGCACGCGGTGAGCGAGTACGATTATGGCGGCGATGCCGCGCGGCTGAAGCTCGCTATGCCGGTCGCCGACTGCAAGCTCTACATGATCACCGACGGCCGCTTCAAACTGGTCCATGGCGAGGGCCTGGCGCCGATGTTCTTCGATCTGAACGGCGATCCGGACGAATTGCGCGACCTCGGCACCGAAGCATCGGCGGCGGCCGACATCGAACGACTGCGGCAGGCGCTGTTCCGCTGGCTGGCGCTGCCCAACAACCGCATCACCGTCGCCGAGGAATGGCTGACGGGAAACGACGACAAGCTGCGGCACTTCGATCCGCTGATCGAGCCCGGCGTGCTGATCGGTTACTGGGACGAAGCCGAGCTCGCCGAACAGCGCGAAAGACGCAGGCGCTGGCTGTCACGCAGGTCGGGAGAATGAAGCCCGCAGCCCTTGTTGTGGACGGCATGATTTCAGGGCGCAAGGGCCAGGGTTGGGTTACGAGCAGTCCGGCATCGAGCGATCGGTGCCGGACTGCCTGATGTGGCGGCCTATTGGAGCTTCGCCTGCAAGGCGTTGACGTCGTCGGTGGTCATTTCACCGTCGGTCGTTACCTTGCCGTCGACGATCTTCCACAAGCGGAACGGCCCGGTGATGTCGCCATATTTGTCGAAGGCGACCGGGCCGATGACACCTTCGTAGCGGATCGGCTTGCCTTCCTTGATCAGTCCGAGCGCCTTGGCGAACTCGTCCTTGCCGGCAAAGATCGGCGCGCCAGCAGGATCGACCGCCTTGTACATGGCGTCCTTGATCTTGGCCGGATCCTCCGAGCCAGCGATGGCGATTGCCAGGCCGACAATGGCGCCGGCATCATAGGAACGGTCGGCCGCGGGATTGGACGGTTCGATGCCCGAAAACGCCTTGTAATTCTTGGTGAAGTAGTCGGTGGAGGCGGTCGGGCTGGTGCCGGACGAGGTGCCATAGGCCTCCTTGAGATAGTCGGCGCCGACGGACTCGATGAAGTCCGGGCTGTTCATGCCGTCATTGAGCAGGAATTTCTGCACGCCCCCTTGCGAAATCCAGGTGCGGGCGACGGTGGCGCCGTCAACCGGCGTGCTGACGAGATAAAGCCCGTCAGGCTCGCCGGCCATGGCCGCCGTGACTTCCGAGGCATAGCTCGACTGCTTCTCATTGTAGGGCGTGTCGGAGACGACGGTGCCGCCGAGCGCTTTGTAGGCGCGGGAGAATTCGGCCACCATGTTGACCCCGAAATCATTGTTGACATGGATGATCGACAGCTTCTTGAAGCCCTTGTCGATGGCGTATTTCGCGGCGGCCACGCCTTGCAGCGCATCGGAGGTGATGGTGCGGAAGAAGATGCCGTTGGTCTTGCCATCGCGCCCGAGTGCGGTCAGCGTCGGCGAGGACGAAGCCGGCGAGACCTGCACGATCTTGGCCGGGGCGGTGACCGAGGTCAGGATCGGGATCGACACAGAGGAGATGATGCCGCCGATGATCACCGGCACCTTCTTGACCTGAACCAACTGGGTCGCCGCATCGACGGCGATATTGCCCTGGCTCTGACTATCACGCGTGTCGGTCACCAGATCGCAGCCGCGAACGCCGCCGGCGTCGTTAATGTCGCGGAAGGCCATCTCGACCGATTTTGCGCCGGCCTGGCCGTATTCACCGGCCGGTCCGGTCAATTCCATGACTAGGCCGACCGTGATCTTGCAGTCGGCGGCATGTGCCGCGCCGGCGATCGTCACGAGAGCGAGCGCGGTGGTGAGTTGGAGTATCGTCTTTCTCATTGTTGTTCCCCTTGAGCTACACGAATTGAGTTACACGAACCAAATTTCACGTCTGGAGCCTGTTCAGCTTTCCGGCATCTGCAGCCAGGTTTCATGCAGATGTCGCCATTCGACGCCGTTGGGCGCCGATGGATTGGTGGTGAAGAGCGCACTCGACTGACGGCGGCTATGCTTGCCGCCTCGCAACTGCGCCTCGACATAGAGCACGATGATCGCGTCGCCGGTTTGCCAGCCCGGCCGGATGTCCTCGATCGAGATGGCGAAGGCTTCGTCGCAGGAAGCGCGGCTTGCGCGGACATGGTCGACCACCGCATCGCGATCGAGGACCGTGCCGTCAGGCGTGACCATGGCCAGGCCTTCGCCCATGACGCGTTCGAAGCGGCTGAAATCGGCCTTGCCGGCGCGCGATGCGACGAACCAGTCGACGAAGAAGCGATGCAACTCGACGATTTCGGTGCTGGCCCGCGAAAACAGCCTTTCGGTGGTGGCGCTCATGGCCGGGCCGCGTTGAGGTTGTAGTGCATGATCGAGCCGTGGCGGCCGTGACGATCGCGCTCCAGCGTGTAGACGTCGCCGAGGGGACCGCGGCTCTGGGCGATCACGGCGCCGATCTCCGCCCGGTCCTCAGTCCCGAGCGCGACATCCATGATCTTCGCATTGGCCAGCGCATGCGCCTGGTTGCGGGCGCCGACGATGACGGCCGCCACTTGCGGCTGCTCGAGCACCCAGGCGCTGGCGACAGTGGCGATGTCGACGCCGTGGCGGTCGCCGATCCGCTTCAGCACCCTGAGCAGGGTCTGGAAGAGCTCCCAGCCGCCGAAGTCGTCGATGATCAGCTTGTATTTGACCAGCGAGCGGTTTTCGAGCGGCATGTCCGGTTCGGCGACGCCGAGCCATCTGTCGCCGAGAAAGCCGCCGGCCACCGAACCGTAGCAGAGAAAACTGACGCCGTTGCGCGCGGCGAGCGCGGCGAGGCTCGCCGCCGGACGCTGGTCGAGGACGGAGTATTGCAGTTGCTGGCTGACGACTGGCACGCCGGCCGATAGGATTTCGCCCAGGCGCTGCGTATCGAAATTGGTGGTGCCGACATTGCGCACCTTGCCTTCCAGCCGGAGCTCGTCGAGCCAACCCATCGCGTCGACATAGCGAGGCACTGAATAGTCCCACCAGTGGAACTGCACGAGGTCGAGCCGCTCGGTCTTCAGCCGGCGCAGAGACTGGTCGACTATGCCTTTGATGTAATCGCGGCTGATGCCGGCGAGCCGCTCGAGGTCCGGCACGAGCTTGGTGTGCACCCTCATCCTGGCGGCGGCATCGAGACCACGTTCGTTGGCCAGACGCAGCCGCGCCGCTCCGATCAGCTCCTCGACGCCGGTGTAGATATCGGCGCAGTCATAGGTCCAGATGCCGGCGTCGAACGTGGCGATCAGGTCAGATACTGCCTGCTGACGGTCGACCGCGCCGTGGCCGCCGGCCAACTGCCAGCCACCGCGAATGACGCGCGAGATTGTGTAGCCGGGGCTGAGTTCGAAAGTCTTGGCGGTCATCTCTGCTCACTCTCCTTCGGCAGCGGCACCGCCGTCGTCTCGGCGTGGCTGAACCGCCGTTTGCCGGTCCTGACGATCCTGAGCCTGCTGGCGCAATTGGGATCGGGACAGGCGATCTCGGCATCCGAGGTCATCCAGTCATTGGCATGGGTGGGGCGCTGCTTCGCCGCCAGCAGCGGCAGCACGGCCGCTATGGAATAGATCGAAAATCCCTGGCCCGCCGGCATCGACAGCATCTCGCCCTTCAGCTCGAAATAGTCGCCGGGCCTGGCGCCGCAATAAACCGGCTTGCCCTCGGGGACGACAGCCTCGACGCGGAGGTCGAAAAGTTCGAAGCTGTCGTCGCGTTCAGCCATTTCAGCTCTCCAGCCGCGCGAAGGTGACGTCGCAGGCGCCATTGCGGCGAATGATGCCGCAGGCAGATGCGAACTGATCGCGTTGCTCAGGCAGCACCTGCGCAACGACGCTCCCCGCGAGCCAGCCGATCGGAAACAGCAGGCGCGCGCCTTGCCCGTAGAACAGGCCAATGTCGAAGATCGCGTGCGGGTTGCCGCCCCACATGCGCGGCGGCACATAGGAAAGCACGATGTCGCCGGGCTGCGGCGTCAGCGTCGCGTTCTCCGCCGGCAAGGCCTGGGCAAAGGCCTCGCCGTCCAGATGCGCCGCGGGGATCGGACAGGAGATTTCCGGGCCGGTCCACATGGCATGAATGCCCGCGACGACGCGCGGCTCGGCCAGGTAAGACCACAGGAACGTTGCGTTCTCTGGCGCTTTTTCCGGCAGCAACTGCGCCGTCACCGACAGCTCGGAATGCGGCTCGGTGATCCTGATGATGCGTCTGGTCATATCAGGCATTCACTCCGCCTTTGCCGTCAACTTCAGCTTGTCGCGCAGGAAAGCGAAAGGGCGGCTGATGTCGGCCACCAGCGCCTCGCGTGCGGCCTGGGCATCCTGCGCCGCAAGCGCGGCGACGATGCTGCGATGATAATGGGCGGTGTCGACCTCGCCGGCCTCGGAAAAGGCATAGATCGCAACGCGGATGCAGGGTCCCGACTGCAGCCAGAGGCTCTCGATCATCGGGATCAGCACGGCGGAACCGCAGGCGCGATAGATTTCGAAATGAAAGCTCTGATTGAGCGTCACCTCGCGGTCGACATCCTTCTTGTGCTTCAGCGCCCGCATCTCGTCCCATTCACCGAGAATGGTTTCGATGGTGGCGATCTGACGCGGATCCATGCGCGCGGCGGCAAGCGCGATTGCCTCGCCTTCGATCAGGGCACGGGCGCGCAGGAGGTCGTCGATGCGTTCCAGCGTGATCGGCGGCACCCGCACCGAGCGGTTTGGAAGCGCTTCCAGCGCCTTTTCCGTGATCAGCCGCCCAAGCGCCTCGCGCACCGGCATGGTAGACGTGACCAGCGCATCGGCAAGGCCGCGTATGGTCAGAACCTGGCTCGGCTCGAAGAGACCGCCAATCAGCGCCCTGCGCAATTCGGAATAGACGCGGTCCTGCACCGTCTCGCGGCCGACCGGCGCGAGTTGCGCGGCGATGACCTCGTTGGTGCGCTCGACAGCAGCCCTTTGCATGGCGTTCCCGATCTTGGCCCTTTCGGCGGCCTGGCCTGTTTTCGGCTTGCGGAGAAAATTAAAGCTGATTACCGTGATCAAAGCAAGTGTGATCACAAATCAAAAAATCAGAAAGCGGCAAAGACCGCTTCGGCCAGAGGGCTTGATGAACGACACGGCGAAACGGCATGGGACGGAGACCCAGGCGCCGGTTCTGGCGGCAAAGAACGTCGTGCGGCGTTTCGGCGGCCTTGTCGCCGTCAACGATGTCTCGTTCGAGGTCCGCCCGGGCGAGATCCTCGGCCTGATCGGCCCCAACGGCGCCGGCAAGACGACGATGTTCGACCTGCTCGCCGGCAGCATCCTGCCTACAAGCGGCGAGATACGTCTCAACGGGGCGCTCGTCTCCGGCGAAGCAGCGCACCTGCGCATTGGCCGCGGTCTTGGGCGCACCTTTCAGATTCCACGGCCCTTGCCCAATCTCACGCTGATCGAAAACGTCATGCTCGCCGCGCAACGTCAGGCAGGGGAGCGGCTGCTCGCCAATTTCCTGATCCCGTGGCGGGTCGCCGCCGAAGAGAAGGCAGCCGCCGAGAAGGCTGCCGAACTGCTTGAACTCGTCTCGCTCACCCGGCTGGCGCACGAACCGGCGCGGGTGCTTTCGGGCGGCCAGCGCAAACTGCTCGAACTTGCCCGTGTGATGATGGCCGACCCGGCGATCATCCTGCTCGACGAGCCCGCGGCCGGCGTCAACGCCACGCTGCTCGAAGTCATCATCGACCGCATCCGCGACATCAACAGAAGCGGCATCACCTTTCTTCTGATCGAGCACAACATCGACATGGTGACGCGGCTTTGCCATCGCGTCCTGGTGATGGCGGGCGGCGAGCTTCTGTGCGAGGGCACGGCCGACGAGGTGGCGCGCGATCCGCGCGTCATCGAGGCCTATCTCGGGGGCGCGGCATGAGCGGGACCGTGCTTGACGTCCGCAACCTCGAAGCCGGTTACGAGCCCGGCGTGCCGATCGTGCGCGGTGCCTCGATCACGGTGAGGAAGGGCGAAATCGTCGTCGTTCTCGGCCCCAACGGTGCCGGCAAGTCGAGCCTGATCAAGGCAATTGCCGGTCTCGTCCCGGTCACCGGCGGCACCGTTCTCCTCGACGGCAAGGATATCACCACCGCACCGGCCCACACCATGGTGCGGCTTGGGCTCGCCTTCGTGCCTCAGACCGAGAACGTGTTTCCACTGATGTCGGTCGACGACAATCTCAGGGTTGCCTGCGGCATCATCGAGCGCCGCGGGGTTCCCGCCCGCATCGACGAGATGTACGCGACCTTCCCCGACCTGGCGCGCCAGCGCCGCATCGCCGCCGGCAATCTGTCGGGCGGGCAACGCCAGATGCTGGCCGTGGCGCGGGCGCTGATCGTCCACCCCAAGGTGCTGGTGCTGGACGAGCCGTCGGCCGGCCTGTCGCCGAAATTCGTCTCGATGGTGTTCGAGATGCTGGCCGGCATCCGCAAGTCCGGCGTCACCATCCTTCTCGTCGAACAGAACGCCAAGGCGGCGCTCGCCATCGGCGACCGCGCCTATGTGCTGGTCGAAGGCAAGGACCGGCACGAGGGCATCGCCGCTGAATTGTGGAGCGATCCGGTGGTCGCCGAGCTCTATCTTGGCCAGCGCTCGGACAGTGCCGGCAAGGCCGCGCCTTCAGGCAAGGGAAGTGCGGCATGAACCTGCAATTCATCGTCGACGGATTGCTGACCGGCTCGATGATAGGCCTCGGCGCCATCGGCGTGACGCTGACCTATTCGATCCTGCGCTTCTCGAACTTCGCCCATGGCGACTTCATGGCCTGGGGCACCTATGCGACGCTGGCCGTCGTAGGCGCCATCGGCGCGACGATCGGCAAGGTGGTGCCGATCGCCCCGCTTTCCTTCGGGTGGCCTCTCATCGTCGCGCTGGTCGTCGGCATGGCATTCACCGCCCTGCTGGCGCTGCTGCTCGACAAAGTGCTGTTCGCGCGGCTGCGCTCCCAGGGCCAGGCCATCATCGTGGTGATGGCAAGCTTCGGCGCCTCGATGGCGCTGCGAAGCCTGCTCGAGTTCACCTTCACCTCACGCCCGACCTATTTCAGCCGCGCCATCCAGATCGCCATGCCGGTCGGCTTCGGCATCCGCATCACGCCGGACCAGATCGCGCTGTTGCTGCTGACGGCGATTCTGGTGTTGGGCGTACACCTGTTGATGACGCGCACGCAGACCGGCCGGTCCATGCAGGCCCTGAGCCAGAATGCAGCACTTGCCCGCGTCGTCGGCATCGATGTCGCCAAGGTGGTGCGCGTCACCTGGATCCTCGGCGCAGCGCTTGCCTGCGTCGCCGGCGTGATGATCGGCATCCTGGTGCAGATCCGCCCATTCATGGGCTTCGACATGCTGCTGCCGATGTTCGCGGCCGCCATTCTGGGCGGTATCGGCAGCATCCCGGGCGCCGTGCTCGGCGGGTTGATCATCGGGCTCACCGAGGCCGCCGCGGTGCAACTGATCGGCGCCGAATGGCGCGCCGCGGTCTCCTTCATCATCTTGATGGCGGTGCTGTTCGTGCGGCCGATCGGCCTTTTTGGTGTGAAGGAACGCTGATGGACCTGCTCGGCTATGGCGCTTTCTTCCTGACCACGGCGCTGATCTTTTCGTTGGTCACGCTGGGGCTCAATCTGCAATGGGGGCTGACTGGGCTCTTCAATGTCGGGCTCGCCGGCTTCGTCGCCATCGGCGCCTATACATCGGCGCTGCTGACGACGCCGGACGATGCCGCGCGTCTGGGCGGTTTTGGGCTACCGATCCTGGCCGGCTGGGTCGGCGCCATGGTCGTCGGCGGCATCGCCGCGGCCCTGACGGGCATCGCCACGTTGCGGCTCAGATCCGACTACCTTGCCATCACCACCTTCGGCGTCGCCGTGGTCGTGCAACTGGTCGCGCTTAATGCGCAGAAACTGACCGGCGGTCCGTTCGGCATCGGCTTCATCCCGCGCCCTTTCGGCAGCCTCGCCGAGACGCCGCTGCTGTTCAACCTGTCGAACCTTGCCGTCGTCTCGGCGGTCACGCTGGTCGCCTATCTGGCGCTGGAGCACCTGTCTCGCAGCCCGTGGGGCCGGGTGCTGAAGGCGCTGCGGGAGGACGAGCGGGCGGCGATCTCGCTCGGCAAGAGCGCGCGCTTCTACCGTGTCCAGGCCTTCGCGGTCGGCGGCGCCATCATGGCCCTAGCGGGCGCCTTGCAGGCGCATTTCACCGGCTTCATTGCGCCGGACAATTACCTGCCGATCCTGACCTTCCAGGTCTGGGTGATGCTGATCGTCGGCGGCTCGGGCAGCAATGCCGGTGCCGTCATCGGCAGCATCCTGGTCTGGGGGATATGGGCCGGGTCGGGCACGCTCACCAGCGCGCTGTTCCCGCCGGAGCAACAGGCCCGCGCCGCATCCCTGCAGATCGTGGCAATCGGCGTCATGCTGTGCATTATCCTCCTGGTCCGCCCCAACGGACTGTTCGGGGAACGGCCGCGGCGGGCACGGCTCGGCAAGCGGGCGAAGGTGGCCGCCGGCGAGAGCGGCTCGTGACCGCAATGGCCCGGCAGGAAGCGCTTTCGCTTTGGCACGCGGTCAGCCGTGAGACCCGCCTCCGCCCGGCGCTGGAAGGCGAGCTCGATGTCGACCTTGCCATCGTCGGCGGCGGCTTCACCGGCCTTTCGACGGCCTTGCATGCCGCGGCCAGAGGTCTTTCGGTCGCCGTTCTCGAGGCCGAAACCATCGCCTGGGGCGCTACCGGCAGGAATGCCGGCTTCATCGTGCCGAACTTCGCCAAAATGGATCCGGATGCGATAAAGGCCCATCTTGGACCCGAGCGCGGCGAGAGGCTGATCGAATTCGCGGCCGGCAGCGCCGATCTGGTCTTCGGCCTGATCAGGCGGCACGGCATCGAGTGCGACGCGGTGCAGAGCGGTTGGATCCAGCCGGCACATTCCCCTGTTGCGCTCGAAAAGGTCAAATCACGCGCAGGGCAATGGGCGCAGCGCGGCCGGCCGGCTGTCGTGTTGGACCGGCAAGAAACGGAGGCGCTAACCGGCGCGCGCGGCTATGCCGGCGGCTGGATGGACCGTTCCGGCGGCGTGCTCAATCCGGTCGCCTATGCGCGCGGCCTGGCCGACGTGGCGGAAAAAGCCGGCGCGCGTCTGTTCGAGCACACGCGCGTCGTCGCGATCGACCCTATCGCGGACGGCTGGTCGCTGAAGACGCAAACGGGTTCGGTGCGCACCGGAAAGGTGCTGATCGCCACCAACGCCTATGGCGGACGGCTCAATCCGGAGCTTCGGAAAAGTTATTTCCCGCTGAAAATTTTCCAAATCGCGACGGCGCCGCTGCCGCGCGAGGTGCGCAGCCGCCTGTTGCCCTACGGGCAAGGCGTCGGCGACACGAGACGCAATCTCTTCACCTACCGCTTCGATGCCGAAAACCGGCTGATCAGCGGCGGCATGCATGTCTTCGGCGCGGGTGCGGAACGACGCCTGCCGCAGACGATCCGGCGGCGGCTGGCCCGGCATCTCGAGCTCCCGGACCTGCCGCCGCTCGCCTATGGCTGGTCGGGCATGGCTGCGGTCGAACCCGATTTCCTGCCCCACCTCATCGATCTCGGACCGGGGCTGATCGCGGGTCGCGCCTGCAACGGCCGCGGCATCGCCATGACCACGGCCCTGGGCAAGGTGCTTGCGGATTGGGCTGGTGGAACCGACGCCCGCGATCTGCCGCTGCCCTTCGGGCCACCGTCGCCGATGCCGTTCCACAGCCTGCTGCGCTTCGCGCCGAACGCGCTGCTGCCGTGGAGCATGCTTCGCGACCGGCTGGACAAGACCGGATAGGCCGATCGCCGGGGCGCGACGGGATCGCGTCGTCATTCGGCCGCGCGAAGGTTCCCCGCCAGCACCGCTGCCGCCGTGGCGATGTCCTGTTCTATGGAGGTCCTGACGTCGGCGCCGTTGCGCTGCGCCAATGCCGCGACGATCTTGCGATGCGCCTCGTTCGACTGGGGTTTGTAGCGCTCAGCCTGCATCAGGAGCTTGAGATAGGGCCCAACCCGCCCCCAGAGATCACGGATCATGTTGAGGAGGATCGGCGCGCCGGCATGCCGGTAGATGGCGAAGTGGAAGGCCTCGTTGAGCGCGAGATAGGCCCCGGCGTCGCCCGCCTCGATCGCGCGCTGCATGCCCGCCAGCGTGGCCTGTATGTCGACCAGCCCGTCTTCGGTGATGCGCGAGGCGGCCATCTCGCCCGCCAGCCCCTCCACCGCGACGCGGATGCGCGTCAGTTCCTCGAAGGCGGGGGCAGACAGCAAGGGCACGATGATCGAGCGGTTGTTCTGCAACTCCAGAAGCCGCTCGGCGACGAGCCGTTGCAGCGCCTCGCGGATTGGCGTCGTCGAAATGCCGAACGTCTCGGCAAGCTTGCGGATGACCAATGTCTGGCCCGGGCTGAAGCCGCCCGAAATCAGCTCCTGCTTGAGCGCGCCATAGGCGCGGTCGTTCAGGGTCTGATGTTCGAGCTTCAGCATGTCGATTGCCGCACCCTTTCCTATCCCCTCACCAGCGCGACAGGGTGCGATCGAGCGTTTCGGCAAGTTGCTCGGCATTGTCCCTGGCGAACGGCAATGGCGGCCTGATCTTCAGCACGTTCCCGCGCGGACCGCATGACGAGATCAGCACGCCGTCCTCGCGCATGGCTTCGACGACCGCCGACGTCCTGGTGGCGGCCAGCGCCTCGTCCTCCTCCGCCGTCAACTCGACGCCGAAATAAAGGCCGTTATGCCTGACATCGGCGACCATGGCATGCCGGTTCTGCAGAGCCCGCAGCAGCTCGCCCGTATAGGCCCCAACCGTGCGCGCATTCTCGACCAGTCCCTCGCCTTCGATGACATCGAGCACCGCGATGCCGACGGCGGCGGCGACGGGGTTGCCGCCGAATGTGTTGAAGTAGCCGGTGTTGGAACCGAAGGAGGCAACAAGCTGCGGCCGCACGATGACCGCGGCCATCGGATGCCCGTCGCCGATCGGCTTGCCCATGGTGACGATGTCAGGTTCGAGGCCGTAATTGGCGAAACCCCACATGCCCTGGCCGAGCCTGCCGAAGCCGGACTGGACTTCGTCGGCAATGACGATGCCGCCCGCCTTCCTGACGTGATCGGCGGCCTCGCGCATCGCCGACGCATCGGGGAAGAAAATTCCGTCGCTGGAAAATGCCGAGTCGATCAGCAGCGCCGCCGGGCGCACGTTCTGTGCGCGCATGTCCTCAATGGCGGCGGCGACATTCCTGGCGAAATCGCGTGCGGCCCGGCCCTGATCGCGAAACGTATCCGGGGCGGCCACGGTCCTGTGCTGCGCGGGCACGCCCTTCGCCCCGACCGCGGCCGGCGACAGCTGCGCGGTGGCGATGGTGGCGCCATGATAGGCGAAATCGGTGATGATCACGCCGGTATTGCCGCTCGAATGCTGGGCGATGCGGATGGCGAGATCGTTGGCCTCGCTGCCGGTGCAGGTGAACATGGCATGGCCGAGATGGGGCGGAAGCGTGCCGAGAAGTCTTTCCGCGTAGTCGAGGATGATTTCGCTGAGGTAACGCGTGTGGGTGTTGAGCGTGGCCGCCTGCCCCGACAGCGCCTCGACGACACGTGGATGGCAATGGCCGACCGAGGCGACGTTGTTGTACGCATCGAGAAACTTGCGTCCGTGGGCATCGTAGAGCCAAACGCCGCTGCCACGCACGAGATGGATCGGGTTGCGGTAGAAGGCGCGATAGGTCGGGCCGAGCAGCCTGGCACGGCGCTCGAGCAGCGCGGATGCTGATGCACCGGCATCGGCGGAGGCATTTGCGGGCGAGGATTGGGACACGAGCGTCTACTCCGGATTGGAATGATCGAGGAAATAACGGCGGGCATCGCTGTGTGACAGTCCGTCCAGCCGCTCGAGCGAGGCCCAGACCTCGGTGATGAGGCGCAGCACATAGTCGCGCTTGGCCGGGAAGCGCTCCGCCTGCCAGGTGGCAATGTTGGCGATGAGCGCAAGGCGGGCACGGATCAGGTCGAACAGGATGCCGATCTCCTCGGCCTCGAGCGGCTGCACCGACTGGTAGCCAGCAACGAAGCGTGCGGCGGGCGCCAGCGGGTGGCCGTCGGCCGGCCAGCGGTAGACGGCGCCGATGGCGAGATCGCAGATCAGCGGCGAATGGATCATGTCGCCGAAATCGAGGATGCCGCTGACGATCTCGGGCCGCGATGCGTCCATCACCACATTGTAGGAATTCATGTCGTTGTGGACGATCTGGGCGCGCAGGCTGGGAATAATGGGCGCGGCGTGCTCCTCGAAGGCATCGATGACGCGCTCGACCATGGCGCGGCGCCCGCCATCGGCGATATGTGCCAGCATGGGCCGCGTCTTGGCGACCTTGCGGATATCCCACAAAAGATCGCTGCCGGCGGCCGGGTGGAAAAAGCCGCGCAGTGCCCTGCCAAGCCGAGCGAGGAAGATGCCGAGATTGCGATCTTGCGCAGCCGACACCGGCGAGCGCGAAAGCAACTGGCCGGGCAGATAGGTGACCAGCCGGACGATACGCGGCTGCGAACCGCCGATGCTGACCGTAAACTGCGCATCGCGATCGAGGCTTTTGCGCACCGAGGGAACCGGCAAGGCGGGATCGACCGCAAGGATGTGGTCCAGCGCCTTGTTCTGGAAATCGGTGAAGCCGGCCTCTTCCGCCGGATGCGATATTTTCAGGACAAATTCGCCCTCGCCATCGGTGCGGATGTGAAAATTGTGGTCGCGCTCCCCGGGCAAGGGTTGAGCGGTGCCGGCAAGGCCGTAGTGCAGGCGCAAGATGGCAAGCGCATCGGCAATCGGGACATCGGGCGCGTCCTCGGCCAGCGTCTCGCCGAATGCATTGGTCACGGCGCCGGTCATGGCCTTGCCTCGGGGTCGACAGGCTCCAGCCCACACCAGTCGGCGATGAACAGTGCGATTGTCTGGGTGACCTTGCGTACGGAATCGAGGTCCACCGCTTCGTCATAGCCATGCGGCATGCGGCAGATCGGACCGTAGACGATGGCCGGCGTGTCGGCGTAGAGGCCGAAGAAGCGCGCATCGGTGGTGGCAGAGGTGACGTGTTCCTGCAGCGGCTCGCCCCAGACGGCGGTATGGCTACGACGCAGCACGGTTTCCATCTCGTCGGCGCCCTCCAGCACATAGCCCTCGGCCATGAAGCCATTGTAGGTGATCCTGGGCGGGCGGTTGGCCATGAACGGATCGGCGCGGGCCGCGTCGGCGATGCAGGCCTCGAGCTCGGCTCTGGCATCCTCCAGCTTCTGGCCGGGATAGGTGGCGACACGCATCTCGAACACACAGCGTGCGGGGACGCTCGATGTCCACTCGCCACCTTCGATCTTGCCGAGATTGAAACGGATCGGATGCGGGTGATCGCAGAAATGCCTGTCGTCGACCTTGCGCGCGTTCCAGACGATTTCGAGCTGCTTCAACGCCTGGATGATGAGGAAAGCCTTTTCGATGGCGTTGGCGCCGGCCGAGAAAGCGCCCGACGCATGCTGGGGATCGCCGTCGACCTCGACCCTAAACCAGATCGGGCCGACCTGCGCCCGCATCAGCTTCGGCTCTAGCGGTTCGGGGATGAAGGCTGCGTCGGCGCGGTAACCGCGCTGCAGGCAAGCGAGCGCGCCATTGCCGGTGCACTCTTCCTCGACCACCGATTGCAGGAAGACCTTCGCGGCCGGCTGATAGCCGAGGCGGCGCAGTGCGGCCAGCGCGTAGAGGCAGGCCGAGAGCCCAGCCTTCATGTCGCCGGCGCCGCGACCATGCATCCAGCCGTCCTCGATGACCGGATCATAGGGATCGCGCAGCCAGCGATCGAGCGGGCCCGTCGGCACGACGTCGATGTGGCCGTTGAGGATCAGCGAGCGGCCGGTCGCGTTTCGCGGCATGTGGGTGGCGACGACGTTGAAGGCGTCGTCATAGGAGACGGCCACGGGCGAAAAGCCCGGCAGGTCGCGGATCGCATCGACATCGACACGCCACATGTCCACCGTATAGCCATCTGCTTCATACGCGGCTGCCATGAAGGATTGCGCCGCGTGTTCTTCGCCGCGTTGCGAGGGGAAGCGCACGAGGTTCGCGAGGAATTCCACCTGCCGCGCGAAGCCGTCGTCGACCGCGTTCAAAATGGCCTCGTCGGCAATTCGCTCAGGCATGATATTCCGCTTTCCGTTCGATGGTGTATCATATCTCATATGCCATCTCTGTGAAACGCAAGGGACAGGCGGGCCAAAAATCTTGACCCACCTCGGGAGCCTCTTGGCAGGCGAGCGCAGAGTTGGCATCAGCTTCTTGCGCGCCGGTGGGGAAGGTCGAGGACAGATGTTGGTCACCGAAGGCAGATTGCCTGATGAAATCACCAATCTAACGGTTGGCTATCGGCGGGTGCCGGCCGGCAAGATCGTCAATGCGGTGACATGGATGGAAGCGCGCGCGCCGGTGCCGGGTCTCGCGCGGCCGTTGACCATGACAAGGATCGCGAAACCCGACAGTGCTTCCTACCGTGCAATCTTCCTGGAGATCGGCGCTCCCTGGCTCTGGGATCACGCCGCCGAAATGTCGGATGCCGAGATCGCCGCGCATTTCGCCGATCCGCGCCAGCATCTCTATTACGGCCATGATGAAAGCGGCGCCCATGTCGGCATGGTCGAGTTCTCGGCGGCCGAGGACAACGAGATCGAGATCACCTATTTCGGCCTGTTCCCCTCCCTGACCGGCCGCGGCTTCGGCAAGCGGCTGATGGCCGGCGCGCTCGACCAGGCATGGCGTCTCCGGCCCAGCCGCATTTGGCTTCATACCAGCAGCTTCGACCATCACAGTGTCATCGGTTTCTACAGGGCCTGCGGATTTGAGCCCTTTGCGACCGGCTTCGAAATCGCCGACGACCCCAGGACCAAGGGAACGTTGCCGCGTGATGCGGCGCCGCAGATTCCCTTGATCGAGACGGACTGGTCCCCCGACGCCAGATGAAAACGCCTTCACAACCAGCCAGGCATCTCGGCATCGACGGCCTTGGCGCCGGCCGCCGTCAGGTCGCCTGCACCGCTGGCAGCCGCTCACGCAATTCGTCGACGAGCACCCTGATGTTTTCGGAATAGTCGATGGGCACGACGACGAGATGCACGCCGCCGCCGGCAAAAGCCTGTTCCAGCGCCGGCCGGAATTCGGCGATCGCGCCGACCCTGGTTCCCTTGGCGCCATAGGCCTCGGCGTATTTGACGAAGTCGGGATTGCCGAAGGTCATGCCGAAATCCGGAAACTCGTCGACCGCCTGCTTCCAGCGGATCATGCCATAGGCGTGGTCCTCGAGCAGCAGGACGACAAGATTGAGCTTGAGCCGGACGGCGGTCTCCAGTTCCTGGCTGTTCATCATGAAGCCGCCATCGCCGCAGATGGCCATGACGCGGCGCTGCGGATGGAGCAGTGCCGCCATCATCGCCGACGGCAGCCCCGCGCCCATGGTGGCCAGCGCATTGTCGAGCAGCAGCGTATTCGCCATGCGCGTGCGGTAGTTGCGCGCGAACCAGATCTTGTACATGCCGTTGTCGAGGGCAAGGATCCCGTCGGCGGGCATCACGACGCGCACGTCATGCACGATGCGTTGCGGCGTGAAGCGGTCTTCCGTGGCGCGCGCGGCGATGCGGCTCAGAATGCCTTCGCGCAACGGCAACAGGGCCTGCGCGTTGGGGATCTTGCCCTCGATGCGATCCGCCAGCAGCGCCAGCGAAGGACCGAGGTCGCCGACGATCTCGGTCTGCGGGAAATAGACCTGCTCGACATCGGCGGTTTGATAGCCGACATGAATGACCTTCGGCCCGTTGACGCCCATGATGAAGGGCGGCTTCTCGACCGTGTCGTGACCGATGGTGATGATCAGGTCGGCCTGTTCGATGGCCTCGTGCACGTAGTCGCGTTCCGAAAGGGCCGCCGTTCCCATGTAGAGTTCGGTGCCGCCGGGCACGGTGCCCTTGCCCATCTGCGTGGTGAAATAGGGAATTTGGGTGCGCAGCACGAACTGGGCGACATCGGGCGTGACGCGCGGCCGCGACGCCGCGGCGCCGAACATCAGCAGCGGACGTTTGGCCTCGATGATCATGCGGGCGGCGCGGTCGAGCGCGCCCGCACCGGCCAGCGGCAGTTCGACCGGATGCGTCGGCACCAGCGGAACCGGATCGCACTCCGCCGCCGCAATGTCTTCCGGCAGTTCCAGATGCACGGGACCCGGCCGCTCTTCCTGCGCGACGCGGAAGGCTTCGCGCACCAGCGAGGGGATCATTTTGGGCGAGACGATCTGGCGCGACAGCTTGGTCAGCGGTTTCATCGCCGCGACGATGTCGACGATCTGGAACCGCGCCTGCCTGGACGACAGGATTCCCTTCTGGCCGGTGATCATGATCATCGGCATGGCGCCGAGCAGCGCATAGGCCGAGCCGGTCGTCAGATTGAGCGCGCCGGGGCCGAGCGTGGTGATGCACACACCTGGCTTGCCGGTGAGCCGGCCATAGGTCGCGGCCATGAAGGCGGCCGCCTGCTCGTGACGGGTCAGGATGAGCTGGATCGAGGAGCGGCGGATGGATTCGACGATGTCGAGATTCTCCTCGCCCGGAATGCCGAATATCCGGTCGACCCCTTCGTTCTCGAGGGCCGCCACGAACAGATCCGAACCTTTGGTCATCAACCGTCTCTCCCGCAATGCGCGTGCATGCCGCCAGCTTTGCCCCATATCACATTGGAAAGCGATGCCTCAAAGAGCCGGAGGCGCCTCTCCACGGAATGTCCGCGCGATCCAAAACGAGAGTGGCCGCGAGCGCTGGCGATCAAGCCATCCGTTTCGGCAAGGCGGCCGCCAGCGCATCGACGGCCAGCCGAACTTTCAGCGGCAAGTGAGGCGTCTGCAGCCAAAGGGCGTGGCAGTCATAAAGATATCGCGGCTGGTCCGGCAAGAGCTCGACCAGCGCGCCTGCCTGAATGCGCTCGCGAACCAGCCACCATGGCAACCAGGCGAGCCCCATGCCCTCGGCCGAAGCATCGGCGATGGCATCGAGATCGTCGAGCCGCAGCCGGCTGCCGGGCATGATCTCCTGTGCTGGTTGTCCTTCGCGCGGGAACAGCCAAGGCTGAACGGCTTGGCCGAGCCGGCGATATACGATGGCATGATGATTGGCGAGATCTTCGATCCGCCGTGGCTCGCCCTGAATTTTCAGATAGGACGGCGCCGCACAGACAATCATGTCCTGGCTCGCGACGCGGCGCGCGATCACGCCTGCCCTGTCCTCCAGATCACCGGTTCGGATGGCAAGATCGTAGCCGTCCTCGGCAAGATCGGCGAAGCGGTCGCTGAGCGACAGATCGAGTTCCAGCATCGGATATTGCCGCGCCAGTTTCAGCAGCACGGGTGTTACGCAGTGGCGGCCGAAATGCGCCGGCATGGTGACGCGCAGCTTGCCCCGCGGCTCCGAGATTTGGCCGGCGGCAAGTTGATCGGCAGCTTCGGCCTCGGCCAGCACCAGCCGACAGCGGTCGTAGTAGGCGCGTCCGAACTCGGTGAGGTTCTGCCGGCGCGTGGTGCGGTTGAGCAGGCGCATGCCGAGACGCTCCTCCAGAAACCGGACGTGTTTGCCGACCATCGGTCCGGACAGATCGAGTGCGGCCGCGGCCGCCGCGAACGAGCCGAGGTCGACCGCCCTGACGAACACGGCCATGCTCTCAAGCCGATCCATATTCGAAACTCCTGGTTTCTACTGTTCTGCTCCGAAGGCCATTTATCCGACTTCATCTTACCGGCATAGCTCCTTTCGGTTCAGACAATTAGGAGTAGACCGAATGGCGCGCGTCGTTCGCTTTCATCGGCATGGTGGCCCCGAGGTCCTGCGGATCGAAAATGTGGATCTTCCCCTACCCGGCCCGGGCGAGGTTCAGATCCGCGTCAAGGCGCTCGGCCTCAATCGCGCCGAGGCGCTGCTGCGCGCGGGCACCTATATCGAGACGCCCACCCTGCCCTCCGGGCTTGGCCTGGAGGCCGCAGGCCTCATCGAAGCGGTCGGCGAAGCCGTGACGGGTCTGGCTCCGGGTGATGCCGTCAGCGTCATCCCGCCGCAATCGATGATCCGCTGGCCGGCTTACGGAGAGCTTGTTACCTATCCTGCCGGGCTCGTCGTCAAAAATCCGATATCACTCGACTGGCGGACCGCGGCCGCGATGTGGATGCCGTACCTCACCGCCTATGGCGCGCTGATAGACATCGCCAGGCTGCGCAACGAGGACTTCGTCGTCATCACGGCAGCCTCGAGCAGCGTCGGGCTTGCCGCGATCCAGATCGCCAACAGCGTCGGCGCGACGGCGATCGCGGTGACACGGACCTCGACGAAGAAGCAGGCCCTGCTCGACGCCGGCGCGGCTGAAGTCGTGGTCCTGGCCGAGGAGGATCTGGAGGCGCGGCTACGCCGGATCGCCGGGCCGCGAGGCGTGCGCATCGTGTTGGAGGCGATCGGCGGCCCGATTTTCGAGCCGCTCGCGGCGGCGATGTCCCGTGGTGGCATTCTCATCGAATATGGCGGGTTGAGCTCCGAGCCGACGCCGTTTCCCTTGCCCGCCGTGCTTGGCAAGACATTGACGCTGCGCGGCTACCTCGTCCACGAGATCACCGGCGACCCAGCGAAGCTGGAAGCCGCCAAGGCGTTCATCCTCGAAGGGCTGGAGGCCGGCACGCTGAAGCCGATCATCGACAGGACCTTTCCATTCGAGCACATCGTCGAGGCGCATCGCTATCTCGAATCGAACGAGCAGTTCGGCAAGATCGTGGTGACGGTCTGAGCAGGGACGCCGGGGTCGTTGGCGCAGGCGCGGTACCCAACGCTCGAAGCGCAATGACGTCAGCGATGGGGAACAAATTCGATCCTCGCGGACAATGTCGCTCTTGAAGGCGCGGTTCTCCATTCCTAAGTCTCGCATGCGGGCCGGGCCCCTCTGACTGTCGCATCTCGCGACCGTGATGTCGGACCGCTTTAACGGGCCCGTTTCCATCCTTTCGGTCAAGCGGGCTCATCTCTTTTGGTTTGGAGCCCCATATGACATCGTCTTCCCTTCTTGGATTGGTTTGCCCCTCCTGCCGCGTCGCGCTCGTGATGAGCGAACGCCAGGGTATCGAGATCGATTATTGCCCGCAGTGCCGTGGCGTGTGGCTTGACCGAGGCGAACTCGACAAGATCATCGAGCGATCGGCCAAGGAGGCCTCGCCCGCGCCACAGCCGGCAGCGTTCTCCCAGCCCCAGCATGGCCGGGACCGCGATGACGACTATGCGCGCTCGCAGGGCCACCGCTATCCGAAACGGAAGAAATCGTTCTTCGAAGAGCTGTTCGATTGACCGCACGCCGGTAGCCGGCCCGACGTCTGTCGAGAATTTCCGAAACCCATCGATAAAGGTCCGTCCAGATGATTTCCCGCACAAGCCGATTTGCCGCCCTGTTTGCCGGACTGTTCCTGGCATTCTCCATGGTCGCGGTAGACCATGCCGAGGCCCGTCGCGGCGGCAGTTTCGGCAGCCGCGGCATGCGCACGTTCCAATCAGCGCCGCCGACCAGGACCGCTCCGGCGCCGACCGCTCCGGTCGAGCGTTCGATGACGCCCAATACGGGCGTGAACACCGCGGCCCGGCAGCCGCAGGCCGGCCCGCAGAGGCCCGGCTTCATGAGCGGCTTCGGTGGAACAATGATGCGCGGCCTGCTGATCGGCGGCCTGATCGGGCTGCTCCTGGGCCAGGGCTTCGGCGGGCTGGCGGGCATGTTCGGTTTCCTGCTGCAGGCCGTGCTGATCGGTGGCGCCATCATGCTGGCAATCAGGTTCTTCCGGTCGCAATCCGCGCGTGGCCCCGCCCCTGCGCTCGCCGGCGCCGGCAATGCCTCGCGATTTGAAAACCGCGCAGCCGGACAGAGCGATGCCAACAATGCGCATTCTTTCGCCATTCCCGGCTTTGGCGGCGGTTCAGGCGGAGGCTCCGCCGCGGCCACCGGTTCCGATGAAATCCGGCTCGCCCAGACCGACCTCGACGCATTCCAGCAGCTGTTGAGCGATGTCCAGGAAGCGTTCGGGCGTGAGGATCATGCCGCGTTGCGCAAGACGACGACTCCCGAAATGGTGTCCTATCTCTCTGAAGAGCTGGCCGACAATGCGAAGAAGGGCCTCAGGAACGAGGTATCCGACGTCACCCTCCTGCAGGCCGACATCGCGGAAAGCTGGCGCGAGGATGACCGCGACTATGCCACGGCGGCCCTGCGTTATGAATCGCGCGACGTGATGCGCGAACGGGCCAACGGCAAGGTCGTCGAGGGCGACGAGGATCATCCCACGGAGACGACGGAGCTGTGGACCTTCACGCGTCAGAATGGCTCGAGTTGGAAGCTCTCGGCAATCCAACAGGCCTGAGCTCCAGCGTGCGAACTCGCGTTGACAAAGGCGGCCTGACGACGGCCGGTCCGGCTGTGTCAGCAGCCTTCCATGGCCGGCAGCTCTCAAGATAGGAATTTTTTCTTGACTGGGTGAAGGCAACTATGGTAGATATTTATCTATGGTGCTGAGTTGCGCCAGGAACCCGCCGCGCAGGCGGGTTTTTTTCGTTCAATGCTCCGTCAACAGCTCCGGCGAAGGCACCCGTCAACCCGGATCGCCCGGCCTGAGCTCCGGCCCGTTTCCGTCCGAAGCTCGATGCCGATGTCGCGCACGGTTCACCGCACGATCTTGACGCACATCGGCGTGCCGATCTTGATGGCACGGCCGGTGTCGGTCAGCCCGCCGCTCTCGGCGTCGCGCGCGAGAATCGATATGCGGTCGGCATTCTGGTTGGCCGAGAACAGGTGGCCGCCGGACGGCGTCAGCGCCAGGTTGCGCGGCGTGGCGCCCCCGCAAGGGACATAGCCGACAAGGCTCAGCGCGCCACTTTGCTGGTCGACGGCCATGACGACCACACTGTCATGGCCTCGGTTGGAGCCGTAGAGGAAGCGGCCGTCGGGCGAGATCTGGATATCGGCGCAGTGATTGGCCTGGCGCGCCTCGGCCGGCACGGCCGGCCTGGCGTCGATGGTCGAGAGCTTGCCGCTTGCCTCGTCCAGCGCCATCGACACGATGGTCGAATCCAGCTCGTTCATGACGAAGACAAAACGGCCGTTCGGATGCAAGGCGAGATGGCGTGGACCGGCGCCCGGCGGCAAAGCAGATTCGGCCAGTTTGGTCAGATTGCCATCATGCTCGATCCGGTAGGACACCAGCCGGTCGATGCCGAGATCGGCGACGATGGCCGTTCCGCCGGCGATGGTTTCGGTGACGCTATGGGCATGCGAGCGCTCTTGCCGGGCTGCGTTCGGGCCAGTGCCCTTGTGCGAAACGCTGGCCAGAGGAGTCGACAAGGCGCCATCGCTGTCGAAGCCATAGACCGCGACTGCGCGATCCGGACCGCCCTCGCCCATGCCGTAGTTGGCGACCAGCAGCTTCGTGCCATCGTGGGTGATGGTGTTATGCGCGGTGATGCTGCCGAGTGACGGCTGCTTGTTCAGGTAAGTGAGCGTGCCCGAGGCGCGGTCGAAGCCGTAGGCCGAAACCGTTCCTTCGCGCCAGGCGAAGACTTCCGAATTGGCGTAGAGGCGCGAACCGTCCGGCGTCACCGAAAGGAAGGTCGGATTGTCGATGTCACTGGTCTCGGCCAGCTTTCGTGTTTCCAGCGTCTCCTCGTCGAAGCTGTAGACGCCGAGGCCGACGCCGCGTGCGCCCTGAAAATAGGGCGCCTCCCGGTTCAGGCTGCCGACAAAGACCAGACAGGCATCGCGCATGTTTTCCTCCCTGTTCCGCCGGGCTCGAGCGCAGCGGAAACAGCCAAAATTTCGCCCGTCCTCGCTTGCAACGCAACCCCATATGTGAAAATAGTATTTACAAAAGAAGATTGACGGGAGGAGACGTCGTGCAATCTGGCGCCTTGACGCGTGTTCCGAAACTTGTGCCGTGCCTCGCGCAGTGCCAGCGGAGCCAGCGATGAACGACTTCGCACCGACCGTCGGCGTCGCCTCGACGCATCCGGCCAACATGCCCGAGGCGCATGCCGCCCTGCCGGTTTGGAACGCCGAGAACTGGTTCTACGAGGACTGGCCGGTCGGCCAGAAGATCCGCTCGTTGCGCCGCACCCTGGCCGAAGGGGACAGCCACCTGTTCAACACGCTGGTGCTCGACATCCATCCTTACGTGCAGGACCAGATGTTTGCCGAGACGGAGGGCATTTTCGGCAAGCGGCTGGTGGCCGGCGCCTTCGTCTTCTCGGCTGGCCTGGGGCTCGTCGCCACTAATTGCGTCAATGCGTTTTCCTATGGCTACGACAAGCTCCGCTTCATAAAGCCCGTCTTCATCGGCGACACGATCTATTCGATCCGCTCCAACCTCGACAAGACGCCGCGCTACAAGGACATGGGGCTGATCCGCGCCAGCTACGAGGTGTTCAAGGGCGAAGGCGAACTCGTACTCTATTGCGAGCATCTGCAGACGGTGAAGTACCGCAACCCTGCCGATTTCCTCGGCAAGACGGAGAAGTAGAAATGCCGGCAGCAGCCGAATTGCCGCTTGCCGGTCTCGTCGTCGTCGACATGAGCCAGTTCCTGTCCGGGCCCTACTGCTCGCTCAGGCTGCTGGATCTCGGCGCCCGCGTCATCAAGATCGAGCGTCCGGACGGCGGCGACCTGTCGCGCCGGCTCTATCTCAGCGACACCGAGATCGGCGGTGATTCCACCATCTTCCATGCCATCAACCGGGCCAAGGAAAGCCTCGCCATCGACCTGAAGGACGAGGCGGATCTCAAAGCGTTGCGCGGCCTGCTGGCCAAGGCCGACGTGCTGATCCAGAATTTCAGGCCAGGTGTCATCGAACGGCTCGGCCTCGACTACGAGGCCGTCCGCAAGATCAACCCGCGCCTGGTCTATGCCTCGATCAGCGGCTATGGCGAGGATGGCCCATGGGTCAAGCGGCCCGGCCAGGACCTCCTGGCGCAGGCGCGCTCCGGGGTGATGTGGCTGAACGGCGACGAGGACCAGGGGCCGGTGCCGTTTGGGCTTGCCATCGGCGACATGCTGGCGGGCGCGGCGTGCGCGCAAGGCATACTGGCCGCCCTTGTGCGGCGCGGCATCACCGGTCAGGGCAGCCATATCGAAACCAGCCTGCTGGAAGCGCTGGTCGACTTCCAGTTCGAGGTACTGACCACGCATCTCAACGATGGCCGCCGTTTGCCGCGCCGCTCCAGCTTCCGCAGCGCGCATGCCTATCTGTCGGCACCTTACGGCGTCTATCCCGCCAAGGACGGCTATCTCGCCATCGCCATGACGCCAATCCCGAAACTCGCCGACCTGCTGTCGCTGGAGGAACTGGCGCCCTACCGCGACGAGCCGGCATCGTGGTTCACTGCGCGCGACGACATCAAGGCGATCGTCGCGCAGCGGATCGCGACCAGGACGGTCGACGAGTGGCTCGATGTTCTCGAACCCGCCGACATCTGGTGCGCCAAGGTGCTGACCTGGCCGGAAATGCTGGCAAGCGGGGGCTTCCAGTCGCTCGACATGCTGCAGACGGTGACGCGCGAGGACGATGTCTCGATCCTTACCACCAGTTCGCCGCTCAGGGTCGACGGCATCAGGGCCAAGGTCGACCGGGCAGCACCGCGCATCGGCGAGCATAGCGCCGCGATCCGCGAGGAGTTCGGCCTGTGACCAGGCTCAAGGGCATGACCTGGAACCATCCGCGCGGCTATGATCCGATGGTCGCCTGCTCGTCGCTGTGGAAGCAGAAAACCGGCATTGCCGTCGAATGGGACAAGCGTTCGCTGCAGGATTTCGAGTCCTTCCCGGTCGAGGAACTGGCGCGCGCCTATGATCTGATCGTCATCGACCATCCGCATGTCGGCCAGATCACCGCCGAACGCTGCCTGGAGCCGCTCGATGTCGCCGGCCGCGAGGCGGAGCGCGCGGCACTTTCCTCCGGCAGCGTCGGCCAGTCCTATCCGAGTTACACATGGCAGGGACGGCACTGGGCGTTTCCCATCGATGCCGCGACGCAGGTCCAGGCATGGCGGCCCGATGCGCTTGGCGCACCGCCATCGCGATGGAGCGAAGTGCTCGATCTCGCCCGGCAGGCACGCGTGCTGCTGCCGTTGCGGCCACCGCATTCGATGATGGTGTTCTTCACGCTCGCAGGCAATCTCGGGCATGCTTGCGCGACCGACCCGTCCAACGATCTCATCGACGGCGAGGCCGGCAGCGAAGTCTTCGAGACAATGCGCGAGATTGCCGCGCTGGTCGACCCGGCCTGCTTCGAGATGGATCCGATCGCCGTTTCGGAGCGGATGGCGCAGGCCGGATCCCCGATCGTCTGCGCACCGCTGATCTACGGCTATGTTTCCTACGCGATGGCCGGGTTTCGCCCACATCGCCTGGCATTTGGCGACATCCCTGTTGTCGGATCCAGCGGCCCGATTGGCACGGCGCTTGGCGGCACAGGCATAGCGGTGTCGGCCTTCTCGAAGGCGAAAGAGGCGGCAACCGATTTCGCCTACTGGCTCGCCAGCGGCGAGGTCCAGCGTGGCCCCTATGCCGCGGCCGGCGGACAGCCCGGCCATGCCGCGGCCTGGGAGGATCAGGCCGTCAATGCGGCGACCGGCAATTTCTATCGCGATACGCGCGCGACCCTGGAGGGCGCATGGGTGCGGCCTCGCCATGATGGTTATATGGCGTTCCAGCAGGCCGCGTCCGACCGCGTCAATTCCGGCATGACCTCAGGGCATCGTTCCAGCCAGGTTATTGCCGATCTCAATCGCCTGTTTCGGCAGAGCGCCCCGGCGCAGGCGACCGGCACTGCCGGTGGAGGAGCCTGAAAAAATCGAACGGAGGAGACAAATGAAAAGCCTGATCCGCGGCCTTGTGGCCGCAACCGCCTTCGCCTCACTCGCAACGACAGCTTTTGCCGAAGACGTGCAAGGCGTCATCAGCGGGCTGCCCGATGAACTCAAGGCGCAATATGACGGCGCGCCGCAGAAGGTGCTGCCATCGGCCTGGGACAATTTCAATCCGCCGTCCAAGCCATGGAAATGGTGCCATTCGGAATCCTACCAGGGCAACCCCTGGCGGGTCACCGTCACCAAGGAGCTGAAGCGCCTGGTCGACGGGCTGATCGCCGACGGCACCGTCTCCAGCTTCGAAGTGTCGGATTCCAACAACGACGCCAGCCAGCAGATCAACCAGATCCGCGCCTTCATCGACAAGAAGTGCTCGATCATCACCTCGATCCCGGGCTCGGCAACAGCGCTCGATGACGCCATCGATGCGGCCGCCAAGGCAGGCATCCCGTTCATCACCGCCGCCGGTTCGGTGACCAGCCCGAACGCGATCAATGTCGATTCCAACTATGCGCGCTGGGGCTACGACATGATGACGGCGATCGGCAAGGCCAAGCCTGATGGCGCCAGCATCCTGCTGGTCGAGGGCATCGCCGGCCACCCGATCGTGGTTCAGGAGCGCCAGGGCGCCGACAAGGCGCTGGCGGAAAACCCCAAGCTGAAGATCTCGCGCACGGTCAACGGCAATTGGACGGCCAATGTCACCAAGACGGTGGTGCTGCAGGCGATCGCCACCAACCCGGCGCCGATCGATGCGGTGTGGACGACAGGCAGCGAAAGCCGCGTCGTCGCGGAGGCGTTCGCCGAAGCCGGCCGGCCGGCGCCGCTGATCACCGGTTCGATCACCGGCGATGCCCTGGGCTACTGGAAGGCCAATCCCGACAAGTACCGCTTCGAGGGCCATGCCGTGCTGCCGCACTGGACCGCCGAAACGCTGTTTCGCGTCGGCGAACGCATGCTCGACGGCCAGAAGCCGAAGCTGAACACGCTGCTCATTCCGATTCCGCCGGTCCACAATGCCGATCTCGGCGCCTGGTACAAGGACTGCATGACGACGGATGCCGTATCGATCTTCCCGGTGCCGCCCAAGGATCCGATGCCGGAAGAATGGCTCGACGCCTATTTCTCCAACCCGGCGCCGACCAAGGGATGGGACTATTCGAAGGTGCCAGACGCCTGCGCGAAGTGACGCCTGGGCCGGATAAGACCTCGACAAGCCGGCTCCTTTCGGAGGGCCGGCTTGCCAGCTTCGAAACGCGACATGCTTGAAATCAGAAACATATCCAAACGCTATGGCGAGACGGTCGCGCTTGCGGACGCCTCGATCGCGTTCCGGGCAGGAACCATCCACACCATCCTGGGCGAGAATGGTTCGGGCAAGAGCACCATGGTCAAGCTGCTGTCCGGCATCGTTCAGCCCGACAGCGGCACGGTCCTGCTGCAAGGCAGGCCGTTTTCGGGCGGAACCCCCTCGGCCTTCCAGGCGCAAGGCTTCGCCACGGTCTTTCAGGAAGTGCTGATCGCGCCGGACCGCAGCGTGACCGACAATATCCTGCTTGGCCTCGACGGCCTGGTCCGGCGCGCGGTTCCCCGCAACGAGCGGCGCGACAGGGCAGCCGCCGCCCTCAAACGTTTCGCCGTCACCAACGTTCCGCTCGACATGCCCGCCGGGCAGTTGCCGCTCGCAGCACAGCAACTCGTCGTTCTTGCTCGTGCGGTCGTGCGCGATCCAAAGATCCTGATCCTCGACGAAGTGACCGCAGCACTCGACTTCGCCGACCGCGAGTCCGTTTTTTCGCTGATGCGCACGCTTGCCGGCGAAGGCTGCCTGATCCTGTTCATCACCCACCGCATGGATGAGGTGACGTCGCTTTCGGATCGCATCTCGATCCTGCGCGGCGGCAGCGTGGTGCGCACCGAGGAGCGCGGCGCTTCGACGCCGGCGGAGCTTCTCAAGGCGATGGCGCCACGCACCGCCGCGGAGCTGGCGCATGGCTGATCGCGCCGCCCTCACTATCCGCGACCTCGTCATCGCACCGGACGCCAGCCCGATCATGCAGGCGGTCGCCGCCGGCGAGATCGTTGGGCTCGCCGGCCTGGATGGCCACGGCCAGGAGCTTTTCCTCGAGATGCTCGCCGGCCTAGTCGCGCCGCTTGGCGGTTCGATAACCCTCGATCTGCCCGGCGCATCCCGCGCCATCACCGGCTTCCGCAAGGCCGTATCGAGCGGCATCGCCTATCTTCCGCGCGGGCGTGCCAAAGGCATTTTCCCGACGCAATCGGTGCTCGACAATTTCGCCGTCTCGACGCTGTCTCGCGATACCCGCCTCGGCCTGATCAGCCCGGCGGCGCGCAAGGCGCGCTACGAGGCCTATCGCGAAAGGCTGTCGATATCGGCGCCTCGGCCCGACGCGCCGATCACCACCCTGTCCGGCGGCAACCAGCAGAAGGTGCTGTTGGCGCGGGCCCTGGCGCTGGACCCCGCAATGTTGCTTCTCAACGACCCGACGCGCGGCGTCGACGTAGCGACCCGGCATGTTCTCTACGACGTCTTTCGCGGGCTGGCTTCCGACGGCATGGGGCTCGTCATCCTGTCCAGCGAGATCGAGGAGATCCTTCTTCTCTGCCATCGCGTGCTGGTGTTCCGCGAAAATGAAGTCGTGGCGGAAATCGCCGGCCAGGCGATGACCACCGGGAACGTGATCGCAGCCATGTTCGGACGCGCGGCATGAGACCCTTCGCACGCATCCTGTCCCTCGGCCGAAGCGTCGGCTTCGCCGTCGTACTGCTGATCGCCCTGCTGGCGATCAATCTGATGCTGAGCCCGGCACGGTTCCAGCCGGGCTCCTGGGGTGCGCTGGTTGGTCTGGCGGCGCCGCTGATCGGTGCGGCCATCGCCTCGACGCCGGTGATCCTCGCCGGGCGCGGCGGCATCGATATTTCGGTCGGGCCGCTGATGGGCTTCGTCAACGCCATCGTGATCCAGGTGCTTTTCCTGCGCGCCGGAATATCCTCGCCGCTGGCGCTTGTTCCGGCGGCGCTGCTCATCGGTGCGCTGGTCGGGGCGGCGAACGGTTTCCTGGCGACCATCGTGCGCATCCAGCCGATCGTGGCCACGCTCGGCACCTATCTGATCCTGACGGGGGTGACGCTGACCATCCTGCCGGCGCCGATCGGCCCGGCGCCGGCCTGGCTGAAAGCCCTGGCGGGCCCACTCTCGCTTCTGCCGCTGGCCTTGATGTTCCTTTTTTGGTGGCTGGTGCGGCGCAGCCCTTATTACGACCAGCTGATGGCGGTCGGCAGCGACGATCGCGCCGCCTATACGGCCGGCGTCGACGTCACGCTCGTGCGCTTCATCGCCTATGTCATGACCGGCATCCTGGGCGGCTGCGCCGGACTGATGCTGACTGCGCTGATCGGGTCGGCCGATCCCAACATCGGCCCGACCTACACGCTGATCGCCATCGCCGCCGTGGCGCTCGGCGGTGTCAGTCTTGCCGGCGGCCGTGGTGGCGTCGCGGGTGCCGCGATCGGCGCTGTCGACATCTTCCTGCTGCAAAGCGTGCTGACGACGTTCAACGTCTCGACCTTCGTGCTGCAGATCGCCTACGGCGCCATACTGGTGCTGGCGGTGATGCTGACCGCGCTGCAGGAACGCTTTGCCATCGGGAGGCGCTGACATGGCTGGCCGAAATCTATTCGCGACAACCAATGCCCGTGTCGTCGGCGCCTTCTGTGTTGCCGCCCTTCTGCATCTTGCCGGCATCATCCTCATTCCGGGCTACTCCAGCCCGTTTGCGGTGCGCGCCATGCTGGTGCTTGCCTCGCTGCTCGCCGTCGCCTCGATCGGGCAGACGCTGGTCGTCATCATGGGCGGCATCGACCTGTCGATCCCGTTCGTCATCGGCTTTGCCAATGTCGTGGCCGCGCAACTCTACGGCGATGGCTGGAATTTTGTCCTGGTCTGCGGCCTCGTCGGCGTGCTGGCGATCCTTATCGGTGGCCTGAACGGGCTCATCGCGCGCAGCCTCGACATCCAGCCGCTTATCGTCACGCTCGGCATCGGCATGGTCGTGCAAGGGCTGGTGCTTTTATGGACCGCGGGCTTCCCTTCAGGCTCCGCGCCGCAAGCGGTTTCGAGCTTCGTGTCGATCGGCGGATCGGCCGGGCCACTGCCGGTTCCATGGCTGGTGCCCTGTCTTGTCGTGCTGGCGGCGCTCGTCGTCCTGGTGCTGGAGCGGACGCCCTATGGGCGCCGGCTCTACGCACTCGGCAGCAATCCGGGTGCCGCGCCTCTGGCGCTGATCGATCCCGTCCGCATGTGGGTGATCACCTATGCGGCAAGCGCCTTCTTCGCCGCGGTGGCGGGCGTTCTGCTGCTCGGCTTCACCGGCTCGGCCTATGGCGATGTCGGGCAGCCCTACCTGTTCCAGACCATCGCGGCCGTGGTCGTCGGCGGCGCGGCGCTGGTCGGCGGGCGCGGCAGCTATCTCGGGACCATTGCCGGCGTGCTGGTGCTGACCGAGATCAACACGCTGCTCATCGGGCTGGGCTTCCAGCCCTCGGCGGTGCAGGCAGCACTCGGCTTCATCATCGTGCTGTTGGTGTCGCTCTACGGCCGCGAACGGCACGTTTCGGCGACGATCTGAAGAGCCCCAAGCAGAGCCGGTTAAAGCCGCCAGAGCTTGCGGGCGTTCACCGAGAGCAGCCTGTCGCGTTCCGCAACACTGCAACCGGCAAGCAGCGCATGGGTCGCCGCCACCCAGGTCGACAGACCGCCACCCAGCGTGCAGACAGGCCAGTCGCTGCCCCAGACGACGCGGTCCCAGCCGAACGAACCTATCGTGTGTTCGACATAGGGCCGCAGCGTCTCGACCGTCCAACTGCCGGGATCCGCATAGGCGACGACGCCGGAAATCTTGGCCACGACGTTGGGACGCCGCGCGATTTCGCTCATGTGTTCGCGCCACGGATGCTCGCCATTGCCCTTGATGTCGGGGACGCCGCAATGGTCGAGCACGAACTGGACGTCGGGCGCCAGATCGGCGAGCGCGATCGCCTTGGGAATCTGATGCGGTAGCACGACGAGATCGAAGGTGAGCCCGGTGCCGCCGAGCCGCCGGATGCTGTCCCGGAATAGCGCGCCTTCCGAGAGTTCATCGGGCATGACGTGGAGGACGCGGCGAAAACCCTTGACGAACGGCTTTGCTCGCTGGCGCTCGAGATAGGCCGCAAAATTGGCCTCTTCCGGACGGCAGGCGGCGATCGCCCCGGCCAGCATGCTGCCGGCCTGTCTCGACAGGCCTTCGACACGTTCGGTCTCGGCCTCGATATCGGCAGGGTCGACATCGACCTCCATATGCAGCACACGCTCGACGCCGACACGTTGAGCTTCCACGCCGTACTCCTCATAGGAGAAGTCGCGGTTGAGAGCGGGCACGCCGGCAAGCCACGGGTAGCGCAAGGCCGAGCGGTCGATGAGGTGCAGGTGGGTGTCGATGATCATGGCAGGGCTCCTCCCGTATCTTTCACATCATCTCACGGAGGAATTCTTCATTCAAATAAGAATTACGCCGATGAACCGACGGCCGACCCGGCCAGACGCGATAGCTTCTCACATGTGGCCAGCAGCAGTTCGATGGTGCGGGTCATGTCCGGCGCGGACGGTGCGTTGACGACGGTAATGTAAGGAATCGAAAGCGCCGCGATGGCCTTGCCGTCGGAGCCGCGCACCGGTGCCGACAGATTGTAGACGCCGGCAGTCTGCATCGAGGCCATCATCTCATATCCCCGTTCCCTGATCTGGTCGAGACGGGCAAAGAACTCGGGCGGCTGCGCCGTATTGTCGGTGCTGCGGACATGTTCGGAGATCATCATCTGGCGCTCCTCCTGCGAACGGAAAGCGAGCAGCACATGTCCCGAACCGGTGTCGAACAGGCTGATGTGGGCACCGACCCGGATCGAGATGCCCCAGTAGTTCGGCGCCTCCTGCTGGCCAATCACCACGGCCGAACCGCGATCGAAAACAACAAGTTGGTTGGCCTGCTGCGACGTCTCCGCCAGCTCCCGCATCAACGGCGTCGCGTAGGAAACCAGCCGCCGCACCGGCGCGTGCAGTTGCGCCAGGCCGAACAGCTTGAGCGTCAGTGAATACCGGTCACCGTCGAGCCGCGTGACATAGCCGCGCCGCACCAGCCGGTCCAGCATGCGGTAGAACTCGTTGGGGCTGCGGTCGAGCTTCTTGGCGATTTCCGCCTGCGTCAGGCCGCCGTCGACGCCGGCCAGCAGTTCCAGGATGTCGAGCCCCTTGTCGAGCGCAGGCGCGCGATACCGCTCGTCTTCGCTGTCATCCATGGGCGTTCCCTCCAGTGAAATCGATTCTTCATATACGCAGGAACGCCGCCGACGGAAACAAATTTCGCCTTGACGTTTCTATGAATGTTTTGTTTGTATATGAATGTAGCGCTTCTTGTCATCAGACGAGTTGCGGTCGCCGCCAAGGCGCACCCAGGGAGGATACCAATGAACAGACTGCTTTCCGGCGTGTGCGCCGGCGCTTTGTTGCTCGCGTCAGGCGCAGGCGCAGCCCTTGCCGGCGACCTGCCCGGCAAGTTCGAAGGCGTCACCGTCGACGTGAAGCTGATCGGCGGCCAGCAATATGAAAAGCTCTACGAGCGCATCCCCGAATGGGAGAAGGCGACCGGCGCCAAGGTCAACATCCTGACCAAGAAGAACGGCTTCGACATCGACAAGGAGTTGAAGTCCGACATCGCCTCGGGCAGCACCAACTGGTGCGTCGGCTGGAACCATTCCTCCTTCGCGCCGCAGTATACCGGCCTCTATACCGACCTCAGCAAATTGCTGCCCAAGGAAGAGATCGACGCCTTCGTGCCATCGACGATCAAGGCGGCGACCATAGATGGCAAGCTGGAGATGCTGCCGCGCGCGCAGTTCGACGTCTCTGCCCTCTACTACCAGAAGAGCCTCTACGAGAACGCCGACAACAAGGCCAAGTTCAAGGCGAAATACGGCTATGATCTGGTGCCGCCGGACACCTGGAAGGAAGTCACCGACCAGGCCGAGTTCTTCGCCAACCCGCCCAACTTCTACGGCACGCAGTTCGCCGGTAAAGAAGAGGCGATCAACGGCCGCTTCTACGAGATGGTGGTGGCCGAGGGCGGCGAGTATCTCGACAAGGACGGCAAGCCGGTCTTCAACTCCGAAGCCGGCGTGCGGGCGCTCGACTGGTTCGTCAACCTCTACAAGGCCAAGGCCGTGCCGGCCGGAACCACCAACTATCTCTGGGACGATCTGGGCCAGGGTTTTGCCTCGGGCACCGTCGCCATCAACTTGGACTGGCCGGGCTGGGCCGGCTTCTTCAACGATCCGAAGTCGTCGAAGGTCGCCGGCAATGTCGGCGTCAAGGTCGCGCCGAAAGGCTCGTCCGGCAAGCGCACCGGCTGGTCCGGTTTCCATGGCTTCTCGGTTACCGAGAACTGCCCGAACAAGGAGGCCGCGGCATCGCTGGTGTGGTGGCTGACCAACGAGGACAGCCAGAAGCTGGAAGCCGCCGCGGGCCCGCTGCCGACCCGCACCGCGGTCTGGGACTGGGACCTGAAGCAGGCCGAAAACGATCCTTACAAGAAGGAGGTCCTCT
The DNA here is from genome assembly GCF_006442695.1 of Mesorhizobium sp. B2-3-7. Lineage (NCBI taxonomy): Bacteria > Pseudomonadati > Pseudomonadota > Alphaproteobacteria > Hyphomicrobiales > Phyllobacteriaceae > Mesorhizobium > Mesorhizobium sp. B2-3-7. Next base: position 162,303 of record NZ_VFVV01000002.1, on the reverse strand, counting down.
CCGCCTTCCAGGAAGAAGCCAAGCACGCCTTCGCGGTGCCGCAGACGCCTGAATGGATCGAGATCTCGAACGCCGTCTATCCCGAATTGCAGGCGGCGATCCTCGGCGACAAGACGTCCAAGCAGGCGCTCGACGAAGCCGCCGCCAAGGCGACGCAAATCCTCGAAGACGCCGGCAAGCTGTAGAACCGCTCCCAAGGCCGCCTCCCCCATCAGTCATGGGGGAGGCGCTCGCGTTTTAGGGCGCGCACTGCCTCGGGTGTTCCACGATGACGATGCCTGCCCCGCCCGGCTCGACAGGCGGCAATCGAATGCAACTCACAGGGTCCCAATGAAGGGCTTCAAGCCATCCGCGCCATTCCTGCTGCTGCTTCCGGCGATGATCGTGCTGGCGGCGGTCGTCGTGGTGCCGTTGCTTTTGTCGCTCTATTCCAGCTTCACGCCGTTCCGCCTGACCAAGCCCGAAACGTTCTTCGTCTTTGTCGGCTTCCGCAATTATCTCTCGATCCTGGCGAACGCCGATTTCTGGTGGGCGTTCGGCCGCACGGTTCTGTTGCTGACCATCGCGCTCAATCTCGAAATGCTGCTGGGCCTCGGCCTCGCCATGCTGGTCGAAAAGGCGACGCGCGGCCAGCGCATCCTGCGCACGCTGATGATGTTTCCGATGATGTTCTCGCCGATCCTCGTCGGCTTCCAGTTCAAGTTCATGTTCAACGACAATATCGGCCTGGTGAACAACGCCCTGCAATCGCTCGGCATCACCAGGGATGCCATTGCGTGGCTGATCGAAGGCCATCTCGCCTTCATCGCCATCTCGATCGCCGAGATCTGGTCGTCGACGGCGATCTTCGCCATCCTGATCCTCGCCGGGCTGCTCGCCATGCCCAAGGAGCCAATCGAGGCGGCGCGCGTCGACGGCTGCACGCCGTGGCAGACATTCCGCTATGTGACCTGGCCGTTCGTCATGCCTTTCGCCTACATCGCCATGACCATCCGTTCGCTCGACGTCGCGCGCGCCTATGACATCGTCAAGATCATGACCGATGGCGGGCCGGCCGGCCGCACCGAGCTGTTGTGGACGCTGGTGGCGCGCACCGCTTACAGCGACGGGCGGATGGGCATGGCCAACGCCATGGCCTATTTCTCGATCCTGCTGTCGATCGCCTTCACCGTCTACTTCTTCAACAAGCTCGCCGCGGCGCGCACGCAGATCGGCGCGGAGTGGTGATGGACGAGAATTCTTCCGCCCGCCTCAAGCGCCGGCTGCTGGGCATCGCCTATCGCATCGGCCTGTTCCTGGCGATGCTGACCATCTGCCTGCCCGGCCTGTGGATCGTGCTTTCGTCGCTGCGGCCGACGGTGGAGATCATGGCCAAGCCGCCGGTGTGGATCCCGCAGCAGATCTCGTTCGACGCCTATGTCGCGATGTTCTCAGGGATCGGCAAGGGCGGCATCCCGGTCATAGAATACTTCCGCAACTCGCTGATCATCTCGGTGACCTCGACGGTGATCGCAGTGGCCATCGGCATGGCCGGCGGCTATGCCTTCGCGCGCTACCGTTTCCGCGGCAAGTCGGGCGTCTTCCTCGGCCTGATGCTGACGCGCACGGTGCCGGGTATCGCGCTCTCGCTGCCGCTGTTCTTCCTTTATGTCAGGCTCGGCATCATCGACACGCATTTCGGACTGATCCTGGCCTATGTCGCGCTCAACGTGCCGTTCACCATCTGGCTGATCGACGGCTTCTTCCGCCAGGTGCCGAAGGACCTCGCGGAAGCCGCCCAGATCGACGGCTGCACCCGCTGGCAGGCCTTCTGGCAGGTCGAGTTCCCGCTTGCCGGGCCCGGCATCGCCTCCGCCGCGATCTTTGCTTTCCTGACCTGCTGGAACGAGTTCGCGCTGGCCTCGCAGCTGACCCGCTCGGTCAGCGCCAAGACGCTGCCGGTCGGCCTGCTCGACTACACGGCCGAATTCACCATCGACTGGCGCGGCATGTGCGCGCTCGCCGTGGTGATGATCATCCCGGCGCTCACCCTCACCTACATCGTCCAGAAACACCTTGTCGGCGGCTTGACCTCCGGCGCGGTGAAAGGCTGATCCCATGGCAACGGTTTCCCTCCAAAAGCTGACCAAGCGCTACGGCAATGTCGGGATCGTGCACGGCATCGACCTCGACATTGCGGACCGCGAATTCATCGCGCTGGTCGGCCCCTCCGGCTGCGGCAAGTCGACGACGCTCAGGATGATCGCAGGGCTGGAAGAGATCAGCGCCGGCTCGATCGAGATCGGCGGCCGCGTCGTCAACGATTTGCCGCCGCGTTCGCGCAACATCTCGATGGTGTTCCAGTCCTACGCGCTTTATCCCCACATGACGGTGCGCGAGAACCTCGGCTTCTCCCTGAAGATTGCCGGGGCCGCCAAGGAGGATATGGAGCGCCGCGTCGCCGAAGCCTCGGCCATCCTCGGCCTCGACACGCTGCTCGACCGTCGCCCGTCGCAACTTTCCGGCGGCCAGCGCCAGCGCGTCGCCATGGGCCGCGCCATCGTACGCGATCCCGACGTGTTCCTGTTCGACGAGCCGCTTTCAAATCTCGACGCCAAACTGCGCACGCAGATGCGGACCGAAATCAAGAAGCTGCACGCCAAGGTGCGGTCGACGGTGATCTATGTCACCCATGACCAGGTCGAGGCGATGACGCTTGCCGACCGCATCGTCATCATGCGCGACGGCCATATCGAACAGGTCGGCACCCCAGACGAGGTGTTCCGACGGCCGGCGACGCGGTTCGTCGCGGGCTTCATCGGCTCGCCGCCGATGAACCTGCACGAGGCGACGATCGATGACGGCCAGCTGGTTTTCGCCAGCGGCGAAAAGCTGCCATTGCCTAGCCAATTCAAAGCCAATGTCGCCAGGGGTAACAAGGTGGTGTTCGGGTTGCGGCCCGACGACATCTACCCGACCGGCCATGGTATCAGTTCCGGTGGTGCCGCAGACGTCCACCAGATCGAATTGCCGATCACGGTCACCGAACCACTCGGCAACGAGACGCTGGTGTTCGTCGAGTTCAATGGCGCAGACTGGGTTTCGCGCATGCTGAACCCAAGAGCTTTGAGATCGGGCGAGCGGGTGGCCATGAGCCTCGACCTGTCGCAGGCGCACCTGTTTGCCGCCGACACGGGAAAGTCATTGCGGAGCTGACGACATGGCCACGATCGAAAAGATAGAACTGCGGATGGTGGACCTTGTGCCGAAGGTCAAGCGCACGGACGCGATCCAGAGTTTCGTCAGCCAGGAAACGCCTCTCGTCACGATCACCGATTCCGACGGCGCCGTCGGCACCGGCTACAGCTACACGATCGGCACCGGCGGCTCGTCCGTGATGCGGCTCTTGTCCGACCATCTGGCGCCGCGCCTGATCGGCCGCGACCCCGACATGATCGAGGCGATCTGGCACGATCTCGAATTCGCCACACACGCCACCACGATCGGCGCGATCACGGCCATCGCGATCGCGGCGATCGACACCGCGCTTTGGGACCTGCGGGCGAAGAAGCAGGGGCTGCCTCTGTGGAAGCTGGCGGGCGGCGCCAAGGACCGCTGCCCGCTCTACACGACGGAGGGCGGCTGGCTGCACATCGAGACGCAGGCGCTGGTCGATGACGCGCTGGCCGCGAAGGCCAAGGGATTTCGCGGCTCGAAGGTGAAGATCGGCAAACCGCACGGATCGGAAGATCTGGCGCGGCTGGCGGCGGTGCGCAAGGCGGTGGGCGACGGCTACGAGATCATGACCGACGCCAATCAGGGATTCTCCGTCGACGAAGCGATCCGCCGCGCAGCGAGGCTGCGTGAACTCGATCTCGCCTGGATCGAGGAGCCGCTGCCGGCCGACGACATCGATGGCCATGTCAGGCTGTCGAATTCGACGCAGACGCCGATTGCCATCGGCGAGTCGCTCTATTCCATCAGGCATTTCCGCGAATACATGCAGAAAGGCGCCTCTTCGATCGTGCAAGTCGATGTCGGTCGCATTGGCGGTATCACGCCCTGGCTAAAGGTGGCGCATGCGGCGGAGGCCTTCGACATCCCGGTCTGTCCGCATTTCCTGATGGAATTGCATGTCAGCCTCACCTGCGCTGTTCAGAACGGCCGGTATGTCGAGTACATTCCGCAGCTTGACCAGTTGACCGGCAAGCGCATGCGCATCGAGGATGGGCACGCTCTGGCACCCGAGGAGCCAGGCATCGGCATCGATTGGGACTGGGACGCGGTCAAGGCCATGAGCATCGCCGAATTCACCACGGCGATCACGAAATAGGGGAACGAACATGCAGCGGATGGGAATGGTTCTGGGACTGAAGCCGGAAAAGGTCGAGGAGTATGTGCGCCTCCATGCCGCCGTCTGGCCCGACGTGCTGACCATGATCTCGGCCTGCAACATCAAGAACTATTCGATCTACCTGAAACGGCCGGAGAACCTGCTGTTTGCCTATTTCGAATACCACGGCACCGACTATGCCGCCGACATGGCCAAGATGGCGGCAGACCCGAAAACACAGGAATGGTGGGCCCTCTGCATGCCTTGCCAGGAGCCGCTGGCGACCCGCAAGGAGAGCGAATGGTGGGCTTCGATGGACGAGGTCTTCCATCATGACTGAAGGCGGTTTCGACCCTGCCTCACTCATCCAGTCCTGGCCCAAGCCTACAAAGCCCCGGCCGATCGTCACCTTCGGCGCAGGTTCGATTGTCGGCGATGCCCATTTTCCCGCCTACCGGAAGGCCGAGTTTCCGGTTGCCGGCCTCTATGATCCGGACCAGGCCAAGGCGCGGACGTTGGCCGAGAAATGGGGTGTCACCGCATTCCGCTCCGTGGAAGAAGCCGCCGGAATCAACGATGCGATCTTCGATCTCGCGACACCGCCCGGTCGGCATGCCGAGATCCTGAAGGCGCTTCCCGAGGGGGCGGTCGCACTGATCCAGAAGCCGATGGGCAACTATCTCGGCGAGGCAACCGAAATCCTCGAAATCTGCCGCGCCAGGAAGCTCAAGGCTGCGGTGAATTTCCAATTGCGTTTCGCGCCGATGATGCTGGCGCTCAAGGACGCCATCGCCAAGGGATGGCTCGGCGAGGTCGTCGACTTCGATGCCTGGCTGGCGCTGGCGACACCTTGGGAACTGTGGGAATTCCTGCTCAAGGCGCCGCGCGTCGAGATCGCGATGCATTCGATCCACTATCTCGACCTCGTCAGGCAATTGCTGGGCGAACCCAAAGGGGTGCACGCCAAGACGCTCGGCCACCCCAACCATACCGTGGCTCAGACGCGCACCAGCGCCATCCTCGACTATGGCGACACCGTGCGCTGCGCGCTGTCGATCAACCATGACCACAAGTTCGGGCGCCGGCACCAGGCCTGCGAATTCCGCATCGGCGGCACCGAGGGCGCGGCCTATCTCAAACTCGGCCTCAACCTCGACTATCCCCGCGGCGAACCGGACGTCCTGGAAATATACCCGAAAGGCGGGACGGATTGGATTGCCGTGCCACTCGCAGGCGAATGGTTCCCCGATGCCTTTGTCGGGCGTATGGCCAATGTCCAGCGTTTTGCTTGCGGAGAAGACGACGAGCTGGTCAGCTCGGTCGAGGACGCCTGGAACACGATGGCGCTGGTGGAAGCCGCCTATAAATCGAGTGCGGCGCCGGCGACGCCGCTGGCCGAAAAGCCATAGGCGGGACATGGAACAGATCACCTATTTCGAGGACTACGAGATCGGCTCCTCGCGGCTGACCAGCGGCCGCACCATTACCGAGACCGATTTCGTCGTCCATTCCGGCCACACCGGCGATTTCTTTCCGCACCACATGGACGCCGAGTTCATGAAGACGACGCCGTTCGGCCAGCGCATCGCGCACGGCACGCTGGTGTTCTCGGTCGGCATCGGACTGACGGCAAGCGTCGTCAATCCCGTTGCCTTCTCCTATGGCTATGATCGGCTGCGTTTCATCAAGCCGGTGTTCATCGGCGACACGATCCGCACGCGCACCACCATCGCAGCCAAGCAGGACGATCCGAAGCGGCCGGCCGCGGGCCGGGTCATCGAACGCTGCGAGGTGATCAACCAGCGCGACGAAGTGGTGTTGGCCGCGGATCACATCTACATCGTCGAACGCAAACCCGGCTGAGGCAGCGCTACGATCCGGTGGCGCGCGCGGTGATGCGCTCCAGACCGAGCAGCAGCGCCAGGGTCGCCATCACCAGGATCATGGTGAGCGCTGCTCCCGCAAAGATGTCGCCTCGGTCGGTGAGGCTGAAGATCGACACCGGCAGCGTCACCCAACCCGGCGGATAGACCATCACGGTGGCGCCGAGTTCACCCATCGACAGTGCGAAGCTGAGCCCGAACGCTGCGACCAGATGGGGTGCGAGCAGAGGCAAGGTGACGTGCCAGAGGCGGTAGGCCGGCCGCGCGCCGAGGCTCGATGCCACCTGCTCGAAGTCGGGCGAGAGCCGCGCCAGTCCGGCCGACACATTGCCGAAGGTGAAGGCCGATATCAGCACGAAATGCGCGATCATGACGATCGCGATCGTACCGTTGAGCAGCAGCGGCGGATGGCTGAAGGCGACCAGCAGGCCAAGGCCGACGGAGACCGAAGGCACGGCGCTGGGGACGAAGAACAACAGGCCCAGCAGGCGCCGCAGCGCATGCCCCTGGACCCGCAGCGACAGCGCCGCCCAGGTGCCGCTGACCAGCGCCAGCGCGCTGGCTGCAAAACCGGTGAGAAGGCTCGCCTTGACCGCATCGCCGGCCGCGCCATGCAAGACGTCGCTGTAGTGTTCCGTCGTCAGGCTGCTCGGCAGCACCCCGTTCCACTGGCCGGCAAGGCTGGACAGGAGAATGACCGCAAGCGGCGCCAGGAACAGCACACCGAAGATCAGCGCGAAGAGGAGCCACAGAACGAGGCGACCGGAGCGGGACCAAACCAGCATGGCTAGACCCCCAGCCGGCCGGCTGCGAAACGATAGAGCCCGAACAGGCCGAGCGACAGCGCGATGTTGATCAGGGCGATGATGCAGGCGACCTGATAGGCCGATTCCTGGATCGCCTTGCCATAGATCAGCAGCGGCAGCGTGATGACCCCCTTGGCGCCGATGAACAGCACGATGCCGAACTCGTTGACGGTGAGCAGCAGGCAGAGGCTCCCGCCGGCAATGAGTGCCGGGATGGCGGCCGGCAGGATGATTTGGCGCACGATGCGGAACGACCGCGCGCCGAGCACGCTTGCCGCTTCGATCTGGCCGCGGTCCACCAGCGAGAAGGCGGCAAGCAGCGGCCGCAGGATGAACGGCGTGTAGACAGTGACCTCGGCCAGCACCACGCCCCAGCCCGAATAGAGAAAATCGACGGGCGGCGACGGCAGTGAAAAGGTCTCCATCAGCCCTGCGTTGAGCATGCCTGCGGAGCCGTAGAGGAAGGTGAAGGCGAGCGTCACCAGGAAGGTCGGCAATGCGATGAAGGTGTCGATCAGCCTGGCAATGAAGCCGCTGCCGGGGAACGGAACGAAGGCCAGGATCAGTGCCAGCACGAGACCGACGATCAGGCACCCGGCAGTCGCGGTAACCGAAATCGTCACCGTGTTGATCAGCGCGTTGAGGAAGAAGCGCGAATGCAGGACGCGGATCACTTCGGCGACATTGGCAACGCCGCTGTCGTCCAGGAAGGCCTGCCGGGCGATGAGCGCCAGCGGATAGAGGAACAGCAGGGCCAAGAGTGCGGCCGGCGGCACGATCCAGAATCTGCCAGGCTCTCTCCTGACCGCTGGCGAGGCGATAGCGACAGCCTCAGACACCGGCGTCTTCCGGAACGAGCGAGGTGTCGGTGGGCGCGAAGAACAGCGGCACCTTGGCGCCGGGTTCCGGCAGGGCCATCGGCAGTCTCGTCGCCGAGACGCGCACCGTCGTGCCGTCGACATCGAGCACGAGATGGGTGAGTTCGCCTTGCCAGTGCACCTCCAGGAGCGTGCCGACAATGCGATTGGTATGGTCGCCATCGGCCGTCAGGCTGAGGTGCTGGGGCCTGATACAAAGCAGGCTCTTGTCGCCGGCCTTCTCGTCACGGCCGGTGCCCATCAGCACCGCGTCGCCATGCCTTGCCGCGGCAAAACCCTTGGAGCCGGCAGCCTCGGCAATGGTGACCGGCAGGAGATTGGCGCGGCCGAGGAACTCGGCGGTGAAGCGGTTGGGCGGGCGGCGATAGAGCTCGGTCGTCGGTCCATGCGAACAGACCGAGCCGTCGCGCATGATGGCGATCTTGTCGGCGAGGGTGAGCGCCTCTGTCTGGTCGTGAGTGACATAGAGGATCGTCAGGCCCGGCAGGCTGCGGTGCAGCCTGGCGATCTCCTCGACCATATTGCGGCGGATCTGTGCGTCCAGCGCCGAAAGCGGCTCGTCAAGCAGCAGCACGCGGGGCCGCACGGCAAGAGCGCGCGCAATCGCGACACGCTGCTGCTGGCCGCCGGAAAGCTCGCGCGGATAACGTGCTGCATAGGCAGCCATGCCGACGGTGCCGAGCGCATCCTTGACCCGCTCGGCGATCAGCGCCTTGTCGGCGCCCTGAGCCCTGAGGCCGAAGGCGACGTTGTCCTCGACCCGCATATGCGGAAACAGCGCGTAGTTCTGGACCACCATGCCGAGCCCACGCTCATAAGGCGGCAGATCGGTCACATCCGTCGCGCCAATGCGGATTCGTCCGCTTCTCGGCCGCACGAAGCCGGCCACCGCCCGCAAGGCGGTGGTCTTGCCGGAGCCGGACGGGCCGATCATCGCCAGGATCTCGCCGGGAGCAATATCCAGGGTCAGCGGATGCAGAACGACATGCGCGCCATAGGCGACAACGACCTTGTCGAAATGGACGTTGGAGCCGGCGCCGCGAACCTTCGCGGCGTCGATGTCCATGACACTGGTCCCAGTAAAAGCGGCGGCCGACATGGCATGGTCCTCCGGATTGGCAGGGATCAACTTCCGGTCGCTTCGTTCCACCGCTTGACGTAGTCGGGCAGCTTGGCCAGAGCGTCATCCCAGTTCGGCGACCAGATGGTCAGGCCCTTCATCGCCTCTTGCGCCTTCGCGAAATTGGCGTCGTTCGGCGTCACATCCTTGCGGGCCGGCAGGCCAAGAGCCACGGAACTGACCTTCGACTGAGCTTCCTTTGAGAGCAGGAAGTCGATCAGCTTCTTGCCGTTGTCGGCATTGGGCGCGCCGGTTACCAGGCCGATCTCATAGGGCAGCGCAAAGGTGGAGCGCACGCCGTTAGGCCCCGCCGGCCAGAACACCTTGATGTTGGGATTGTCGGCCATTTGCGACATGTTCATCTGCAAATCGCCGTTGGCGACATGCAGCTCGCCCTTGTTGACCAGCGCCGTCAGCTTGCCGGTCGAAGCGGAGGGGCCGACATTGTTGTCCTGCAATTTCCTCATGAACTCGAAACCTGCATCCTCGCCGCCGAAGGCATGGATGATCTGCAGCATGACAGCGGTGCCGTCGCCGGCCTGGCCGGGCGTCGAGTATTGGATCTTGCCCTTGAATTTCGGGTCCAGCAGATCGTCGTAGCTCTTCGGCGCTTCCGAAAGCACGGCGCTGTTGTAGATGAAGTTCATGTAGTTGTTGACCAGCGGCCGGTATTTGTCGGTGCCGCCGTCGATCTGGTCCGCCCCTTCGGGCTTGTAATCCTGCAGCAGGCCGCCGGCGGCGGCGCGCTGCACGAAGGGCGGCAATGTCACCAGCACGTCCGCTTGCGGGTTCGACTTCTCCTTGGCGACACGCTCAACGACACCGCCCGAACCAGCCTCGATATACTGCACTTTTATGCCGGTGGCCTTGGTGAAGGCGGCGAACTCGGTTTCGAACCAGCTGCCGTTGCCGTCATGCAGGCCATCGGCGGAGTAGATGGTGACGACGCCATCCGCCATCGCCGGTCCGATGAGGGCAGCCGACGCCAGCAACGCGGCGAAAGCCGCGACCATGGTTGCGTTGCGTGATTTCATGTCCAGTTCCCCTTTTTTGATTGATGGCACATTCTGCGATGCACTGTGGCGACCGCGCCGGCTGCTTCTGCTTCGATGGGTGCCGGCAGCGTCGTCGTTAAGTGCAACTCTGGGGATTGGGAATCGATAAGTAAAATCTATTTATTTTATGATAGGCAAACTTCATCTGATAGTTGTCATGGAACCGTCGCAGTCATGTCGCGAACATATTTCGGCCTGCTCAGGGCAGGCCGTCGAAGCGTTTGAGCAGGTGATGATCAGACGAATGAAACGCCAGAAGTCTGCGCCCGCAACCGCGGGTCGGACGAGCGCACGATCACCGGCCGGCCGTCGAGAATCTCAAAGCAGCGCGCGAGCGTGTCGTCCTCGAGCCGGCGCATCGCCTGATGCGTAAAGAAGGTGAGGTGCGGGAACAGGATGACGTCGTCGCGGCCGAAAAGCGCGCCCATCGGATGGCCCGACTTGGCCAGCGGCTCGACCGAATAGACGTCGAGCCCGGCGCCGCCGATGCGCTCGGAAACGATCGCCTCGACAAGGGCCGCCTCGTCGATGAGCGCGCCGCGCGAGACGTTGACGATGATGGCGGAAGGCTTGAGGCAGGCGAGTTCAGCCTTGCCGATCAGGCCGCGCGTGCTGTCGTTCAGCACGCAATGGATTGAGACGAAGTCGCAGGCGCGAAGCATTGCCTGGAGGTCGTCGGCTTTTTCGATGCCGGCGGCGCGCATCGTTTCGGCGTCGACACCGGGATCGAAGCCAAGAAGCCGCGCACGAAATCCCTGGCCGGCCATGCGCGCCATGCTGCGGCCAATTTTGCCACAACCGACGATCCCAAGCGTGGCGCCTGAAATGTCGCGTCCCAGCCAGCGCGGCTCGGGCCAGATCCAGCCATCGCGCGATACCGCCGCGGTGATGGCGGGCAGCCGCTTGGCCAGCGCGACCATCATGGCGAAAGCACCTTCGGCGACGGTTTCCTCGGCATATTCGGGCACGTTGACGACGGGGATACCGCGCCGCATGGCAGCGGGGATATCGATGGCGTCGATACCGACGCCATATTTGATGATGCCCTTCAACCTCGGCGCCGCGTCGATCACCTCCGCAGTGACTGGCGTGTAGCACATCAAGAGCAGATCGGCGTCGGCGACCGCGGCTTTGAGCTCCGCCTCGGAAATGCCGTCCGGCAGCGTCACCAGCTCGACACCCCTTGCCCGCAAGCCGGCATCGATGCCTGGGCATTCGAGCTCGCGGTCGGTGCGGACGGCCTTCACGGTCAGGCCGCCAGCACGGCGCGTTCGACGATATCGAGCGCACGGTCGAGGTCGGCTTTCGAAATCACCAGCGGCGGCGACAGCGTCAGCACGTTGCCGTGGCTGACCTTGAAGCTCAGCCCCCGTTCGAGGCAGGCATAGAAGACGCGTTCGGCAAGATCGCGCGCGGGCTGGCGCGAGGTACGGTCCTCGACAAGTTCGACGCCGACCATCAGTCCCCTGCCCCTGACATCGCCGACATGGGGCGAACGCCCCATCAGATCCTGCATGCGTCCCAGCATATGCCGGCCAAGCTCGGCCGCACGCTCGACCAGTCCTTCTTCCAGGATGATATCGATCGTCGTCAGCGCCGCGCGCGTCGTCACCGGGTTCTTCTCGTGGGTGTAGTGACCGATGGCAAAACCGCCGGTGACGTCGAGATCGCGGCGGGCGATGACAGCGGCGATCGGCAGGATGCCGCCGCCGAGCGACTTGCCGAGAACGACGATGTCCGGCGTCACGCCGTCATGCTCATGGGCGAAGAATTTTCCGGTCTTGCCAAGGCCGGTCGGGATCTCGTCGAAGATCAGCAGCGTGCCGTGCCGGTCGCAGGCCTCGCGCACCCGATTCCAGAAACCGGGCGGCGGCGGGTTGGGCGTTGCCCGCATCGGCTCGGCGACGACCGCGGCCACATCCTGTTCGCGACCGAGCACATAGGCGATCATGTTGGCGCAGGCGAGCCCGGAGGCTTCCAGGGTGCCGTGGCCGTAAGGACAGCGGTAGCCGTCCCAGGGCGCGACATGTTCGGTGCCGGTCATCATCGGGCCGGCGATATGGGAACGGAAGGTCGCTTCGCCGCCGACGCTTGCGGCACCGAAGCCAGCGCCATGAAAGGCATCCCAGAACGAAACCGTCTTGAAGCGGCCGGTCGCGGCGCGCGCGATCTTCAGCGCCACCTCGATGGCGTCGGAACCGCCTGTCGTGAACAGCACCTTGCCGAGATCGCCGGGCGCCAACTCGGCCAATTTCTCGGCCAGTTCGACAGCGGGTTCGCAGGTGAAGCGGCGCGGCGCAAAACAGAGATCGTCGAGCTGTTTCTTGATCGCGGCGACCAGCTTCGGATGGCCATAGCCGAGATGGTGCACGCTGTTGCCGTGGAAATCCATGAAACGGCGGCCGGCGGTGTCCTCGATCCAGATGCCTTCGGCCTTAGCGATCGTCGAAAGACAAGGGCTGGACAGGCTCTGGTGCATGAAGGCCGAAGCGTCGCGGTCAAGCAGCCCGCGGATGCGTGGATCGTCCTGGCCGGAATCCCAGCGGCTGCGGGCCGCCGTGGTGTTGGAATCGCCCTCGGTATGCACAAGCTCTTTGATCGCGGCCATAACCATCTCCGAAACGCGAATGAGGGAGCGTGGAACGCTCCCTCGGTTGTTCTGTCAGCCGAGCCGTCCGGTCAGGACCAGGGCAGCGAAAACGTCTTCACATTGGTATAGCTCTTCATTGCCTCGATGACGCCTTCCTTGTAGCCATTGCCACTGTCCTTGATGCCGCCGAACGGCGACATCTCGATGCGGTAGCCCGGCACTTCCCAGATGTTGACGGTGCCGACCTCAAGGCCGGTGATGTATTTCTGCATGCGCGGAAACGAGTTGGTGCAGACGCCCGACGACAGGCCGAAGGCGGTCGAGTTGGAGAGCCTGATCAGCGCCTCGTCATCGTCCGGTGCGCGCACGATCGGGATGATCGGGCCGAAGGTCTCTTCCATCACCAGTTCGGATGTGTGCGGCACGCGATCGACGACGATCGGCGGCAGCAGCGCGCCTTGCCGGCCCGGATTGTAGAGGATTTCGGCGCCCTGCCCGGCGGCCATGTGGACCCGGGCTTCGAAGAGTGCCGCCGCCTTCTCGTGCACGACGGTGCCAAGATCTGTCGTGCGGTCCATGGGGTCGCCGAAGCGGATCTTCCTGGCCCGCTCCAGCACCAGCGGCACGAAGCGGTCGGCGACGCTTTCCTGGACAAGGATGCGCTTGACCGCCGTGCAGCGCTGGCCGGAGTTCTTCGTGGCGCCGGCGACGGCGAGATCCGCGGCCCTGGCCAGATCGTCGTCCGAGAGATCGTTGAGGACGATCAGCGGATCGTTGCCGCCGAGCTCCAGCACCTGGCGCTTGTAGCCGGCGGTGCGGGCGATCATCTTGCCGACCGGCACGCCGCCGGTAAAGGTGATCAGGTCGATATTGTCGTTGGTGATCATCTCGTTGCCAATGTCGGCCGGCCAGCCGGTCACCACCGAGAGCATTTCCGGCGGCAGGCCGGCTTCGTAGAGGATGTCGGCCAAAAGCAGCGCCGTCATCGGCGTCAGTTCGGTCGGCTTGACCACCACGCAATTGTTGGTGGCGATCGCCGGCGCCACCTTGTGCGAGACCATGTTGAGCGGATGGTTGAACGGGGTGATCGCCGAGATCGCCTTCAGCGGCTCGCGCGTGGTGAAGATCTTGCGCGCCTTGCCGTGCGGGGTGAGATCGCAGGAGAAGATCTGGCCGTCATCCTGGATGCACATCTGCGCCGACAATGTGAACACGTCATAGGCGCGGCCGACCTCATAGAGCGAATCCGTCTTGGAGATGCCGAGCTCGAGCGTAATGAGATCAGATATTTCTTCCCGGCGCGACGCCAGTTTTTCCGCCGTGCGGAACAGGATCTGCTGGCGCTCGTAGCGCGTCAGCTTCGACCTGTAGCCGGCGGCGATCTCGAAGGCCTGGCGGGCATGCTCGGCGCGGCCGGCGGGCACGGTGCCGATAACCGCATTGGTATAGGGGTAGTGGACAGGAACGACGCCGTCGGCGTCGACCTTGCGACCAGCTATGCGCATCGGTTCGTGGCGGACTTTGATCGAAGTATCGAGCTTGGTCATCGGTTCCGTTCCAGCAATTCGAAGGAGAAAGTGGTGCAACGGATTGTCGACCCCCACTCCGGCCCTTCGGGCCACCTCTCCCCCGATCGACGGGGGAGAGGAAATCAGGTGAGGTCGGCGCCACCACGTTTCCGGGCTAAGCCGCCGCTAGCCCTGGCGCCTTTCCTCTCCCCCGTCGATCGGGGGAGAGGTGCCGAGCGAAGCTCGGCGGAGTGGGGGTCGACAATCACGCTCGAGATCAAGCCTGCGCGGCCGCCATCGTCGCGTAGTAGAACGCGTCGAAGTTCCTCAGCACGGGCTCATCAGGCAAATCGGCCAGCACGCGGTTGACGATGAACGGCACCTCCTGCTCGGTCAGCCCGCCATGCGAGCGCAGCGGCTCGTTGAGGGCTGCCAGGTCGTGGCGGTGTTCCGAGGTGCCGATCGTCTTGTTCTGCGTCGAGATCAGCACGATGTCGCCGATGCGGTCGGCCGGCAGTTCGAAACGCTCGCAGGCGGTCGGGCTGTCGACAACCAGCATGATGCCGTCGATCTTCGCCAGCCGCGCCATGATGTCGGCCTGATCGGCGCCGTCAGGAAGGTAGGCGGTGGCGAACGAGCCGAGCGCGCCGTGATGCACGACATAGGGATCTGTGATCGGCAGAATGACGCGCGCGGCATCCTTGCCCAGCCATTCGTCGAGCAGGTCCTGGACATAGACGACGTCAGGCGAACCATCCTGCTTGTGCTTGGGCTTCATGCCGTGGTCGGCGGTCACCACGATTGCCGCGCCCAGCGCATCAAGCTCGGCCAGGTACTTGTCGAACATCTCGTAGAAGGCGTTGGCCTGCGGCACGCCGGGCGCGTATTTGTGCTGCACATAGTCGGTGGTGGTCAGGTACATGATGTCGGGGCGGAATTCCTTCAGCAGTTGGACGCCGGCGGCGAAGACGAATTCCGACAGTTCGGCCGAATAGACTTCCGGCACCGGCAGCCCAAAGTGCTTCGAGGCATTGTCGATGCCGTGCTCGGCCTTGGTGGTGGTGTCGGATTTTTCGGCCGAGAAGCACAGCGCGCGGCCGTCGTCGAAGGCGAGGCCCTTGCCGAGCAGCGCACGCAATTTGTCCTTGGCGGTGACCACCGCGACCTTGGCGCCGGCATCGTAGAAGGCCTGGAAGATGGTCGGCGCGCGCAGGAAGCGCGGGTCGTTCATCATCACTTCCTTGCCGGTTTCGCGCTCGTAGAGATAGTTGCCGCAAATGCCGTGCACCGAGGGCGGGCGGCCTGTGGCGATCGACAGATTGTTGGGGTTGGTGAAGCTCGGAATGACAGAATGCGCAAAACGCACCGTGCCTTTCTGCTTGATCTTCTCCAGCGCCGGCATCAGCCCGGCCTTGATGGCTTCGTCGAGATAGGCCGGCTCGCAGCCGTCGAGGCAGATGGCGATGGCCGGCACACGTGGCCAGGCGTAGGTGCGGCCGTTGACCGCGACGTTGATGGGAGACATCTGGTTCATCGAAATCCTCAAAAATTCTGCCGCTTCAGGCGGCGAGTTTGGCGCGCTCGGCGATTGCCGCGGCGGGAGGAGCGGCGGTGTCGACGTCCATCTCCTTCAGCGACTGCGCCGCCGCCTCTACGACGCGGCGCATGACATGTTCGTCCATCTGGCCGATGCAGCCGATACGGAAGCTATCGACGACGGTCAGCTTGCCCGGATAGATGATGAAGCCCTTGTCCTTCATCAGCTCGTAGAAGCGGTCGAAGGCGAAGTTGGCGTGGGCCGGGTTGAAGAAGGTGACGATGATCGGCGACAGCCAGCGATCCCTGAGCAAAGTCTCGAAGCCGAGCTCGCGCATGCCGGCCACCATCACGTCGCGGTTCCTGGTGTAGCGGGCGCCGCGGCCGGCAACGCCGCCCTCGGCCTCGTGCTGGCGAAGCGCTTCAAGGAAGGCGGCGACGACATGGGTCGGCGGAGTGTAGCGCCACTGCCCGGTCTTGTTCATATGCGCCCACTGCGCATGGACGTCGAGCGACAGCGAATGGCTGCGGCCCTTGGCGGCTTCCAATTCGCTCTTGCGGGCGATGATGAAGCCGAAGCCCGGCACGCCCTCGATGCACTTGTTGGCGGACGAGACCATCGCCTCGTAGCGGATCTCGTTCACGTCGAGCGCGATGGCGCCGAAGGCGCTCATGGAATCGACCAGCAGCTTGCGGCCCTTGGCATGGACGGCTTCGGCAATCTCGGCGACGGGGTTGAGGATGCCGGAACTGGTCTCGCAATGGATGGCGATCACATGCGTGATGGCAGGATCGGCCTCGAGGGCGGCGGCCACCTCGTCGCCGCGCGGCGGCAGGTAGTCGCCCTTGTCGATCAGCGTATAGGCGCGGCCGAGATACTGCATGGTCTGGGCCGCGCGCAGGCCGTAGGCGCCATTGGCCAGGACCAGAACCTTGCCGTCCTTCGGCACGAACGAACCCAGCATCGCCTCGACGCAAAAGGAGCCGCTGCCTTGCATCGGCACACAGTCGAATTCGCCTTTCGCATCGCCGGTCAGCGCCAGCAGGCGGCGGCGCATGTCTGACGTCATGGCGCGGAAATCGCCGTCCCAGGATCCCCAGTCGCGCAGCATCGCCTGCTTGACCGGATAGGAGGTGGTGAGCGGCCCGGGCGTCAGCAGGTATGGCTCGCCCAGCGCCGGACCGGCCAACGGCTCCGCGGCAAATTTCGTCTCGGCGAGCATAGTGTCCTCCGCTGCTTTTTATGTGGGGCCATTCTTGGCTGGAACGACGTATTTGTAAAATCGTTATTTTGTATTGATGTATAAGCTCACCCGATGATCTGGCTTGCAGTCGAATTATTGCCCGGCGGGATAATCGCGCCTCCAGCCGAGCGCAGCCTGCGTGGTATCCATGACACGTGCGTGACCGTGGGCGATCCTCCCCAGATATAAGAAGAATCGTTCCTTCATGCCTTTTTGCCTGCGAGGCTTATGATAGGTTGGCGGCCGGAACTCGGATCTAGAAAGGTGAGAACATGCGCTACGTTCAATTGCGAGCCTTTCACCAGGTGGCGATATCAGGCGGGTTTTCACGTGCCGCGGAAGCGCTGTTCCTGACGCAGCCGGCAATTTCGGACCAGGTGCGCAAGCTCGAGGAAGAATATGACGTGCTGCTGTTCAACCGGAACAAGAAGCAGGTCACGCTGACCCATTCGGGCCAGAAGCTGCTCGAAATAACCCACCGCATGTTCGATACCGAGCAGCAGGCGCTCGAGCTTCTGACGGAATCGCGCGCCCTGCGCTCCGGCACGCTGCGCATCGTCGCCGACGCCGCGCATCATCTGCTTCACATCCTCGGCAGTTTTCGCGCGCGCTATCCCGGCGTCCAGGTTTCGCTGCGCGCCGGCAACACCGAGACGGTAATCAGCAGCCTCTACAGCTATGATGCCGACATCGGCGTGCTGGGCGAGGTGCCGACCGGACGCGACTTCGAGGTGCTGAAACTCAATTCGACGCCGATCATCGCTTTTGCGTCGGTCGATCATCCGCTGTCGGGCAAGAAATCATTGAGTCTCAAGCAACTCGCGCAGGAATCGCTGGTCATGCGGGAGCGCGGCTCCAAGACGCGCCAGAAGCTCGAGGATCTGGCCGCGGCATCGAAGGTCGAACTCAGGCCGGTGATCGAGGCCGAAGGCCGTGAAGCCGTCCGCGAGATCGTCGCCTCGGGTGCCGGCATCGGCTTTGTTTCGGCGGCCGAATTCGGCCAGGATTCGCGGCTGGTAGCGATCGCGCTCGACGCGCCTGAGACGTTGATGGACGAAGCGCTGATCTGCCTGCGCGAACGCAGCGGCGGCAAGCTGGTGCGCGCCTTCCTCGACATGGCGCGTTCGATGTCGGCGGATTAGGCGGCGGCCCTGATCTCCTCCACATCCGCTTTCACCCGTTCCGACTTCGGATCGTAAGGGGTGCGCAAATGTGCCGTGGCCGCGTGGCGAACGCCGGCAAGATCGATCTCGAAACGGCCGCTAGCCAGAAACGCAGCGTCGACGCCCGTCTCGTTCTCGATCAGCCCGAGCGCCACCGAGCGGCCAAGCGTGTGACCGTAGGCGGCCGAGCGGACCTCGCCGACGGGCTTGCCGTCGCGCAGGATCAGCTCGCCGCCCCACAGCATCGGCTCGGCATGGTCGAGCGTGAACAGTACGATGCGTTTTGCTGGCGCCGTCGACGGCTTGGCCTCGACCAGCGCGTCACGGCCGATGAAGCCACCCGGTTTGTCCATGGCGACGGCGAAGCCAAGCCCCGCCTGCCAGGGGCTAATGTCAGGCGTCAACTCACGGCCCCAGGCGCGAAAACCCTTTTCGATGCGCAAGCCATCAAGCGCGTAGTAGCCGGCGTCCAGGAGGCCGAATTCGCCGCCAGCCTCGTGCAGCGCCTCGTAGACGCCGACGGCGAATTCCGTCGGCACGATCAGCTCCCAGCCGAGCTCGCCGACATAGGTCATGCGGTTGGCGTAGGCGGTAGCGTAGCCGATATCGATCTCGCGGATGGTGGCGAAGGGGAAGCCGGCGTTGGAAAGATCGGCCGACGACAATTTGCCCAGGAGATCGCGCGAGCGCGGCCCCATCAGCGCCAGCACCGCGTAGGACGAGGTGACGTCGGTCACGATGGCATGTGCGTCCGGTGGGATGTTCCTGGCGATCCAGTCGGCGTCGTGGACCGCTTGCGCCGAACCGGTGACGATGAGGAATTTTTGCGCACCAAGTCGCATTACGGTGAGATCGCTTTCGTACCCGCCGCGCGCGTTGAGCACGCCCGTGTAAACGGATGTACCGACCGGTACATCGACATTGCCGGCGCAGATGCGGTTGAGCAGGGCACAGGCGTCGCGGCCCTGCACGAGAAGCTTGGCGAAAGAGGTCTGGTCGAATACGGCAACAGCCTCGCGCGTCGCCTTCATTTCGCGCTTGACTGCCTCATGCCAGTTCTGGCGGCCGAAGGCATAATCGTTCCCGGCCCTCTCTCCCGGGGCCGCGAACCAGTTGGCGCGCTCCCAGCCCATCTTGGAACCGAAGCAGGCGCCCCTGGCGGCCAGCCGGTCGTAGAGCGGCGAGCGGCGGAAGGGTCGGGCGGTGTCCAGCTCGCGGTTCGGCCACGGCATGGCGTAATGCAAACCGAGCGTCTCCTTGACGCGATCATGCAGCCAGCGCGGATTGTTGTTGAAGGCGGCGAAGCGCCTGATATCGACAGGCCACAAATCCATGGTCGGCGCGCCGTTGACGATCCACTCGGCCAGCGCCTTGCCGGCACCGCCGGCGCTGGCGATGCCCATCGAGTTAAAGCCGGCGCCAACATAGAAATTCTTCAGCTCCGGCGCCTCGCCGAGGAGAAAATTGTTGTCGGGCGTAAAGCTTTCGGGACCGTTGTAGAACTTCTTGACCTCGGCTTGCGCCAGTTGCGGCACGCGCACCAGCGCGTTTTCCATCAGAATCTCGAACTGATCCCAATCGTCCGGCAGCAGCGCGAACTCGAAATTCTCGGGGATGCCGTTCATGCCCCACGGCTTGGCATGCGGTTCGAAGCCGCCCATGACCAGCCCGCCGACCTCTTCCTTGAAATAGATGAAGCCGTCCGGATCGCGCATGACGGGCAGGTCCGGATGCACACCCTCGATCCGGCCCGTGACGATGTACATGTGCTCGGCCGAATGCAGCGGCACCGAGACGCCGCACATCAGCCCGACCTTACGCGCCCACTGGCCGGCGCAGTTGACGACGATCTCGGCGACGATGTCGCCACGGTCGGTCTCGACACCGCAGGCGACGCCGTTTCTCACCGTGATGCCGGTGACCTTGACCCGCTCGAATATCCTCGCGCCGCGATTGCGCGCGCCCTTGGCGAGCGATTGCGTGAGATCGGTCGGATTGGCCTTGCCGTCGCCAGGCAGCCAGACCGCGCCGACCAGATCGTCCGTCGCCATGACCGGCCACAGATCGCCGGCTTCGCTCGGCGAGATGACATCGATCTCAACCCCTTGCGCACGCGCCGACGCAGCCGTGCGCTTCAGCACCGTCATGCGGTCGGCGGTGCGCGCCACCGACAGCGAGCCGCAATTCTTCCAGCCGGTCGCGAGACCGGTCTCGGCCTCCAGTTCGCCATAGAGTTGAGTGGAGTATCTGATCAGGCTGGTCATGTTGGAATGGCTGCGCAATTGCCCGACCAGGCCCGCGGCATGCCAGGTGGTGCCGCCGCTGAGCTGCCCCTGTTCAAGCAGGACGACGTCGGCCCAGCCAAGCTTCGTCAGGTGATAAGCGACGGAGCAGCCGATGATGCCGCCGCCGACGATCACGACGCGTGCCTGCGTGGGAAATTCATGTGCCATGAGGGGTTCCGCCATCTTGAGGGATGGTCGGCAAGCTAACACAGGAAAGTCAAATATCAAGCCAAAAAGTCACAAAATATCACATCAAGATGCGATGATCAGTTCCGGCCCTTTTTGTAAAAGCGCGTCGGCAAGCGCAGTTTGCGGCCGGGCGTCGACGATAACGCCGGCGGCGCGGTCGAAATTCGGAATCCTGAGCGGCGTCAGCTTGCCGAACTTGCTGCTGTCGAGGACGAAATAGGTTTTGCCGGCGAGCGCGATCATGCGGCCGCGCTGCTCGGCACCGGCCCTGGTGAAATCGGTCACCTCGCCATTCGGCGACAACGCGCCGCCGCCGAGAAAGGCGATGTCGACGCGAAAGCGCGCCATTGCATCGAGCGCATCGATGCCGGAAGCGGCCTCCTCGCCCGGGTCGACTTCACCGCCCAGTATGTGCACGCGCATGCCGGGCACATGGCACAGATGCAGTGCAATCTTCAGGCTGGTCGTGCAGATGGTGAGATCGCGCAGGTCGTTAATGGCCTGCGCGACGGCCAAGGTGGTGGTGCCGGAATCGAGGAAGACCACCATACCGCTGCTGACAAGGCCGGCCGCCGCCCTGCCGATCGCCGCCTTGCCGTGCGCATTCTCCCGGCTGCGCAGGCCCATCGCCGGCTCGCTCGGCTCGAAGCGAGCGGCGCCGCCATGCACGATGCCGAGCCGTCCCTGGTCCGAAAGCAGCTTCAGGTCGCGGCGGATGGTCTCGCGCGAGACGTCGAAAAAGCCGGCCAGTTCGGCGACGCTGACCGAGCCCTGGGCACCCAGGCGCCTCAGGATCTCGTCATGACGGCGGGGAGCAAGGGCACGTGCCGGCAGACGGCTGTCGGGGGACATGAAGAACCTCATATCGAACGAATGATGTTGCAATATGTGGCAGTGAACCGGCCGGAAGGCAACCGCGAGGACGGCGTGGCCATAGTCGATCGATAAGGTCTGGCCCTGTTCGGGTGCTGACCCGGCGTCAGCGTCCGCGCAGGCTTTGCAGATTGTGCACATGGACGTGGTCGCCGGCCGCCACGGCAGCCGTCAGGCGGCCGATCGCCTCGCCGTATTTGCGTATGGTGGAGCCGGCGGCCAGGTCGTGCAACGCCAGCTTATGACCGGCTTGCAACGCGGCGCCGGCCTTGAGGACAACCCCCTCGCGGGCGCCTCGCGTCGTCACTTCGGCGCCTGCCTCGACCGGTTCGACGAGGACAGCCACGTCGTCGTCAGCGTGCAGCACTATGGCTCCAGGCTTGGTCATGCGCCGGCAAGCCGGACCTGGACGCCGGTCGCGTCTTCGCGCAGCTTCAGCACGGCGCCGACATCCTTGCCCGCCATGCCAGCATCCATCGCCTCCCTGAGCACGGCGAGCGTGGCGCCCCCGACCGGCGTCTCGACGCCGAGCGCGTCGTTCATCGCCAGGGCAAGCCGGCAATCCTTGTGGGCAAGCTTGACCATGAAGCCTGGCTCGAAGTCGCCCTTGAGCGCGCGATTGTGCATCGCCACCGCCAATTGCTGGTTCCAGGCCATCGTCGTCTTCAGCACGTTGATCATGGTGTCGAGCGTCAGGCCCGCCTTGGCGCCGGCGACCAGCGCCTCGGAGCTGGCCGTTATCAGCACGCTGGCCAGCAGGTTGTTGGTGAGCTTCATTGCCTGCCCCATGCCGAGCCCGCCGCAATGGATGAGGTCGGCCCCCATGCTCGACAGGATCGGGCGCGCGCGCTCCAGCACGGCGGCATCGCCGCCGATCATCAGCGTCGAGGTTCCGGCGATGGCGTGCTCCACCGTCTTGCCAACAGGGCTGTCGATCATGTCGACGCCGCGTTGCGCCAGCCATGCGCCGATACGCTGGGTGGTCTGCGGGTCGATCGTGCTCATGTCGATATAGAGGCTGCCGGCCCTGAGGCCATGACCGATGCCGTCGGCACCGAGCACGGCGGCCTCCACATCAGGCGCATCCGGCAGCATGGTGATGACGATTTCCGATTGCTGTGCAACCTCGCGCGGCGACGCCGCCGCCCGAGCGCCGGCCTCGACGAGTTTTTTCACCGCCACGGGATTGAGGTCGAAGACCGTCAGCGCGTGTCCCGCCTTGAGCACGTTGCGGGCCATGGGTGCGCCCATGGTTCCAAGCCCGACAAAACCGACTGACGTCATGGATCAACTTCCTTCCCTGAATTACTCTGAATGCGCGTGCCGCCCGAACTCCTCAGGACGGCACTTTCCACTGGTCGAGCTGCCATGCCGGCAGGCCACGCAGATCCTTGGCATTCTTGTCGGTGAAGCCGCTTTCGTCCGGCACCTTGCCCGTGCCCTCATAGGCTTTCTGAAGCAGCGGCGCCGCCTTGCCGAAGGCGGCCTTGACCTGGTCCCAGCTCAGCGCCTCAGGAATCATCTTGCCGGCAACCATGAACTGGGAGATCTGGCTGATCGCCGCCGCATCGCCTTCGGTCGGCCAGATCCAGCCGCGCTGGAAAAGCACCTCGTCGCCGATGACCTTGGCGCCCAGCGCAGGATCGAGCCCCCAATATTTGACTACCGACTGCGAGATCTCCCGCGCGTCGATCTTCTGGAGATCGGCAAGCGCACGTTGCGCGGCCGTCAGGAAGGCCTGGCCGAGCGCGGCATCGTCGCCGACGATGCGGTCGCTGCAGATCCAGAAGGAACGGTGCAAATAGTAGCCGTCGGGGTAGAATTTCGACTTCTTGACGCCGGGCAGCATGTGGCCTTCGCCCTCGCCCGCGGGTCCGCTGTAGCCGGCCTCGGTATAGCCGAACGAATTCATGATCCCGGTGAGGCCGGTTTCGGCATTCGCCTTCAGGAAGGCCGGGTAGATCACCACCGACGCGTCCATGCCCTCCGGGAGGGACGCGGCAACGGCCTGGGTCGGCGTGTTGACGATGTTGATGCCGAAGGCGCGCGGGTCGGCGTCGCCCAGTTCCTGCAGCAGCATTTGCGAGAGCGCGTTGTAGGGGTCGCCGCCGACAAGCGCGCCGACGGTCTTGCCCTTGAGGTCGCCGATGTTCTTGATGGCGGAGCCCTTGCGGGTCGCCAGCACCATGCGCATGTGGCCCTCGCCGACGGTGAGGATGTTGATCGGCTGCGCCTGCGAAAGCAGCCGCACGATCGGCGTGTTGCCCCACATGCCGATGTCGAGATCGCCGGAGACGAAAGCTTCCACCATCGGCAGCGCGGAGGGATAGTCGCGCCAGTCGACCGTCAGGTCGTAGCCGAGTTCGGCGGCCGCCTTCTCCAGCAGCTTTTCGTTGATCATGCGTTGCGTCAGCGGCGAGTTGCCGGCCGCGTAAGGCTGGCGGCCGATGGAGACCTTGGCCGGCTTGCGGTCCTGCGCCCGCACGATCGATGGCATGGCCAGCGCGGCGGCCGCGGCGCCACTCAGGACTGCGCGTCGGTTGAATGCGGTTTCCATAAGTTTCCTCATGACTATCCTCTCCCTGTTGTCGTTTCAGTTCATCGTTGCGCGGTAAGCCTCTTCGCGGATCAGTTCCCAGATCGATTGGCTGAGCCTGGCGAAATCGCCGGAGCGCCGCGTCTCGTCGCCGCGCGGCCTGGGCAGGTCGATGTCGATGACCTGCTTCAGGCGGCCCGGATGGCTGCTTAGCACCGCGACCCGGTCGGCCAGGAACACCGCCTCGTCTATGGCGTGCGTGATGAAGACGACCGTCCGCCGCTCGGCAGCGGGGCGGTCCTGCCCCCAGATGCGCAGCAATTCGTCTTGCAGGATGACGCGGGTCTGGGCGTCCAGCGCCGCTAGCGGCTCGTCCATCAGCAGGATTTCCGGCTCGTTCGCCATCAGGCGCGCCAGTGCCACGCGCTGGCGCATGCCGCCCGATAGCTGGTGCGGGTACTTGTCCTCGGAGCCGGTCAGGCCGACCATTTCGACGGTGCGGTTGACGCGGTCGGCGCGCTGCGCGGGCGAAAGCCCTCGCCCGGCCGGCCCATAGATCAATCCGAACTCGACATTGCCGCGCACGGTGCGCCAGGGAAACAGGGCATAGTCCTGGAACATCACGCCGCGTTCGGCCCCCGGTCCTTCGATCGGCCTGCCGTTCAGGCTCATCGTACCCGACGTCGGCCTGTCGAGGCCGGCGAGCATGTTGAGAACGGTCGTCTTGCCGCATCCGGACGGGCCGACGATAGCCATGAACTCGCCGGCCTTGATGTCCAGCGACAGGCTGTCGACCGCCACCACGGACGCAGATTCCCCGAAGCATTTGCTGACGCCGTCGAGGCGGATCTTGGCATCGCTCATGGCTGGCTCCACGGCACGGCGAAGGCGAGTGCGGCACGCAGGATGCGGTCGAGCGCGAAGGCCACGATGCCGACCGCGATCATGCAGACCACCATGCCGTTGAGGTTGATCGAGTAGGCGTAGAAGACGAACATCATCTGGCCGATGCCGCCGCTGCTGCCGGACTTGGCGCCGACCGCGAGCTCGGCGGCAATGATCGCCGTCCAGGCGATGCCGAGGCCGATGCGCATGCCGACCAGAATGGATGGCAAGGCGGCCGGCAGCAGCACCACCCGCATCCGCGTCAGCGGCGCCAGCCCCATGGTCAGCGCGGCGCGCATCAGACTGGGCTCGATACGCTTCACGCCCGAGATGGTGTTGATCAGGATCGGGAAGAAGGCGGCATAGGCAACGATGGCGACAGCTGCCCCGGAGCCCGAGCCCAACCAGAGGATAACCAGGGGCAGGATGGCAAGTGCCGCTATCGGCCGGAAGGTCTCGACCAGCGGATCGAGATTGCGCTCGACGGCCGGCATGCTGCCCATGGCGATGCCAAGCGGGATCGCCAACAGGGCCGCCGCCGCGAAGCCGGCGAAGACCCGTCCGAGGCTGGTGGCGAGACCGGCCACGAGATCGCCGTCGCGCAGCATGGAAATGGCCGTTTCGGCCACCGTGCTGGGGCGTGGCGCCTGGGCGGAGCCGGACGCGAGAGCTTCCCAGACGACCAGCAGCAGCACGGGAACGATGAGGCGAAGCGCAAACCTGTTCATCGCGCCACCTCCGTCCGCGCCCACGGAGTCAAGACATCAGAGAGCCAGCGCAACCCCTTGTCCGTCAGGAAGCCGAGCAGGCCGATGGCGACGATGAAAGCCATCACCGTCGGCGTCGACAGCATGCTGCGGTAGTATTCGATGGCGTAGCCGAGGCCGTTCGGCGCTCCTACCAGTTCGGCAGCGACGACGGCGGTCCACGAGGCCGCCACCGCAAGCCGTGCCGAGACCAGGATCGCCGGCAGCGCCGCCGGAACGATGACGCGCCGCATGATCGCCCGCCCAGACAGGCCCATCGTGCTGGCCGCCGCGACGAGCCGCCTGTCGACGGCGGCGGCGCCCGCGGCGGTGCCGATCAGCAGCGGGAAGAAGGCGGTATAGAACATGATGAACAGCGGCAGCCGATGGCCGATGCCGAACATGTATAGCGCAAGCGGTATCCATGCGATGCCGGCTATCGGCCGCAGGATCTCCACCGGCAGTTCGAGCAGATCGTTCCAGAGCCGGCTGCGGCCCATCAGCAGCCCGAGCGGCACCGCCACCGCCGCGGCAGCCGCGACGCTTACCAGCAGACGGGCCAGACTGATCCCTGCATTGCCGAGCAGTTCGCCGTTGAGGGCCGTATCGCGCAGCGCAAGCGCAACCGCGACCGGCGACGGCAAGAGCAGCTTCGAAGGCACGAAGAACGAGCCGACATACCAGGCAAGGACGAACAGGCCCATCGTGCGCAAATACACGAACAGGCTGGTCAGGCGCGCAAAGCGCATTGTCCTTTGGCCGGCATCGTTCGAGGAGATAGCCGTCACAACGAGCCCCGCACGCGGGTCGGAACTTCGAGCCCTTCCCCCAAAATCTCGCCGAAGGTGAGGGTGCCGCCGGCGACATCGAGGATGGTCGCCAGCAGCCGGTTCGCCGCTTCGGCGACGGTTTCGATCCCCTCCGAAACCGGGCTGGCGTCGAAATCGATCTGCTCAGGCAGCCGGCGAGCCGTCTCGCGCCGCGCCGTGATCTTGATCGTCGGCGCGAGCGCGCTCGCGGTGCTGTTGCCTGGCCCGGTTGTGAACAGCATGATCTGGGCACCGGCCGCGGCGAAGCCTGTCATCGATTCCGGCGAGAAGGACGGGCCGTCCATGAGGTAAAGGCCGCCGGCGGTGACCGGCTCGGCCATGCCGAGCACGCCGTCGATGCGGCAAGTTCCCGTCTTGGCCAGGGCGCCGAGCGACTTCTCCTCGATCGTGCTCAACCCGCCGCGTATATTCTCCTCGCCCGGATTGTTGCCGGTCAGGCTGTGGCCGGAAGCGGCGGCGAAGCCTTCCTTGCGCTCCACGGCCTGCAGGATCTGTCGTGCCACCGTTGCATCGCGAGCGCGCGCCGCGAGTATATGTTCTGCCCCCAGCCACTCGACGGTCTCACCGACAATGACGGTGCCGCCATGCGAAACCAGAAGATCGACCGCGGCCCCCACGACCGGATTGCTGACCAGACCCGACGTCGCGTCGGAATGGCCGCATTCGATGCCGACCACCAGCTGCGCGCCGGGCAAGGTCTCGCGCCGGATCCGCGAAGCCTCGCGCAGCAACGCCGCACCGCGCCTGATGCCCTCGCCCATGACCGACAGCATGTCCTCATGCTGCTCGGCGAAGGAAACGCTGGCGACCGGCTTGCCGCAAGCCGAAATGCGGGCCGCGACCATCTCGGTCGTCGCCGAATCCACTCCGACCACCAGAACGGCGGCGGCGTTCGGATTGCGGCCGAGACCGACAAGTTGATCAAGGTGCAGGCCGAGGTCCGGCTCGATGTGCCCCCTGCCCGCGCTCGTCGCGGCCAGAAGCGCGCCTTCGAGACCCGCCGCGATTCGCTCGCTGACACGCAGCGCCAAACCATTGATGCACAGGATCAGCACATAGTTGCGGATTCCGGCGCGGCCATCGACCCGCCTGTAGCCACTGAATGGCGGCAGGCCGTCGATTTTGTCGGCACCGGAGGCAGGCAGTGGCATTGGCGTTTCCAAACGGTCGCGAGCGTGGCAATCTCTTCAAATCTCAATATTTGATCAAATGTCGCCTTGGCAAGGGCAAAATTGACTTCTTTCGATCGCCGTGCGAGCAATATTTGCTCAAATCAGGGTAGGCTTGGATGCATGGCGCGTATTCCCGACGTTCAGAAGCTTCTTCGAGACGACATCGTTTCCGGAGCCATTCCATTCGGGGCAAGGCTGAGGATCGACGATCTCGCCGGCCGCTATGGCGTAAGCCACATGCCGGTCCGCGAGGCCTTGCGCGCCTTGAGCGGCACGGGACTGGTCGTGCTGGAACCCAATCGCGGTGCCAGCGTCAGGACGGTCCACATGTCGTTTGTGATCGACCTGTTCGATATCCGCAGCGCCGTCGAAACGATGCTGGCACGGCGCGCCAGCGAAAGGCGCACCGCCGAGCACCTGCGCGATCTGAAGGCCGCGCAGGACATGCTTGAGCAAAGAGTGGCCAGCGACGACTTCCTTGCCGTCCCACATGCCAACAACATCTTTCACGGCGTCATCAACGAGGCGGCCGGCAATCCGGGCGCGCTGTCGATGGTGGATCGCAACTGGCTGCTGGTGGCGGCGATCTGGCAACGCTACGGCTATGACGAGGGGCGCTTCCATGGCGTCATCGACGATCATCGCCACATCATCCGGGCCATAGAGCGCCAGGATGCCGGCTCGGCGGCGACCTTGATGGGCGCGCATATCGAAAAGGCCAAACACGACCTCCTGGCGCGCATCGCCGTCGATCCCAAACCCGATATCGGCCGGCAATGACGGCCGGGTTCGAGGTCGCGGCGTCGACGGGCGATACGCTGGGCGAATCGCCGACATGGCTGGCGCGGGCCGTACCGTCTACTTCACGGATACGCGGCAAGGCGACATAGAGCGGGCGGATTTCGACCCGGCGAGCGGATTCGTGGGGCCGTGGTCTCTGTTCGCCGACCGGCACGCGGCGCCTGGAAGGCCCGACGGCGCCACCGTCGATGCGGACGGCTTCCTCTGGAATGCGCGCTACCAAGGCGGCTCGCTGGCGCGGTTCGCGCCCGATGGCCGGCTCGACAGGCTGGTCCCTCTCCCAGTCACCCAGCCGACCTCCTGCGCCTTCGGCGGTCCAGGCCTGAAGACACTGTACGTAACGACCGCAACGCAGAAGCTGACGGAGGATCAACTGGCCAACGAGCCCCTGGCGGGTTGCCTGCTTGCACTCGACGTCGGCGTGGCGGGACTGCCGGAGCCGGCTTTTGCCGGTTAATCTCGGCTATTGCCAGCCGAGATGGCGGCCACCCGTCGCCTGCAGGTCCGCCCCGGTGATGAAGCTGCCGGCGTCGGAGCAAAGCAGCAGCGCCGCTCCCGCCATCTCGCGCGCCTCGCCGGCCCGCTGCATCGGCGCGGACCCCTTCTGGATCTCCGCCCATTTGGCCGCGTCCTCGCGGCGCCAGCGATTGCGCTCGGTAACGACAAGCCCGGGCGACAGGTTGTTGATCGTCACCCCGTGTGGCGCATAATCCTTGGCAAGGTTGAATGACAGATTGTGCTGCGCGCTCTTCAGCGCGGCATAGACGGCGAGATCGGATTCGGGCCGCGTCTGGTTGATGCTGCCGATCGTCAGCACACGGCCCCAGCCATTGTCCTTCATGCCGGGCAAGGCGGCCTGCAGCAATTCGATCGTCGCCTTGAAGTTGATCTGGATCTGGTGCTCGATCTGATCGGTGGGAAGGTCGAGGAAAGGCGTGCGGTACTGGATCGAGGCGCAGACGACAAGCACGTCGACACCACCCAACGCCTCGATCGCCGCCTGGACACAGCGAGCCGCCTCTCCGGCCCGAGCGAAATCAGCATCGATGGCGACGCCGCGCCTGCCCTTCCCGCGAATTTCACGGACAGCTTCGGCGGCCGCATCCGGCTGCCCGAATGCCACGTCGGCGTCGCGAGCGAAATGGACGGCCACATCGGCGCCCGCCTCGGCAAAAACCCGCACGATCTCACGGCCGATGCTGACGCTGCCGCCGGTCACCAAGGCGCGCCGGCCAGCCATCGTGAAGCGCTCGGCAAGAGCCAGCGCATTCTGGATGTCGATCTCTTCTTTTTGCACCGTCAATAGCCCAGCCTTTCCAATTTGATCACACTTTTATTTGGAGTGCTCTTCAAAACGCATTTTCAGGGAGAAATCCAGAACCAATTCTTCCATTTGATCAAATCAGGCAGGCTGAAAAGCAGCGTCCCTGGCGGCAGCGGCTAGACGAAGGCGTACAGCCCGTCACGCGCGCCCATCGGAATTGGACAAAGATTCTAAGATTTTCGCGACAGACCGTCGCCTTCTATGGCGTTGACCAGTGTCTCGCTGCCTTGGCGCAGATGCTGCGTCAAAACGCTGACGGCCTCGCCGGGGTCGCGTCGCCGGCAAGCGGCCAAGAGGTCGCGATGCTCCGTCTGCGAGCGGGCGCGGTAGTCGAGGTTCGACAACAGGATACGGACGTAGCGGTCGGCCGCATTATGGTGCGCCTCGATCAGGCCGAGCAACCGGCGATTGCCGCAGGCGTCATAAAGCGCCAGATGAAAGGCCCGGTTCAGCACGCCCCACCTGCCGACATTGCGCTCGGCATCGATCTGATCGAGCACCTGTTCGGCCTCGTCCAGCTTGCCGCCGGGCAGGCCGGGAATGGAGAGCCGCAGTGCCTCGTACTCGAGCAGTTCGCGCACGGCATAGATCTCTCGGATCTCGTCGCCGTCCATTCTGGCGACGTGCGCACCCTTTGTCGGGTGGATGGACACGATGCCTTCGGCCTCGAGCTGACGAAGCGCGTCCCGGATCGGCATCCGGCTGAAGCCAAACTGCTCGGCCAGATCATCCTGGCGCAGCGTCGTGCCGGCCGTCAAGGTCCCGCTGGCAATGGCCTCGCGCAAGACATTGGCGACCTGCTCGGCAACCGTTTGCGGCCTCTCGATCAAGCCTTCGCCAAATCCGCGCAATCCATGCTCCCATTTCACGCATCGTCAGCTTAGGGGAAAGCTTCATTCTCGGATATAGGTATCCATGTGTACGAGAAAAGTGGCAAGCCGGCGGCGATGGGCCGGCGTCGACACGGGAACTGCCGCGGCGAAGCCCGCGGAACGGGAATGGCTTGCAGTTTGGCCCGCGGAAACAGCAAAACTGGCAGCCGCAAGCCGCATGCGGCCAGGCCGGCGCGGCATTGGCGGCAGCGATCATGGGGGCAGGATATGACACTCAGAATGGTAGTGCTTGACGGCAAGCCGCTCAGTGCGGCCGATGTGGCCGAGGTCGCACGGCGCAATGCCCGCCTCGAGTTGGGCGGTCAGGCGATGCGCCGCATCCGCGAGAGCCGTGCGCTCATCGAGCATCTCACGCAACTTGGCGAGCCCATGTATGGCGTCACCACCGGTCTCGGTGCGTGCGTGGATACTCCGCTTGCGCAGGCCGACCTGATCGCGTTCCAGCATAGCGTACCGCTCAGCCACAGTATGGGCATCGGCCCCGCCCTTCCGACGGAGGCCGTGCGGGCGCTTATGGCCGCAAGGATTTCAGGCATGGCGGCCGGCGG
Source organism: Mesorhizobium sp. B2-3-7 (assembly GCF_006442695.1). Classification (NCBI taxonomy): domain Bacteria; kingdom Pseudomonadati; phylum Pseudomonadota; class Alphaproteobacteria; order Hyphomicrobiales; family Phyllobacteriaceae; genus Mesorhizobium; species Mesorhizobium sp. B2-3-7. Next base: position 131,126 of record NZ_VFVV01000002.1, on the reverse strand, counting down.
CACCGGCACCTCCGAACATGTGGTCATGGGCCTTGTGGCGGCACTTAACGCCGGGGTCCATCCGGTGATCCCCAGTTGGGGATCGATCGGGGCGGCGGACCTTGCCGCCCTCGGGCATATGGCAAGGGCGCTGCGCGGCGACGGCGAAGCGGAGTTCCAGGGCAAGATCATGCCGTCGGCCGAGGCGCTGGCTCTCGCCGGGCTCGAACCACTCAACGTGCGCGAGAAGGACGGCCACGCCATCATCGTCGCGAACAGCCTTTCGACCGGAACGGCATGCCTGTGCCTGGAAGACGTCGCCCATCTTATCGACTGGTCGCTGGCTGCCGTGGCCCTCAATTATGAGGCATTCCGCTCATCCGTCAGCGCAATCACCGAGGAGGCGCTGTCAGCCCGCCCGGCATTCGGCCAGCGCGAGATCGGCGCGCGTCTGCGGGCGGAACTAGCGGGAAGCGGCCTGTGGGAGGACAACGCCGCGCGGCGTCTCCAGGACCCGCTCAGCTATCGCTGCGTGCCGCAGGTGTGGGGCGGCCTGCTGCATGCGTTCGAACAGGCGAAGCTGGCGACGGAGATCGAACTGGCTCATTCGGGCGACAACCCGGTTATCCTGCCGGAGATCGAGCGGGTCGTCTCGAACGGCAACTTCGACCTGACGGCGATGACGCTGGCCTGGGAACAGCTCGGCCAGGCGCTTGCGCATTGCGCGGTCGGCACCGCCAACCGTTGCATGAAGCTGATGTCGCCGATAACGGCGGAGCTGCCGCGCTTCCTGTCGGCCAGGGGTGGGAGCCGCCAGGGCTATGCGGAGCTGCAGAAACCGCTTGCCGCGCTGGAAGTCGAGATCCGGCACCTCGCCAACCCGATGTCGCTCAGCCCGCTCGCCGTTTCGGACGGCATCGAGGATCAGTCGTCGATGGCCCCGCGCGTGGTGGCCAAGACAGCCGAGATCGTCGAGCGGCTGCGTTATCTCGTTGCGATGGAACTGATCTTTGCGGCTACGGGGGTGGAATTGCGCGGTGTCGTCGACAGCATGGGCGACGGACCGCAGCGCACCTTCGCCGCCGTGCGCTCCCTTGTCAGCCCGCTTGACGATGACCGTGAAATGAGCACGGACATGACACGGATCGCACGGATGGTGGCGGGCCCACGCGACTGACGCGCCAAGGCGCTCGGCGAGCCCATGGCCCGCGAGCCTCTCCTCACGCAGAAAAGGACACGCCTCTGCGGCGCATGCCTGCCTGCACGCCGTGGACGATCAGGCGTGACAGGATTTCCATGTCGCGCGGCATTCGTGGACGCCAGATATCCAAAAGCAGGGCCACGCGAGGCTTGTCGGCGTTGTTTGTCACTTCGTGAGGGAACGTGTCGTCCCACAACAGACACTCGCCGTCGGCGATCCGCCTCTCCTGATGATTGATAATCATGACCGTCGCCGGACGACCATCTGCCTGTCGAGGGATTACCAGGCCGAGATGGAACCTCATTATGCCTCTGAAAGGGCCGCGATGGCTGGGAATGTGCTTGCCCGGAGCCAGGAAAGAGATCGCCGCCGACTTCACTTCAGGGCATTCTGCAAGCAGCCGGTCGAGGACCGGCATTCGCGCGAGATTTTGCGGAACCGCGACATCGTAAGCCTTCAGCACGAACATACGCCAGTCGCGACCGTCATTGGCCGAGATGTCGGCCTGTTCAGGCATGATGTCGTGGAAGCGGGGCGCCTTGCCCACGGCAAGCGCTTCGTCGCGGATGGCCTGCCAGGCGGCCGTGAACTTGGTGGCGTTTGGAAATTCGCTGGCGGTATCGAGGATCGCCGGCGCGTCGATGCGCTTTTCGTAGATCCGCCGCACCAGACCGGATGCAAGATCGTAAACTTGAGACATTTCATGGCCTCGAGGACATCATGAAACGACTATCCGGCAATTAAGTTGCTGATCTTGTTCGGCGTATGCCTGTCAGCACGAATTCGTGACCGACGAACAGTCCCGCGATACCGCGCTTTGTTGCTGGCGTTCGTCAGCGTTCAGGGGCGCGTTCGACCAGACGAAACCTATAGCGATCCCGTATGAATTCATTGAAGAAGCGTCCCTTGGAAGAGGCGGCTTTGAAGGCAGCGTATGTCTCGGGCTCCACGTCTTCGTAGTCATAGCGGTTTCCGCTCGGCACGAACCAGACCGAGAGCACCCTGGTGGCGAAATGGTACTGTGTGCTGCGGATGGCCGTAGAAGGCATTGGCGTTCTCCCGGATGGATAATCCGGGGCGCAAACGGAAGTTCCAACTGTGCCGCGCAGCCTTGGCTGGCAGGCCTTCCTATAGTGAGCAGCGCAGCCGGATCGTCCGTCCGCGCCAGAAGACGAAGGAGCCGGCCCGGTTCTGCCGAGCCGGCCCCAAGGGATCAGAACGCCGGCTCGACCGCGTTGACATTGTCCTTGGTGACGACCGTCAGCGGGATCGGCAAACGGTCCTTGACCTCCTTGCCGTCCATGATCTCCGCCATGGTGTTGATCGCCAGGCGGCCGTCCTCAACCGGCGACTGCACGATGGTGGAGTACATTTCGTTGGTGCGGATCGATTCGAACGCATCCTTCTGGCCATTGATGCCGACGATCGGCGGTGCCGCCTTGGACGGATTGGCCTCCTTCCAGGCGTCGATGAAGCCGCGCGCCATGGTGTCGTCATTGGCGTAGACGCCGCTGATCTCGTCGCCGAAGCGGGTGATCAGGTCGCGGCTGACCACCAGCGCCTTCTGCTGGTCGAAATCGGCATTGACCGCGTCGAGCACCTTGATGTCGGCGTTGGTTTCCTTGAGACGATCGGTGAAGCCGCCGACGCGGCCGATCGTCGTGCCGTTGCCGGCCTGGCCGGCGATGATGACGACGGAACCCTTGCCACCCAACGCCTTGCTGAGCGAGTCGGCCGCAAGCTTGCCTTCCTCGTAAACGTCGGGCCCGGTGAACGACTTGATGAACGGCTTGGCATCGTCGCTCATCGGCGAGTTGATGAGGATCGCGGGAATGTTCGCCTGTTGTGCGCGGGCCAGGCCCGGTATGTAGGCCTGCGGGTCGAGCGGCCACAGGATGATGCCGTCAACCTTGCGCGCGACGCAGGTGTTGAGCTGCTCGGTGCCCTTCTGGACGTCGAAATCCTGGCTGAGGCTCAGGATCTCGATGCCGAGCTCGCCGGCGCGCGCCTGGAGCGCCTTGTTGGCCGGCGTCGCATAGGCATGCGAATCCGCGGCCGTGACGTAGCAGACCGTCTTTGCACTGGCCCAGCCCGTCGAGGCCAATATTACCGCCATGGCGGTAATGTGGAGCATGCTTTTCTTGCCAACCATAGGTTTCCTCCCGATCATGTATTTCCTCCTTGAGTGATTGGATTGTCGCGAATGAGCGCGGGGCCTGTGCCCGGCGCCCTCCCCTTGGTAGTCACGGCCCGATCGAGCACGACGAGCAGGATCAGGATAAGCCCCGACACGACCTGCTGGACGTATGCGGGAACGGATTGGAACTCCATCGCGATGGTCAGCGAGCCGATCGTCAGCACGCCGCCAAGCGTGCCGAGCGCGGATCCCTTGCCGCCTTCGAGGCGGGTTCCGCCGACCACGACCGCGGCAATGACGGCGACCGTCAGTTCCGAGCCGAAGACGGGCGAACCGGTGTTGGTGACGAGGCTCTGGAGAACGCCTGCGAGACCGGCGAGCGTCCCGGCGAAGACGAAGCCCAGAAAAACGATGCGATCGGAAGCGATGCCGCTCTCCTTGGCTGCCGCCGGATTGGACCCCATCGCAAAGACATTTCGGCCCGGTATTGTACGCGTCAGCCAGACATGCAGCAGCACGATCAGAACGATGAACAGCGCACTGCGGATGGTGAAGATTTCGAGATGGATCTTGGCGAACGCCAGTGAAAGCATGATGTCGGTGCCGGTCACCGGCTGGCTGTTGGTGATCCAATGCGCGAGCGAGCGGAAGATCAGCATCGTCGCCAGCGTCAGCACCAGCGAGTTCACCTTCAGCCCGACGACCAGCGCGCCGTTGATGGCGCCTGCCAGCATGCCGACCAGGATACCGACAAGTGCGGCAGGCAGGATGCCGATCTCGCGCTGCAGGATGACCGACATGATCCCCGCCAGCGCGAACACCGCGCCGCCGGAGAGGTCGATCTGGCCGGCGACCAGAAGCACCGTAAGTCCAATGGCGATCAGGCCGATCGTCGCCGCCCGGTCGAGGCCGAGTCCGAGGGTCGATGCGGAGAAATAACCCGGAACCGCCAAGGCGGAAATGATCAGCGTCAGGCCGAGGATGATCACCACCCTGTGCCGCGAGGCAAGCGCCAGGAACCTCATCACGCCACCCCCCTCTTGCGCAATGCCGCGTCCATGCCGACGGCGCCGACGATCAGGATGCCGAGGACAAAACCCTGGATCGGCGTGCGCACGCCGTCGAGCACCATGACGTTGGTCAGAAGCTGCACGAAGATCAGGCCCGCGATCGCCCTCGGCACCGAGCCGAAACCGCCGATAATCGACACGCCGCCGACCACGACCGCGGTGATGGCGCTGAACTCGTAGCCGGCGCCGATCAGCGGCCGCGCGCTTTGCAAGGTCAGGCCCAGCAGGCCGCCGCTGACGCCCGAAGCCAACGCCGTGATCACGAACGCACCGGCCTTCACCGCTCGCACGGGCACCGCGCTCGCCTCGGCGGCGCTGTAATTGCCGCCCGTGGCGAGCGTCCACCTGCCCCAGAAGGAGCGCGAGAGGACGAAATGCCCTATGAGGGCGATCAGCAGGAAAATCAGCACCACGACCGGGACGCCGAAGAGCCGGCCCTTGGCGAATTCGGCCGAAGCGGGATTGTTGCCATAGACGATGACGCCGCCGACGGCCGCCTGCACGATGCCCAACCCGATGGTGCCGATGCCGAGCGTAGCGATGATGGGATTGATACCGACATAGCCGACCAGCACGCCGTTGAGCAGGCCGATAAGGCCCGCAAGCGCCACCGCCAGGACGAAGGCAGGAACCGGCCCGATCATTGGCTGCAGCCCGAGCGAAAGGATGGCCCCGCAGGCGATGGTGGCCGGCACCGACAGGTCGGCCAAGCCGCCTGCCACAAGCACGAAAGTCATGCCGACAACGACGATGCCGACAATGGACATCGAGGTCAGGACGTTGAGCAGATTGCCTGTGGTGAAGAAGGCGGGGCTGACGAATGAGCCGTAGAGCACCACTGCAAGGATAGCGAAGCCAAGCCCCGCCTTGGACAGGACATCGGCAAGCCTGCTGCCGCGCGTGAAGCGGTCATTGCGGTTCGCCCCGCTGGTCTCCATGGCCGCATCAGTCATGCAGCCTCCCCCGTCGCCAGCGCCATGATGCGCTCCTCGCTCAGTTCGGCGCGGGCGAGCGCCCCCGATGCGCGGCCGTCGCGCATCACAACGACGCGATCGCAGACGCCGAGGATTTCGGGCAGTTCCGACGAGATCATCACCACCGCCATGCCGTCGGCGACAAGCCGGCCGATGATGCTGTGGATCTCGGCCTTGGCGCCGACGTCGACGCCGCGCGTCGGCTCGTCGAGAATGAGCACGGAGGGCTTGGCCGCGAGCCATTTGGCGATGACCGCCTTCTGCTGGTTGCCTCCCGACAACAGGTTGATGCGCCGCTCCCCGTCGGGCGGCGAAATGGAAAACTGCTTCACATAGATCGCCGCCAGCGAACGGTCGGCGCTGCGCCTGATACGGCCGAAGCTGGTCAGACGCCGCAATATCGACAGGCTGATGTTCTCGCGGACCGACATGCCCGGAACGATGCCGTCGCCCTTGCGGTCCTCGGGGACGTAGGCGATCCCGGCTCGCACCGCCTCGGAAGGAGAGTTGATGGCGACCTTGCGCCCGTAGACGCTGACCGTTCCCTCCACCAGCCGCGACAGGCCGAAGATGGCGCGTGCTACCTCGGTGCGACCGGCCCCGACCAGTCCGGTCAAGCCCAGTATCTCCCCAGCGCGCACATCGAAGCTGACATCACTGAAATGCGCCCCGTCGCCGATGCGTTCGACACGCAGCACGGACTTGCCGATCGCGGCCGGGCTTTTCGGGAACACGTTGGCGACCTCGCGGCCAACCATCAGCCTGATCATCTCGGCCGCGGTTATGCCGTCGATCGGACGGGTCTCGATCATTGAGCCGTCGCGCAGCACGGTCACCTCGTCGGCGATCTCGAGAACCTCCTTCAGCCTATGGCTGATGTAGACGATGGCGATGCCGTCATCGCGCATCTTGCGAAGGATCCGGAACAGCGCCGCGGTTTCGTGCTCGCTCAGGCTCGATGTCGGCTCGTCCAGCACGATGATCCTGGGCTGCGCCGCGTAGGCCTTGGCGATCTCGACCAGTTGCTGCTGGCTGATCGACAGGTCGCCGAGCCGCGCGCGCGGGTTGATGGCCGCGCCCAGCTCGTGGAGGACGGCGGCGGCCTTCCTGACCATTTCGCCCTTGTGCAGCCAGCTCCATTTGCCGGGCATGCGGCCGAGATAGACGTTCTCCGCGACGGTCAGGTCGGGAACAAGATTGATCTCCTGGTGCACCATGCGGATGCCGAGCGCCTGGGCGTCGGCGGGACGCCGCATGCGCACTTCGGCGCCGCCGACGAGGATCGTGCCGGCGGTCGGAGCGTAGGATCCGTTGAGCACCTTCATCAGCGTCGATTTGCCGGCGCCATTCTCGCCGACGACCGCATGGACGGTGCCGAACCGGACGGCGAAATTGACGTTCGACAGGGCCTTCACGCCGGGAAAACTCTTGGAGATGCCTCTCATGTCCAGGGCACAATCGGCGGCGGCACTCATCTAGGCTTGGTCCTCCCTGGTAGCATGCGGGCAGCGTTATGTTAGTATAATGCACTTCAAGGCACGGTTCGGCCCACCTCGAGCCGGCCCGAAGGCCCCTTTCAGCGCATCCGCACCAGGCACTTCACCATAGGCTGAAAATCACGCAACGGGCGGCACTATTGCACTAATATAATAGTTCTGGCAAGCTGGATCTGACCGCTCCGTCACTGGCGTCGGATCGCAACGAACCCCGCGTCGCAAGCAGGTGCATTCCGTTTGACATTCGAATAATTTTGCCATTTCAGGTGGACGAACGATGGGATTTTCCATGGATCTAGATCCTTCGACCCTCAATCGAGCCCTCCCGCTGCGCGACCAGATATACAACAAGATCCGCAACATGATCGTCGTCGGACGGCTGAAACCGGGTGAGGTCATCAATGAGATCGCAATTGCCGAAGCGCTGGGCGTCTCGCGCACGCCCGTGCGCGAAGCGGTCAAACGCATCAGCGACGAAGGGCTCGTCAAGATCCTGGCGCAGACCGGCACCTACGTTGCTCCCATCAGCCGGGCCGACCTCGAGGAAGCCTATGTCATCCGGCGCGCATTGGAAATGGAGAGCGCCAGGCGCGCCGCCGCCAAGCTGACGCCGGCTGCCAGTGAATTGCTGGAAGACAACATGGCAGCGCATAAGCTCGCCATAGCGCGCGGCAGGTACGCCACAGCGATTCAGCTCGACGATGTCTTTCACCGCACCATCGCCGAAATATGCGGCTTGCCGATGATCTGGCGCGCCGTCGACATCTCAAAGGCGCAGATGGATCGCGGCCGCTATCTCGCCATTCCGAAGCCCGGCTATGGCGAGCAGACGATCGAGCAGCACGAGGCCATTCTGGACGCGCTGAAGCGTCACGACGCCGAGGGCGCCGCACAGGCGATGGAGCATCACCTCGAGACGTCATTTCGCAACACGCTCGAAGTCGCCGCCGAGCTTCTCGACTGACGACCTCGACTGAGCGCTGAGACGGGCGGCGGAGGTTTGAGGTCCCGAACCTGGCATCCGACCGGCTTGCCGATGCCTGGTGAGCCGTGTTCGCAGCTTGACCGTTGACCATCTATTATATTAGTATTCCGATCCATTCGGCGGCATTGTGCCGACGGGGGCTTTTTCAGAGTTTGTAATGGCGCGGTTCATCCAGCTTTCGCATGCCGACAACATCCTTCTGGCGATCGATCCGTTGATGATCGGCGACAAGGCAGGCGACATGCCCGCGAAGGCGCGCATACCGCGCGGCCACAAGATGGCGATCCGCGACATCGCTTCGGACGAGCCGGTCGTGAAATATGGGCAGACCATCGGATTCGCCCGCGGACCGATCGCCGCCGGCGATTGGGTTCACGAGCACAATGTATATTTGCGCAATTTCGAACGCGACTATCTGTTCGGCACCAACGCCAGGCAAACGCCTGTCGTCCCTGAAGCCGAGCGCGCGAGCTTCATGGGTTACCGCAGGCCGAGCGGCAAGGTCGGGACGCGCAACTTCATCGCTGTGCTGACCTCGGTAAATTGTTCGGCCAGCGTCGCCCGCTTCATCGTAGAAGAGGTCAACCGCTGCGGCATCCTGCGCGACTATCCCAATGTCGACGGCGTGATCTCACTCGTCCATGGCGCTGGCTGCGGCATCGACACCAAAGGCCCCGCTTACGACCTCTTGAAGCGCACGCAGTGGGGTTTTGCCACGAACCCCAATGTCGGCGGCGTGCTGATGGTCGGGCTCGGCTGCGAGGCGTTCCAGATTCCGCGCTGGATGCAGTCCTACAACATCGAGGAGAGCACGACCTTCCGCACGATGACGATCCAGGAGACCGGCGGCACACGCAAGACGGTCGAGGCCGGGGTCAAGGCGATCGTCGATATGCTGCCCATCGTCAACGCCGCGCAAAGGACGCCACAACCGGCCTCCGAACTGGTGCTCGCGCTGCAATGCGGCGGGTCGGACGGCTATTCCGGCATCAGCGCCAATCCGGCGCTTGGCGCCGCCGTGGACCTGCTTGTCGCGCAAGGCGGCACGGCGGTGCTGTCCGAGACGCCGGAGATCTACGGCGCCGAACATCTGCTCACCATGCGTGCGGAAAACCGCGCGGTCGGCGAGAAGCTGATCGAGCGTATCCGCTGGTGGGAGGACTACACAGCCAAGCACGACATGGAGATGAACAACAACCCGTCTCCCGGCAACAAGCTCGGCGGGTTGACGACGATCCTGGAGAAGTCGCTCGGCGCGTCCGCCAAGGGCGGGACGACCAATCTGCGCGCGGTGCTGGAATATGCCGAACCGATCAACGAACGCGGCCTCGTCTTCATGGACACGCCCGGCTACGATCCGGTTTCGGCAACCGGCCAGGTCGCCGGCGGCGCGAACATATTGTGCTTCACCACCGGGCGCGGTTCGGCCTTCGGCTGCAAGCCGACACCCTCGATCAAGCTTGCCTCCAATTCCTTCATTTTCGAGCATATGCGCGAGGACATGGACATCAATTGCGGGGACATCCTCGACGGCATCACGCTGGACGACAAAGGCCAGGAGATCTTCGCAGAGATCCTGCGCGTGGCATCGGGCGCGCGTACCAAATCGGAATTGCTGGGCTACGGCGACAATGAGTTCGTGCCCTGGAACCTCGGCGCTACCATGTAGCGACATCGCCCGCCCGCAACGGGCAACCTCAATTCACTCAACCAGAAAGAACGCTCGGCATGAACAGGATCGATCTTGACGGCCAACACGCCGTGGTCACCGGAGGCGCGCAAGGCCTCGGCTTCGCGATGGCCAAACGTTTCGTCGCCTCCGGCGCGACGGTCACCTTATGGGACGTCGACGAGGCGCGCCTCGAAGCGGCCAAGCGCGACCTTGGCAAGGCCGCCACGACCCTGGTCGTCGACATTGCGGATTGGGAGACGGTGGACGCCGCGCGGGCAAAAACCGAGGAGAGCGCCGGCAAAATCTCCATCCTGGTCAATTCTGCCGGCATTGCCGGTCCCGCCGCCCCGCTCGACAGCTACGACATAGAGACGTGGAAGAAGATCATCGACATCAACGTCAACGGCACCTTCTACGCCAACCGCGCCGTGGTGCCCGGGATGAAGGCGCGCAATTACGGGCGGATCGTCAACATCGCTTCCGTCGCTGGCAAGGAAGGCAATCCCAACGCCGCCGCCTATTCCGCTTCGAAGGCGGCGGTCATCGGCATGACCAAATCGCTCGGCAAGGAGCTCGCGCAGTATGACATTGCAGTCAACTGCATCTCGCCGGCCACCGCGCAGACTCGAATCCTCGAACAGCTCACGCCCGAGCACATCGAATACATGCGCTCGCGCATTCCACGCGGCCGTCTGCTGGAGGTCGACGAGGCCGCCGCCATGGTCGCCTGGCTCGTCTCAAAGGAAAACAGCTTCACCACCGCCTCGACCTTCGACCTGTCGGGCGGGCGCACGACCTATTAGTCGAATACCCGCGCGCCGCGAAGCGTCTGCGCCGCGGCGCGCCGGTACACCGGCACTTGCTGCCTCACGGAGATGCGGCCGCGCCGCCGGCGAAGGCTCGAGCTGCCTGGGGCTGGGGGCGCGCCATCAGGTAGAACGCGACGGCGTGCGTGATCATCAGCAGTGGGACATAGATTACGGGGATCGCGTATGCAGCGCCCAACTGCCCCGCCAGCTCAGGAAGACCGGCTTGGCTGCCGTGATAGTAGTCGACGGCGATATCGATCGTCCCCACGAGATTGAACGCGACGACGGACAACCAGAACAGCGGACGTATCCTCGTCGTCAAAAGCGCCAGCATGGCCAACACTCCAGTTGCGAAGTCGCCATAGGCGGCGAAGGTGGCGAAATCAGCCGGCAAATCGCGCCCGACGACGCCTGGAACGATGAAGACAAGCCCGAAGAAGCGGAAGCTGTGCAGCGTGGCGATGGCACGTTGCGCCTCGACCAGGTTGACGGATTTGAGCCGGGGCAAGACATACACGCCGACGCAGAGCAGCCAAGGCACGTAGCCTAGAGCGAGATGTAACAGGAAAATGGTTGCAGGCGACACTATGGCCTCCCAAGAGATGTAAGGCGCAATTTACGCCCGCTTCCAGCGGTCGACTATTCGCGATAATGTTGACGGGGCATGAAGCAGAACTTCACAATCCGGAAAGGTGCGCTCGACGGCGTGGAGGCGTTCCTCGGCGTCGCGCAACACCGCAGCTTCCGAAAAGCGGCCGCGGAGCTCGGCGTCACGCCATCGGCGATCAGCCAGGCGGTGCGCGCGCTCGAGGTGCGCGTCGGTGCGGCGCTCTTCATGCGCACGACGCGCAGCGTCGGCCTGACCGAAGCCGGCGAACGGTTCCTTTCGCGCGCAAAGCCCGCTTTCGAGGAACTGGTCGCCGCAAGCGAAGTCGCACGTGAACTTGGGCAGCGGCCGACTGGGCTGTTGCGCCTCTCTGTGCCGCGCGCCGTGGTGCCGATCCTGCTGGAGCCGCTGGTGGCATCCTTTTGCCAGGCCTATCCCGAAGTAGAGGTGGAGATCGCCGCAAGCGGTGATCTGGTCGACCTGGCGGCCGAGGGGTTCGACGCCGGCATCCGGCTCGGCCAGTTCATCGCCGCCGACATGGTCGCGGTTCGGCTGACGCCGCCGTTCCCGCTCGTGGTCGTCGGCAGCCTTGGCTATCTGCGCCGGCAGAAGCGGCCGGAGCGCCTCGACGATCTGCGCGGCCATGCCTGCCTGCGCATGCGCCGCTCCAACGGATCGATCGCGCCCTGGCCCTTCATCGACGGCAACAAGACCGTCGAGGCAATCGTCTCCGGGCCGCTGGTCGCGCATGATTACCCGACACTGCTTGGCGCGGCGATCCAAGGTGTCGGACTTGCACAGGTGCCCGGCCCTCTCACCGAAGCCCCGATTGCCGATGGCCGGTTGCAAGCGTTGCTCACGCCCTTCGCCGTCACGACGCCGGGCGTTTTTCTGTATTATCCCGACAGACGCCAGGTCCTGCCCAAGCTGCGCGCGTTCATAGAGCATGTTAAATATCGGGGAACGGACGCCGAAGGCGCGCGAACTTCCTGAGGCCACGCCCTCGATGACATGCTTGCCTGTTCGTGCCGCGCTAATTGGCGCGAAGGGCCGCGATCACCGCGGCGGTAACCTCGGCGGTGCTCGCGGTGCCGCCGAGATCGGGGCTGAGATATTCCGCCCGGTCCGTGACAAGCTCGATCGCAACCATGAGGCGCCGCGCGGCGGCCTGCTCGCCGAGATGCTCAAGCATCAGGCTCGCCGTCCAGAACGATCCGAGCGGATTGGCGACGCCCTTGCCGGTGATGTCGAAGGCCGAACCATGGATGGGTTCGAACATGGACGGCCGGCTGCGCGAGGGATCGATGTTCGACGTCGAGCCTATGCCGAGCGATCCGCCCAGCGCGGCGGCCAGGTCGGAGAGGATGTCGGCATGCAAATTGGTCGCCAAAACCGTGTCGATGCTGCCGGGCTTGTTGACCATGCGCTGGGTCATGGCGTCCACCAGCATCCAGTCGACGGTGAGACCGGGGTAGTCGCGAAGCAGGCCGCGCACGACTTCGTCCCACAGCACCATGCCATGACGCTGCGCATTCGACTTGGTGACAACCGTCAGAAGCTTGCGGGGGCGCGACAGCGCAAGCTCGCAGGCGAAACGTGCGATGCGTTCTATCCCGGCGCGGGTAAAGACGGCGACATCCATGCCGACCTCGATAGGCAGTCCGCGATGGGCGCGACCACCGACGCCGGCATATTCGCCTTCGCTGTTTTCGCGCACGATCACCCAGTCAATCTGCTTGCCGAGATCGGGCCGCAACGGGCCGGTCAGCCCGGGCAAGAGGCGCGTCGGCCGCACGTTGGCGTATTGGTCGAACCCCTGGCAGATGGCCAGACGCAGCCCCCAGAGGGTGACGTCGTCGGGAAGGTTCGGATCGCCGACCGAGCCGAAATAGATCGCATCGAAGCCCTCCAATTGCCCGAGGCCGTCCTGCGGCATCATGCGGCCGTTGCGGCGGTAATAATCGGAGCCCCAGTCGAAGCGCTTGAAGTCGAAGGCCAAACCCGGCTCGACAGCGGTCAGGGCTTCCAGAACCTTCACGCCGGCCTCGACGACCTCCGGCCCGATACCGTCACCACCGATGACAGCGATCCTATGCGAGGACATTTTCAGTTTCCTTCTCGATGGCAGCGACGATGGCGCCGCGGTTGTGGCCAAGCCATTGCAGCAGCATGCGGGTGGATTCGATCATCGTAGGGATTGACGATACCCTTGCCGGCGATATCGGGCGCGGACCCGTGCGCCGCCTGCGCCATGGCTATGTCGCCTTCGCCGATGCACAGGTCCTACCGCTGATAATGCCCGGCGGTTCTTCAGCCTAGCCGCGCGGCGTGCCACTTCAGGTGATCGTCCATGAAGGTCGAGATGAAGTTGTAGGAATGATCGTAGCCTTCCTGCATGCGCAAGGTGAGGTCGATGCCGGCCTTCTTGCAGGCTTCATCCAGCAGCCACGGACGGAGGCCTTCGTCAAGGAACCCATCGGCCGTGCCCTGATCAACCAGGAACTCGCCAAAACGGCGGCCGTCCTCGATAAGCAGCGTGGCGTCATAGGCGCGCCAGTCCCTGTCGTCGGCGCCGAGATATTTCTCGAGCGCAGGCCGCGACCAGCCAGCGGTCGTCGGCTGAACGATCGGCGCGAAGGCCGAGCAACTCCTGAAGCGGTCGGGGTTCTTCAGCGCGATCGTCAACGCGCCGTGTCCGCCCATCGAATGACCCGATATGCCCTGGCGCGCCGTGTCGGCAGGGAAGTTCGCGGCGATTAATCCCGGCAGCTCGTCGAGGACGTAGGAATACATACGGTAGTTCCTGGCGTAAGGCTGCTGCGTCGCATCGACATAGAAACCGGCGCCGCAGCCGAACTGCCAATTATCCTTCTCGTCCGGCACATCGGCACCGCGCGGGCTGGTGTCGGGGCAGACCACGATGAGGCCAAGCTCGGCCGCCAGGCGCCGGTACTCGCCCTTGTCCATGACATTGGCATGGGTGCAGGTGAGACCCGAAAGATACCACAGCACCGGCACCGGCCCATCGTTGACCTGCGGCGGCACGAAGACGGCAAAGGTCATATCGCAGGCGCAGACCTCTGAAGCGTGCGAATAAACACCCTGGACGCCGCCATGCGACTTGGACGTGGAAACGACTTTCATCAACTCTGCCTTTTCGTCATGACCTTTCCGTCCGACATAGCTGCCGGCCGCCGCACCCGCAACCTTCAGCCCTGCAAACAGCACCGGCGGCGTAACCGAGGTGCACCTTGGTCACGCCGCCGGTCGACGCCGGACTTTGGGAACACGCCGACCTGGCCGGGAGGCTGGAGGTAGCGAAAAGTCCGGGCATTTCTGTGGCCCGCCTTCTCAAGCCGACAGGGCTCCTGTCGGTCCAAGCGGGGATGTCCTCGGGCCCGCGGCGTGTGGGCCGCCCTCAGTAAACCACGACACTCCTGATCGACTTGCCCTCATGCATGAGGTCGAACCCCTTGTTGATGTCCTCGAGCTTGAGCGTGTGGGTGATCATCGGGTCGATCTCGATCTTGCCGTCCATGTACCAGTCGACGATCCTGGGCACGTCGGTGCGGCCGCGCGCGCCGCCGAAGGCGGTGCCCATCCAGGTCCGCCCGGTGACCAGCTGGAAGGGCCGCGTCGAGATCTCCTGGCCGGCACCCGCCACACCGATGACCACCGACTTGCCCCAGCCGCGATGCGAAGCCTCCAGCGCCTGGCGCATCACCTTGGTGTTGCCGGTGCAGTCGAACGTATAGTCGGCGCCGCCGATCTGGTCGGCGCCGCGCTTGGTCATGTTGACGAGATGGGGAACGATGTCGCCGTCGATCTCCTTCGGATTGACGAAATGCGTCATGCCGAAGCGCTCGCCCCAGGCTCGTCTGTCGTTGTTGAGATCGACACCGATGATCATGTCGGCGCCGGCAAGTTTCAGGCCCTGGATGACGTTGAGCCCGATGCCGCCGAGGCCGAAGACCACCGCGGTCGCGCCTTGCTCGACCTTGGCGGTGTTGATGGCCGCGCCCACGCCGGTGGTCACCCCGCAGCCGATGTAGCAGATCTTGTCGAAGGGCGCGTCGGGATTGACTTTGGCAACGGCGATCTCCGGCAGCACGGTGAAGTTGGAGAAGGTCGAGCAGCCCATATAGTGAAACAATTTTTCGCCCCCGATCGAGAAGCGCGAGGTGCCGTCCGGCATCAGGCCTTGCCCCTGCGTGGCGCGGATGGCGGTGCACAGATTGGTCTTGCGCGACAAACACGACGGGCACTGGCGGCATTCGGGCGTATAGAGCGGGATCACATGGTCGCCCTTTTTGACCGAGGTGACGCCCTTGCCGACATCGACCACCACGCCGGCGCCCTCGTGGCCGAGAATGGCCGGGAACAGGCCCTCGGGATCGGCGCCCGACAGCGTGAACTCGTCGGTGTGGCAGATGCCGGTCGCCTTGATCTCGACCAGCACCTCGCCCTCGCGCGGGCCGTCAAGGTCGACCTCCATGATCTCAAGCGGCTTTCCGGCAGCAACGGCAACAGCGGCGCGGGTTTTCATTTCTTTCTCCCAAACTTGCTTGCCGGGACGATCGATCGCCCGGCGTTGCGATAGAAATCATGCGGCCTTGGCCGGCCCCGCCGGGAACACGCCCGACATCACGGTAAAGCCTTTGATGCGTTTGACACGATCGCACCAACGCCGGATGGCGGGATAGTCCTGGCGCGTAATGCCGCCCTCCTCCGACAGCATGATGTAGGGAAAGCAGGCAATATCGGCGATGGTCGGATGATCGGCCGAGCAGATCCAGCCGCGGCCCTGCTGCTCGCCGAACCACAGATGCTCGTCGAGCATACGGAACAGCCGGTGCGCGCCGGCGCGTGCGGCATCGATGTCGAAATCGTAGAACAGCGCGTCGTGCAGGCGGGCGGCCGACGCCGTCGAAGTGATGCCGTCGGCGAAGGCCAGCCACTGGCTGATCTCGCCGAGCAGGGCCGGTCTGTTCCGGGGATACCATGTGCTCGACGGATCGTATTTCGACGCCAGGTAGACCAGGATCGCCTGGGCGTCGCGCAAGATCAGCCCTTCATCCTCGATGACCGGCAGCTGGCCAAGCGGATTGAGCTTCAGGAACCATTCCGACTTGTGTTCGCGGCCGGGGTAGAAGTCGACCGGCACTGTCTTGTAGTCGATGCCGAGAAAACTCATCAGCAGCCGCAGCTTGTAGCAATTGCCCGACAGTTCGTAATCGTAAAGCGTGATCATCGGGAGTTCCTAAATGTCGAGCACGAGGCGTGCCGATTTGGCGCGCGAGACGCAGGTCATGATCCTGGTTCCGGCTTTGCGTTCGGCATCGTTGAGGTAGACGTCCTGATGGTCCGGCTCGCCCTCGATCACGGTGGCGACGCAGGTGCCGCATGCGCCCTGCTCGCACGACGACGGAACATCGATGCCATTTTCGCGCATCACCTGCATGATCGTCTTGCCGGCCGGCACCTGCAGCGTGACGCAGGAGCGCGCCAGCGCTACTTCGAAGCTCGAACTGTCGTCGATCTTGTTGGTGTTCTTGAAATATTCGAAATGGATGGCGGTATCCGGCCAGCCCTGCTCGGCGGCGATCTTGCGCGCGGCTTCCAGCATCGGTCCGGGACCGCAGATGTAGAGATGCATGCCGTTCCGGTAACCGGCGAGAATCCCCCGAAGCTCGGCGCCGGTCGCGTCCGGCGACAGCCCGAGATGCGGCTTCAGCGCATCGCCGAGATGCTTCAGCCGATCGGCGAAAGCGAGGTGTTCCTCCCCTTGCGCAAAATAGTGCAGCTCGTGCGCCAGCTCCTGGTTCTTCAGCGCCTGCGCCATTGCGAGCAGCGGCGTGATGCCGATGCCGCCGGCGACGAACAGCGTCTTGATCGCGTCACGGCGCAGCGGGAAATTGTTGCGCGGCTCGGAGATCGCCAGCACGTCGCCCTCGCGGACTGTCTCATGCATGCATTTGGAGCCGCCCTTCGAATCCCGCTCCAGCTTGACGCCGATGATGAAGCTGTCGGTTTCACCAGGGCCGTTGGTGATCGAATACTGCCTGATCTCGCCATTGGGCATATGGACGTCGATATGGGCCCCAGGTTGGAACGTCGGCAGGATGCCCTTGATCGGGCGGAGCTCGAAACCGGCAACGCCGTCGGCCGCCTGCCATTTCCTGGCCACGCTGACGCGCAGCGCCGCCTTGCGGCCATGCGCGGTCACCTCGGGCATTTCGGCGAGTTCGGCCGACACCCTTTCGTAGATCGGCTCGATCGGCGCGGGCGCCGGTGCGTTCGCGACGTCGCGCTCGACCTCGTCGCGCAGCTTGGAAAGCCGCTCATTGTGGTGGCGCAGGATGGCGATGCGGGCGGCTGCTTCGACCTCCTGATCGAGCACGCCACGGATCACCGAACGGTTTGAATCAACCGGCTGCACGAAGAACACGCCGCGCGTCTCGGCACCACCATCGTGCGAGTGCAGCGCCACGGCAAAATCCCGCGCGGCCTCGATGATGGTTTCCGCGCCCTCGCCTTCGATCGCTGCGTTGGGCTGAAAGCGATAGGCCTTCAGCCCTTCGACGACCTTGTCGGCCGGCGCGTTGACCGCGATGCCGCGCAAGGCGAGCAGCTTGCCTTCGGTCAGCGCGGCAACATCCGGCACCTCGCCGCGAGGCTCCTCGGAGGACCAGACCAAGCCGTAGCGCTCGACCCCGGGGAAGGTGCGGTTGGTGATGGTGCGGGCCGGCGCGTCGGCAGGATGCGCGGGAATGTAGGTGCAGCCGGCGGTGCGGTTCGAATAACGCCAGCCGTGATATTGGCACTTCAGCTCGCGCCCGTCATTGATGCCTATCGACAGCCTGACGCCGCGATGCAGGCAACGGTTTTCCCAGATGTTGACGTAGCCGTCATCGGCACGCCAGACGGCGAATTCCCGGCCGAGCAATTGACCATGGAAAACGTGGCGGTACGGCAAATCATGGGAAGCGGCGATCGGATGCCACTGGCTTCTGGCTTCTTCCAACATCAATCGTCTCCAAGAATCTCGTCAGGCCGCAACCGGAATGACACCGTAGGTCACGCCCTTCTGGCTGAGCCAGCGCCGGTAGGCGATGGCCGACTTATCGGCCCGGATGGGCGTTTCGGCGCGCGGATCGAGCGGCAGGCGTTTGGGCACCTGGTTTTCCAGGATCGGCTTGTCCTGGCCGAAGATCGTCTGCTGGAAGCGCTTGATCACCTTGTCTTCATTGTCTTCGTCGAGCACGCAAAGCAGCATGTGGGCGCGCACATGCTCCTGGTCGACCGGCTGCAGGAAGATGGCGATGACGTCGCGCCGTGCCTCGTCGACCGGGCTCGATTTATAGAGCACGGAGCAATAGGGGTGCGGCACGCGATAGACATAGTCCACGTCGGCGCCGCCACCGGAAGCGGTCGAAGCCATCGGCTGGAAGAAGCGGCAGCGCGTGGCCAGGATCTCGTCACGGTCGACGGATATCTCGACGTCGTATTCCTTGACTTCGGTATGCGGCTCGACGCCGAGTATGTCGGTATGCACATAGGGAAAGTGGCCCATGTCGAGAAAGTTCTCGATGGCGCGCGGTGCCGAGACGTTGACGCCAAACGTGGCCGCGTTGAGCTTGCGGCGGTCCGGCTCTTCATATTCCGGGATCGGGAACAGCTCGGCCGGTGGCGAGCCGAGCGAAGTCCAGACATAGCCGTAGGCGCTTCTTGCCGGCAGTCTGTCGGCGCCTGGAACACGATCCACCCCTTCTACATCGGGACGTGAGCGCCAGACGACGGGCTCACCATCCATATCGACCGCAAAACTGAGGCGCTCCTCGAGCAGAACGGTGTCCTGGACAGCGCCGGGAATGGTCTCGGCGATCGCCCCTACGGGATGCCAGAGATTGAGGATCACAGGATCCGAGCATTTTGTCATCGTTTTATCCTCTGGAAGCCCTCAGACGTCATCAGGCTTGTGCCGGTATCGCGCCATAGGTGACGGCCCGATCACGCAACCAGCGCCGGTAGGAAACCGACACGGCATCGGCACGGATCGGGGTCTCGGCACGTGGATCGAGCGGCAGGCGCTTGGGTACCTGGTTCTCCAGGATCGGTTTGTCCTGGGCGAAGATCAATTGCATGAAGCTGCGCACCGTTGCCGCCTCCATGCCTTCCTTAAGATAGCAGAGGTAAGGATGCGCGATGCAGTTTTCCTCGTCCACCGGCTGCACGAACAGGGTAATGACGTCGAGCCGGTCCTTCTGGATCGGGTTGCTCTTGTAGAGAGCCACCGTGTAGGGCCGAATCACCTTGTAGATGTAGTCGACGACAAAGCCTTCCTTGGCGGTCGGCGAAGCCACCGGCTGATAGAATTTGCATTCGGTCGCCAGCACCTCGTCCTGCGCTGTGATCTCAACCTTGTACGGCGCGACCTCGGTGTGCGGCTCCTCGCCGAGCCAGCCGGCATGAATGAAGGGGAAATGCCCCATATCGAGAAAATTCTCGACCGCGCGGAGGCCCGACACCTTGACCGCGATCGAACCGCCGCTGACCAGATGCCGGTCTGCCTCATTGGCCTCAGGGATATAGATGATGTCGCGCCGGGGCTTGTCCAGGCAGGTCCAGATGAAGCCATAACGCTGGGCGCTTTTCAGCGTGGCGCCCGTATCGCTGCGAACGACTTCGATCTTGTTTGAACACTTGTAAACGGAGAGAGCGACCCCAAGCAGGCATGTGGCAAACCGCGTATCCTGGCTTAGCGATTCCTGATCCGCGACGATGTGCCAGTCGTTCAAAAGCTCGCGGTCAACGCAACGGGTTGCCATCGGCTTCCCTCCCAACTCGGCTAGCCCTTCACCATGAACCTAGCCCGACGTTTCGGGATGACGAAACCACAAGATTGGATACCAATCAACATTTTTTTGTCGTCCAAAATCCTTTTTTGTGTTGACAGATTATGATGATTGAATTCCGATATGAGAAAGCTGAACCTGGGATATGTCGTGTCCTGACAAGGCATGTCGCCATCACGAAAGCCCGCTGATCATGACGTCGAAATGGCGGAGAACCATGCCTTGAGCAGCCGTTCCCAGACCATCGCGGATACGCTGACCCGCGCCATCATCGACCATCGCCTCGTGCCCGGCTGCAAGCTCGGCGAACGCGAACTCTCCGAAATATTCAACGTGAGCCGCATCGTGGTGCGCCAGGCCCTGATCCGGCTCGCCGATGACGGGCTGGCCCAGATCGAACGCAACCGCGGTGCCTTCGTCGCCAAGCCGAGCATGCAGGAGGCGATGGAGATCTACGACGCGTTGACGCTCGTCGAACAGGGCGTCGCAGCACAGCTCAGCGATCGCCTCGGGCCGGCCGGCTGGGCTGAGCTGCGCCAGCATGTCGAGCGCCAGCGCCAAGCTGTTGCGGCGGGCAACGATGCGCTGGCCGACGTGCTTGGCCAAGAGTTCCATACCGTATTCGTACGCCTCAGCCGCAACAAGGTCATGCAGGAAATCCACGCGCAGCTGGTGCGCCGCACGACGCTGCTGCGCTCCCTCATTTCAGCCGATTTCGACTATTGCAATCTGCTGGACGACCACTCGCGGGTCGTCGACCTGCTGGAGAAGGGCCGGCTGAAACCGGCCATGGACCTGATCGACACCCACCACCGCGCGGTGGTGCGCGGCTACATCATGGATCGCGCAGTGTTTCCAGAGATGACGCCTGCCGAAGCGCTAGCGCCCTATCTCGACGGCAAGGCCGACGGCGCGACTGTGCCGCTGCGAAGATTGTCGAATGCATCCGGCGGCGGCGACGCGGCAACGCATCTCCACCTCCATATCCCCAGAACAGACCGGGCACCGACAAGCCGGGCATCAACAAAAAAGACCAACAGAGGGCTACCATCATGAAGAAACTGACGAGACGTGAATTCCTGAAACACAGCGGCGCGGCCGGCGCGGCTCTTGGCGCGGGAGCGCTGAGCACCATCGCACAGGCGCAGGAGGTGCTGAAGATCGGTGCCGTCTACGTCTCGCCGGTCGCCGAGATCGGCTGGACCAAGCAGCACAGCCTCGGCGTCGAGGCCATCAAGGCCGAATTCGGCGACAAGGTCGAGCTCACCGTCATCGACAACATCTTCATGCCGCAGGACGCCGAGCGTGTCTTCCGCGAACTGGCCAGCGCCGGCAACAGGCTGATCTTCGGCACAAGCTTTTCGCATGGAACGCCGATGCAGAAGGTGGCGCCGCGCTTTCCCAAGGTGGCGTTCGAACACTGCTCAGGCATCGTCCACCTAGCCAATCTGGGAACCTTCGAAGCGAAATATTACGAAGGCACCTTCGTCGCCGGCGCGGCGGGCGGCTACATGTCCAAATCGGGCAAGATCGGTTTCATCGGCGGCTTTCCGATCCCCGACATCGTCGGTCCGGCAAATGCGCTGCTGCTTGGCGCGCAGAGCGTCAATCCAAACGCGACCTGCAACACCATCTTCCTGAATTCCTGGTTCGACCCGGGCAAGGAGAAGGAGGCGGCCAAGACGCTGATCTCTCAAGGCTGCGACGTGGTCTGCTCGATGACGGACACCGCGACCGGCGTACAGGTCGCCGGCGAAGGTGGCGCCTGGTCGATCGGCTATGCCAGCGACATGTCGAAATTCGCCTCGGGCAAGCAGCTGACCTCTTTCGTTCTCGATTGGACCAGCGACTATGTCGGCGCAGCCAAGGCCGTGGCCGCCGGTACCTGGAAGCCGGAAGTCCGCTGGGACGGATTGGCGGCCGGGGTGGTGAAAATGGCCCCCTACAATGAGGGTATCCCCGCCGATGCGCGCGCCAAGCTCAAGCAGCTCGAGGCCGACATCGGCAGCGGCAAGCTTCATCCCTACGCCGGGGAGCTGAAGGATCAGGACGGCAACGTCAAGGTTGCCGCCGGTTCGGTTCTGGCCGATGACGACATTCGCGGCATGAACTGGTTTGTGAAGGGGATGATCGGCAGGCTGAGCTGATCACCGTAAAAGTGCCGGGAGACGCCCAAGTCCATACCTTCGGCGTCTCCTTGCCTGGTTCCCGTCCAACCTCGCTTCACGCCACGGCAGGACCCGCCATGCATCCGCGACTAGAACTGCGCAACATCTGCAAGCGCTATCCCGGCGTCGTCGCCAATGACGATGTGTCGCTGTCGATTCAACCCGGCGAGATCCATGCCGTGCTGGGCGAAAACGGCGCCGGCAAATCCACCCTGATGAAAATCATCTATGGGGCGACGCAAGCCGATTCCGGCGAGATCTTTTGCGACGGCAATCCGATCGCCACGCACACCCCGGCGATGTCGCGCGCACTCGGCATCGAAATGGTCTATCAGCATTTCGCGCTGTTCGAATCCGTTTCGGTGGTCGAGAACATAGCGCTCTCGGCAAGCAGCGCATACGACCTGCCTTCGCTCGCCGACAAGATCCGCGATCTGTCGCGCCGCTACGGCATGCCCATCGACCCGCATCGCCAGGTGCACGACCTGTCGGTCGGCGAGCGCCAGCGCGTCGAGATCGTGCGCTGCCTGCTGCAGGGGCCGAAACTGCTGATCCTCGACGAGCCGACCTCGGTACTGACGCCGCAGGCGGTGGTGAAGCTGTTCGAGACGCTCCGCCAACTTGCCGCCGAGGGCTGCAGCATCGTCTATATCAGCCACAAGCTCGACGAGGTCCAGGAGCTCTGCGACACCGCCACCGTGCTGCGCAACGGCAAGGTCACCGGTACCGCGCGTCCGAAGGAGACGACGTCGCTGGAGCTTGCCCGCATGATGGTGGGTTCGAAGCTGCCTGAAATGCATGTCGGCCCGCCGACGCCAAGCGACAGACCGGTGCTCGAGGTCAACAGACTTACGGTGAAGTCCCGGGATCATTTCGGCGTCGACCTGAAGGACATTTCTTTCAAGGTGCATGGCGGCGAGATTGTCGGCCTGGCCGGGGTTTCCGGCAATGGCCAGGCCGAGCTGATCGCCTTGCTCAGCGGCGAGCGCACGCATGAGCGCAGCGACGCCATCCGGATTTGCGGAACCGGCGCAGCCCGCCTTCGCCCGCACGAGCGCCGCAAGCTCGGCGTCGCCTTCGTTCCCGAAGAGCGGCTCGGGCGCGGCGCCGTGCCCTCGCACACGCTGTGGGAGAATGCGGTGCTGACCGCGCACCGCTTCGGCACGGTGCGCAACGGGCTGGTCGACCGGCGCCGGGCCAAGGCGTTCGCCGCCGGCATAATCGATAGGTTCAAGGTCAAGGCCAACGGGCCGCAGGCGACCGCGCAAAGCCTGTCCGGCGGCAATCTGCAGAAATTCATCGTCGGGCGTGAGATCGCGCTCCAGCCGAAGCTCCTCCTGGTGTCTCAGCCGACCTGGGGGGTAGACGTCGGCGCGAGCGCCTTCATCCGGCAGACCATCGTCGATCTCAGCCGCGCCGGCGCGGCGGTGCTCGTCGTCTCCGAGGAACTCGACGAGTTGTTCGAGATCTGCGACCGGCTGCTGGTCATTTGCCAAGGGAAGGTTTCCCCGCCGCTGGAGCGCAAGACGACCGATCGCGAGGAGATCGGACTTCTGATGACGGGCCGCGGCATGAGCGACGGCGCATTGGCCAATGGGGGTGGCAACAATGCGCTTCAGGATTGAACAAAGGCCGGAGCCCTCCTCGCTGATGCGCGTTGCCGCGCCGGCACTGGCGACCCTGTTGACTGTCGTCGTCGGATCGATTTTCTTCGCCTCCCTCGGACATGATCCGCTGGCGACCCTCCATGCCTTCTTCATCGAGCCGCTCTCTTCCATGAACGGCCTGTCCGAATGGCTGCTCAAGGCCTCGCCGCTGATCCTCATTGCTTGCGGGCTGGCGGTCGGCTTCCGCGCCAATGTCTGGAATATCGGCGCCGAGGGCCAGTTCACCATGGGGGCAATCGCGGCCAGCGGCGTGGGGCTTTTCTGGCCGAACCCCGAAAGCGTGCTGCTGTTGCCGCTGATGTTCATCGCCGGCATGGGCGCCGGCATGGCCTGGGCGGCAATCCCCGCCTTTCTGCGCGCCCGCATGAACACCAACGAGATCCTCGTCACGCTGATGATGACCTATATCGCGACGCTGTTCCTGTCCTATCTCGTGCACGGACCGTGGCGCGATCCGGCCGGCTTCAACTATCCGCAGACGGCACTTCTGCCGACGGCGGCCCTGTTCGAATCCTTTGACCCCGCCTATCGCCTCAACCCGTCGATCTTCATCACGGTCGTCGCCGTGCTCCTGATGTGGCTGTTCACCGACCGCAGCTTCCTCGGCTACAAGATGTCGGTGAGCGGGGCTGCACCGCTTGCCGCCCGTTATGCCGGCTTTCGCGAATCGGCTGCGGTCTGGATCGGACTGCTGGCGGGAGGTGCCGCGGCCGGCATCGCCGGCATGGCGGAAGCCGCCGGGCCGCTCGGGCAGCTCTCGCCTCAGATTTCGCCAGGCTACGGCTTCGCGGCCATCATCGTTGCCTTCGTCGGACGGCTGAACGCCTTCGGTATCGTGCTTGGCGGGCTGTTGATGTCGCTGCTTTTCCTCGGCGGCGAAGGTGTGCAGATGACGCTCGGCCTGCCTTCGGCCCTGACGCGGATCTTCCAGGGCATCCTGCTGTTCTTCCTGCTCGCCGCCGACTTCTTCATCTTCTATCGCGTTCGACTGGTGCGACCCGTCCGGGACACGCATGCGCTGGAGACGGCACGATGAGCGGATTTCGGATCGTGCGGGAGACAGCCTGATGGATCTATTCATCGCCATCTTCACCGGCACCGTCATTGCCGCCACACCGCTGATATTCGCCGCGCTCGGCGAGCTCGTGGTGGAGAAGTCGGGTGTCCTCAATCTCGGAATCGAAGGCATGATGCTGATGGGCGCCGCATTGGCATTCTGGGCCGTCACCGCGGGCTATCCGATGCCTGTGGCGATCCTGGCCGGCGCGTTGGCGGGTGCGGCCGCCTCGCTGCTGTTCGGCGTTCTGGCGCTGACGTTCCTGACCAACCAATATGCAGCCGGCCTGGCGCTGGCGATCTTCGGTTCGGGCGTCTCCGCCTTCCTCGGGCGCGGCTTCGGCAGCGAGCCGATCGAGGCACTGCGCCGCCTCGACATCCCCGTTCTGTCCGATCTGCCGCTGATCGGTCCGCTACTGTTCCGCTTCGATCCGATGGTCTATCTGGCCCTGCTGATGTTCGTCGCCATCAGTTGGTTTCTCTACCGCACGAAAGCTGGCCTGGTGCTGCGCACGATCGGCGAGTCGCCGCAGACGTCGCATGCGATCGGCTATCCCGTGATCAGGATCCGCTACATGGCCGTGCTGTTCGGCGGGCTGATGGCAGGCCTGGCAGGCGCCTATTTGTCGGTCGCCTACACGCCGCTCTGGGTCGAGAACATGACTGCCGGCAAGGGTTGGATCGCGCTTGCGCTGGTGGTCTTCGCCACCTGGCGGCCGCTGCGCATCCTGCTTGGCGCGTGGCTGTTCGGCGGGATGACGATCCTTCAGTTGCAAGGTCAGGCGCTGGGGCTGGACGTGCCATCCGAACTGCTCTCGGCCCTGCCTTATCTCGCCACCATCATCGTTCTGGTGCTGATCTCACGAAACCGCCAGATGCTGGCCCTGCACTTCCCGGCCTCGCTGGCAAAACCCTTTCGCCCGACGAGTTGACCTTCTGCGAAATGCTACTTCCCTTGCTGGAGAAGGCTCAAGTCGATCTCGGTAATATGCCAGCGACCCAGATTGGCGGTATAGAGCTTGTCGCCCTTGAAGGCGATGTTGGTGGGGTGCGCCAGCGTGGTTGCGGCGGGATCCTCGATCAGCACTTCGAGACCTTTGTCCTTTTGCCAGCGATAAATACGGCTGGGCTCATAACATGAGATGAACAATGAGCCGTCAGGCGCAAAGGCCACTCCGTCCGGAACATTGTGCACGCCCTCGACGACGATCTCACGAGCCCCCGCCGATCCGTCAGCAAGGATCGGCACATAGCTGATGCAGGGTGCGTCGCTTTCCACGACATAGAGGCCGTTGCCGTCCGGCGCCATCGCCATGCCGTTGGCGAACGACATCGCCTCCCGGCACCACAGGCCGCCCTCGCCCGTCTTGAGATCGTAGCGGAAGATGCCCGAGCGATTGTCCTGGCCAACGCTGTCCGAAACGAAGAGCCAACCCCTCGCCTCGTCGACGATCGGGTAGTTCGGCACGCGAATGCCGGCCGACGCGAAGCGCTCCATGCGCGCTGTCGCGGCATCCCAGCGGAAAATCGCGGCATGCCTGAGGTCGCAGGCAAAGCAGTTTCCCGCGCTGTCGAAAGCGATGCCGAGCAGAAAACCGTCGGTGCCGCCCATGCGCCCGACCGAGCCGCCATCGGCGGCCAGCCGCAGCAGGTCGCCGGTTTCGGTGCCACACCAGATCGAGCCATCGCGGTGAACGGCCACGCCCTCCGGATGCGCGACGCGCGGGCTGGTGAAGATGCCGTCGAAGAAAACGCGCGCGGCTGACATGTCGAGCAACGGCTTGGCCATGGGATCTCAGCTTTCGACAAGCGCCGTCTGCGCGGCGATGCAGCGTTCGACCATCGCGCGGTCGGCTTCAAGAATCTCGGCGATCAGCGCGCCGCGCTCCTTGGCGCGGACGAACTCCAGACGGCGCAGACCGAGCGGATCGATGCGGTTTCGCAAGGTGGCGAGCATGTCGTCGGAAGGCAGCGAGACCTCCCGGCAGTCGGGATCGAACGACACCGCAAATCCGGTGGCGTCACGGATTTGCTGCTGCGTAACGCCCGGCATGGTTTCGATGACGATCAATTCCCTCGAAGTCTCGTCGAGCCGGAAGACGCAGAGATCAGTGAAGACCAGCGCCCTGCCGGTGCGATAGCCCATCGGCTCGCGTTCGGCCGCCGTCAGCAACCCCCGGGCGGAACTGACGATCTCGACCTCGTCCACCAGCGACTGGATCGAGTGGCGGGGGATGTAGAGCAGGTAATCGCGGTGCATGTTGGCGACATCGGCCATGCCGCCTTGCCCCGGCAACCGGATGAGGCCGCCGCTTGGTTTGCGCAGTGCGATCGTGTTGACGCGGCCGCGCCGGTCGACCTGTGCCGCGCCGACGATCTCGTGCGTCACCGCGCCGGCCTGGTAATAGGTCGAGTAGGTATCGTCGCCGCCGGCATGCGCGACGGCCGTTTCGCAATCGAGGCTTTCGATCAGCGACAGGATCATCGGGCTCGGCGCGATGTCGAGATGGCCGCAGCTCATCGTCGCGATGATCATATCCGGCGCGTGCGTCGCCTTGGCCAGGCGATAGGCGACATTGGCCAGCGGCGAGACGGCACCCGCGCTGGCGAAGCTCTCATTGGTGAGTTCGGCGGCGATGCGGGCGGCGATGATCTCGTCGACGGATGCTTTCTCTTCGGCGCGCGCAAGCGCCGGCATGGCAAGCACTGTGTCAGCTCGAACCTTCGCAGCTCTTTGCAACGGCTTCGGCACGCCCTCGGAAGGCGGGCGCAGATTGTCCGCCAAAGGCGTTTGCCGGTCGGCGAACGCCTCCGACAATCGCTGATAATCCGTGACGTAAAACGGCAGGCACGAGGCCGGATAGGCGCCGGCCGGCGCCAGCGCAATCGCCGAAACCTGGTTGCGGGTCAGCACGCTCTGGCGGCCGTCCTGGCGCAGCGTCCCGCCCGGCACGATTTCCTCGACCGTGACCAGCACCTTGCGCGCCGCACCCGCCATGGCGAAGTCCAGCGCGCGGGGCCCGATGATCTGCACATTGCCGCTTTCATCGGCGCGCTGGGCATGGACGACGAATGTGTCGAGCCGCAGCGGCGGGACGAATCCGTTTTCGGTACCGGCAATCGGATCAGGTCTGGCGCTCGCACCCGGCACGCGCGCCAGCATGCCCGATCCCAGCGGAAGCTGGAACGGCATCGAGGGCAGGTTCTGCTGCGCCGCCCGCAGCGCCTGGATCATGGCCAGCGCCGTCCAATCGCGAACCGGTATCGCGCCGCTTTCGGCGGCGGCCCGAAACCGGGGCGGCAAGCCAAAAATGTCGAGGCTGGAAAAGCAGAGGTCGATACGCGCCACAGCATCCGCTTCGAGCAGCATTTCGAGAGGCAACCCGCCGGCCCAGGAGACGTAGTGCAAGTCCCTGATGCCGGACAGCGCGATCGCGCGCAGCAATGCGATCGGCAGGCGTGCGAAATGGTGGCCGCCCACGCCAAGCGAGTCACCATGGCCAACCATCGCGGCCAGTCCCTCGACATCGGTGAAGCGCGGCCTGTTCGGCTTTACCAGGGACGTTGCGGCACAGTTCGTCACAGTGGGGAAGCCTCGATGCGATAGCGGGTCACGAACGGCCTTTCGGGTGAGAATTCCAACGCCGTCGCAATGCCGGATTGGGCGATGGGATTGTCGGCCAGCGCGGTCGCCGGTCCGAGGCCGAAGGGTGAGCAGATCGGCTCGATGCCGATGGCGACATGACGCCCGTTCCAGGGGTGCGCCTTGCGCCCGCGATTGGAGTACCAGAGCAGAAGGCTTGGGAAATGCTCTTTCTGCCAAGTGAGCTTTGTCCTGTAGCCGTCCGCGTGGTTGGCCAGCGCGACCGCGCCGTCGACGCCCTCGATCTGCAGCAATTCCTCCGTGTCCACCGCCAATGGCAGGCGAGAGGCGTCGGCCACCCCGCCGGCCCGCGCGGGCACGCTGGCCAAGTCGCTGAACGAGGTGTTCCGGGCAAACAGCTCAGCGCCGGGTTCGACATCATGCGGATAGGTAAGGCCTCGATCGAAGCGACCGAGTTCCAGCGTGGCCGCGCCCGTCTCGAACGGCAACCGGAAAACCGGGTGCAGGCCGATTGGCAAGCGGCAGGCACGGCGGACAACGATCTTGAGTTCAATGTCGACGGCCGGCGCCGACGGATCGGGCGTCACCGTCCGTTCAACGCGCTCGACCGGGCTCCCCTGAGGATAGGCAAGCTCCAGCGACAATGATCCGCCGTCGTTGTCGCGCCATTGCCAGTCATGGTTGGAACTGTGGCCATGGATCTCTTCATCCGGCTCCGGCGGACCCATCAGCGGTGCCCAGTTCTGCGGCCATCCCTCGGCAGGCACCGAATAGCCGAACGGCACGCAGGGCCATTCGCCGCGCAGCTTGCGCAGGATGCCTGGCAGCGCTTGCGCCTGCGGCTCGTTCGACCACGGCGCAATGTGCATCGGCGAAACCTGCCGACCGTCCTCCAGAATGAACGTAACCGGCGCCAGCATCGCGCCAAGCCGCTGGACAGTCAGCGCGCCATGCGCCCAGCCCAATCCGCGATAATCGTCGCCCGCGTTCACGGCCCGCCCTTCTTTGCCTTTGTCGTGCTCCGCTCGGCGAACTCCTTGACGCGCTGCTGGCCGATCTCGCTGCGATAGAGCTCACCCAATATGTCGCGCTCCATGGTGAGCCCATCGTCCAGATCGCCGGACACGGCATGCGCCGTCAGCGCCTTCAGTCCCTCGATTGCGGCAGCAGGCTCGGCGGCGATCATTTCGGCCAGTTCCAGCGCGCGCGGCATCAGCCGGTCGACCTCGACGATCTCGTTGACCAGACCGGCAGCGACGAATTCCGAGGCCGGGACGATGGCGCCGGTCATCAGCAGGAAATTGGCGCGGTTGCGGCCGAGCTTGGCCACGCTGCGTTGCGTGCCGCCGCCGCCGGGGATCAGCCCGAGCTTGATTTCCGGCAGGCCGAGCTTGGCGAATTGGTTGGCGATGACGAGGTCGCAGCACAGCACCAGCTCCATGCCGCCGCCCAGCGCGAAGCCGTTGACCGCCGCGATCACCGGTTTGCGGTTGTTCTCGATGGCCGCGTACATGCGCATGCCGGCAGCCTGGAAAATGTCGAATTCCGGTCCGGTCTGGGCGGCGTATTCCTTGATGTCGGCGCCGGCCATGAAGCCGCGCCCTTCCCCTGTCACCACGATCGCCCCGATGCTTGCATCGCCGGATAGCGACTCGAAGGTTTCAGTGATCTCGCCTTGCATCAGCCGGTTCATGGCGTTGAGCTGATCGGCGCGGCGGAAGGTGACGATCGCGACCCGGCCCGCGGTTTCGACCGTGAGTGTCTGGTAGGCGCGCATCGTCAGGCGGCGTCCACGGTCATGTCACCGGACGCCTCCAATGCGGCGATCTCGTCCTTGGAGAGGCCGAACTCGGCCAGGATCTCGCGGCCGTGCTGGCCGACCAGCGGCGCCGGCCGTTCTATGGTCGCGGGCGTCTCGCTCATCTTGACCGCCGGGGCGACCACCTGCACCTTGCCGCCGCGCGGATGGTCGTAGCTGGTGATCATGCCCATGTGCTTGACCTGCGGGTCCTCAGCGGCGCGGCGGATATCCTTCACCTCGGCGCACCAGATATCGGCTGCCAGCAGCCGCGCCAACAAATCCTGCGTGGCGAATTTCCTGGTCTCGGCATTCACCTTCTCGAAGACTTCATCGCGCTTGTCGAACAAAGTCTTGAGATCGTCGTAGACGGCAAGCTGCGGCGCCTCCAGCACCTCGTAGAGCGTCTTGAACGGGCTCATGGCGATCGACACGTAGCCGCCGTCGCTGGTCTCGTAGATGCCAAACGGCGCCTGCATGCCGGGATGGCCGATCCCGGAATTCGGCCGCACGAAGTCCTCACCAAGGTTGAGCACCGCGACATATTCCTGGTTGAGGTGCGCCAAGAGGCCGGCCAGCAGGTTGACCTCGATCTTCTGGCCCTTGCCGGTCTTCTCGCGATAATAGAGCGCCGACAGGATGCCGTAGACCATGTTCATGGCGCCGATCTGGTCGGCGAGGCCGGCGCCGGCGGGAACCGGGGCTTGATCGCCGCGGCCGGTGTTGGCGATCAGCCCTGCGAGCCCCTGGATCAGCATGTCCTGGCCGGGGCGCTCGACATAAGGCCCTTCCTCGCCATAGCCCGAGCCCGAGCAATAGATGATGCGCGGATTGACAGTCTTGAAATCCTCATAACCATAGCCGAGCTTGGCCAGCACGCCTGGGCGGAAGTTCTGCACCACCACGTCGGCGCTTTTCGCCATCTCCATGATGATGGCATGCACCTTGCGGCTCTTCAGGTTGAGCGCGATCGAACGCTTGTTGCGGTTCCAGGCGAGGAAGTTCGGGCTCTCCGAACCGCCGACCCACTTGGCGAAAAAGGTCATGCCACGGAACATGTCGCCGGCGCCGGCGCGCTCGATCTTGATGACATCGGCGCCCATGTCGCCGAGCAGCTGGGTAGCGAACGGCCCCTGCAGCAGATGGCTGAAATCGAGGATGCGGACGCCTTCGAGGGCCTTGTTCATGTCATGTCTCGTTTCAAAATTTTCAAAGCAGTTCGGGAACGTAGCGCGGCGCCGCCGTCAGCCCGCCATCGACGCGCAGGTCGGTGCCGGTGGTGAAGCCGGCGGCATCGGAGGCAAGATAGACGGCGGCCTCGGCCACTTCCGAAGGCTCGCCGATACGGCCGAGCGGATGCATCTTGACCCAGGCCTTGGCAAGATTGCCGCCGATCTCCTTGATGAGTTTGTCGTTCATCGGCGTGTTGATGGTGCCCGGAGAGATCGAATTGACGCGGATGTTCAGCGGCCCGAATTCAACCGCCATCTGGCGTGTCATCGCCATGACCGCGCCCTTGGCACCGGCATAGGCGGTCCAGCCATCAAGCCCGATGTGGCCTTGCGCGGAGGCCATGTTGATGATCGAGCCCGATTTCTGCGCGATCATGTGCGGCAACGCGTATTTACAGCCGCGAAACACGCTGGTCAGGTTGACTGCTATCAGCCGGTGCCACTGCTCGTCGGTCATCTCGTGCACCGGCATGCCGCCAATGGCAATGGCCGCGTTGTTGACGAGGATGTCGAGGCGTCCCGTCTTTTTGACGGCACTCTCGATGAGGCCTGAAATGTCGGCCTCCTGCGAAACGTCGCAATGCAGATAGTCGGCGCGGTGGCCGGCGGCGCGAAGTGCGGCCGCGAAATCCTCACCAGCGCTGTCGGCGATGTCGCCCAGGAAGACATGCGCCCCTTCGCGCGCCATCGCTTGCGTGATCGCGTGGCCGATCCCGTCGGCCGCACCAGTGATGACGGCGATTTTTGCTTCAAGACGAGCCATCTTCAGCCTCCATTCGCACGCCGGCGTTTCGCTTCATCAAGGGCGACCGCGGCAATGATGATCATGCCGGTGATGACCAGCTGCCACTCGGTCGGCAGGCCAAGCCCGCGCAGGCCGTTGGACAGGAATTGCAGGATCAGCACGCCCAGCGCCATGCCGGTCAGGCTGCCGATGCCCCCCGCAAGGCTGACCCCGCCGAGCACGGTGGCGGCAACCACCTGGAATTCGAAATTGAGCCCCGCCGTATGCTGTGCCGAGCCGACCCGCGCGGCCAGGATGATGCCGGCGACCGTCGCCAGCAGCGCGCTGATGATGAAGCAGATGAACTTGACCCGCCGCACGTCGTAGCCTGCAAGACGGGCCACTTCCTGATTGCCGCCGACGGCATAGATTTGCCGTCCGAACGGCCGGTGCTGCATCATGTAGGCGAAGGCGGCGAGCAGGACGATGGCGATGACGGCCGAATAGGGGATGACGTTGAACAGGCGGCCATCCGACAGCGCGATGAAGCTGTCGAGGCTGGCATCGTCAGGGATCGCCCGCTGACCAGTGTAGAGATAGACGCCGCCGCGCATGATGAACATCGTGCCCAGCGTCACGATCAGCGAGTTGATGCCGGCATAGGCGGTGAGATAGCCGTTGACGACACCGATGATCAGCCCGAACAACAGCGCGCCGCCGACGCCGAGCAGCAGCGAATTGGTGTCGTTCATGATGATGATCAGCGGCAGTGCAATGGTCGCCAGCAGCGATCCGATCGAAATATCGACCTCGCCGGAAATGAAGACGATGGCGCAGCCAATGCCGGCGGTGAGCGCGAGCGAGGCCTGGCCGAGCACATTGGTCATGTTGCGCACGGAGAAGAAATTCTCGACGGTAACGGAGAAGAAAGCCAGCACCAGCACGAGGCAGACCAGCAGCGCCAATTCCTGCCGGGCAAAGAGCCGCGCCAGCATGGACGGCCGGGCTTTCGCGGAGACTGTATTCACAACGCTCATGTCTTATCCGATCGCCGCATTGAGGATCTTCTCCTGCGTGGCTTCGTCGCGCGGCATGATCGCGGTCAGGCGGCCTTCGCACATCACCGCGACCCGGTCGGCAAGACCGAGCAGTTCCGGCATCTCCGACGTCATCATGACGACAGCCAAGCCTTCGCCGGCGAGCCGGTCGATCAGGGCGAATATCTCCGACTTGGCGCCGACATCGATGCCGCGGGTCGGCTCGTCGACGACGATGACCTTGAGGCCGCGCATCAGCCAGCGC
Source organism: Mesorhizobium sp. B2-3-7 (assembly GCF_006442695.1). Lineage (NCBI taxonomy): Bacteria > Pseudomonadati > Pseudomonadota > Alphaproteobacteria > Hyphomicrobiales > Phyllobacteriaceae > Mesorhizobium > Mesorhizobium sp. B2-3-7. The sequence goes on along the minus strand of NZ_VFVV01000002.1, from coordinate 97,790 downwards.
GAGATCAGCACCTTCTGCTGGTTGCCGCCAGACAGGTTCTTCACCTCTTGGAACAGGCTGGGCGTCTTGATGCGGAAGCGGTCGACGTAATCCTGCACCGCTTTGTGTTCCCTGGCCTTATCGACGAAGCCCATGCGGGCGAAGGCGCCGAGCGAGGCGAGGCTGGCATTCTGGTAGACAGGCAGCTCGCCCATCAGCCCTTCGCTCTTGCGGTCCTCGGTGAGCAGACCGATGCCTAACCTGACGCCGGTGCGCGTATCGTGCGGCGAGAGGCGCTGGCCGTCGACGGTGATCGTGCCCGAAGTAATCGGATCGTAACCGACGATCGCCTTGGCGAGTTCGGTGCGACCGGCGCCCATCAGCCCGAAGAAGCCGAGCACCTCGCCGGCGCGCGCCTCGAAGGACACGCCGTTGAGCTTCTTCGCCGTGCTGAGCTTGTCCACTGACAGGGCTACCTTGCTAGCCGGTGCGCCACGCTTGCGGGGAAACAGATTTTCGATGCGCCGGCCGATCATGTCCTGGATCAGCGTGTCGTTGGTGTGCTCGCCGATCGGCTTGGTCGAGATGTGGCGCCCGTCGCGCAGCACCGTCACCGTGTCGGCGATCTCGAACACTTCGTCGAGCTTATGGCTGACATAGACCACCGCGATGCCGAGGCCGGCAAGCCGGCGGATGACGGTGAACAGCAGCGAAACCTCGTTCGGCGTCAGCGAGGATGTCGGCTCGTCCATCACCACCACGCGGGCTTCATGAGCGAGCGCGCGGGCGATCTCGACCATTTGCTGCTGGCTGACCGGCAACGAGCCGGTGCGCGCCGCCGGATCGACGTTGAAGCCGATGCGGTCGAAGAGCGCGGCTGAATCGGCGCGGATCTTCTTCCAGTCGATGGAGCCGCTTCTGCCGGTCGGATAGCCTTCCAGGAAGATGTTCTCGGCAACGGTGAATTCGGAGATCAGCGCGATCTCCTGGAACACGACCTTGATGCCTTGCTTCAAGCTGTCGCGCGGCGACTTGATGTCGACCTCGCGTCCGTGCATGCGGATGGAGCCGGCATCCTTGCCGTAGACGCCGGCCATGATCTTGATCAGCGTCGACTTGCCGGCGCCGTTCTCGCCCATCAGCGCATGGATCTTGCCGGGCTCCAGGGTGAAGTCGACATTGTCGAGCGCCACGACGCCGGGAAAGCGCTTGCCGATGCCGCGCAATTCCAGCGCCGGCACATCGGTATCGATGGCCGCGCCTTCGCCAGGATGCAGGAAATCAACGGACATTGGCTCTGTTCCGGATGATGTCGAGATAGGTTGCCAGGATGATGACGATGCCCGGCACCACCATCTGCAAATCCTGGTTCCAGCCGAGGATGATGATGCCGTTGTCGATCACCTTCAGCACCAGAACGCCAAGCAAGGTACCGAACAGCGAACCGCGGCCACCAAGCAGGCTGGTGCCGCCGAGGATGACGGCGGCAATCACCGTCAGCTCGAAGCCACGGCCGGCGGTCGGCTGGCCGGCATTCATCAGCGACGACAGGATCATGCCGGCAACACCGACGCACAGGCCGGTGACGACGAAGGCCAACAGCTTGAGCCGTTCCGAGCGAATGCCTGACAGGCGCACCGCCTTTTCATTGGCGCCGACCGCGTAGAGGTAGCGGCCGAGCGTGGTGAAGCGCAGCGTCACATAGGCAACCACGAAGATCAGCGCCGCCAGGATGACGGGAACCGGCACGGGGCCGACATAACCGGCGCCGAGATCGGTGAAGTTTGCCAATTGGTTGTGGTTCTGCACCGCCTCGCGCGTGAAGAGATAGACGCCGCCCTGCAGCATCATCATCGTGCCGATGGTGGCGATCAGCGAATTCACCCTGAGCCTGGTGACGACCAGCCCGTTGAACAGGCCGACCCCGCCGGCAAAGGCGAGCGCCGCCAGCATGCCGAGCGTAAGACTATGGGTGGAATTGAGCACCGCCATGCCGATGCAGCCGACGAAGGCGAGCGACGCGCCGACCGACAAGTCGACCTCGGCGGTGATGATGAGCATGGTCATGCCCGAGGCGACGATCAGCACCAGAGCGCATTGGCGCAGGATGGCGATGATGTTGGCCTCCGAATAGAATTGCGGCGCCGCGATCGAGATGGCGATGCACAGCACGGCCAGGATTGCGCCCAGCACGAGCTGGCTGCTGCCCAGAAGGTTGCCGCCGATGAAACGCTTCGACGCGGAGGCCTGTGTAAGCTCGCTCATTTCAGTCCATTCCCGGCCGTTTGCCTGGTCCCTCTGGAACCTGTCGTGTCGAACCCGGCATTTGTCTTGGCCACCGAAAGGTCCTGGCCGCCTGCCCTTCCCGCAACACGGGAAGGGCGATATCGGCCGGCCTTATTTCTTCAGGTCGGCGGAGGTCTTCATGCACTTTGCCGGCGGCTGCAGCGCGTTGACGGCATCCCATTTGATGGTGCGGGTGGTGCCGTCATAGTCATAGAACTTCTTCCAATCGTCGCCGTTCATCGGCGCGGTCGGGCTGACGATGTGCTCCGGCACTTCCTCATTGTTGAAAAGCTTCACCGCGGCATCGATGGCGGTAAAGCCTTCCTTCTCGGGGAACATCGCGGCTTCGATGCGGTAGGAAGGCTCGTTCTGCATCGCGTTGATGAAGGCAAGCCCTTCGCCGCCCGTGCCGACCGTCAACAGGCCATCTTGCGACTTGCCCGCCGCTTTCCAGGCCTGCAGGCCACCCAACGAAGACGAATCATTGATGCCGTAGATGATGTTGATATCGGCGTTCTTGGCCAGTGCCGCGGAGGACACTTCGAGAGCGCGGTCCGGATTGCCGCCGCCGTCGAGATCGTGGACCATGACCGCATCGGGGATGATGGTCTTCAGCCCGTCCATGAAGCCGTGCGAGCGCAGCACGGTGGCGGAAAGCAGCGGCAGGCCGACATTCATCACCTTGGCAACGCCGCCGAGCTTTTCCTTCGCGTATTTGCCGGCCTCGACGCCGGAGAAATAGCCGGTGTCGTAGTCGCAGATGGCGACCATGGTCGTCATGCCCTTGACCGGATTGCCTTCCAGCACGACCGGCACGTTGGCGGCCTTGGCCTGGCGCAGCAGCGGCACCACGCCTTCTTCGTTCACCGGGGTGATGATCAGCACGTCGACGCCCTTGGCGATGAAGTCTTCGGCCGCGGCGACCTGCTTGGCTATGTCGAGATTGGCATCCTGCACCTCGACCTCGATGCCGAGTTCCTTGCCGTGAGCCTTCATGCCCTTGATGACGTTCTGATACCACTCATGGGTGGCGTAGTTGGTGACGTAGCCGATGCGCTTGGGCATGTTCTCGGCATGCGCGGCGGCGGCGCCGAGCGCCAGCACGGCGGCGGACGCAAACAGGATTGACTTGGACCAGAGCATTTTCTTCTCCCAGATTTATCGCTTTTGTTAGTCGCTGAACGGATAGTCCCGCCGTTCCGGGTCGGCACGTAAGGAGTTGGTGGCTTCGCCCCAGCCGAGTGCCGCCGATATCTTCTCGGCGGCGGCGCGGGTGCGTTCGAAGACGGTTTCGCTGTCGAACCGCGCCGCCTTCTGCGGCAGCAGCGGCACGGTTAGCGCGGCGATGACGGCACCGGTGTGATCGTGCACAGGCATGGAGATGTTGGTGCAGGCCGCAACGGCCAAGGAAGCGCGCATCTCGTAGCCGAGCCTGGCGACCTCGTTCAGCCGCGCCTCGATTTCGGCCCGCGTGCCCTGGCCCTCACCGGCGGCCACGATGCGCTCGACGATGCGGTCGCGCTCGGCCCGGTTCGAATGGGCGAGCAGCACGGCACCCGAACTTGTTTCGAGGATCGGGAAATGCGACCCGAGTGCTACCGAGTAGCGCATCGGCAGCGGCGAATCGATCTGCAAAACCACCAGTGCGTTCTGGCCCTCGCGCACCACGAGATGGCAGCTCTGGTCGGCATTGGCGGTCAATTCGCGCATCACCGGCAGAGCGCATTCCACCAGCCGGTTTACCGGCGGATGCATGTGCGCCAGTTCGAACAGCTTCAGCGACAGCCGGAAACGGTCCGATTGCGTGCGAAAGATATAGCCCCGTTTCTCCAGCAGAAGCAGGATACGGTAGATCTCGTGAATGGAGCGGCCGAGGCCGGTCGCGATCTCGGTCTGGGTCAGCGTTTCGGCGCTGGAGGCCATGAATTCCAGAACGTCGAGCGCCTTCTCCACCGCCGGCACGCGATAGCCGTTGCGGCCGCTTTCGCCCTCGTCGAGCGTCTCGGCAACGCTGGCGGCCATCAGGCGACGCTCCGTTCCGGCTGGACTTGCCTGGTTTCGCGGTAGAGGCTGTTGACGTGGCCTGCGAGTTCGGTCGCCGACATGTCACCGGCTATGGCTGCGGCGGCATGCGGCGCGCATTCGCGGAAGAAGGCGATGAAGCCCGGATGGGTCGGACGCAGATAGGACGAGGCGATCGTCCGCAGCGTCGAGCCGAAGAAATCGCCGGAAAGACCATTGACCCCGGCATCCTTCCAGGCAGCCAGCGAACCCGGTTGTCCGCCAGACTTCACATAGTCGCCGCGCTGGTATTCGGGCGAGCACAGGAACAGTGCGTAGTCGATCGCGGCCTGCTTGTGCTTCGATTGGGCGCTGACGCCGATGCCGGCACCGCCGAGCAAGGCGCCGGCGGCTTGCGGGGTGGGCACGTCGGCGAAGCGCAGATGGGGCCTGTCGGGTTTCGAGGCGTAATTCACATAGCCGAAGGCGAACGGCACGTAGACAACGTCGTCATGCGCGATCATGTGGTCGTAGCAGCGGATCGGATTCCACTTCGACGAGTCCGGGTGCGAAAGCGCGACAAGCTCGCGCAATTGCGCAATCGCCTGCTCGACCATTTCCTTCGCGATGAATTGCTCGCCATCTTCCTGGGGACGGCCAAGCGTCAGAAGCAGACACATGGCGTCGGTCGGCACGAAGGGCAGGCCGAGCCACTTGCCGTCGCTGCGCGCGCGCCGGCCAAGCTCCAGCACGTCCTGCTGCGTGCCGGGCACCGGGCCGTAGCGCTCCAGCAAATCCGGCCGATAGGAGGCGACCTGGCAGGCGGCGTCGATCGGCAGCGCCCACTGGCGGCTGTTCTTCTGGTAGGAACGCCAGGACGCCCCGACTGAGTCACGTTCGAAGAAATGGATCTGTTCGGCCGACAGATAAGCGTCGAACGGGACCATCAGTTCATCCTGGGCGATATCGCCGATGAAGGGATGGTCGAACACGACCAGATCGTAAGTGCCGAGCACCGGACCGAGGGCGCCCTCACCGAATTCATAGAGGCTGCGGCGGTCCCATTGGATCTCCAGGCCGGGATGCGCGGCGCAATAGGACTCGATGCTGGCGTCCAGCGGACCCCAGCATCGTCTATGATCCCACGCCAGTCCGCGCAGCTTCGTCATGCCACTCAAATCCTCCCGGCACCGGCAATAGCCGGCTCGCCATCGACACTAGCACCATTTTTCATATGCGCAACTTGTTTTCATTTGCGCAAAAAGCGCACACATCCTCCCGACTGGCCGATGCATCGCTTCAAGCCAGATCGAAACGCTCCACGGCGCGCATGATGCCGCGCAGTTCAGCCAAACCCTTGAGCCGTCCGATAAGCGAATAGCCGGGGTTGATCTTTTTCTTGCCGATGTCGTCGGCAAGCAGATGCCCATGGTCCGGCCGCATCGGGATCTGCCAGTCGGCCCGGCCTTGCTCGCGGCGGCGCTTTTCTTCCTGCATCAGAGCCAGGATAACGTGCGCCATGTCGGTGCCGCCTTCGAGATGCTCGGCTTCATAGAACGAGCCGTCCTCCTCGATGGTGATGTTGCGCAGGTGGACGAAGTGGATGCGGTCAGCGAATTCCTTGACCATGGCGACGATGTCGTTGTCGGCGCGCGTGCCATAGGAGCCGGTACAGAAGGTCAGTCCATTGGCGGGACTGTCGACGGCGTTGAGGATAAAACGCGCGTCCTGCGCCGTCGAAACCACGCGCGGCAGGCCATAGAGCGAGAAGGGCGGGTCGTCGGGATGAATGCACATGCGCACCCCCTCCTCTTCGGCCGCCGGAACAATCTCGCGCAGGAACCAGGCAAGGTTGTCGCGCAGTTCGTTCGGCCCGATCGAATCGTATTCCGCCAGGGCTTCGCGAAAACTGTCCCTGTTGTAGCTGCGTTCGGTCGCCGGCAGGCCGGCGATGAGATTGCGCTCGATCCGGTCGATCTGCTCCGGCGTCAGCGTCTTCAGCCGCTTCTCGGCCTCGGCGATACGCGCCGGCGTATAGCTTGCCGCACCGTTCTTGCGCTGCAGCACGAAAAGATCGTAGGCCGCGAAATCGATCGCATCGAAGCGCAGCGCATAGCCGGTTGTCGGCAGGCGATACATTAGGTCGGTGCGGGTCCAGTCCACCACCGGCATGAAATTGTAGCAGATCGTCTCGATGCCGGCCTTGGCGAGCGCCCGGATGCTGTCGCGGTAGTAGCCGGCATAGCGCTCGCGCTCGGGCGCGCCGATCTTGAAGGAATTGTGCACCGGAATACTCTCGACGACCGACCATTTCAGGCCAGCCGCCTCGATGATCCGCTTGCGCTCGAGCACATCGGCCTCAGGCCAGGCGCGGCCGTCATAGATCTGGTGCAACGCGGAGACAACGCCGGTGGCGCCGGCCTGCCTGACATGTTCAAGCGTCACCGGATCATCGGGACCATACCAGCGCCAGCACTGTTCCATGAAGCCTCCTCAGGGTTGGCGGCGACCATATTGTCGGACCACAAGCCTGTCAACAGAACCTCTCCGTCGCCATACAGTTGATTTCCTGTGGATCGAGCCCTAGGGTGGTCCAACAAATAGCAAGGAGTTCTGCGGTGGAACAGGCGAGCCACGATTCGATGGAGGCGGCAGACGAAGCCGGGATCAGCAGTTCCGCCGTCGACCAGACCGTGCGGCAGATCCTCGACCTCATCCGCAATCGCGCCATGTCCATCGGCGATGTGCTGCCCACCGAACGGGAGCTTGGCGAACTGTTCGGCGCCAGCCGCAACACGATACGCGAGGCGCTGCGCACCATCCGAACCTATGGGCTGATCGATCCCAAGCCGCGCGTCGGCGCGGTGCTCGCCGATCGCCAGAATGTCGCGATCCAGAATTTTTTCGCCGCGCAAATGGACATATCGAAAACGTCCTTTCACGACATACAAGGATTTCGCCGCATCATCGAAGTGAGCGTCGGCGACCACATCATCCTCAATGCCAGCGCCGCCGAACTTGAAGCCCTGGACGAGGTCAATGGCCTGATCGAGACCAGCAAGGATGTCCAGGAAGCCGCGCAACGCGATTTCGATTTCCATCTGGCGCTGATGAAGCTCGCCGGCAACCGCATGCTGGTGCAGACTTATCAGTTCCTGTCGCCGGTCATCCTGCACATCATGACCGTCGGCAAATCCATCCGGCCGGTGCTGAGCGAAACACGCCACGCGCATGGCGAGATCATCGCGGCGCTGCGCGCGCGCGACCGCATTGCCTACTGCTACCTGATGAGCCGGCATCTCGATTTCGGCTTGCGCTTCGTTCCCGACGACCTCGAAAACGCCCGTATGTCGGCGGCAAACCCGGTGCATCCGGGTCCGGCATCTTCCAAGGATTTGCATCATGTCTGATTTTGAGAACAAGGTGGCGCTGATCACCGGCACGACCGGCATCGCGCTCGCCACTGCGAGTCGCCTGGCGCAAGGCGGCGCTGCGATCATCGCCTGCGGCATCGACCGGGCGGCCAATGCCGCCATGCAGGAGAACCTCGCCAAGGCCGGAGCGAATGCGCTGGTGCAAACGGTGGATGTCTCCGTTTCCGACCAGGTGCGCGACGCGGTCGCAGCGGGCGTCGCGAGGTTCGGCGGCATCGACATCATCGTCAATTCGGCGGCGGTCCACCCCTACGGCACGGCGACCACCACCGACTGGGAAACCTGGAACCGGGCGATGACGGTCAATGTCGGGTCGATCTACCTGACCGCGCATTTCGGCATTCCCGAAATGATCCGCCGAGGCGGCGGTGCCATCGTCAATGTCGCCTCGGTGCAGGGGTTCGCCTGCCAGCAGAACGTCGCAGCCTATGCCACAACCAAGGGCGCCATCCACACGTTGACGCGTTCGCTGGCGCTCGACTATGCCGCGGCCGGCATCCGGGTCAATTCGGTCAGCCCGGGCTCGATCCGCACGCCAATCCTCGAGAAGGCGGCGCGTGGCGACAATGGCAGCGACGCCGATGTCGAAGAAGCCTACAGGCGCTTCGGCGCCGCCCATCCGCTCGGCCGTATCGGCGAGCCGGAGGAAGTGGCGGAACTCATCGCTTTCCTGTGTTCATCGAAAGCCGGCTTCTGCACCGGCGCTGACTACAAGATCGATGGCGGCCTCACCGCCGGCATCGGCGTCAAGTAGGGTAACGCGGATGAAGATCGGACTTGGCCTCTATCGCGATTCGCTGACGCCGGAGAATTTCCGCTTTGCCCGGCAGGCCGGCGCAACGCATGTCGTTGCGCATCTGACCAACTATTTTCGCGGCCGCGATCCCTCGCTGTCGGCCGGCACCGAAACGGATGGCTGGGGCGATTGTTCAACGGATGGATTGTGGAGCTACGAGGATTTCACCGGACTGGTGAAAACCGTACGCGACAACGGCCTGGAGATCGCCGGCATCGAAAACCTGTCGCCGCGCTTCTGGTCCGACGTGCTGCTCGGCGGCCCCGATCGGTCGAGGCAGCTCGACGGCCTCAAGCGCCTGGTGCGTGACGCCGGCCGGGCCGGCATTCCCTGCATAGGCTACAACTTCTCGATCGCGGGCGTGTGGGGCTGGCAGCGCGGGCCATTCGCGCGCGGCGACGCCATGTCCGTGGGGCTCGATTTGTCCAATATCGATCCCGACCTGCCGCTGCCCGACGGAGTGGTCTGGAATATGCGCTACCGGCCGGGCCGAGCCGGCGCCGCGCCTGTCAGGGTCTCGCAAGAAGAACTGTGGGAACGGCTTGGCGTCTTTCTGCGCGAAATCGTACCGGTGGCCGAAGAGGCCGGCGTCGTGATGGCTGCGCATCCGGACGATCCACCCGCCGAGGCGCTGCGCGGCACGGCGCGCCTCGTCAACCGGCCGCAGAAATATGATCGGCTGATGGATATCGTCGACTCGCCCGCCAACGGGCTGGAGCTCTGCCTCGGCTCGCTGCAGGAGATGCCGCAGACCGAGGAGATCTACAGCCATGTGCGCCGTTTCGCGCGGCGTGGCCGCATCGGCTATATCCATTTCCGCAATGTGCGGGGCAAAGTGCCGAAATATCACGAAACCTTCGTCGACGACGGCGACATCGACATGGCCGAGATCGTGCGCATTCTGCGCGACGAGAATTATCAAGGCGTCATGATACCCGATCACACGCCTGAGATGGCCTGCGACGCGCCATGGCACGCCGGCAAGGCCTTCGCATTGGGCTACATGCGCGCACTGGTGCAGAACGCCGACGCGCTAGGCCCGGTACGAAGCCGGGCACCCGACATGGCAGCGGAGTGAATAGGGGACGCACGACTGACATTTTTCGAGCCCGAAGGCGCCGCAAAAGCCCGCTTTCGATGGAGAGCGGGCTTTTGTTAGTCGGCTCGGTTCCTAACTCAGGATAGCGACGATCTCATATGAGTTCGGATCGACAATAACAATCCTGCCATCGGCCAGGAGGAAATATTCATAGCTCTCATAGGCAGGAACGATTTCGACGATCCGGTGCGGAAGTCGATGCAGCCGCACCTTCTGCTTCGGCACTTTCACGCCGACCGAAATGTCCACGTCGAGGTTCGAGACCGGTTCCACCTTCGTCTCGCGGATGACGTTGGTGATTTCGGTCTTCTGCTCGACGGATATATTGTTGATTGAAGCGGTTGAACTCTGGTCGGTAGTCGTACCGGCCTTGCCCTGCGCTTGCTGATCGGTAGTCGTACCGGCCTTGCCCTGCGCCTGCTGGTCGGTCGTCATACCGGCCTTGCCCTGCGCTTGCTGATCGGTAGTCGTACCGGCCTTGCCCTGCGCTTGCTGACCGGTAGTCGTACCGGCCTTGCCCTGCGCCTGCTCGTCGGTCTTCATGCGGGGCTTGCCTTGCGCCTGCTGATCGGTCTTCACGCCCGCCTTGCCTTGCGCCTGCTCGTCGGTCTTCGCTCCGGCTTTGCCTTGCGCCTGCTCGTCGGTCTTCATGCCGGCCTTGCCTTGCGCCTGCTCATCGGTCTTCATGCCGGCCTTACCTTGCGCCTGCTCGTCGGTCTTTACGCCCGCCTTGCCCTGCGCCTGCTCATCGGTCTTCGCTCCGGCTTTGCCTTGCGCCTGCTCGTCGGTCTTCATGCCGGCCTTGCCTTGCGTCTGCTGCTCGGTGCTGCCGCCCTTCTGGCAATTGGCCGAGCCGGCTGCGCAAGTGTCTGCCCCACCCGATTGGGCCGCTTCGCCCGACTGCTGCTGGGTCTGCGCGATTGCCGCCCCACATCCGAGGGTAAGCGCTAACATGCTGGTGATCAGAGTGGTTCTCATGGGAAATCTCCTAGGATGGCAGTCCCTTCGCGGCAAAACTTTGCCACCCCGTGATTGTTCCACCGAAGGCTAATATATTCCGGAGCGGATGGAACTGCCGGCATTTTGCGAAGTTCGGCGCATGGGGCGCACCTGCCGAAACGCCGGTGGCGTCGTCGGCTTGGCGCCCTGCCCAACATCTGATGGAGACAGAAGTGGAAAAATATCTACTGGGAACGGCAGTGGGCATCCTGTTTCTTGCGGGGGCCGGAGCGGCCGCGGCGCAAGATGTGGTCATCCAGCCGGAGCAAGAAACCGTTATCAAGGAGTATGTGAAGAAGCAGCCGCTGGCCTCGGTCCAACTGCCCGGCGTGGAACTCAATGTCGGATCCACCGTGCCTGATACGGTCGAACTTCATGAAGTTCCCGATGTGAAATACCGCTACGTCGTGGTCGACAATCGAACAGTTCTGGTCGACCCGGAAACCCGGAAAATCGTCCAGGTCCTTCAATGACCGCATGTTCCAAAGCGCCCGCCCCGGCATGCGTCGAGGCGGGCGACCTGTGTCAGGTTTCTGTTTTCATGCATGTCTTTGTTCCAAACCGAGGCGTTTTGGGCGACATGCATGAGCATGGCTACGACTGCAGGTCAAATGCGATGTTGCGATGCTTTTGAATTGCTGAGCTGGCAACAATGTCCGCCAGTTCTTTGTCGGAGAGAGTGCATTCTGGCAGTTCGTAACGGATGGCTGACACCGCCTGCGCCGTGGAAATTGGCCATTCGAGATTTCTGCGGGAATTGATGTAGTGATCGATGGCCCGGATCAGTTCCTTCGAGGTCATATCGATCACAGGCATCGGTTCCTCCTCCTTATTTCCCCGTTTTTCTCACTGTGTTGACGGACACCGAAACCTGCCATCACAATTGTTAAAACGGCAGACGAAAAAGATGTCGATTCAGGAAAATAGGGGCTGGCGGTGGCTTTGGAGTTCACCTCCGCTGCATCGGTGGAAATATAACTGGGAGTGCAGCGGGTTGCGGTGTAGTGTCCCAAGTGATGGCCGCTGCAAAGGGAGAGCTCTTGCACCATGGACGGGGAAGCGGCGAAATCAGCCTTTCTGGGCGGGATTCGCGTTTTGATCGTGGAAGACGAATATTTTCTCGCCGATGACCTGCGTAAGGCTCTCGTCACACAAGGGGCGACAGTGCTCGGCCCGGTCGCCACGGTCGAGCCCGCAATCGAATTGCTGAACAGCGGTCAATGCGATTTTGCGATTCTCGATATCAACTTGCGCGGCGAGCAGACATTCGAGATTGCCCGCGAGTCGTTGGCGAAAGGCGTTCCGATCGCCTTCGCCACCGGCTATGATCAGACGGCCATACCAGCAGAGCTCGGCGGGATCAGGCGATTTGAAAAGCCTCTGGAATTCGGCAGCATTGTCGAGTTCGTTGCCGCGACGGCACACGATACGCGATGAACGAGAGAAGCGAGCCGGCGGTTGGCCTGAGAGCGAAGACCGCGCGGCACCCGCTTATCCGCAAGCTGTCCAATTTCACGGTCCTGTCCGTGGAAGAATGCGACGCCATCGAGAGCGCGACAACAAAGGTCGCCGAATTCGCCGCCGGCGATGACGTCATCCAAAGGGGCGACAGGACAGGCGGGGTCAACCTGCTGCTCGAAGGATTTGCCTGCCGCTACAAGATTCTCGAAGACGGTCGGCGACAGATCCTTGCCTATTTGGTGCCGGGCGACCTTTGCGATCTTCACGTGTTCCTGCTGCGGCGCATGGACCACTCGATCGGTGCTCTCAGCCGCTCCAAGGTTGCGGCGATCCCGCAGAGCGCCATCCTCGGCTTCACCAACAGCTATCCCAATCTTACGCGTGCGCTCTGGTGGACCACGCTGCTCGACGAGGCGATCACCCGCGAATGGGTCGTCAACATCGGCCAGCGGACTGCTTATGAGCGGATGGCTCACCTTTTTTGCGAGCTGTTCCACAGGCTTCACGCAATTGGTGAAACGGCCGGCAAGAGCTATCCCCTACCGGTAACCCAGGCGACCCTGGGCGATACGCTCGGTCTTTCGAACGTGCACATCAACCGTACGCTTCAGGATCTCAGGCGCGACGGCCTCATTTCGTTCAACAACGGCACTGTAACGATCAAGAACCTGGCGAAACTGGAGGCGGCGGCCTTTTTCAATCCTGATTACCTTCATCTGTTGGACGTCAGGGAGCCTTTTGCATGATCAGGCACGGCCTCATCGAGTGGAGCGCAAAAATGAAACATCATAGGGAACCTGGCCTGCTTCTGCCGGTTCGGCGTGACCGGAGGCGGTAGCGAGCGATGGCCAAGCGCGATTTGATCGGCGGATCGGCAGGTACGATCGATCCGCTGGGCCGCTGCGATCGCCCTCCATATTTCCGCCGACAGCGGCGGCATTAATGCTCCTGCCGGCTCGACGGTATCATTTTCGCCGGCTGAAAACCGCGCGCGGCGGCACGAAAGCCAATCCTGGGCGCGTGAACGCGAGCCAAAGGCCGACGAGACGATGCGCTTGGCACCGCGCATGATCGATGAACGGTTGAAAGACTGACAGGTGGCTGGAAAAAGACCTCCCAAGAAAGACGTCACGGGTACATTCTCCCGTCCGCAAGGTGTGTCCGCCGAAGAACGCGATGCTTCCGCGTCGATGCGGCTCAGCCATGTCGATGAACAGATGGACGAACGTGACGATCATATCGCCCGGCTCGAAGCCGAACTCCAGGTCACACGCGACCGCCTCCAGGCGACGAAGGCATTTGCCGCCGAATTGCAGCACCGCGTTCGCAACACGTTGAGCATTGTCCGTTCGATCGCTCGCCGGTCGGTTGAAAACAGCAACAATGTCGAGGACTATGCCTTTCACCTCGAGGGCCGCATCAATGCGCTTGCACGCACGCACAATGTGCTGATGCGATCGGCCTCGGCCACCGTGCAGCTTGACATGCTTGTCCTTGACGAGCTTGCGTCCCAAGGCGGCCGGACGGAAGATCAGTTCACCATAGATGGCCCGGATATTTCCTTGTCCGGAAAGACGGCGGAGACCTTGGGCCTGGCGTTCCACGAACTCGCCACCAACTCGATGAAATATGGCGCGCTGTCGGCAGCCGACAAATCAATCAGCGTAAGCTGGAAAGTGGGTGGCACGCCCGCCAGACAGGAGCTGAAGATCCGCTGGATCGAGGACCTGCATGGTCCGGCAGCAATACCTGCGCGACGCGGCTTCGGATCCGAGCTGATCGAAAAGGTGGTGCCCTATGAGATCGGCGGAGCTGGCTCGCTGCGCTTCACCGATGCCGAGGTGATCTGCACGATGGATATCCCCCTCTCGAACGAAATTCACCCCAGCAGGAGCCTGGAGGACCCGCCCGACGATCTCCAGCATTGAACACCGACACTCCTGCGCCGAAAGCCGGCCGGGGCCAGGAGCGTGGAGTTGGAAGGGGCTGACCCAGCACCGACCGAGGTGGCGCAACGGCCCTGGGGTTTGCCGAGTTGCCGCCGCACCAGCCTTCAAATTCTCAAAATGATGGAACTTCAGCGACAACAAAGAGTTCGGAGCGCGGCGACGGCGAGCGCGCTGTCGTGATCTCGCGACTCACCTTGAAGCGGGAGGAACCTGGATCAACAGGAGCTGACCATGAAGTCCCATACACTCGAACAACTACACGCAATCGCGGAAGTTGATACGGTGTGCCCGACAATGACGCGGAACCAACGCCTGGAGCGCTGGGCAAGTCTTCTTGAGCGTCATCCTGAACGGCGCCTCGGAGCGCTTCCGGGCACCGAATATATGAGCCCCGACATGCGCGAAAACGCCTACTGCGTGCAATCCCCCATCAGCGTCGCGTTCGAAGATCCGATACTGCGGGCGCAGGGTCTGGAAGGCGACACCTATGGCGAGGCAAAGCGCTTTTTCGAACTGTCCAACTGGCAGTTGCACAACATCGTCTGCGATTGCCACGTCGGTGCGACCATGAAAGCCGGGTGGGTCGCCGTTCGCGTGCGCGCCGCCATGGGCGAAGGTTTCAATATCTTCGCCAGGCTCAGGGCGCTGCTCGGACGTTGACCGAGACGCCATCTCGAATGCGTCGACGGAATGAACAGTCGGTCGACGCATTTTTCCTCCTTGGCGGCAAGTGACGTCGCTTCAGGAGCTTCGAGGCTCCGACCCGCTGCCGATGGTCGGATCGGGCACCACCGGACCGCGCTCGGCTTCCGATCCTTCCGCCTCTATTTCCTGCACGGCCTGGTCCCAATGCTCCTGCTCTCGGCCCGGCGGGCGGCCTTCGCGCTCCCAGATCTCGTAGGCTCGTCGCTTTATGAGTTCTTCCTTGTCCATTGGAAACTCCTCCTGCGTGCCCCAATCTCCGGCAGGCCGCTTTGTTCCCTCCGGAAACAAAGGCAACGCTTTTGGAGCGATCCGGACTAGCCGCACCGGAGCGACACGGAACCCTTGGGGGATTAGGCCGTTTCCGAGCATCGGCGCAGTGGGGGATGGCTTGGGAATGCCCGCCGCTCGAACTCTTGGCGACGAACACGCCAATGACGTGCCTGCGCCACGCCTTGCCGCCCCGTGTGGCCTCGGCCAATCAAAGCCTTGCAGCGGGACTCCAAAGGGTGGGCGCGACGCAAATATTGGGCTTGAGATCATGACTATTGTCTTTTCGGATCGTCGCGAGGCAGGACGCGTTCTCGCTGATAAGCTCGGCCACTTCGCAGCGCGCGATGATGTCACCGTGCTGGCGCTGCCGCGCGGCGGCGTGCCTGTCGCCTACGAAGTCGCACAGGCATTGAAGGCACCGCTCGACGTTTTCGTCGTACGCAAGCTCGGCGTTCCCGGTTACGAAGAGTTGGCCATGGGCGCAATCGCGACCTCCGGCGTACGCGTCCTGAACGACGAGATCGTGGAAGGCCTCGCTGTGCCGGCCCACGTCATCGATGCGGTCACTGCCAGCGAGGAGAGGGAGCTTTTACGCCGCGAGCACCTCTATCGCGGCGAGCGGGTACCGCTCCTTGTGGAGGATCGAATCGTCATTCTCGTGGACGATGGGCTCGCCACTGGGTCGACCATGCGCGCGGCGGTCAGGGCGCTGCGCGGAAAGCGGCCTGCCCGTATCGTTGCGGCCGTTCCGGTCGGCAGTCCCGACACCTGCGAGGCGATGGAGAGCGAGGCCGACGAGGTCGTCTGTGCGACGACGCCGCAGCCGCTCATCGGCGTCGGGCGCTGGTATGAAGATTTCTCCCAAACCAGCGACGACGAGGTCCGCGCCCTTCTCGCCAAGGCGGGGCGACCAACCGCACCGTCCGGCCACGATGCGCCGCAGAATACGGCAAACCGATTGCACAAGCACGTCGTTCGGCTCTCCGGAGACGCGCGAGACTACGACGAGCTCTTGGCGGCGATCGGCGAGGCGCGCTTCGTGTTGCTCGGTGAAGCTTCGCACGGCACACACGAATTCTATCAGGAGCGCGCGCGGATCACGCGGCGGCTGATCGAGGAGCAGGGTTTTGCCGCCGTCGCTGTCGAAGCCGACTGGCCCGACACATACCGGGTCAACCGCTATGTTCAGGGAACAGGCGAGGATATCGACGCCGAAGAGGCGCTCGCCGATTTCCGGCGCTTCCCGATCTGGATGTGGCGGAACAGGGTCGTCGTCGATTTTGTCGAATGGCTGCGCCGGCACAATGAAGCGCCCGGCAAGGGCAATCCGAAAGCCGGGTTCTACGGCCTCGACCTCTATGCCCTGCATGGCGCGATGAAGGCTGTGCTGCGCTATCTCGAAAAGGCCGACCCGGCCGCGGCGGAGATCGCGCGTCGCCGCTATGCCTGTTTCGACCATTTCGGCCCTGACCCGCAGGCTTATGGCTTCATAGCCGGCAATGAGGTCGATAAATCTTGCCAGGAGGCTGTGGTCGCACAGCTGGTCGAGATGCTGAAGCGGCGCCCGGCGAAGGCCGAGCCGCGCGAAGGCGCCATCGCGGACGAACTCTTCGCGGCGCAGCAAAACGCCCGCCTGGTGAAGAATGCGGAGGCCTATTATCGCGCCATGTTCCTGGCGCCCGAATCGACCTGGAACCTGCGTGACCGGCACATGGCCGAGACGTTCGAAGCTCTCACCGCTCATCTCGGCCGGCTCGGGCGGCCGCCGAAGATCGTGGTTTGGGCGCATAACTCCCATCTCGGCGACGCCAGGGCGACGGACAGGAGCCTGCATGGCGAAATCAACCTCGGACAGCTTATCCGCGAAAAGCATCAGCGCGACGCCTTCCTCGTCGGCTTCACGACGTATCAAGGAACGGTGACGGCGGCATCGAACTGGGACGGCCCCGCGGAGCGCAAGGTTGTCCGGCCTGCCCTAGCGCGCAGCTATGAGGCGCTGCTGCATGCAGTCCCGGCTGATCGCTTCCAGCTCGATCTGCGCGGCGACGGCGAAGCCCTGCCGCGACGGCTCCTGGAGCGCGCGATCGGCGTCATCTACCGGCCTGAGACCGAACGGGCCAGCCACTACTTCCATGCCGACCTTGCCGCGCAATTCGACATGCTGCTGCATTTCGACGAGACGCGGGCGGTTGAGCCGCTGGAGCGCAGCTCGCAATGGGACGCCGGCGAGCTCGCGGAGACCTATCCGTTCGGGGTTTAGGGACCGATCCAGTTGAGATGGAGATCGCCATGGTCTCAGTCCTGAAGACAAACGAGAAGGCCGTGCAGGTTCCCGCCGGCGGCGCAATGCTCGCGGGCAACCTGTCGCTGCCGCAGGAAGCCCGTGGGCTCGTCCTCTTCGCTCACGGCAGCGGCAGCAGCCGGCACAGCCCGCGCAACCGCTATGTGGCCGGACGGTTGAACGAGGCGGAACTCGCCACGTTGCTCATCGACCTGTTGACGACCGAAGAGGAGCGTATCGACCAGATTACCGCCGAGTTGCGGTTCGACATCCGCTTGCTCGCCGATCGACTGGTTCAGGTTACCGACTGGCTGCACATGTCCGAGGAAACGTCGGCGCTGCGCGTCGGTTATTTCGGCGCGAGCACAGGGGCTGCCGCGGCGCTGATAGCTGCGGCCGAACGTCCGGATCGGGCGGCCGCCGTCGTCTCGCGCGGCGGGCGTCCGGATCTTGCGGCACCTGCCCTGCCCCGCGTCCGGGCACCAACGCTGCTCGTGGTCGGCGGCGCAGACACGCAGGTGATTGCGCTCAACCGTTCGGCGTTCGCGGCGCTGCGGTGTGAAAAGGAGCTGGCCATCGTTCCGGCTGCGACGCACCTGTTCGAGGAGCCCGGCGCGATGGAAGAAGTGGCGGACCTCGCGATCCAATGGTTCCTGCGCCAACTGCCCGCGTGACGCCGGCGCCAACGCCTCATCAGAGAGCCAGATCGATTGGGTCGTCGGCGCGTTAAAAATCATTCCGCGGAGAAGCTTCCATGACAGTCAGGGTTCTGCAATTTCTCGCCATTGTCATTTCGGCCCTCGCGCTCATCCCGGCAGGGGCCCATCTCGCAGCTCTCCCCAACAAGATATCTCTGCCGCAGCCGGAATATTTCACCGTCCAAGGCATCTATTACGGATGGGCGATCCTTGGATTGCTCTGGCCTGCCGCGCTGATCGTGAACGCATTGTTGGCGATCTCCGTGCGCTCACAGGCTTGGCCCTTTTGGCTCGCCCTGCTTGCGGCGCTGTGTTTCGCGATCATGCTCGCGATCTTCGTTGTCTGGACGCTCCCTGCCAACCAGGCGACGCAGAACTGGACGACAATTCCCGCAAACTGGGAAGCGCTCAGGCAGCAATGGGAATATTCTCATGCGGTAAATACCGCGATTGTATTTGCAGCACTCTGTCTCGCGACGCTGTCGGCGCTCTCGTGGCGTCCGGCCGATCTGTAGATTGTCGCCGGAGAAAGTCTCTTTTCCTCCGGATCATTCGCGCCATCGATGCGTTAGGTTTTCTGGAGGTCGCGACGTCGCACCGCCATCTGTCCCGCTGTATCCAACGAGGAGAAAGCGATGCCGGATAAGAAAACCATCGAGAAAGCGAAAAAAGACAAGCGCGAAGGTAAATCGCCCACCACGCAGGCCGGCGAATTCGTGCATGACGAGATCGAGAAGGTCCGTCGCGGCAAGCACGGCGCGCGCTCGACCAAGCAGGCGATCGCCATCGGTCTTTCGGAGGCGCGCCGCGCAGGCGTCGACCTGCCTCCGCCCAAGAAACGAAGCGTCAAGGAGAGCACCCGCAAGAGCGCCGAATACGCCTATGAAGTTGGCCAGGGCGAACGTAAGCCAAAACGCAGCCCCAAGGTCTCGAAGGCCGTTTCCGAGGTTCTCGAGCACGAGCCGAAGAACACGGCATCCCATGAGGCGCTTTCAAGACAGACCAAGCAGGCGGCGTCGCGCCGGACGGCCGAGGAGCGCTCGGCCGCAGCCAAGAAAGCCTCGGAGACGAAGGGCACTGCAGGCCGGTCCGCCGCCGCACGCAAGGCGGTCCGCACCAAGGGTGCTGCCGGAAGAAAGAAAGCAGCGCAGAAGGCCGCCAGCACGCGTGCGGGCCGAACCTAGACTAGAAGGTCGAAAACCCGCTGCGCACTCTCTCCAGCCGGCTGGTGAGAGGTAGCTGGACCGCAGCCAGCGTCAAGCGATGCGCACTATGTCAGCTGGGACAGTGCGATCGTGTGAGATACGGCCGTCCTTGTCTTTGTCTCGATCCGGCGGGAACAACGGCCCGTGTTCAAGGTTATGGAAAGCTACACCGGTGGTGGAGCTTTCATGACAACCTTAGGGAGACGAAGACATGGCGACTGCGAAGAAGGCGGCGACGAAAGGGCTGGAAGCCCTGTTCCTCGACGGGCTGAAGGATATTTATTACGCCGAAAAGAAAATACTAAAGGCGCTGCCCAAGATGGCCAAGGGTGCCGAGTCCGAGGAGGTCGCGGCGGCGTTCGAGAAACATCGCGTGGAAACCGAAGGCCAGGTCGACCGCCTCGAACAGGTGTTCGACCTGATGGACAAGCCAGCCCGCGGCAAGACCTGTCCGGCAATCGACGGCATTCTCGAAGAGGGTTCGGAGATTCTCGACGACTATAAGGGCGACCCAGCATTGGATGCAGGACTGGTCGGAGCGGCACAGGCGGTCGAGCACTATGAAATCGCACGCTACGGCACGTTGATCGCGTGGGCTGAACAGCTTGGCAAGAGCGACGCGGTCAAGCTCCTCAACGAGACGCTCAAAGAGGAAGTGGCAACCGATGAAGCGCTTACAGGCTTAGGCGAAGGCGGGGTCAATGAGCGGGCTCTTGAGAAAGCCGCTTAGCCGCGGGGCAGCCCGGCGCTAAGCGCCCGGCAGCCTTCCTGTCCAGAGCGGGGTGCGTTCGAGTTGAACTGCGGGTCCTGCTCTGGATTTGGCTGCCGGGACCTCGACAAAACAGGTTGTTAAAATCATCGAACCTTACAGGAGGATCCGCGCAATGCCGGAAGACCTGTCTCGCGAGGAAGAGCAACGCGGTACCGGAAAGCTCATCACCTGGGGTGTCGTGATCGCCGCCGTGTTTTTTATTGGCCTCTTGGCCATATTCGTCCTCAAGCCGCTTATGACGGGATCTTAGAATCCTTTCGAGCCGCAGCGCGCTTGAGCCGCGCCGGAACGTGCTCGCAAGCAATTCGATGACCGCAACAATTCCGGCACGCTTTGCGACGCGGCGGTGATGCGATCGAATGTTCCCTCAAAGGAGTGCCAACCATGCCCCTGACGCTCAGCAGCCCCGCCTTTGCCGACGGCGGAGAGATCCCCGAAGCCTATACTCGTGACGGCAAGAACGTATCTCCGCCTCTGAAGTGGGCCGGGGTACCGGACGGCACAAAGAGCCTCGTCCTTGTCGTCCAGGATCCCGACGCGCCGAGCGGAATGTTCGGCCATTGGGGGGTGTTCAACATATCGCCGGAGGTGCAGGAGTTGCCCGAAGCGGAAAGCGGCAGACCGGGTCCACAGGCCCTCAGGCAAGCGCGGAACGATTTCGGTAACGCCTATTACGACGGCCCTGAACCGCCTGTGGGCCACGGTGTCCATCACTACCACTTCCGGCTGGCGGCGCTCGACACGCCGAACCTTGCTATCCCCGCAAGCACGGGCGTGGAGCGTATCTGGCAGGAGGCGCAAAAACATTTGCTGGAGCAGGCGGAACTCGTCGGAACCTACGAACGTGGCCGGCAATTGAAGGCAGATTGATCCAGGTGCCGTCGTCCACGCGCGGAACGGTTCTTCTCCTTGCCGGTTGTGAGGGAAAGGAGACCTCCCATGTTTGAAAGCGTCATGTGGTTGATCGTCGTCGCCGGCGGGCCATTGCTACTGCTCGTATTGCTGGCCTACGTCATTGTCACTCGACGTCGCCGCGGTCCCGCAGAACACAGAGAAAGCGATCGAGCCACCGATCGGCTCTATCATCAGGACAAGGATTGATTGTAGCTACTGTGGCCCACAGCAAACTCGATCAGCGGTCCAAACATCCCTCGCACATGTCCCGAAGATCAAATTTCGGGCGAGGCACCCACGCCGGCCTGGCTGCAAAGTGCCCCGCCGCCCTGGCAGGCTTGTTCTTCAGGGCCGGTTTATTGCCCTGCCGCCGTCGCGCTCAGGGACATAGTCGCCCGCGTTGACGTCAAAGCCGGTCCAGCCATCCGCCTCGTAAGCCCTGCGGCGTTCCATCACGTCAACCGAGCTGGACTGACCCAGAATGTCCTCGGCTTCCGGAACAAGCCCATCGTCCACCTTGGCCGTCACCAGCGTACCGCCACGACGTACGCCCTCTGCATAGACATTTGCATCGTTTTCGGAAACGCCCGAATCCGTCAGAGCGCCAATGATACCGCCCGCCGCACCACCAGCCACCGCGCCGGCAACCGCCCCGGTGGCGGTAGCGGCAAGCCATCCGGCCGCAACCACAGGTCCGACGCCCGGAACGGCCATGACGCCCAACCCTGTCAGCAAACCGCCGGCGCCACCGACCACGGCCCCTATCCCTGCGCCGCTCGCGGCATCTTCAGCGGTTTCGGAACGATCTCTCTCGTACCAGCCATCCGAGTTGTTGGCGATGATGCTGATATCGGAATGTGGCACTCCGGACGCTTCCAGTTCGCCGACCGCGTCGGCTGCGTCGTCATAGTTGTCGAACAGTGCAGTTACGGTTTTCATTTTGATATCTCCTGATCGTGCTCATTTGCTGTCGGCGACGACGTTGCCCTGATAGTCGAGCCCGACGGCGACACTTTGGCCTGACTTGGTCGCCTGCCCGCGCCAGATGCCTTGATCGTCCTTGGCAAGCTTCGACACATTGGAATAGCCGGCATCCTCGATGCGGCTCTTTGCCTGGGGCTCGGTGAAACTGTTTGCGCCGGGCACCAGGGCCGCGGCATTGGGTGTGTTCGTGGTTTTCACCGCGGGCGTTGTCGCTCCCGTGATGGAGTCCTGGGCGGAGGCGATCTTTTCGATCATCTGCCGATGCATCTTCAAGGTGCCGACCGTTTGCTGGGCGAACGTCTTGAGGGCCGCGTTGTCGCCGTCGCGGGCGTAGCTTTCAAACAGATTGACGGCATCGGCGTGCGCCTTGCGCTGCATGTCCACATAGGCCGGATCGATTGGCGGCTGTGCGTTCTGGAGCTTATCCAGATCGGCCTGATGCTGCGCATCGAGCGCCGTCGGCACCTTCAACTTCTGTTCGCCGGCAATTGTTTCCAGCTTGGCGTTGGCCGCGCCATGGTCCCGGATCATCGTCTGCGCGAAATTCTTGATGCTTTGATCCTGGGCCTTGTCCTGGGCAATCTTGCTCGAATCGACCTCGAACTTGCCGCCGACGGCGGCCTTGTCGACGAAATCCTGAGCGCTGTCGGAAGCAGCCAAAGCAGGCATTGCGATAAGCATGGAAGCAGCGGCGAGCGAGGCAAGAAGGTGTCGCGTTTTCATTGGCTTTGTCCTTGTCGATGCGCGAACTTACGATGCGCCCTAACAAGCCAGGATGGGCTTTGTTCCGGCGCCGTGCGATGCGCTGCAAGCGCCTTCGGACAGGCCCCACAGCCGGCCAGGAGACCCTCAACATCGGGACCGCGGCGCGGAACAAATCGGCGGCTGCGAGATTTGATTTTAAATGCGACCCATGAGCGTCAATCTGTCGACCGAGCGAACTTGCCGAATTGGGTTCCGAGGAGAGTTCATGGCCAAGATTTCAAATTCCACACCTGCCGCAGCCAGGGGAGAAGTTCAGGCCGGAGCCACACGGGACAAAACGCCCGGATTCGATCCTGCAGTTGCCCCGTTCGAGACCGACGCCGAGGCGGCGGACACGCAGAACCCGGTCACTGAAGCAGGTCCGCAGCGTTCTCTCCGGCCAAAATTCGAAAACGATGCCAGCTTCGCCAACGCGATGCGGCCGGTGGAGAACGAGCCCGAACTGCAGCCCCGCAGCAACTGGCCGCTAATGATGATTGCGGCCTTCGTGCTGATAGCGGCCGCGGTGTTCCTGGCAGCCAGCCTGCTGCGGTAAGGCGCATCATCCTGAGTGCAGACAGCATCAGACAACCCTTGGTTCGAGCACTTTCGCGCGGCCGTCCGCCTGGGTCGTCATCGATCCTGCCTCCCTCGTGGATGAAATTCGGGGGCGCCCTTCATGCCGGAAAGTTCCGTTGTCGAACACAGCAGCCGCGGCCGTGCAGGATCGGAGATGTCGAGCTTGTCCCAGGGAATACGGTACAGGCCGTCGCGACGGCGCAACCGGAAGAAATCCAGCACCGCCGTGCCGATGGTCGAGGCCGAGAGACGCTCGAAAGCGGCGTAGATACCGACATGGAATTCGGTAACGACGAAGTCGTCGCCGGCCGGTTCGGCTCGTATCTCCTCGATATAGCCGATGCTTTCGCCTTGCCGCGAGAGAACGCGTCGTCCGGCCAGATGCTCGAGGTTGACGGTGGACATCATCAAGCTCCCGGAATGCGTCCGATGACATGGTCGCGCAGCCAGTCCTGCCAGGCGAAGATCGAGGTTTCGCGCACATCGATATCGAACTGGATGTCGACGCCTATGTCCTGGACCTTCTTCCAGGCGATCCGGTGCGGCTTGCGATGGCGTTTGCCGCCCCACGCTGCCGCGAGTTGCGTCATCCAACGCCCTGGCCGTACGCCCAGTCGACGCGCCAAGGTGACGGAGCCGAGCTCGACCGCGATGATCCTCGGCGGCTTGCCCGGCCGCAACTCCGCCACCAGCCCGTCGATCTTGCCGATCTTGACCTGCTCGCGGTCGACGATCTGCTTGTCGAGGATGTCGCGCAGCAAATCCATCACGTGCCTCCGAATATCTGCAGGGGAATGGTCACCACGGCGAGCACGAAACCAAGCCCGATGATGAAGATCACCGCGGCATTCGAGACAATGCCGTTGCGGTGCTCGCCGACATAGCGCTTGTCGTTCAGCAGGAAAAGGAAAGGAATTACCGTCAGCGGCAGGCTGGCGGCGGTCAGCGCCATGGAAAAAATGGTGAGCTTCAGCGGATCGAGCCCAAGCATGATGGGGATGGCGGCCAGAAACAATGATACCGTGTAGACGGCACTGAAGCCAGGATCGTCGCGTGGCTTGAGGTTTTCGCCCCAGTTCCATCCAAACCCTTGCGCCACCAGATAAGCCTGTTGCAGCCCAACCTCGAGTGCGGCGCCGAAGCAAGCGATAGCGAGCGAGGCAACGAACAGGACGAACCCCCAGAAGCCGAATATCGGGATCAGCATCAATGGTAATTGATGATAGTCGTCGACCTGATCGATGCCGTGCGTTGCAAGCACGAGCGCGGCCACCATCAAGACACCGATCGAAATGGTGCCGCCAAACGCCATGCCCAGTCCGGCGATGGCCCGATTGGTTCCGAGATAGCTTCTGTCCCACTGGTCCTCGATCGCCCCCGAGGAATAGAACATGAACAGGTAAGGCGATATCGAAGCGCCAAGAATGCTGACCGCCATGTACCAGTAATTCGCCGCGTCGTGGGCCGGCAGTGTAGGCACCGCGCCGGACGCGACAGCTGTCCAATCGGGCTTCAGCATCACCGCTGCGACCACGAAGCACAGCGTCACGAGGCCGAGTATCGACACGCCTTTCTCGATCAGTCCGAACGTGCCTTTCCACAGCAACAGCCATGCCATCAAAGCCACGGGTAAAGCCCACCATTGGAAGCCAATGCCGGTGGCAAGTTCGAGCGCGATGGCAACACCACCGATCTCGGCGGACAGCAGCATGAAATTGACCAGCAGGGCGGCAAGCAATGGCCATAGCGAAACGTTGAAGCCAAATCGTTCCCGGATCCCGTCAGAGATCGTGTGATGGCTCACGGCGGCAAACCGGCCGGCCATCTCGACCAGAAAAATGATGCAGATGGTGCCGAGAACCACCGCCCAGATCAGCTGAAACCCGAAGGTCGCACCTGCCTGGGCTGCCGTCGCCATCGATCCGACTTCCAGGAAGCCGCCAACACTGGTGACGATGCCCAGCGATATTTCCAGGAGCTTCTTCATGGCTTCGGCGCGAAATATCTGAAGTAAGCGGCGGCCAGGGAGCGCGTGGCCGTCCGAATATCTTCCTGAGCCTCCTGCACTTGCGGGCGGCGGTCCGCTTGCACTCCCGCCTGGGCGCGGTTCACCGCGATCGACAGGTCCTTGACCGCCTCCGCCAACGCAGCCTGCTCGGCAGGTTCAGCCGTAGTGGCCGATCGGATCTTCGCGTCGATATCGGCCAGTGTCGTGCCGGCCGATTGCAGCGTGCCCGAAGCATATTTGGAAGGGGCAGCTCCCGCCGCCCAGGCATCAAGCGTCATTGATACGGTCTGCGCCGTCGAGGCGGCAGTTCGGGATTGCTGTTCGATCTGGTCCGAGGACGAGCACGCGGTCGACATGGCCATGAGCAACAGCAGGCATGCGCTGTTGCGGCCAAGGCGACGACCGCTAAGAATTAGATCCGGCGTTGGACCCGCCACACGAATGACCTCCCCCACCAACGAAAACCATGTTCGGCGTAAGTTTTGATCTAGCGCGCCCGCCCTCCCCGTCAACCGAGGCAGGGACCAGCGCGAGCGGAACAAAGGATCGGTAGCCGGATTAACGAGGAGGCGGCGGGGCGGTTCGATTTCCATCCTGATCGTCGCGCCCCCAAATGATCGACTGGCAGGGAAGGATCCCTCAATGCCCCGTCTCATTGCCTGGATAGCCATTGTGGTGATTGTGCTTGTCGCGGCTTGGATATGGTTCGGTCGCGATACATCGGGCAGCGGGGGCGGCAGCCAGCCGGCGCCTCACGCGATAGACCAGAACGGGTAGTTCAGTCTGGATGATCCTGCTCGGCGGCGCTCCGGGTGCGCTCGGCTTTGTACTCGTGGATCAGGCCCAGAATCTGAGCCTTGACCGTCTCGCGCGCCTCAGGTTGGACGAAAGGCATCAGCCGTTCGACAATTTCGCCGACCGTCTGCGGGAGATCCGCGGCGGAATCGGTGAGCTGGCTGCCATGTTCGTAGACATTGTCCGTCAGTTTCTTGTCGAGGTCGGATAGAAATCCCATCATCGCACTCCCCATCGCTGCCATGCCCGCTCGCTCAATGGCCAGCCCGGCAGAAATGTTCCGCACAAGGATGCTGGCATTGCGGACCGGCGGGATATCCGACGCCGGCGGCTGGAGGGGTGCTGCCGCGCGATCCGTGTCAACGCCATGTCGTCTGGCCCGGATCTCCTCGCCTGGCCTTCGACGGGATCAGTTTCCCGGCATTGGCCCGCAATCCCCTGACGAGCTCTTCCAGATAGGGAAGCAGTTCGAAAAGCAGGATCACGCCCATCACGCAGGCAATGTAGATCACCGGCAGCTGCTGCGATTTCCAGACAAGTTCGAAGCGCGCGGTTTCCGTCCCTGCCCCGAACAAGGCGAGGAACTGTCCCCAGTGGAGGGAAATGACGCTGACCAGCCCCATCAGCGGGATCATCTCCAGGAAGCTGTGAACGTGCTGCTCGATCGGCGTGACGGTGCGGGCGGTGGTGGCGTAGCTGACGTCCCACATCGCTGTCGCCTCGTGGACGAAGAAGGTAACGATCATGACGAGAATGATGAGAGCATTCACGTCAAGAAACATGGCGGCCAGCAAAGGTATTCCGACCTCGGCGAACATCAGAAGGTGGATCAACGATTCCTTGGCGCCTGTCGTCGATTCGATGTGAGAGGCGCGATGGCAGAGCCAGTCGGCAAATCCGGCGGCCAACCAGACCGGCAGCAGGAAATACATCAAGATCAGCACGGTAGGATCTGACAGCATGACATCCTTTCGCGCGGGATCCCGTTCGAGGTCGCTACTGCTGCCCCGGCATTTCGGTGTTTTCCTGGGGATTTTTCCGGACACCCGCGGCTGGCGAAGTATCCGTCGGCGCGTTACCGCCCCGGTTCTGTTCAGGCGCCCGCTTCAGTGGCGAGGTATGCCAGCCCATGTCGGCATAGAGAGATCCTATGAGGAAGCCGATGATGATGATGGCGGCTATCACGAGCGAAAGCACTGCATTGCGTCGCACCATTGCCAGGCTCCCTTCCCAAGCCGAACAGCCGATCACGAAAATAGTTCCACGACCGGCCGCGATCACTCCTCGGTCGCGTCGGCTTCGACCCGCAAGATTCGACCCCAACACTGCACGGAGCCGCGGGAACAATCGGTGACGGGCGAGGTTCGGTATCGGTTCTTCAAGGACGATCTCGATGAAACCTGCCGTAACCGACCGTATCGAAACAAAAAAATACAACCATCCCACCGGCGGATGGGGATCCCTGAGGTCATTGGTCCGCAAGGCATACGGCGAAGGCCTGCTGATGTCGGGCATATGGAGCACGCTGCTCAAGCAGAACAAGGCCGATGGCTACATGTGCGTTTCCTGTTCATGGGCCAAGCCGGCCGATCCGCGGCCCTTCGAGTTCTGCGAAAATGGCGCGAAGGCGACCATGTGGGATCAGACAAAGCTGCGTTGCGGCCCGGATTTCTTCGCACGACATACGGTCACCGAACTGCTCGACTGGCCGGATCGTGACCTCGAAAAACAGGGTAGGCTTACGGATCCCCTACGCTACAATGCCGTCACCGACCGCTATGAACCGGTTTCCTGGGATGACGCATTCCTCGAGATCGGCATGGAGCTGCGGCGGCTCGATCCGAAATCGGTCGTCTTCTACACATCCGGCCGGGCCTCGCTGGAGGCTTCGTTCATGTATCAGCTCTTTGCGCGTATCTATGGCTCATCGAACCTGCCCGATTCTTCCAACATGTGCCACGAATCGACATCGGTCGGGCTGCCCGAATCGATCGGCTCGCCGGTTGGAACCGTGCAGCTCGAGGACTTCTCCCAGTGCGACATGATGTTCTTTTTTGGCCACAACACCGGGGTGACGGCGCCGCGGCTGCTGCATCCGCTGCAAGAGGCTCGTCAACGTGGGGTGCCGGTGTTCACCTTCAATCCCTTGCCGGAAAGGGGGCTGAAGCGCTTCAAGAATCCGCAAGATCCCCTTGAGATGCTGTCGCCGGGGCCCGGCACGAAGATGTCCAGCGACTTCTTCCAGGTCCGCAGCGGCGGCGATATCGCCGCCATGACCGGCATCGCCAAGGCGGTGCTGGCGCTCGACGACGCGGCACGGGAACACGGGAATCCGCGCGTCCTCGACGTCGATTTCATTGCCGAGCACACGGATGGTTTTGCCGAATTCGAGGCTTACTTGCGGGCAGCCAGGTGGGACGAAGTCGTCAGGCGCTCGGGAATAGCGCAGGCGGATCTCGAACATGTTGCCGAGGTCTACAGCCGCTCCAATGCGGTGATCGGCAATTACGGCATGGGTTTGACACAGCACCGGCACGGTACCGAGAACGTCCAGATGCTATGCAACCTGCTGCTCATGCGCGGCAACATGGGAAAGCCCGGCGCCGGCATTTCACCGCTGCGCGGCCATTCCAATGTCCAGGGCCAGCGCACTATCGGCATATCCGAAAAGCCCGAGCTCGTTCCGCTCGACAAGTTCGCCCGGTTCTATGATTTCGAGCCGCCACGCGAGAAGGGTCTCGACACGGTCGAGGCCTGCGAGGGCGTCATCGCCGGCTCGGTGAAAGGCTTCATCGGACTCGGCGGCAATTTCGTTCGCGCCGTTCCCGAAACCGGCCTGATCGAGAAAGCATGGCGTCGGCTTGGGCTGCATGTCGAAGTCGCCACCAAGCTCAACCGCAGCCATCTCCTGCCAGGGGCGGTGACCTATCTGCTGCCCTGCCTGTCGCGGCTGGAAAGGGACCATCAGGCGAGCGGTGACCAGACCGTTTCAATGGAGGACTCCACCGCCTGTATCCACGGCTCCTTCGGTTCGCGTCCGCCGGCTTCACCGCATCTGCTTTCCGAACCGAAGATCGTGGCGGAACTGGCCAAGGCCACCGTATCGGGGGTGAGTTCGATCCCGTGGGATAAATGGGTCGCCGATTATTCCCTTATCCGCGATGAGATCGAGCGTTGTTACCCGCAGCATTTTCGTGAGTTCAACAAGCGGTTCCTGACGCCGGGAGGCTTTCACCGCGATATCAAGGCCTCGAAACGGGTCTGGGAGACGCCGAACAAGAAAGCCAATTTCAAGCTGCCGACGACGCTTGAAACAGACCCGGACATCGATGTTTCGGGTCACAATGTGCTGACGCTGATAACGGTGCGCTCCAATGACCAGTTCAATACCACCGTCTATGGGTACAATGACAGACTGCGCGGCATACACGGCACACGCATGGTCCTGTTGATGAACGAGGCCGACATTCAGCGGTTCGGATTGAGCGCCGGGCAGGAAATCGATCTGGAAACCCATGCCGATGATGGCGTGGAGCGGCGGGTTCGAGGTTTGCGCATCACCCCCTACTCCGTGCCCGAAGGCAACTGCGCCGGTTATTATCCGGAACTCAATCCCCTGGTTCCTCTGTGGCACCGGGCCAAGAAGGCTCACGTCCCCGCCGTCAAATCGGTACCCGTCAGAATTGTTGCCAGGGAACCCAGAACGAGAAGCTCGGCGCGCCACTAAAGCAATCCAGGAAAAGTGTGTACGGCTTTCCGGGGAAAAGCGCGGTGCGCTTTCCCTTAGGAATTGCGCAAAAACAACAACACAGAGTGGTTAGCCGTTTCCGCAGACGATGAACTGCTCTATGGCGGTCCCAGTCTGGTGGGCTAGGCCGGTAGCTAGCCGCCAGCCGGCTTAGGGGATGCCGGCTGGGCCGGTTGGGTGCCTTGCTGATCTCCGCCGGTGGTGGTTTGTGGGGTGGGGTTCGTGTCGGTTGTGGGGTTTTTGTCGACCGGCTGACTGTTCGTATCCGCTTTGGATTTGTCGGGATCGGGATTGTTGCACCCGGCCAGACAGACCAGTGCCAGCATCAGCAACACGGCTCTCATATCGATACTCCTTCGGTGGGAGATGGCGAAGCAGCCTGCCAAGCTTCCATCCGGTCGAATCGCACCGAAAGCCCCTGCCTGGCCGCGCTTCTGGCCAACATGCGATCCAGTTCGGCATCTTCGATCGGGCTGCGCATCACCTCACGAATGGCCCTGCAAGCCAACTCCGTCGACACGAAATCATATCGCCTGCTCCTGGTCAGCACATATTGCTCGACCAGCATTTTCACACGCCGGAGCGCGATCTTATCAGCATGTTGCATCATGTTCCTCCTGCACGCGCCGAACTGCGGGACCATCCGGTTGTTCCCGCCCGAATTCCGAAAATCCATCGCCCGGCCAAGAGCAGAAGTCAGACTCCCGACAGGCGCCGACCGGACGATACCGATCCACGGAACAATCATCTCCTCTGCTGGTTCGGCCGGCACGACGGAGGAAATCATGACGGATGCAAAACTCGCAGTGGTCACCGGCGCCTCGAGCGGCATAGGCAAGGAACTTGCGAAACTCTGCGCGAAGGATGGCTACAATCTCGTCGTTGCGGCTGATGAACCGGCAATCCAGCAGGCCGCCGAGGCACTCGGCTCACATAATATCGCAGTCGAAGCCGTCGAGGCCGATCTCGCGACCGTCGAAGGCGTGGATCGGCTGATCTCCCGAATTGGCGAGCGTGACATCGACCTGCTGTTTCTCAACGCTGGACGCGGGCTCGGGAATGGCTTCGTCGACCAGGACTGGGGGAAGATCCGGCGCATCATCGACACCAATATCACCGGAACGGTGTATCTCGCGCATGAACTCGGCGCCAAGATGGCTCGCCGCGGGCGCGGGCGCATTCTTTTCACCGGGTCGATCGCCGGTTTCATGCCCGGGACTTTCCAAGCCGTCTACAACGGCACCAAGGCATTCATCGATTCCTTCGCGATCGCCTTGCGTCACGAATTGCAGGACACCGGCGTCACGGTGACCGTGTTGATGCCCGGCGCCACGCAGACACGCTTCTTCGAACGCGCCGAGATGATGGACACCAAGGTCGGCACCGACGAGAAGGACAATCCGGCCGACGTTGCCAAGGCCGGCTACGAAGCGATGATGACTGGCGAAGAACAGGTGGTCAGCGGCTGGAAGAACAAGCTGCAGGTCGCCGCTGCGCATGTCACGCCAGCGGGTACGCTGGCCGAACAGCACCGCGAGATGGCTGCGCCGGGCTCGGCGTCCCAGGACTGACCGGCGGCATCTTCGGCGCCACGCACGAGAAACGCGCGTCTCACCAATGAAACGCACCCTCGAAACTCAGGAGCAACATCGTGAAAGCCCTTACATGGCACGGCAAAGGCGACATACGCTGCGACCAAGTGGCCGATCCCGTCATCGAGGATGACCGCGACGTGATCATCAAGGTTACGTGCTGCGCCATATGCGGCTCCGACCTCCACCTGATGAACGGTTACATGCCGACGATGAAATCGGGCGACGTGCTTGGCCACGAGACGATGGGCGAAGTGGTGGAGGTTGGTCAGGGCCATTCGAAGTTCAAGAAGGGTGACCGGGTGGTGGTGCCGTTCAACATTTCCTGCGGCGAGTGCTGGTTTTGCCAGAACGGGCTGTTTTCGCTTTGCGACCGCTCGAATCCCAACGCAAAACAGGCCGCCGAAGCGATGGGGCAATCGCCGGCCGGCCTTTTCGGATATTCGCATCTTGTCGGCGGCTATTGGGGCGGACAAGCGGAATATCTGCGGGTTCCGTTCGCCGATGTCGGTCCGATCAAGGTGCCGGAGGGAATGGAAGATGAACAGGTGCTGTTTCTCTCCGACATCTTCCCGACCGGCTACATGGCGGCAGAGAACGCCGGCATCGAGCCGGGCGATACGGTCGCGATATGGGGTTGCGGCCCGGTTGGCCAATTCGCCATCCAGAGCGCGTGGATGCTCGGCGCCGGCCGCGTCATCGCCATCGACAAGGTGCCGGAGCGGCTGGCCATGGCGCGTGAACACGGCAAAGCAGAGACGCTCGACTTCAGCAATTCCAATATCTACGACGCACTGATGGCGATGACCGACGGCCGCGGCCCGGATCGCTGCATCGACTGCGTCGGCACTGAATCCGACCCCGGCGCCAGCGCCGACGCCATGCTCGACAAGGTGAAGGCCGCCGTCTATCTCGGCACCGATCGGCCGCATGTGCTGCGAGAGGCGATCTATTGCTGCCGCAAGGGCGGCACCATCTCGGTTCCCGGCGTCTATATCGGCCTGGTCGATCACATCCCGTTCGGCGCCGCGATGAACAAGGGGCTGACCTTCCGAATGGGCCAAACCCATACCCAGCGCTATCTCGAACCACTTCTGGCCAAGGTCCAGAATGGCGAGATCGACCCGTCTTTCGTCATCACCCACAGAGCCGAGCTCGAAGCCGGGCCGGACCTCTACAAGACCTTCCGAGACAAGCAGGATGGTTGCATCAAGGTGGTTATGCGGCCGCATGGCTGAGATGTCGCAATTCCAGAGGCAAGAGCTGTCTCATTCCCGGCATCCGTTGGACGCCCGCCCGATCGGCATTGGCAGTTCGGAACCTTCTGCTGTGTCGGCGATTGACCCGCTGAGTTCGGTTCAGAAGAAGGGGGCCGCCATGGCCAACGAGAATTCTCGCTCGAAACCCGTTATTCGGTCTCCGAACACCGATGGTTTGCCACACCCGAGGCGAGACGCCGGTGATACGGACGCAGGGGCGAAATCGCCGACGCCGAAGACTGCCGGAGGATCTCACCCTTCAGCCCCTCCCCTGGACAATCCCACAGCCAATCGAAATGCCGGTCGTCCCCGTCAGCCCAGCACGACTCCGCGACCGACGGACAAGCCCTTGGACTGATCCTGTGGCGCCCTTCGAGTGCCCGTCAACGCGAAACGTCGCGCAGCGACCCCAGGTCGGCCAGCGCAGCCAGGATAGCTGCTTCAGTCGCCGGCTTGGGCACGAATTTGCAGTCGCGAAAGGATGCCGGTAGGTCGCGCGCGCCAAATCCCGTCATGAGGGCGAAGGGAACACCCTGCGCCTGCAATGTCTCCGCGAGGGGCAGGCTCGTTTCACCGTTCAACTGAATGTCCAGCAACGCCATGTCGATCTTGTCCGAGCCGACGAGACGAAGCGCCGCGGCTACCGAAGGCGCGGGACCGACCACCTGGTAACCGGCGCTACGCAGGACTAACGCGGTGTCTTCCGCGATTAGCCATTCATCCTCGACAACCAGGACGCGCGGTCCGTCGTTCACGACCCCTCCTTCCGGTTAACGGGAAATGCGATCTGAACGTTGAGGCCTTCCTTGCGAAAAACGGTTTCGACATGGCCGCCAAGCCTGTAGCCGATCTCTCCCTGCAGCAGCGTGAGGCCGAAGCCGCTGCCGACGGGTTCATTGACAGGGGGACCGTCCTTCTCGCGCCAGGTAAGCGTAAACATGTCGTCAGCGATCGACCACATCACCACCACCTTGCCACGAGGTTTGGAAAGACCGCCATATTTGGCCGCGTTGGTGGCCAGTTCGTGGACGGCCATGCTAAGGGAAAGGCCCTGTTGCGGTCCAAGTTCTATCTCCTGGCCGTTCAGTTCGAACCGTTCAATGCCAAACGGCTCGAGCTCCTGGTGAAGCAGCTCGCTGACCGAAGCTTCCTTCCAGCTTTTCCGGCTCAATAACCCATAGGCCCGCGACATCGCATGCAAGCGCCCGATCAAGGCTTCCGCGAATTCATCCTTCGACACGGATTTCTCCCGCGTGCGGCTCGCAATGCTGACGATCACCGCCAACATGTTCTTGACCCGGTGGTTGAGCTCAGAGATGAGAACCTGCTGATGTTCTTCCGCCTGAGCCAGAGTGGTGACGTCGACCAGTGTCACGACCACACCCTGAACGCGGTTGCTCTTGTCCCGATAGGGATTGATATGGACCATGTGAAACCGCCCGGCGCTGTCGCGCGCAAGGTGGTGGTTCAGGGTCTCGCCTGTCTCGAACACCTCGGCGATATGCTGCTTCAACTCGGGATACTCCAACTGGCTCGACAGGTCCGTCAGCGGCCGGCCGACGTCGGAGGGTCGCAGACTGAAGAACGACGAAGCCGCGGGCGTGAAGGTCCGCACCACCAGATTGCGATCGAGGAAAATGGTCGCGATCTCCGTGCTTTCGAACAGGTTGCGCAGATCGCTGTTGGCGTGATCGAGTTCCTCGATCTTGTTCGTCAACTCGGCATTGATAGTGTTCAGTTCCTCATTGAGCGACTGCATTTCCTCCTTCGAGGCCTCAAGTTCCTCATTGGTCGACTGGGCCTCCTCGTTGACAGAGACGAGTTCCTCGTTGGACGATTTCACCTCTTCCAGTGCGGTCTCATATTCCTCGATCGTCGATTGCAGGCGCTCCCTCGCATCGCGCAGTTCTCGCTCCAGATCGGCGGTGCTGTCGGTGTCATGGCTGCCGCCTTGGTCTGTGCGGATCTGCGTAGGTCCCGACGGTTCGAACAGGACGAGATAGAGCGGCTCGCCATTGTCGCGTTCCGCCAGCGGCTCAATGGTGAGCTTGATC
Source organism: Mesorhizobium sp. B2-3-7 (assembly GCF_006442695.1). Classification (NCBI taxonomy): domain Bacteria; kingdom Pseudomonadati; phylum Pseudomonadota; class Alphaproteobacteria; order Hyphomicrobiales; family Phyllobacteriaceae; genus Mesorhizobium; species Mesorhizobium sp. B2-3-7. Next base: position 63,198 of record NZ_VFVV01000002.1, on the reverse strand, counting down.
GGCTGGATCCGCTCATCATCCTCCTCGACCGTGAGATTTTCCCGTATGACGGTCCGGCGCGTCGACGTCGCTTCCCGCAGCGCGGCGCGCAAGTCGAGTCGCAGCCCACGGCGCGCCATTGTCAACAGTTGCCGGCTGGGAATGCCTTGCGGCGCTTCGAGATATTTGCCGGTGCGAGCTGAGTAGTAGACGACATCGCCCTCGGCGTTGACCAGCACATGCGGGGGGGCGAAGCGCTCCAGCACCTGCGCCTCGACCGCCTGGCGTAGGGGATAACCGGCGGCTCCCTTCCTCAAGCCAGTGCTCTCGGACGGGAACGCGCCTGAACGGCCATCGCCGATCAGGGCCGGCAGCCTGACATGCGGCGAGGCATGCTCCCGCGCCTGGAAGATGCGATGTTTCTTGTCGACGGTAGCGAACAGATCGTCGTTCTGTCCGACGCTCTCCGAGGTGCCGAGGAAAAGGTAACCGCCAGGCTTCAGGGCGTAATGAAAAATAGGAATGACCCGGCTCTGAATGGCTGGGCCGAAATAGATCAGCAGGTTGCGGCACGAGACCAGGTCCATGCGTGAGAAAGGCGGGTCGCGAACGACGCTGTGCGGCGAGAAGATGCACAGCTCCCGTATCTCGTTGCTGATGACATAGGTGTCGCCGTCGCCATTGAAAAACCGTTGGCGGCGTTCGGGGGAAAGTCCCTGCAGCAAGGCTTCGGGATAGCGCCCTGCCCGCGCCACCGCCAGCGCCGGTTCGTCGATATCGGTCGCGAATATCTGGATTCGCGGAACGACCGGGAGCTTTTCCACATGTTCGCGTAGCAGGATGCCGATGGAGAACACCTCTTCGCCTGTGGCGCAGCCGGGAATCCACACCCTGATGATGTCGTTGGCGGTCTTGCCTTCGAAGAGTTGCGGTACGATCTTTCGCTCGAGCATTTCGAAGGCCTCGGGATCGCGAAAGAAGCTGGTGACGTTGATCAGCAGGTCGCGAAAAAGGTTCATCACCTCGCGAGGGTCCTTCTGCAGCCATTCCACGTATGCGCCAATGGATTGCATCTGCGCGATCTGCATGCGCCGCTTGATGCGTCGCAGGAACGTCTTGGTCTTGTAGCCCGAGAAATCATGGCCTGAGTGGCTGCGCAGGATGCCGTAGATCTGAGACAGGACCTTTTCCATACCCGCCGTGCGGACGCTATCCTCCTCCGCCAACCCATTCAACGCGTCGAAGCCGCGCGTGAAGGCTTCCAGTTTCGTGCCGATCTCCTCGGCGGGCGCGGCTATATCGATAAGTCCGCTGGTGATGGCGCTCTGCGGCATATCGGGGTTGCGCGGGCCGTAGCCGTCGGAGATCTGCGCGACGGTGAGCCCGCCATGCTCCTTGATCGCCTTGGCGCCCAAGGTTCCATCGGAATCTCCGCCCGACAGGATGACGCCGACGGCATGTTCGCCCTGGTCTTCGGCCAGTGCGCTGAAGAAGATGTCTATGGGTTTGCGCTCCTGGCTGAACCCATTGGGCCGGCGCAGGCGCAGCATTCCCTTGTCGATGGTCATGGTCACGTTCTGCGGCATGACATAGACGTGGTTCGGTTGAACGACCATGCCGTCCGCCGCGATTTCGACCGCCATTTCGGTGTAGCGGCCGACGACCTCGTGCAACAGGCTCTCTCGCTTAGGGCTGAGATGAGTAATGACGACGAACGCCATGCCGGGCTGATCGGTCATCCCCTTGAACAGCCCTTCCATCGCCGGAATCCCGCCGGCGGACGCGCCGACGCCCACGATGGGAAATCTTTTCGCCTGGGCTGTCACTGGAAGTTCCCCTTTCGGCACCTTTGTGCGAAATCACTTATGAGCAGGCTGGACAGCAGGTAAGCATAGGCGCGGCGGAGATACGGAACAAGTCGCGACGGATGGCGTTGAATTTGGAGTTCACGTGTTCAATGACCAAACGTCCATCTGAAACAAAGCTCCCGACGCACATGGAGTCAGCGGCGTGGAATTGCCGGGCTCGTGCCGAAACGCCAGCAGGCTCGGCGACACTGTTTCCACCAGATACTGCTCGAGAAAGGATGACCGGGTGCGCGATCTGCAAGGGGTGCATCTTCTGATCGTCGAAGACGAATGGATGGTAGCCGGAGATCTCGCCCGCTATTTCAGCAATATGGGTGCGATCATCCTGGGACCGGCAGCGACGGTCGAACAAGCATCATTGCACACTGAATCGGCCGAGGCTGCCATCCTCGACGTCAACCTCAACGGGCGACGTGTCTTTCCGATCGCGGACGAACTGATGCGCCGCGGCGTCCCGTTCGTGTTTTTCAGCGGTGACAGCGATATCGCCATTCCCGAACATCTCCGGCATGCCAGCAACCTGCGAAAATCCTCGGGCAGCGGGGCTGTATTCAACGCCCTTTTCCCGCCGCAAGGCCCGGCTGAGGCGAGCGGCTTTGTGCCAAGTTCGCCGGATGACGTGTTTTCGCTCCTGCCCAAGCTCAGGCTTGCGGCACGTCTGTTGCTGGGGGATGTGGAAGCCTCCGACCGGCTTGTCGAAAGGACGCTCGAGCGAGCGATCCGTGACATCGACCAAAGGCGGATCGGCCAGTCCACCGAAGACTGGCTTAACGCCATCATGCGCGATTTGGCAAAGTCCGGCGGCGCAAGGCTTCTGAACTGAGCCGAACCAGGTTTCCGATTGATCGCCAGCCGGCCCTCGGTCAGCCCTTTTGGTCACGCTCGACGAACTTGTTGAAACGGCTGGTTTGCCCGCCGCCGGTGTTGGCCTGGTAAAGAAAAGCCAGACGGTTCTCATCGAATATCCGAAAGAACTCATCCCATTCGACTGGTTCGAATGCCTCCTCGGGCTCGCCGAAATCGATCCGCAGGATGCCGCCCTCGCCCTTGGTTCGCACCACTGCCGGCCGGCCGTTCCGCTCCTCGGCCCATTTGCGAATCTCCTCGTGATTGGTGGTCGTCTGCGATTGCGACATTGAAATCTCCTTTCAGCCAGCTCTCTCGCCGCGCACGCACCGCGGCAACTGTTGAGCGTCCTAACAGCACACGGCAGGCAATGTTCCAGCACCCGTCGCGTGGTGCGATGCGCCTGCTGTCGAATGAAACCGCCAGGAGAACTTTGTTGATGCGCAGGGAACAAAGCTTTTGCCGAGAAGTTGGGGGCGCCGAGGTCACCAGTCCGAGGAGTTGTCGTGAAACGTATACTGGTCACAGGGGGCTGTGGTTTCATTGGTCGCCACGTCGCACAAGAATTCGCCGATCACGGTTATTCGGTTTGCATCCTAGATGCATTGCTGGATCAGGTGCATGGCGGCGAAGCGGTCAACCTTCCCGCTGGAGCCGAACTGATCAAGGGCGACGTGCGCGATCGCGAAGCCGTCACCAAGGCGCTGAAGGGCGTCGACGGGGTGGTTCACCTGGCTGCGGAAGTCGGCGTCGGCCAATCCATGTACGAGATCGCCCGCTATGTCGGCGCCAACGATCTCGGCACTGCAACACTGCTCGAGGTGTTGATCAAGCACCCGGTCGAGCGGATCGTCGTCGCGTCTTCGATGAGCGTCTACGGCGAAGGTCTGTATGCCACGCCCGACGGCCGGCGCGTCGGCAACGCCCGGCGCAAGGCCAACGACCTCAAAGGCGGACAGTGGGATCCCTTGTCGGCGGACGGTGAACCTCTCTCGCCGTTGCCGACAGACGAAGAAAAGCCGATCGATCTCGCCTCCATCTATGCATTGACGAAATATGCCCAGGAACGCGCCGTGCTGATCTTCGGCGAAGCCTATGGCGTCGATGCGGTGGCGCTGCGCCTGTTCAACGTTTTCGGCGCCGGACAGGCGCTTTCAAACCCCTATACCGGCGTGCTGGCCAACTTCGCCTCGCGTCTGGCCAACGGTAAGCGGCCGATGATCTTCGAAGATGGCCAGCAGAAGCGCGATTTCGTTCATGTACGTGACGTCGCCCGCGCCTTTCGCCTGGCACTGGAGCAACGCCAGGCAAAAGGCCACGTCATCAACATCGGAAGCGGCCGGGCTTATGCGATCCGCGATGTCGCGCGGCTGCTGGCCGAGGCCATGGGAACGCCGGACCGCTCGCCCGAGCTGCTCGGCAAAGCGCGTTCCGGTGACATTCGCAACTGCTTCGCCGACATTTCCAAGGCGCGCGAACTGCTGGGTTTCGAACCAGGGCGGCAGTTGGAGAATTCCCTCGGCGACTTCGTTTCCTGGGTGCGCAACACGATTGCCATCGATCGCGGCGCCGACATGAAACGCGAGCTCGAAGAACGCGGGCTGGTGTCATGAAGCCGGGTAGACGCAATCGTCGCGAAGCACCTGTCGCCATCGTCGGCGGCAGCGGCTTCATCGGGTCCAATCTCGCCGACAGCCTGTTGTCGGACGGCGAGCCGGTGCTGGTGATCGACAATCTCAGTCGCCCCGGTGTCGAACAGAACCTTGAATGGTTGTCGCACAAGCATGGAAGCCGCCTCACCGTGGAAACTGTCGATGTGCGCGACGCCAACGCCTTGGCTTCGGCCCTCACGGGGTCGAAAGCCATATTCCACCTGGCCGCGCAGACCGCCGTTACCACCAGCCTGGTTCGGCCGGGCGAGGATTTCGACATTAACCTTAGGGGAACTTTCAACGTCCTGGAGGCGGCGCGACAGAGCGGCGAACGCATCCCGGTGATCTTCGCCAGCACCAACAAGGTGTACGGCAGCCTCCCCGACATCGCAGTTCGCCCGGAGGGCGAGCGCTATGTGCCCTGCCACCCTGCGATCCGCACCGAGGGTATCGGCGAGGGCCGCAGCCTGGACTTTTGCACACCCTATGGCTGCTCCAAAGGCGCGGCCGACCAGTACGTGCTCGACTACGCCAAGTCCTATGGCTTGCCGACGGCGGTCCTGCGGATGAGCTGCATCTACGGTCCGCGCCAGTTCGGAACGGAGGACCAGGGCTGGGTTGCGCACTTCCTGCTTTGCGCGCTTTCGGGGCGGCCGATAACCATTTACGGCGACGGCAGGCAGGTGCGCGACATCCTGCACGTCTCCGATGCGGTTGCAGCCTACAGGGCCGTGCTCGACCGGATCGAGACGATCACGGGCCAGGCGTTCAATCTCGGCGGCGGACCGAAAAATGCGCTCAGCCTGCGCATGCTGTTGAGCGAGATCGGTACCCTGACGGATCGAGCACTGTCGATCCGTTATGAGGCAGAGCGGACGGGCGACCAGCCCTTCTTCGTCGCCGATACCAGGAAGATGCAAACCACGCTTGGCTGGACGGCGCATGTTTCGTGGCGCGAAGGCATCCGCGACCTCGCCGAATGGTTGCAGCGTCACCGGCTCGAACCCCACGCCGAAGCCGAGAGGTACGTCGCATGAAAATCGCGTTGGTCAACCCATTCTGGACCTACGACGACAGCATCTATTTCGGCTGCCGCCAACCGCATCTACCCCTGGAACTCGGCTACTCGAAAGCCTTGCTCGAACGGGCTGGCCATGAGGTTCTGATGCTGGACGGACAGCTTCAGAAGCTTGACAATTCCAGCCTTTCCGAACGGGTGGCCGAGTTCGCGCCGGCAATGACGGTCGTCACCACCGCGCCGACCTATCTGTTCTGGCGCTGCGCGCCGCCGGAATTGCGCGTGCCGGCCGATTTTCTCAACCGCCTTGCCGGGCGGGGCGGGCGCACCGTCGCGGTCGGGCCGCATGGCTCGGCGACACCGGCGCCAACGCTGCGCAAGCTCGGCGTCGACATCATCGTGCGCGGCGAATGCGAGGAGGTCGTGGCCGACCTTGCACGGCGCGATGATTGGAGTGCGGTGTCGTCAACCGCCTACTTTAGCGAAGCAAGGCTGATCTCGAACGGCGGCGTCCACGCCAGTTCGTTCATCGACCATCCGCCGCTCGAATGGCCATCGGACTGGATCGCCGCGCACGCGCACCACCATCACAGGTTCGACGACCACCAGGTGGGGTTCGGCGCGGAAGTCGAGGCGTCGCGCGGCTGCCCTTACAATTGCAGCTTCTGCGCCAAGATGGATTTCCGCGATGCCTATCGCCGCCGAAATCACGAGGCGGTCGTGACGGAAATAGACCGGCTGATCGCCCAAGGTGTCGGCTATATCTACTTCATCGACGAGATTTTCCTGCCGCAGAAAGCCTTGCTGGAGGCACTGGTCGACCGTGACGTGAAATTCGGCGTACAGACCCGCATCGACCTGTGGAAGCCCGAACTGCTGGAATTGCTTGGCGCGGCCGGTTGCGTGTCAATCGAAGCGGGCCTCGAAAGCCTGACAGTGGAGGGCCGGGCCATGCTGGCCAAGCGCTGCCGCCTGGGCACGGAGGAACTCGCCGCGCTGCTCGTCGATGCAAGACGCCATGTTCCGTTCGTCCAGGCCAATCTGATCGGCGTGGTCGAAGATGACCCTGCCCTGGTCGACTACTGGCGAAACCACCTGATCGACAACGGGGTATGGGCCAATGAGCCGGTACCGCTCTATCCCTACCCGAGTTCGCCCAGCTATCGCGAGCTTTGGGGCGAGCCCGATGACATCGCGTGGGAGCGCGCGCATGAACACTATCTCGCCTCGTTCCAAAAATTCAGCGACATCCAGGAGAAGCGCCCGCGTCCGCTGGCGGAACTGGAGGCGACATGTTGCGGACACTGACCCCGCGTTCGCGGCGCATCTTGATGACGGTCGATGCCGTGGGCGGCGTGTGGCGGTACGCGCTTGATCTGGCGCGGGAATTCGTGGATGGCGGGGACAGCGTTTTGCTCGCCGGTCTCGGTCCGGAACCATCCACGCAACAGGCCGAAGAAGCACAGTCCTTGGCGACACTGAGCTGGCTGAACACGCCGCCGGACTGGATGACCCGCAATGCCAGCGACCTCGATGCGTTGCCGGGGGAGCTGCATGCGCCCATTCGTGACCACGCCATCGACCTTGTTCATCTCAATGCGCCGACGCAGGCAGTGGGGCTCGATGCGCCCTGCCCTGTCGTGGTGGTCTCGCATTCCTGCGTGGTCACATGGTTCCATGCCGTCAAGGGACAGGCGGTGGACAGAGCATGGGACTGGCAGAGGCAGCGCAACAGGCGCGGCTTCGACAGGGCCGACGCCGTCATCGCGCCGAGCCACAGCCACGCCGGCATGCTCGAAACCTGCTATGGACAAATCGCGCATCTTAATGTCGTCGCCAACGGCGCCCGCCCGGTAGCGAAAGCCGAAAAGCGTCAACCGCTCGTCTTCGCCGCCGCCCGCTGGTGGGATGAAGCCAAGAACGCCGCGGTGATCGACCAGGCCGCGTCGATAACGCAATGGCCCGTCTTTGCAGCCGGTTCCACGCTAGGTCCGGACGGCCAGCGCGCCGGCTTCAGCCATGCCGTCGCTCTCGGAGCGCTACCGCATGATGAGATGCGCTCCCTGATGGCACGCGCCGGAATCTTCGTGTCGCCATCGCTCTACGAGCCGTTCGGCCTGGCGACGCTGGAAGCGGCCATGTCGGCGACGCCGCTGGTTCTATCCGACATCGCCACCTACCGCGAGTTATGGGACGGGGCCGCGTTATTCTACGACGCGCGCGACCCGCACGACCTCGCCGCCTGCATCAACCGTCTCTCCGCGGATGCGCAGCACAGGCGGGAGCTCGGACGGGCAGCCCTGCGCCGGAGCCGCAGGTTTTCGCTGGCGAGGCAGGCAACGGCCATGCGCGACGTCTACGACAAAGCGGCCCTAGCGATGGCGGAGCGCTGATCATGCGCTTTCTGTTTTATACCCATTCGGTCGTTTCCGACTGGAACCACGGCAACGCACATTTCCTGCGCGGCGTCATGCGGGAGCTGGTCGCGCGCCAGCATCAGGCGATCGCGCTGGAGCCGGCGGACGGCTGGAGCCGCTCGAATCTGCTGGCCGAGAAGGGCTCCTTCGCCATCGAGCGCTTCAGGAACGATTTCCCCGAGCTGATGCCGGTGACCTACGATGCCGGCTTCGACCACGAGGCCTGGATCGCCGATGCGGACGTGGTGGTCGTCCATGAATGGACCGAGCCGGACCTCGTCGCGCGCCTTGGTCGCGCCAGGGCCAACGGCGGCAACTTTATCCTCCTGTTTCACGACACCCACCACCGCGCCGTGTCGGCGACCGAGGCGATCTCGGCGCTCCGGCTGGAGCATTACGACGGCGTCCTCGCCTTTGGCGAAGCCCTGCGCGAGAGCTACCTGCGCGCCGGGTGGGGCAAACGCGTCTTCACCTGGCACGAGGCGGCTGACGACCGCCTGTTCAGACCGCATCCTGAGATCCGCCCGACCTCCGATCTGATCTGGATTGGAAACTGGGGCGACGACGAGCGTACCGCGGAGCTCAAGGAATTTCTGATCGAGCCGGTGCACGAACTCGGCCTCGATGCCACCGTTCATGGCGTGCGCTACCCCAGGCAGGCGCTCGCCGATCTCGCAGCCGCCGGCCTGCGCCATGAAGGCTGGATCGCCAATGCCGACGTGCCGAAGGCGTTCGCAGCGCATCGTGTCACGGTGCATGTTCCGCGCCGCCCCTATCGGGAAGGCCTGCCCGGCATTCCGACCATCCGCGTGTTCGAGGCGCTCGCCTGCGGCATTCCGCTGATTTCGGCCCCGTGGTCCGACACCGAGCAACTGTTCAGGCCAGGCGTCGATTTCCTGTTCGCGGACAATGGCTCCCAGATGCGGCGACACCTCTGGGCCGTACTCGGCGACGCGGATTTCGCTGCCTCCCTGGCGGCGTCTGGTCTCGAGACCATCCGCCTGCGGCACACATGCCGGCACCGCGTGGACGAGTTGTTCGGCGTGCTCGCCGAATGCGGACCTCAACACATCACCAATCCGACCGCCGCAAAGGAAGCTGCTGAATGAAGATCGCTTTTTATGGATCGAGCCTGTTGTCGTCCTACTGGAACGGCGCCGCTACCTATTACCGTGGGTTGCTCAAGGGGCTTTCCCAACTCGGCTACGAAATCACCTTCTATGAACCTGACGTCTATGACCGCCGGAACAACCGCGACATCGAGGCGCCGGATTGGTGCGCCGTCGTCGTGTACGAGGCGACCCAGCACGCGCTGATGCAGGTGGCGGCGTGCGCCGCCGAGGCGGATATCGTCGTCAAGGCGAGCGGCGTCGGTTTCGAGGATGAGGCGCTGCTGCGCGCCGTGCTCGATCACGCGCGTCCTGACGCGCTCGTCGTGTTCTGGGACGTGGATGCTCCGGCGACGCTCGGCCAATTGCGCGATGAACCGGACCATCCGCTGCATGCCGCGCTGCGGCAAATCGATCTTGTGTTGACCTATGGCGGCGGCGACCCCGTGGTCTGGGCCTATCGCGCCATGGGAGCGAAGGAATGCGTGCCGATCTACAATGCGCTCGATCCTGAAACGCATTATCCAGTCGCCAGTCAGGCGCGTTTTGCTTGCGACCTCGCTTTCCTCGGAAACCGGCTGCCGGACCGTGAGGCGCGCGTCGAGGCGTTTTTTCTCGATCCGGCCAGCCGTTTGCAGGAGCAGCGTTTCCTGCTTGGCGGATCGGGCTGGGGCGACAAGCCGCTTCCCGGCAATGTCAGTTGGCTCGGCCACGTCGGCACCCGCGACCACAACGCCTTCAACGTCACCCCGAAGGCCGTGTTGAACATCAGCCGCGACAGCATGGCCGCAAACGGCTTTTCGCCCGCCACCCGGGTTTTCGAGGCGGCGGGCGCCGGTGCCTGCCTCATCACGGATGCGTGGCTGGGCGTCGAACTGTTCCTGAAACCCGGCGAGGAGATCCTGGTCGCGCGCGACGGCGGCGATGTCGCCGAAATCATGCGCACCTTGACCCCCAATCGGGCAAAGGCGATCGGCGCGTCCGCGCTGCGCCGCGTCCGCGGTGAACATACCTACGCCATGAGAGCGGCCGTGACCGATACGGTCTTGAGGCGGCACTTCGAGCGCGGGACCGTGGAGGCGGCGTAATGACCAAGCGGCTCAACATCGTCTTTCTCGGCCTGTCCCTCTCCTCGTCCTGGGGAAACGGCCACGCCACGACATTTCGAGGCCTGCTGAAAGGCCTGCATGAACTCGGTCACCGCGTGACCTTCCTGGAGCGCAACGTGCCGTGGTATGCCAATCACCGCGACTTGCGCGATCCCGATTTCTGCACTCTGCGCTACTACGAAACGACGCAGGAGTTACAACAGGACTGGGCACGACGCCTGCAACAGGCCGATGTCGTGGTCGTCGGGTCCTTCGTTCCGGAGGGGCGCGCGGTCATCGACATTGCCGCGGCGCTCTGCAAAGGGGCGCTCTGCTTTTATGACATCGACACGCCGGTGACCCTGGCAAAGCTTTCGACGGATGAATGCGACTATCTTAGTCGGCGCCAGATTCCGTATTTCGATGTCTATTTCTCCTTCACCGGCGGGCCGACGCTTGGCCGACTGGCGCAGGATTTCGGTGCGCGCCGTGCCGAACCGCTCTACTGTTCGGTCGATCCGCAACGGCATCACCGAACCGCCGACCCAGTCGGCTGGGACCTCGGTTATCTCGGCACCTACAGCACCGACCGGCAGGCAACGCTCAACGCGCTGTTGCTCGAGCCCGCACGGCGCATGCCGGAGCGCCGTTTCGTCGTCGCCGGCTCGCAATATCCGTCCGACATCGTCTGGCCTGAGAATGTCGAACGAATCGAACATTTGCCGCCGGCCGACCATGCCGCATTCTATAGCCGCCAGCGCTACACGCTGAACGTCACGCGCAGATCGATGATCGCCGCCGGATGGTCGCCCAGCGTACGGCTTTTCGAGGCTGCCGCTTGCGGCACGCCGATTATCAGCGATCGCTGGCCGGGTCTCGACAGCTTCTTTCCTGCTTCGGCGATCCGCACGGCCGACAAGGCGGATGACATCGTCGATATCCTGCTCAGGGAATCCGAGCGCGCCCGGCTCGCCATGGCCGGCCGGGCGCGCGAACTCGTCCTGGCAGCACATACCGGTGCGGCCAGGGCCCGCGAATTCGTGTCGCTGCTGACACGACCGAGAGCGGCGATGATCGATCTCGATATCGGAACCGCAGCATGACTGAAAGACAGGAGAAAACAGCGATGCGGCAAACAAGAAAAGCGCGAAGGGCGAAGACAGTGCTTGTCGCCGGCGGCGCGGGTTTCCTCGGCTCGCATCTTTGCGAAACGTTGTTCCGCAACGGCTGGCGTGTGATCTGCGTCGACAATTTCCTTACCGGCCGCATGGACAACATCGTCTCGATCATGGACCAGCCGCGCTTCCGGCTGATCGAGCAGGATATCTGCCGGCCGCTGAACCTCGGCGAGCCGGTCGATCGCGTTTTCAACCTGGCATGCGCTGCTTCGCCGCCGCGCTACCAGGCCGATCCGATACACACGACACGCACCTGCGTCATCGGAACGCTCAACCTGCTCGAACTCGCCGCCCGCAACAATGCGCGATTCCTGCAGGCGTCGACAAGTGAAGTTTATGGCGACCCGGAACAACATCCGCAACGGGAAGACTATGTTGGCCATGTGAACTTCACCGGCCCGCGCGCCTGCTACGACGAAGGCAAGCGCACCGCCGAAACGCTTTGCTTCGATTATCTGAGAGCAGCAAAAGCCGATATTCGCGTGGCTCGCATCTTCAATACCTACGGTCCCAGGATGGACCCCGCCGACGGCCGCATCGTCTCGAACCTGATCATGCAGGCGCTTGAGAAGCGCTCGATGACGATATTCGGTGATGGGTTGCAGACAAGGTCCTTCTGCTACGTCTCCGATCTGATCGAAGGTATGATGCGCCTGATGGATCTCGACCCCAATCCCGGAAAACCTGTCAACCTGGGCAATCCCGGAGAATTCACCATCATGCGACTGGCATCCATGGTGAGAGACATGACCGGAACCAAATCGGATCTGAAATTCCTGCCCTTGCCGCAAGACGATCCCCGCCGGAGGCAGCCCGACATCTCGCGTGCGAAGGCGCTGCTCGGCTGGACGCCGAAAGTGCCGCTCAGGCAAGGGCTGATGCAGACGATCGGATACTTCTCCAATCTCGAAACCAGCGGGATCGACGGCCGGATGACAGCTATTGCGACAAACGCAAGATCGGGCAGGTTGCAGAACCTTCCGGCCTGAGGCCAGGCCGCCGCAGCCACGTGTTCCGGTATGACCGCTCAAGCACGGTCATGCCTCCTGCCGCACTTTTGCGGATTGCGCGGAACATCCTGGCAAGCTCGGGGTTTGACGATGAGATCCCGCTATGGAGAACGGACCTGTGCAACCCAAACGATCCGCAAAGGATATCGAGCAGATTGCGGAAAGAGAGACGGCTGCCTTTCTGCGACGGGCCTCCATCACCTATCTCGAGTGCTGCGTCAGCCTAATGATGACGCATCTGCAGCGCGAGGAAGTGGCCACCATTCTCGAACGCGAAGCGGACATGCTGCGGAGACTGGACTGATCGTCACGGCCCGGACCTCTCCAGGAAGCGTAGCAGCCCTTTCTTGTACCGCGTTGCCGCAGCTACCAGCCTTGGCTTCTCCGGGCCATGCTCGGATCGGGCAGCAACGTCCCAGAGTCCCAGTTGAAACGCCAGGTAGCAAGGTTCGAGACAGTCAATGAGGCCGGTATCGATATTGAGCCGCTCCCCGGCTTCCATGCGGTGGACCAACGTCGCTAGCTCGCTGTCGGAAAATCCATATTCGACGCAAGCGCCGGCAATATCCCACTCTATGGGCTGGCAGCCGATCAAATCATGTCCCCGGCAGTGATCGACGGCATCCGTCTTGATCAACGTCCCGTCGGCACAAACGAGAAACTCCCACGGGTGAAGCCTTCCGTCGATCTCGACCCGTGGCAGCGCTTGCGCAGGGGCACGCTTCGAGAACCAGTTCCGCAGCTCCGCCGCGCGCCGCTCACCCAGGGCTTCGGCGCCATTGTGGACGGCCATCTCAGCGAGTTCCGGCAATCCAGCACCCAGTTCCGGAGTTCTGAGATTGGCCGCACGCCAAGCGAGATAGTGTGCGAGCTCCGCGACAAGCCTGTCTCTGGACAGGTTTACCTGATCCATTGTCTTTCCCTCGACCCACCGTTCAACCAGAAAACCGTGACAAAGCCCGACGATCTGCGGTCCGAAGCCGGCTTCGTGCAGCATCTCCGCGGTTTGCATCTTGCGCTGCCCGGTTTGACCGAGGCCGGCAAATTTGACGAGCCACCGATCGCGTCCCGCGGACGCCAGGAATTTTCGCCGCTCGATGCCGCGTTGACTCGGCGGCCAGAGCCTCTCCTCGGCGTAGTGGAGGTTTCGCCACTCTCCAGCGGATATTTCGGTCAGGGCCAATTGCGGGCTGCCGGCAGCCTCCGCCACCCAATCGCGTAGCGTCGGCATTTGCGCGCCGCCCGGGAAGGTGCGTTCGAAGGCCCGCGCCACATGTTTGCGGCAACCCGACCATGTCTCACGAACCTCCTTAGAGGCTTCGGCACCTGGGCCGCCGGAATGGCTGGGGAACAGGTGAATGCGATCCCTATCGATGCCCAGCCGCCGCAGCCATGCGACGACGGCATGCATCGAACTGCCCGACAGGCCGGGGCCCTCGTCGACGACAGCGAAGCAAGCCGAGGGCTTGTCCCTCCAGGCGCTGATCAATTCCGGGTCGGCGTTGACATACCTGCGGAAAGGATGGCCGATCGGGCGCACGCTGATGGGTACCGGCGCGTCGATCGCCGCGGCGACCAGGGCGGCAAGCCCGAGGCCAATGCTGCGGATGCCGATGACGCATGTATTCGCGTCGAGGCCTGATGCCCGCGCCGCGCCGAGATAGCTTTCAGGATAGAGCGCATAATGCGCGTATCCCTCGGCCGTGCCGGTAAGAACCTTGCCCCGGCAGTCGAGCGCGGCCAGCATATGCCTCAGCATGGGATCGACGGCGCCGGTCACTGTGAAGCCGCTTCGCCAGGACCTCGCCACTTCCGCCGCAAGGCCGACCAGCAGCTTGGCACCTTGCCGCTGCCTCGGCGAAGGGGTGTCCCCGCCGCGGGCCTCGAACTCGACGTCGGCCAGTGCCTGGACCAGTTCCGAGACCTTGACGAACAACCCTACCAGCGCAGCGTGGCGTTGAATGCCGCAGGGCCTGCAATCGAGGCTTTCAGCCATTTCGCTTGCAGCCTCGCGAAGCTGTCGCGCGTCTTCCGTTCGTTTGTGGTCGCCGTAGACGATCATCCACCGATTCCAAGCTCGCCGTGCGCCAACGCGGCATGCGCGGCTTTGATCCATCCTGCCGCGCGCAATTTTTCCACATGCCAAGGAACATTCCGGCAAGCTGACGGTTCGGGCCCAGGAACTTACCTTGGACAGCACAGGACGGCAGTTTCGTGGGATCGAAGAAAGTTCGTGTCGGTATCGTCGGTGTAGGCAATTGCGCATCCTCCCTGGTGCAAGGCCTTTCCTATTACCGAGACGCAAAAGGCAACGAGCCGATCCCCGGGCTGATGCACGCCGATCTCGGCGGGTACCACGTCGATGACATCGAGGTCGTCTGTGCGTTCGACGTCGCCAAGGGCAAGGTCGGGTGCGACGTGGCCGAAGCGATCTACAGCGCCCCGAACAACACGTTCCGTTTTGCCGATGCGGTTGCAACCGGGGTTCGCGTGGAGCGTGGCCCCACGTTGGACGGCATCGGCAAATATCTGCGCACGGAAATCGAGGAAGCGCCGGAGCCGGTTGCCAATGTCAGCGAAATCCTGCGGAACAGCGGTGCCGATGTGCTCGTCTCGTACCTGCCGGTGGGGTCGGAGGAAGCGACGCGCTTTTATGCCGAATGCGCCCTCGAGGCCGGCTGCGCCTTCGTCAACTGCATACCGGTTTTCATCGCGTCACGGCCCGAATGGCGCCTGCGTTTCGAGGAACGCGGGCTGCCGCTGGTCGGCGACGATATCAAGAGCCAGGTCGGCGCGACAATCGTGCATCGGTTGCTGGCCAATCTCTTCCGCGAGCGCGGCGTCCGCATCGACCGCACTTATCAGTTGAACTTCGGCGGCAACACCGATTTCCTCAACATGCTGGAACGCGAGCGGCTGGAATCGAAGAAGATCTCGAAGACGCAGTCCGTGACCAGCCAGTTCGATGTTCCCCTGGAGCCGGGCAACATTCATGTCGGCCCCAGTGACCATGTGCCATGGCTCACCGATCGCAAATGGGCCTACATCCGGGTTGAAGGCACGACCTTCGGTGGAGTGCCGCTCAACGCCGAACTCAAGCTGGAAGTCTGGGATTCGCCCAATTCGGCCGGCGTGGTCATCGACGCCGTGCGCTGCGCCAAGCTGGCGCTTGACCGCGGCATCGCCGGCGCGCTGACCGGTCCGTGCAGCTATTTCATGAAGTCTCCGCCTGAGCAGTTCACCGATGCCGAAGCTCGGCAGCGCACGCTCGCATTCATCACAGGCAGGGACGAGCCTATGCTCGATGCCGCGGAATGACGACGACCTTCTTCCTGATCCGGCACGCGGCACACGACAATGTCGGCTCCTATCTGGCCGGACGGATGGGCGGAGTTCGCCTTGGCGAATCCGGCAGGGCTCAGGCGGCGCATCTTGGCCGCCGCATGGCCCGCGAGCCGATTGCCGCTATCTGGTGCAGCCCACGCGAGCGCACGCAGGAAACCGCCAAGCCGATCGCGACTGCCTGTAATGTCGGCGAAATCGCGATCTGCGCCGAACTCGACGAGATCGACTTCGGCATCTGGTCGGGAAAGACGTTCGAGGAGCTGAACGGCGATGCCGGCTGGCAGGCGTGGAACAGCCGGCGGCAGGAAGCAAGCACCCCAAGCGGCGAAACCATGCTGGATGTCCAACAGCGTATCGTCTCGCTGATGGATCAGGCTCGCGAGCGGCATCAGAATCAATGCGTCGCGCTGATCAGCCATGCCGACGTGATCAAGGCAGCCATCTGCCATGTGCTTGGTCTGCCCGTCGGCGACAGTTTTCGCTTCGATATCGACCCCGCCTCAATCACGACGATCGTGTCCGGAGACTGGGGAGCAAAGCTCATCCGTCTGAACGAACTTGCCTGACGAGGACTTGCCGGATGCAGATGGTCATTTTCGGTCTCACCGTCACGTCTTCATGGGGAAACGGCCACGCCACCCTGTGGCGTGGCCTGATCCGCGCGCTGGCCCGGCACGGCTGGTCCATCACCTTTTTCGAGCGCAACACCCCCTACTATGCCGGTGCGCGGGACCTCGATCAACTGGATGGCGGCAATATCGTGCTCTACCCCGACTGGGAGGACATCCGGAGGGTCGCGGAGCAGACGATCAAGCAATCCGACGTCGTCATCATTACCTCCTACTGTCCCGACGCCGTGGACGCTTCGCGCCTGGCGCAGCAGGCATGCCGCGGGCTGCGCGTCTTTTACGACTTGGACACTCCGGTCACTCTGGCGCGCCTCGATCAAGGTGAACGCCCACCCTATTTCGGGCCCGAGGGCCTTGCCGATTTCGATCTCGTCCTGAGTTACACGGGCGGCTCGGCAATCGATGCACTCAAGTCGGTCCTCGGTGCACGCCACGTGGTGCCGCTCTATGGCCACGTCGATCCCGACCAACACCGGCCGGCAGTACCTAGGCCGGAATTTGCGGGCGATCTGTCCTATCTCGGGACCTATGCGGCAGATCGCCAGGCCGGCGTCGAGAAACTGCTGGTCCGTCCGGCCGCACTCCTGCCTGACCACCGCTTCATCATCGGCGGTGCACAATATCCACAGGAATTCCCGTGGAGCGACAACATCTTCTTCGTCAGGCATCTTCCGCCGGCAGATCATCCAGCCTTCTTTTCGTCGTCCCGCCTGACGCTGAATGTGACGCGCGAGGCGATGGCGCAAAAGGGGTGGTGCCCTTCGGGCCGGCTGTTCGAAGCAGCGGCATGCGGCGTGCCGATCGTCACCGACACCTGGCCGGGCCTCAGCAGTTTCTTCGAACCCGGTAGCGAGATCCTGCTGGCGTACGACACAGACGACGTAATCGCGGCGCTCAAACTGCCATCGCACGAGCTCGATGCAATTCGAAGCCGTGCGCGTGAACGGGTTCTGGACGAACACACATCCACGCGGCGCGCGGCGGAACTGGATCGCATCCTGAACGAAGCCTTGCAGAGGTCGGCCGGCGAACCGATGAAGGAAGCAGTCTGATGTTGGGCATCGTGCCCGCTGCCGGACGCGGCAGCCGCATTCAACCGCTCGGCTTCTCGAAAGAGCTGCTGCCGGTCGGGAGCCGGATCGATGGACAGACAGAGCGCCCATGTGCCGTAAGCGAGTACCTGGTGCGGCGGATGGTGCGCGCCGGCGTCGACAAGGTCTGTTTCATCATCGGATCGGGTAAATCCGACATTCTCGAATACTATGCCGCGGGCTACGGAGCGGCGACCGCTCTGTTCGTGGTACAACCCAACCCTGTTGGCCTTTGCGACGCCATCTTCCGGGCAGCACCCCTCGTCGCACCGGACGAGACGGTGTTGATCGGGCTTCCCGATACGATCTGGTTTCCCGAAGACGGCTTCTGCCGTCTGCCGTACGACCGGCTGTCATTCCTGCTCTTCCCGGTGGATCGGCCGGAATTCTTCGATGCCGTGGTTCTCGACGAGGAGGGCCGGGTGCGGGAAATCCAGGTCAAGCGGCAGGACGCGGCGACGAACTGGATATGGGGCGCGTTCAAGATGCCGGGCCATGTCCTGCACCAGCTCGCGGCACTCTGGCGCGAGCGGGATTGCTATGACGAATATATCGGCACGTTGATCAACGCCTACCTGACGGCGGGCGGTCAGGCGTATGGGGTGAAGGCAGGGGCCGCCTACGTCGATGTCGGCACTTTCAACGGTTATCGCGCGGCCCTTCGGCTGCTCGACGACGATGCTGCGTCCAAACAGCACCGGCCCACGATGATCGCGCCTACTGCACATTCGCATGCCGTTCCGGGCGAAGGAGCTTAGCCATGCTGCATTCCCATGCTGAAATCCAACGCCGTATCGATGCCCTCGGCCCATGGTTCCACAACATGGAACTGGCCGGCGTCGAAACTGCTCCGGACCATTTTCTCGGTAACTACCCGCTGGTCAAATGGCGCAAGTTCGCCTATGCCATTCCAGCCGACCTGTCCGGCAAGTCCGTGCTCGATATCGGCTGCAATGCCGGTTTCTATTCCATCGAAATGAAACGGCGCGGCGCCGGTCGCGTCCTCGGCATCGATTTCGACGAGGCCTATCTGGCACAGGCGCGCTTTGCCGCCGAGATCGCGGACTGCGACATCGAGTTCCAGAAGCTTTCGGTTTATGACGTCGGCGCCCTGCGCGAGACATTCGACATCGTGCTGTTCATGGGGGTTCTTTACCACCTGCGCCATCCCCTGCTCGCGCTCGACCTGATCCGCGGGCATGTCGCCGGCGACCTGATGATCTTCCAGTCCATGCAACGCGGCAGCGCCGATCTGCCTGCGCTTGAGCAGAATTATCATTTCTGGACGCACGACCTGTTCGAGCGGCCGGAATTTCCGAAACTGCATTTCATCGAACATCGATATGCCGACGATCCGACCAATTGGTGGATTCCCAACCGCGCCTGCACCGAAGCGATGTTGCGCAGCGCCGGCTTCGAGATTTTTTTGCACCCCGAGCAGGAGGTTTATTTTTGCCGTTCCGCCGGCGATCCGGCCGGCGGCGGCGCCGTCTACCCGTCGAAAGGACAGATCCATGATTGAAGCCGCGATGATCTGGAACGAGCCCAACAACAAATCGCATTGGGATCCCGAGCTCGACCCCGATTGGAGCCGCTTCGCCGCCATGGCAATGTTGTCGGCGGATGCGATAGCGTCCGAGAACCCGGCCCTGACCAAGGTGCTCGGCGGCATCTCTCCGATCGACCCCGGCTTCGTCACGCGCATGAAGGAACTCAGATTGCTGGACCACGTTGATGCCGTCGCGGTGCATGGCTTTCCGCTCGACTGGAACCTGTGGCAGATCCAGGAATGGCCACAGAAGATCGGTGAGATCGCGGCCGTCACCGATCTCCCGATCTGGGTCAGCGAAGTTGGCGTATCGACCTTCGGCGCCGACGAGATCCAGGTCTGGGGCCTCAGGCGCACCGCTGAATTGCTGCTCGGCAACGCTCCGCGCATCCAGTGGTACAGCCTTTATGATCTCCCGCGCGAATGGGAAGCAACAACGCGCCATCGCGAAGCGGAAGGCTCCTCCTACTATCGTCACTTCCATATGGGGCTGCTGCGCCAGGACGGCACGCCAAAACCGGCACTGGAGGAATTCCTGCGCCATACGCCCGAGATGGGGCTGGTGCAGTGGTTTCATTTCGAGGACCCGCGGCTGGACGACGCCGTCGCCTGGATGAAGCGGCTCGGGGTCACCAATATGCGGACCGGACTTTCCTGGGCCGACAGTTTCAGGCCGAATGCATTGAACTGGTTCGACCGACAGATGGAAGCGCTCGCCGATTTCGACGTGACCGTCACCTTCTGCTTCACGCCAGAGCATCGCGGGATGATGCCTCACCACACCAGTCCGCCGCTGGTGCCGGAGGAATTCGCCGAATTCTGTGCAACCATGATCCGCCGCTACGCGCCCGGCGTGGCTTCCACGTCGAAGCGGCGAGCCTCGGCAGCGTGAGGCCCCCATGCATCAACCGTCGGCAACCCTGGGCGAATTCGCGGCCCTGTTGACGGGCAGTGACGCAGCACATGGCTCCGCCATCATGGTCGTCGTCGCGCATCCGGACGACGAGACGATCGGCATCGGCGGGCATCTTGCCGGACTGCGGTCATGCCGCATCGTCCATGTCACGGACGGAGCACCACGCGATCTTGCCGACGCGCAAGCGCATGGTTTCGAGACATGGCAGGACTATGCCGATGCCCGCCGTGCGGAACTGACGGAAGCCTTGGCCGCGGCCGGCATATCGCCATCGGGCCTGACCGCTCTTGGCTATCCCGACAAGGAGGCTGCGGCGAATCTCGTGGCGCTCGCGCAGGAACTCGCCTGCCTTGTTTGCGAACCCGACATCCGCTTCGTCTGCACACATCCTTTCGAGGGAGGCCATCCCGACCACGACGCGACCGCTTTCGCCGTTCACGCGGCCTGCCATCTTCTGCGCCGTGACCGCCGGCCCGTGCCCACCGTCATCGAAATGGCCTTTTATTCGGCTGGCCCGGACGGCCCGGTATTTCAGGATTTCGCCAGCGGCACCGGCAGTGATTGCATAGAGGTCTGCCTGACCGAAGCGGCCTTTCAGCAAAAGCAGCGCATGCTGGCCAGCCACCTGACGCAGCAGCGGACGCTGGCGCCGTTCTCGACCCGCACCGAGCGTTTCCGGCTGGCGCCGACCTATGATTTCCTGAAGCTGCCCAACGATGGCAGGCTCTACTATGAATCGCTGCCGCTGGGCTTCGAGCCCGGCACCTGGCTGCATGCAAGCGCCCGTGCTCACGAGGCGCTCCGGCTCGACCGGCCATGACGCTCACAGTGCTCAATGTTGCCTATCCTCTCGCGCCGGTGGGACCGAACGCCGTTGGCGGCGCCGAGCAGGTGCTGTCAATGCTCGATCAGGCCCTGACCCGCGCCGGTCACCGATCCATCGTCATCGGCTGCCAGGGTTCCAGTGCAAGCGGCATTCTGGTGGAAACGCCCGCCGAAGCCGGCGTGCTCGACCAGTCAGCAAAAAACCGGGCACAGGAGTCCCATCGCGCCGCGATCGCCGCTGCCCGCGCCCAATGGCCGATCGACGTGGTTCACCTGCATGGCATCGACTTCGACGCCTACCTGCCTGCCGACGGTCCGACCCTGGTGACGCTTCACCTGCCGCTCGACTGGTACCCGGCCGGGGCGCTGCGCCCAGGGCGCGACGATCTCTGGCTTCACGCCGTCTCGTCAGCCCAGCAAAGAACCGCACCGCCGGACGCAAGCTTGGTTGCCCCGATCCCGAATGGTGTCGATATCGACGCGCTGAACCAGCCGCGGCCCAGGGGCGACTTCGCCGTCGTGCTCAGCCGCATCTGCCCGGAAAAGGGCATACACCTGGCATTGGATGCCGCCAGGCAGGCTGATGTGCCGCTGGTCATCGGCGGGCGGGTCTATCCTTACGAGACGCATACCCAGTACTTTCGCGATGAGGTCGAACCTCGCCTCGATCGTCGGCGCCGCTTCCTCGGTCCGCTCGGCTTCATCGCCAAGCGGCGCTTGCTCAATGCAGCACGCTGCCTGGTCGTTCCGAGCCTCGCCGCCGAGACCAGTTCGCTGGTCGCGATGGAAGCACTCGCCTGCGGCACACCGGTGATCGCCTTTCCAAATGGTGCGCTTCCCGAAGTGGTCGAGCACGGCAAGACCGGCTTTATCGTCAACAATGTCGACGAGATGGCGCAAGCAATTGTCGCGGCACCCAGCCTTGATGCCGAGACGTGCCGAAGCGAGGCGCGCCGGCGGTTTTCGCTCGAGCGCATGGTCTCGTCCTACATGAGCGCCTATCTGGCGCTGGCCCGGCTCGGCGCCGACCGCAGGCGTCTCGCCGCGGTGCGGTGAAAGAGCAGATGCTGCGCAGCGAGATCATCGGCGATCCAGAGCAATTGCATGCACTGGCGCCGCACTGGTGGAACCTGTGGGAGCAGAGTTCGTCGGCGACGCCCTTTCAATGTCCCGCCTGGCTGCTGCCGTGGTGGCGCACATTCGCTCCGGGGGAGCTGGCGACGGTCGCCATCTGGCGCGGCAACGATCTGGTGGGCCTGGCGCCGCTCTATCTCGAACATGGCACGGAAGGCTCGAAACTGCTTCCGATCGGCATTTCCCTCAGCGACTATCTGGACGTGCTGTGTGTGCCCGGCAGCGAGGCCCAGGTCGCCACTGCCCTTGCAGAGAAGATACTCTCGATCGAGTGGTCGCAGTGGATCCTGCCGGATCTGCCGCAAGGCAGTGCCGGTCTGGCGATCGAACATCCCGAATTGAAAGCCGATGGACTGGTCGGCCACGCCGTTTGTCCCGTGCTTGCCACCGACGGCGATGAAACGCTGGCGGGCTGCGTCCCTGCCCGGCGCAGACGCCAGTTGCGCCGGGCGCGCCGCGCCGCATCCAGACGCGGCCGGGTCGAGTTGTCGCCGGCACGAGGCGATCCTCAACTGTTCCTCGACCACCTGATAGGCCTGCACGGCGCGCGCTGGGCCGGAAACGGAGGCGGCGTGCTGGCCGACCCCGCCGTCGAGCAATTCCACAGGTGCTCGCTTCCCCTGCTCGACGCTCGAGATCTGACCCGACGCTGGGTGCTCGCCATCGACGGCAAGCCAATCGGCGCCTACTACGGATTTCACCATCGCGGCCGTGCCTATGCCTATCTTGGCGGTTTCGATCCTGCCTATGCCGAGGAAAGTCCAGGCGCGATCCTGGTCGGCCACGCAATCGCCGAATCGATCCGCGAAGGTGCGCGCGAGTTCGACTTCCTGCGCGGCCAGGAGCCGTACAAATATGGCTGGGGCGCTGGCGACAGGTGGACGATGCGAAGGACTTGGACGCGGAAATGAGACCATGGTTTCGATGGAACCAACATCCGTGCGCCGCCGGATAGCGGTCAGGCTGGCGGTCGAGGACTGTATGGCGGACGCTGTCAGTGCCGAGGCCGTCATCGCCAGGCTGGCGCTGCATCTCCACCCAGGCATCGGGGCAGTCGAATTGGCGGAGATCGTGGCGGAGATCGATCCGGTCGATACTCGAGACAGGGAAAGGCTCCAGCAGATAGCCGGGCTGCTTCGCCGCGGATCGGAGGTTTTTGCCACGTTGCAGAAAACGGGTTCTGCCGTTCGTCACGAACGCGACGACGACGAGACGGATGCAGATGTCGTGACGCGGCTGGCCTCGGGCTTTGATGCCGCGGCAGCGATTTCCCGGGTGGCGAGTGTCCAGTTGGCTTCCCTTGGCGATGAGGAAAGGCTGGCAGCCACGACCGACGAAATCGTTGCATGGCTGACAGCGCAAGACTTCACCGGTGCTGGACGCAACATTCTGGACATCGGTTGCGGCATCGGGCGTTTCGAACGCGCGCTGTCGGCATCCTGTGGGCGGGTCGTCGGTATCGACATATCGTCGAGGATGGTCTCGATCGCCCGTGAGCAATGCGCAGCGCTTGGCAATGTAGAGTTGCGGCGGACCTCAGGCCTGGATCTGGCGGAGTTCGGCGACGCGAGTTTCGACTGCGTTCTGGCGGTCGACAGTTTCCCCTATCTGGTGCTAGCCGGCGTGGCGGAGCGGCATTTCGGCGAAATTGCGCGCGTCCTCAAAAGGCCGGGCAGGCTGGCCTTGCTGAACTACTCATATCGCGAATCACTGTTTTTGGACCGCTCCGATATCCGTCACCTGGCGCAACGTCACGGATTGCAGGTCGTCATCGATGGCGAAAAAGCGTTTCGGCTGTGGGACGGCGACGCCTTCCTGCTTGCCGGCGTGACGGAACATTACCAGCCAATGCCAGTTCGGGCGTCGAACACAGCGACGCTGAAGAGCGGCGCCAATTCGAAGGAGGACAGCATGGCATCCGGCAGCAAGAAACATATCGGCCGTGGCAGCCACGGCAAAGGGGCCGGCGCCGGAGCAATGACCGAACTGGCCAAGGACAAGATCGAAGAGAATGCCGTTTTATCCAACAGGGACAAGAAGCAGCACAGCGAGGAACGCGGCCTGGACGGCAATCAGATCAAGTCCGATCAATATCAGGATCATGCCGCAAATCGATTGCTGAAGGACTGAAAGCGCCGCAGTGGATCTGTGACCTCGGCAATCGAGAGTGGAAGAAAAACCTGTGCAAGGGCTGCCGGCAACGGTTTCGGCACCGGGCATCTCCTTGTAATGGCGGTTGCTTGTCATCACAATAGGATGACGGACTGCCATCCATCCAGCCAGGGAATACGATGTCTCGTTCGAGCGATGATAGAATGGACCCGCGCGCAGGAATGGCGATGGATCAGGAGATTGCCTCTCTGCTGATCGCGATCGAGCAGGAAAAGGTTCCTGATCGCTTGACCAGACTGGCGATCGAACTGCAAAACGCGCTCCTTGCGAAACGCCGGCGCGACATAAAGAACTGACTATCTGCGGCTGTCGGCATCGATATCGATCTGCCCGTCCGACAGATGATTTCGTCTTTCCATCAGCGTCTGCAGCGAACTCTCCCCCAGGAACTCAAGAACGGCGGCGCGGGCACGGTTGAGCCGGCTTTTGACCGTTCCCACCGCACAGCCACATATCTCGGCCGTCTCCTCATAGCTGACACCTAGGACGCCGATCAGCATCAGCACCTCGCGCTGGTGTTCAGGGAGCCTCTGGATGGCGCCGTGAACTTCCTTGCTCTGAACGGTCCATTCCTGTGTGGCTTCCGAAATCGGCCTCGAGGACGCGCAGTCGAGCAGGCCAGGCGCTTCCCTGGCCGCGACCTTGACCCGGGTGTAGTAGGTGTTGCGCATGATCGTGAAGAGCCACGACTTCATGCGCGTGCCGGGTTCGAACTTGTCGATGTTGGCAAGGCCCTTCGTCAACGTTTCCTGCACCAGATCGTCGGCATCGTCGGGAATACGGCAGAAGGTGCGCGCGAAAGCCCGTAGCGCGGGTATCAGGTCAACGATGGAAACTTCATGGGTTTCCTGGTCGGCCAAAAGATAGCCTTCGCCTGACAATGGTCCAGCTCCCAGAAAGAAGTATGAATGCAGACCCCAGCTAAATGCATGGACGTTTGTATCGTTCCGGGCGTTGAAGACAACTCTCCAGAAAATTCTGATGCGGCCGAACGATCCTGCTGCGGCCGCGCCCCCCTTGCGCGCCGTCCACCAGCGTGTTCGCGCTGGCTTAGGATAGGCGCGACGCGCCGTTGTGCGGGAACAAAGCCATGCACCGGCAGTTCGGCGCCTTGAGCCAAGTCAGCCCACGAGCGTCAATCGAGGAAAAAATCATGGCCAAATCCGCACACCGTTCAGTTCCCAAATCGGCGCGTATGCACGATCAGAATGCCGCGCGCGGAAATGGCGGCGAATTGCACCAGATCGCGGAAGCCGACACGCCTGTTCTCACGACTGCCCTGGGAACGCCTGTCTCCGACGACCAGAACACATTGCGGATTGGCGAGCGCGGACCGTCTCTGATCGAGGACTCCCACTTTCGCGACAAGATCTTCCACTTCGATCACGAACGCATCCCGGAAAGGGTGGTGCATGCCCGCGGTTACGGCGCTCATGGCTATTTCGAGACCTACGAATCGCTGGCCAAATACACGCGTGCCGACATTTTCCAGCGTACCGGCGAAAAGACGCCTGCCTTCGTGCGGTTCTCGACCGTTGCCGGCAACAAGGGCTCGTTCGACCTCGCCCGAGACGTGCGCGGCTTTGCCGTCAAGCTCTATACCAAAGAAGGCAATTGGGACCTCGTCGGCAACAATATTCCCGTGTTCTTCATCCAGGACGCCATCAAATTTCCGGACCTCATCCATGCTGCCAAGCAGGAGCCAGACCGGGCTTTCCCGCAGGCCCAGACCGCACATGACAATTTCTGGGATTTCATCAGCCTGATGCCGGAATCGATGCACATGGTCATGTGGATCATGTCGGATCGAGCGATACCGCGCTCCTTCCGTTTCATGCAAGGCTTTGGCGTCCACACGTTCCGCCTCGTCAATGCCAACGACGAATCCACATTCGTCAAATTCATCTGGAAGCCGAAACTCGGCATGCAGTCGGTGATCTGGAACGAAGCGGTCAAGATCAATGGCGCCGATCCCGACTTCCACCGCCGCGACCTGTGGGAAGCGATCCAGTCAGGAAACTTCCCGGAATGGGAGCTGGCGGTGCAATTGTTCGACCAGGATTTTGCCGACAGCTTCGACTTCGACATCTTGGACGCCACGAAGATCATCCCTGAAGAGATCATCGAGCCAATCCCGGTCGGGCGGCTGGTGCTCGACCGCATGCCGGAGAATTTCTTCGCCGAGACCGAGCAGGTTGCATTCATGACCCAGAACGTGCCGCCCGGGATCGACTTCTCCAACGACCCGCTTCTGCAGGGCCGCAACTTCTCCTATCTCGACACCCAGTTGAAGCGGCTGGGCAGCCCGAACTTCACCCATATTCCAATCAACGCTCCGAAATGCCCCTTCGCACATTTTCAGCAGGACGGGCACATGGCCATGCACAACCCGGTCGGCCGCGCCAACTATGAGCCGAATTCGTGGGGCTCGGGTCCCCGCGAGGATCCGCAACGCGGCTTCCGCTCTTTCGCCGACGCCGAAGAGGGGCAGAAGGTGCGTCTGCGGGCGGAGAGCTTCGCCGACCACTACAGCCAGGCGCGGCAATTCTTCAACAGCCAGACAGCGCCGGAGCAACGCCATATCGCCATGGCGCTGACATTCGAATTGAGCAAGGTGCAGGCACCGGCGATCCGCGAACGCATGGTGGCGCATCTGCTGAACATAGATGAAACGCTGGCGACTCAAGTCGCCGACAAGCTTGGCATTCGAAACATGCCCGACCCCGCCGAGGCCGCCGTCCCGCCGCGCGACGACCTGCCGCCGTCTCCGGCTCTCAGCATTATCGAGAACGGCCCCGACAGTTTCAAAGGCCGCAAGGTCGGCGTCTTGCTGAGCGACGGGGCCGACACGGCCCTTTTCGAACAACTTCGCTCGGCCATCGAAACGGAAGGCGCGGTCATGGAGGTGATAGCGCCCAAGGTGGGCGGCGTCGAGGCCGCAGACGGCACCCACATCGAAGCCAGACACATGATCGACGGCGGTCCGTCGGTCCTGTTCGACGCCGTGGTACTGCTCCTGTCCGAGCCGGGCGCCGAGTTGTTGGTCAAGGAGGCAGCCGCGAAGGACTTCGTGTCGGATGCCTTTGCGCATTGCAAATTCATCGGCTTCACACCGGGAGCCGCGCCTCTCCTGGCCAAGGCAGGCATCGCAGCCGATGCCGATGAGGGATTGATGCGGCTGGACTCCGCAGCCTCCGCCAACACATTCGTGCAGGCTTGCCGCAAGCTGCGGCTGTGGGCCCGGGAAGCGGCCGTCAAGCTGTGACGCTATCGACCGGCACGGATTCCCGTCCGTGAGCGGCGGTTCGGCCAGCGGGATTCCAGTCGGTGCGGGCTAGGGGCGGTCTTGCTCCTTGGCCTCCCGCTGTTTTCTCAGCACTTCGTCGGTTCCGACCAGCTTCTTGGCTCCGCCTGGAATGGAGGTGGACACCACCGCTGGCGGGTCGCTGGCGGGAAAGGAATCTTCCAGACCGGCCTGCAGCTGATCCTCCAGCGTTTGCGGCTCTTCCGAGCGGCCGGGGGTTCTGCGGTCCTCTATCTTTTCCAGCGGTTGCTTCTTATCCGGCGATTCGTTCGCGTTCCTGATCCAGGCATAAAGCTGTTCGATCGCGAATTCCTTGATTGCCTCGAAATCGGCTCGATCGTCCTTGGTCGCCTCGATCTGATCGACCATGGCTTTCTCGAACCGGGCAAGGCTATCACCCCCGCAGGCCCGGGAAAGACGCAACAATGCCTCATGCAGCATCATCGGGGCGAAACGAGCCGAAGCCTCGAGTCTCAGTTGCTCTAAATGCTCTTGAGTGGCGGCTTGGAGCTTTGACATGGACAGCCCTTTCTCTCACACGCATTTCAACGAGAGTTGACCGTGGATGTTCCACTGCGCCTGAACGTCCTTCCGCGCCGGCGAACTACATGAACCAGGTCGCCACCAGTCCCGCGGACGCCGCAAAGACCGCTATGGTCGTCACGCCGCCCAGAATGTTGGTGGCCCTGCTGTTGACCTTGTCGCCCATGATCTTGCGATTGTTGGTCATGATGAGCATGAGAAGCAGCAGAGGTGGCGTCGAAAAACCCTGCACGATGCCGGACCAGACCAAGGCTTTCATCGGGTTGAAGCCAAAGAAATTGAGACCCACCGCCACCAGGGTGATCACTCCCGTCGCGATGTAGAATTTGGGCGCATGCCGGGGCTTGGCGTTCAAGCCATTCTTCCACCCCATGGCCTGCGCGAAATCGAAAGCGGCGCCGGCAGTCATGACCGGCACCGCCAGGAAGCCGACGCCGATCACCCCGGCCGCAAAGAGAATTCCTGCCGCGTCGCCCGCAAGCGGCCGCAGCGCTTCGGCCGCCTGCGCTGCCGTTTCGATCTGGGTATGCCCCGCCTCGTACAGCGTCGATCCGGTCGAAAGGATGATGAAATACATGATCAGGTTGGAAAAGATCATGCCGATCAGGATATCGCGCCGGGACCGGCGGAGTTCACCCTCGGTGGCTCCCTTGCGCTCTTCGAGGCTCGTCCTGCCCTTGGCGATCTCCTCCTCCACCTCCTGATTGGACTGCCAGGTGTAGAGATAGGCGGACAGCGTCGTGCCGATGATGGCGACGATGATGGACAGATATTCGCGGCTGAACTCGATTTTCGGCAGCAAGGTGCCGCGCAGCACCGAGACCACATCCGGCTTGGCGAGCACAGCGGAGACCACATAGGCGAGCAGGGCCAGTGCCAACCATCGGAATATGTTGCGGATTAGCTTGTAGGATCCGAACATCTGCAAGGCAAAAATAATCATCGCGACACCGATGACGACCGAGTTTGAAGGCAGCGGAACGAACAGCACGACAGCCGCCGACATCGCGCCAAGGTCGGCGGCTGCCTCGATCGTGTTGCCGATCAGCACGCCCACCAGCACGGACCACAGCAGCCAACGCGGATAGAAATCGGAAATGACCTTGAAAAGACCACGGCCCGACACCTGGCCAAGTTTGGACGAGAGATAGACGACGATGTACATCATCGGGAGAGTGACAGGAGCCGTCCACAAAAGGTCGGGCCCGAACCGGGCTCCGGCACTCGCATAGGTGCCAATGGCCGAGCAATCGTCGTCAGCCGCCCCAGTGATCAGTCCGAGCCCGAGAGCGCGTGTGATGCCGCCGTCTTTTCGCTTTCCCTCGCTTCGGCCGGCATCGTCAGCTGCTCCACTCATGGGAGATGCGTGTCCAACGAGGCCACACGGGAAAAAATCATGTCGATTGTTCCGACCAAGTGCCGATGCCGAGATTGAGGTTCGAACCTCCGGTCAAGCTTTTTGTTCCTGTGGAAGCCAACCGCCAATGAAACGCAGCGCCCGCCTTGGCCGTTGATGCGGCTGGAGCCGCATCGCCTTGAAGATCGACATGGATATGCCTGGGGCCGACGGTCGAAAAGAGTGCGGTGAGGCTCTTCACCCGCACCTTCCCCTAGCCGGCCTGATCTATGGCGGGGCGGCGCTGCTCATGGCGACCCTCTGGATCCGGGAAAGCGGAAGGCGGCAGGCCCGACACGACCTGCGTGCCGTCTGACACCGAAGAATCGAAACAAAAAGCCAACCGCGGGGCGATCCACAGCCGCTGTCAGGCGGAACCTCGTCCCGGTAATTGCGTCTCTTCGCTGACCTGCTTCCGCAGCTCCTCACGCGCGCGTTCCACCTGGCCCTCGCCCGCGGATTGCGAGGCGCTGCGCCCCGACCGATCCAGCCTGTCCAACTCGTGCTCGACCGTTTGGCGAGAGCCCTCCGCCGGATCCTCTTCCGGATGGCTGTCCGCAGCCTGTTCCTGCCGCGTCTCTTCCCTGCCTCGGCGGTCGTTGCGCGTCGCGTCCTGGCTGTGATCGTCCTTGCCT
Organism: Mesorhizobium sp. B2-3-7; assembly: GCF_006442695.1. Classification (NCBI taxonomy): domain Bacteria; kingdom Pseudomonadati; phylum Pseudomonadota; class Alphaproteobacteria; order Hyphomicrobiales; family Phyllobacteriaceae; genus Mesorhizobium; species Mesorhizobium sp. B2-3-7. The sequence continues at coordinate 33,494 of NZ_VFVV01000002.1, read as the reverse complement.
GCGACGCTTCGATTTCCGCCGGCCGTTTTGTCTGTGTTGCTCATGGCTAGTTCCTAAGCTTTCGCGGCGTGGAACCGTCCGATGCGCGTCCCGCGCCTTTGCCTGGAGAAACGGACATATCCGCCATTTGGTTGCGCTCCCGGCGCGCAAGCATCGGCCCGGCGCCAATCGCATGGCGGAGAAAAGCCGGCCATCGTTGCCAGGCATCCTTTTACAGCGATTCGCGTTATCGCCTTGGCATCCATGGGGATTTCACATGGCAAGATGCACGGGCCCGTCCATCCGCCTGCGGCAACGGCGGCAATGGCCCATTGCGTCCGCCTTTGCACGTCCAGCTCGAAGCACGTCCGGCAGCCGTCTTCCAGGCGTCCTGAAATGGCTCGGCCTCGCGTCTACAGTGGTCTCGGCACCGGTCCTGAGCGGGTGCAGCGGCTGGCAATCCGCACTCCACGCACATGGTGCGAATGCCCGTGCGATTCTCGATCTCATCTGGTCTTTTGGCGCGGTGGCGACCATCACCTGGCTGCTCGTCATGCTGGCCCTGGCAATGGCGCTCTTCCATCAGCGCCGGGCACAAGCAGGACCCCCGCCGCTGGTCATCGACAGCCATCAGGAGCACAGGTTTAGCCGCGCGGTCGGAAGCGCCGTCGCGGCGACCGTGCTGGTTCTCGCCGCGCTGACGATAACGAGCTTCTTCGCCGGCAAATCCATTGCCTCGCTGGGCGGAAAGGAGACGCTCACCATCCGCATCACAGGGCATCAATGGTGGTGGGAAATACGCTATCCCAACGATGATCGGTCGCGCATGATTGTCACGGCGAACGAGATCCATCTTCCCGTCGGCGAACGGGTAAAGGTGGAACTCGATTCGACCGATGTCATTCACAGCTTCTGGGTGCCAAGCCTCGCCGGTAAAAGGGACCTCATTCCGGGCCGGCCGAGCGAGATCACCCTCATTGCCGACAGGCCTGGTATCTATCGCGGCCAGTGCGCCGAGTTCTGCGGCTACCAGCATGCTCACATGGCCGTCACCATCATCGCGGAAAGCCGCGAAGCGTTCGAGGCATGGCGGTCCAGACAAGACGCCGCCGCCATCGCGCCTGCCAGCGAGGAGGAACGCCGCGGCCAGCGGGCTTTTCTTTCCACCGGTTGCGCGCTCTGCCACACGATAAGGGGGACGCCGGCCAAGGGAGCGGTCGGGCCCGACCTTACCCATCTCGCACACCGGCGTGCATTGGCCGCCGACACGCTGGCCATGACACCCGGCGCGCTCGCCGCGTGGATCGCCGATCCGCAATCCATAAAACCCGGCGCGAAGATGCCGCGCATTGCTCTCAGCGCCGACGATCTTCGTGCGGTCGTCGCCTATCTTGGAAGTCTTGAATGAGTGGCGTTGCCAGGAAGACGGCTAGGCGAAAACAGGAAGCGGCCCTGAAAGGCATCCGCGACACCGGGCTCGACGAGGCAAGACTGCACGACTATCTGGCGCATGCCTGGCGGACGCCGAACGGCCTCTATGGTTGGCTGGTCACGGTCGACCACAAGCTGATCGCCCGGCGCTATATGGTGACGGCCTTCCTGTTCCTCGCCCTTGCAGGCCTGTCGGCACTTGCCATGCGGTTCCAGCTTGCCACGCCGGAGGCACGCCATATCGGCCCCGATCTCTACAACCAGCTCTTCACCATGCATGGCACGACGATGATGTTCCTGTTCGCCGTACCGGTCATGGAAGCGTTCGCCATCTACCTGGTGCCGCTGATGATCGGCACCCGAAACGTCGCCTTCCCGCGGCTCAACGCCTTCAGCTACTGGGTCTATCTCTCCGGTGGGTTGATGATCTGGATCGCCTTCGCTTTCGACACCGGCGCGGATGCCGGCTGGTTTTCCTACGTGCCGCTCGCCGGACCTGAATATGGGATCGGCAAGCGCCCCGATTTCTGGGCGCAGATGGTGACCTACACCGAAGTGTCCGCACTCGCGGTCGCCGTCGAGATCATCGCGACTGTGTTCAAGCAGCGCGCCCCTGGCATGTCGCTCGATCGCATCCCGCTCTATGTCTGGTCAGTCCTCGTCATGGCTTTCATCATATTGTTCGCCATGCCCGCGGTGATGGTGTCGAGCACCATGCTGATCCTCGACCGGCTGGTCGGCACCAGGTTCTTCGACCCGGCGGCGGGGGGCGACGCACTGCTCTGGCAGCACCTGTTCTGGTTCTTCGGCCACCCGGAGGTCTATATCATCTTCATTCCCGCGACCGGCTTCGTCTCGGCTATCCTGCCGAGCTTCGTGCGCCGTCCGGTCTTTGGCTATCTCGGGATCGTGCTGTCGCTGGTTGCGATCGGCTTCCTATCCTTTGGACTATGGGTGCACCATATGTTCGCCACGGGCCTGCCGCAGCTCGGCGAAAGCTTCTTCACCGCCTCCTCGATGATGATCGCCATTCCGAGCGGCATCCAGATCTTCTGCTGGATCGCGACGATCTGGGGCGGCCGGCCGATTTTTGCCACGCCGCTGCTTTTCGTGCTCGGCTTCATCTTCACCTTCGTGATCGGCGGGCTGACCGGGGTCATGGTCGCCTCGGTGCCGCTCGACCTGCAGGTGCACGATACCTATTTCGTCGTCGCACATTTCCACTATGTGCTGGTCGGAGGCGCCGTCTTCCCCCTGCTCGGCGCCGTCTACTACTGGTTTCCCAAGATCACCGGCCGCATGCTGTCCGAGAGGCTCGGCCGCTGGAATTTCTGGCTTGTCTTCATCGGCTTCAATCTCACCTTCTTCCCGATGCACATCCTTGGCTTGCAAGGCATGCCGCGGCGCGTCTACACCTATCCGCCGGCGAGCGGCTGGGGCGGCACGAACCTGTTCATCAGCATCTCGTCGCTGGTGGTGTTCGCCGGCTTCGCGCTTCTCGTCCTGAACATGCTGCTCAGCCTTCGCAACGGTCGCCTCGCGGGAGACAATCCCTGGGGGGCGAGCACACTGGAATGGGCAACGACGTCACCGCCGGCTTCCTACGATTTTTCGCGCCTGCCAGTGGTGACCCATCGCGAGCCGCTCTGGGCCGAACCCGACATACTCCCGGTGGTCGAGGGCCTGCGCGTCGATGCGCGCGAAGTGCTTGCCGGCACGGTCGCCGATGCGGTGCCGCAACTGCGCGTGCCATCGGCCGACAATTCGATCTGGCCGCTGCTCTCGGCCATCGCCGTGGGTGGCGCGTTTCTGGGCTCGATTTACACGCCATGGGCGGTGGTCTGGGGCGCGATACCGGTCTCGATCGGCTTTATCTGCTGGTTCTGGCCGAAAGGCGAGCCGGAGGACGAAGAATGAGACACTGGCCAACCGTCGACGTCAGCCACCTGCCCACCTATGATTTTGGATCGGCAAGCCCGATCTGGTGGGGAACGGTGGCCTTCATCACCCTTGAAGCAACCGGTTTTGCCCTGGCGATCGGCACCTATTTCTACCTGGCTGTGCAGGCGCGGCATTGGCCGATCGGAGCGCCGGCACCCGACCTCCTGCCGGGCACGGCAATATTGATCATTCTGCTTGCCAGCGCCGTCCCCAACCGTCTGATCGATCTTTGGGCGCGGCGGCAGGACCTTGTGAAGGTGCGCATCGGCATCGTCGTCATGTCGATCGCCGGAATTCTTCCCCTGATCGTGCGCATCTGGGAATTTCCCGCGCTCCGGATCTCCTGGGACCAGAACGCCTACGGGTCGATCGTCTGGTTCCTGCTCGGCCTGCACACGACACACCTCCTCACCGATGTCGGGGACACGATCGTGCTCGCCGTTCTCATGTTCACCAAGAAAGGCAACACCGGACGCCACTTCAGCGACGTGTCGGACAATGCCTTCTACTGGGGCTTCGTGGTCGTCTCATGGGTCGTGCTCTATCTCGTAATCTACTGGGTTCCGAGGATGTAACATGCAGGCGATCCGCACGGGCGTTTCCTGGGCAGGCATGGCCACCGGACCAACGGCGTGGGCGATATCGCTGCAGCTCGACTATTCAATCGCATATTGGCAATGCGACGCCGGGTTTCAGCCCACTGTTCTGTTCTCGCTGACAGGCGCCGCCGTCGCGGCGCTGGGCGTCCTGTTGTCATGGCGCGCCGTTCATGATCCAGGGCACGGCACGAGCCCGCCCCTGAAGGCGCGCACGCGCGCGTTTCTGGCCAGGACTTCGGTAGGCATCGGGGCCCTGTTCACGCTCGTCATGCTGGCGCAAATGGCGGCCGGATTGATCTTCAGCGGATGCGAACTGTGACTGTGCAGCGGAGCCGACGAGCGGTCATCCGCCATTGGCAGTGTTTGCGTTGGCCTGCTGCAAGCGTTCCGTTCCTCGCCGTTCTCCTACGAATCGCGGCCGTCATGGCGTCGCTGGCGCCTGGCACGCCGCTGCGGGCGAACGAGATCCAGAAAGGCGAATATCTTGCCCGAGCCGCCGATTGCGTCGGCTGCCACACGTCCAATCCGAGCCGGCCTTTCGCCGGAGGCTATCGGGTGCCGACGCCGTTCGGCGATGTCTATTCCACCAACATCACACCGGACCTCGACACAGGCATCGGGCGCTATTCCGCCGACGAATTCGTGCGAGCCGTGCAGAAAGGCGTCAGACGCGACGGGGCCGATCTCTATCCCGCCATGCCATATGACAGCTTCGTCGGGATGAACCGCGAGGATGTGCTCGCGATCCGAGCCTACCTGCTCACGACCGCGCCGATTTCTCAGCCGCCGCCGCCAAACATACTGCCCTTTCCATTTAACCAGCGCTGGACGCTCTGGTTGTGGAAACTTGCCAACCTCCACGCCGGCGGCTTCGGACCAAATCCAAGCCGAACCGGCGCATGGAACAGGGGCGCCTACCTGGTGGAGGTGCTTGGCCACTGCGGCGCCTGCCACACTCCAAGGAATACGACGTTCGGCATGGATGAAGATCGCAAGCTTGCCAGCGGCAGCGCCGGCATCTGGCAGGCGTTCAACATCAGCGGCGACAAGATCGCGGGCATAGGCGGCTGGAGCGATGAGGAGCTGTTTCGGTTTCTCAAGACCGGCGCCGTACCTGGAAAGGCATATGCGGGCGGTCCGATGGCGGAAACGGTCATGAACAGTCTGCAATATCTTTCGGACGATGACATTCATGCCGTCGTCGCCTATCTCAGGACCGTGCCCGCCCAATCGGGAGACGAGAAGCGGCCGCGCTTCGCGTGGACCAATCCGCCCGCAGCCGCCCGCGATGCCGGGACGAAGACCAGCGTGGAGGGCAGCGGGGTCGCGGTGGGCGACGATCTCTACCGGTCGCTCTGCTCGGGATGTCATGGCCTGAACGGAGGCGGATCGGCGGATGGCACCTATCCATCACTGACCAACAACAGCACTCTCGGCGTAACCTCGCCTGAGAATGTCGTCATGACCATCCTTGAAGGCGTCAAGGCAGGCGGCGTCGCGGGCCGCAAATCGATGGCGGCCTTTGACGGCTGGCTGGACGACGGCCAGGTGGCGGCCCTTGCAAACTATGTGACAGCGCGCTTCGGAAACCCGCAAGTCAGCGTCACGGCAGCCGATGTGCGCCAGATGCGGGCAGGCTCGACGACAGAGCAGACGGTGCTGGTTCTGGCGGCCCAGGGGCTGGTGGGGGGCGGCATCGTATTTGTGCTTGGTCTGGCGCTTCTGCTCGCCAGACGCCTTCGTCTGAGAATGCACCAGAGGCATCTCACATTCGTGTCAAGGGGCAGGCCATGAGACGGTGTGCCGAAGCGTGGCGTACCTGTTCCGCCTTTCCGTGCAACGATGAACTGCCTCAGCTTGATATCTCGACCGAGCCCTTCTGAGAGGAACTCCCGGCAACGCCGCGAGGGGCCCGAAAAACCTCCGCCAGCCAATCAATGAACACCCTGATCCGCGAAGACAGATGGCGGCTCTGGGGATAGAGCACGGATACGGGTATCGGCGGTGGTGGGAAGGCTTCCAGTACCGGAACCAACTGCCCGGTGGCGATCTGATGCTCTACGCGATAACGCGGGACCTGTATCAACCCGAGCCCAGCGACGCCGGAGGCCGTGTAGATTTCGGCGCCCCGGACGACGATGTCGTAGGGTAGTGGAACCTCCCTTGCCGCGCCGTCCTTATAGAATTCCAGCGGGTACGGCTGCCCTGTCGCGGAGGCGGTATAGGCAACCATGCGATGGCCGCCGAGATCATCCGGTGTCGAAGGGACGCCGTGACGTTCAAGATAGGCTGGGCTCGCCAGGGTGAGTTGCTCGAATGCGGTTATGCGGCGACCGATCAGAGACGAGTCGGACAGCTCGCCGGCTCGCACGACGCAATCGACACCTTCAGTGATGAGGTCGACCATCCGGTCGCCTTCGCTGAGGCTGAGTGAGATGCCGGGATAACGCATGATGAACTCGGGCAAGGCAGGCATGACGAAAAACCGCGCGATGGTCCCCTGCATATCCACACGAAGCGGACCCTTGGGTTCGGCATTCCTGAAGACGCTCTCCACCTCATCCAGGTCCGCAAGGAGCCGGATGCAGCGTTCATGGTAGAGTGCGCCATCGAGCGTCGGCCTCACATTTCGAGTTGTCCGTTCGAGGAGCCGAACGCCGAGATCCGCTTCCAGGCGCTGGATCGCATGAGTGGCAGTGGGCCGCGGAACCTGCAGGTCCCGCGAGGCCTGGGCAAAGCTCCCACGCTCGACGATCCTGACGAAGAGCCGCATGACGTCGATACGATCCATGACCATCTCGTAGTCGATTGTTATGGTTTTTGAAATGGTGATGTTGAAATCGGCTTTCTAGTGCTAGTTTTAAAAACGGCTATCTTCACACCATTCAAGTCCTCAGATCGACAGGAGTGAAGATCATGCCTTTCGTCAATTTCAAGGTCCCCGAGGCGGCGCTGAACCGGGCCCAGAAAGAAGAGATCGTCCATCGGGCCACCGCGATGCTCGTGGAATATTTCTCCGAGGCCGCTCGGCCGCATACCATGGTCCTGATCGAGGAGGTCAAGGACGGCGGTTACGCCCGCGCCGACGAGGTCTTCGTGATCCCGCAGGAATATCGAGCGAAGGATTGATGTCGGCAACAACACGGCAAAGGAACAACGACAATGACCACGTCAACGAACAAAGTTGCGATCGTCACGGGAGCGTCTCGTGGCATTGGAGCGGCCATCGCCCGCCGGCTGGCGAGCGACGGCCTCACGGTCGTCATCAACTATGCAGGTAGCACCAAAGCGGCCGCCAAGCTGGTGGACGAGATCGAAAAGGCCGGCGGTCGGGCCACCTCCTTCCAGGCCGATGTCAGCGACCCCCAAGCTGTGAGACGGATGTTCGATTCCGCCGAAGCGGCCCATGGCGGCGTCGACGTGCTGGTGAACAATGCCGGCATCATGAAGCTCGCACCGGTCGCTCAATTTGATGATGCGACTTTCGATCAGACCATCGCGATCAATCTCAAGGGCACGTTCAACGGCCTTCGCGAGGCGGCGAGGCGCCTGCGCGACGGCGGCCGCATCGTGAACTTCTCGACCAGCGTCGTCGGACTCTACCAGCCGACCTATGGCGTTTATGCGGCCACCAAGGCCGCGGTCGAAGCGCTCACCCACATTCTGGCGAAGGAGTTGGGATCCCGCGCCATCACGGTCAACGCGGTTGCGCCGGGGCCGGTGGCCACCGAGCTTTTTCTCGAAGGCAAGGATCAGGCGACGCTCGATCGCATCAAACATATGAACCCGCTCGGCCGTCTGGGCGAGGTCGACGACATCGCGCGCGTCGTCTCCCTGCTGGTCGGACCGGACAGCGGCTGGATCAACGGCCAGATCGTCCGAGCGAATGGCGGGGTCATCTGAGGAACAGGATCATGAAGCAAGTCCGGCTCGGATAGGGGAAGGCTTTCCGTGAACGGGCTGCCTCGGACGGAGGTCGACAAGAGCGGCCGGATGGTCGCATGCCAAGGAACCCGATCGCGCCGTCCTCGTTGGGCAGGGATGCAGACCCACGCGCGCTTCATCATGCCGTCAACCGCGGCTACAAATGCTCGACATCGCCTTTCTGGAGAAAGGCGCGAAGCATGACACAGCGGCTTTGCTGCTGCACGGCTGGCCTGACGACGCTACCACCTGGGTTTCTGTCGCCGAGAGATTGTCCAGGGCCGGAATTCGCACCATCGCACCATGGCTGAGAGTTTCGGTCCGACCCGCTTCCTGTCGGATTCCTGGACAAGTCTCTGGATACGGAGGACGAGATGACTGCGAACTGGACTCTGCCTGAACGCTTCATCTACCGCGGTCATGCGATCGCCTGGGGCACGCTCGGCAAGGGACAGGCTGCGGTCCTCTTGCACGGCTCGCCATTTTCCTCGCTGGTGTGGCGGCGAATTGCACCGTGGCTCGCGCGGCACCGTCGGGTTTTCTATTATGATTTGGTAGGTTTCGGGCAGTCCGACAAGCCGGATACCGACGTTCTGCACGGTCTTCAGAATGGACTTTTCGCGGCGCTGGTAAAGCACTGGGGTATAGAGCGCCCGGACGTCGTCGCGCATGACTTTGGCGGGTCTGCCGCGCTGCGCGCCCATCTCATGGACGGCATCGACTACAGCAGCCTCATGCTGATCGATCCTGTCGCAATCAGCCCGCAGGGATCCGCGCTGGTGCAGGCGGCCAAGACGCACGAAGACGTTTTTGCCGGTCTACCGGCCTATATCCATGAAGCCGTCCTGCGCGCGTATATCGGTGCCGCTGTGAAGCACGGATTGCGCGAAGAAGAGATGCGGCTTTATCTCCAGCCCTGGCTTACCGAGGAGGGTAAGAAGGCGTTCTGGCGCCAGGTGGCGCAGATGGACGACAAATACAGCATGGAGATCGAGGATCGTTACGGCGAAATCCGCTGCTCCGTGACCATTCTTTGGGGCGCCGAGGATGAATTCATCCCGCTGAAAGATGGTGAGGAACTCGCACGGCGCATTCCAAACGCTCCACTCGTTGTCGTACCGGATGCGAAGCATCTTGTTCAGGAGGACGCGCCAGAGGCTATTACCGCAGCCGTTCTCGACTTCTGGCACTGGGACGACTCGCGTCACGATGCAGCACGGACGCCGCCGTTTTCCGAGCCTCGAAGAACGGCCCGGGCAGGCCCGCAGGTCGGAGCGAATAGATGAGCTGAAGCGTATCGCAAACGTGGCGATGTCTTGACGGTCGGTGATCGATAGCACCGCGTCGCCACGCGTGTGCGCGGCATCGTACTGGACGGTATCGAGGGCACGCTGAGGAGGAGGATGGCGAGGTCAAATCCGGTCGACATGCAGGGCCTGCGAAGAGTGCGCTCGCTGTCAGCATTCGCATCCAGGAAGGGGCCGTCTGCACTGGCCCCGCTTTGGTAATTTAGAGTGTGTCGACCAAGGGACGAACGAAGCGCTCGAAATCCTTGTCGAGCGGCCAGAGCGGGCGCGGCGCGTGGATATAGGGGCGCCGCTCTGCCCGCGGCGTTGCCAGCGCGCCCGCATCGCAGACGATGACCTTGCCCGCTATCGGCTCGAATGCCGCCCGGAAATGCTGCATCGACTTCAGGACCAACACGCGGCGAGCCGTTGGTTCTATCCCGAAAGCGCGCAATTGCTGGAGGTCGACCATCTGCTGCGCTTCTGAAACGACCAGGACTTCGATCCCGTCGACATCGATTACGGCGGTGGGCCCGAAACTATGGGTCAGCCCGCCCTGAATCGGTCCGTCGCCGACATAGTTGCCCTCCGAAAGCCTGGTCAGCACACCCCTCACCGTTAGCGGGCCACCGCCGAAGTTGGCGTCGCCCTTGCCGCCAATCGTCACCGTCACGGTTTCGCCTTGCCGGTGACGGTGCAATTCATTTGCCGCTTGAGGATCGATCATCGGCGCGAGTACCGCACCCTTTATTCCCGCATCAAGCAGGCCCTTCAACAGCGCGGTCGAGTCGCCGTAGGAACCGGCGCCGGGATTGTCGGCGTAATCGGCGATAACAAGCGGTTTGTCGCCGCGCCAGGCATGCGCCTCGGCAGCCGCCTCATCGACCTCGATGAAAACATTGCGCTTCTTGGTCCGGCCCTGCCAGATCCTGCCCGCAATTTCCTCTGTCACACGCATGGCGGTTGGCTTGGCGCCGGGATCACGGCTGTCATAGGTTGCGAGCACGGTGGGACCGACGCAGGACACGTCGGCGCCCGTGAAGGCTGCATTGACGGAAACCGCGAGCAAGCCCTCGGCCTCGGCCTCGCGGGCGCGGTCATAAAGGGCCAGCGTCTCGGGAATGTCGGTGCGGCCGGAATTCGCTTCGTCCAGCATCGGCACATGCGCCCTGACGGTCCGGGGCGCGATTTCACCTTTCATTGCGCGATCCAGGATACGGGCGGCATGCGCGCCGATTTCGCGCATGTCCACATGCGGATAGGTCTTGTAGGAAACAAGGATCTGCGCGTCCCGAACCATGTCTTCGGACACCATCGCATGAAGGTCGAGCGTTACCGCAACAGGAATGTCCGCTCCAAGTTCGGCCCGCAGAAGGCCTAGCAGATACCCTTCCCCGTCCGGGCAAAACTCAGGCACCATCGAGCCATGAAGTCCAAGCAGCACTCCGTCGAGGCGGCTCTTGTTCGAACGCGCTGCCTCCAGGACAATACCGGCGATGTGGTCATAGGCGGCTTTCGTCACCCGCCCCCCGGGCACGGCATGTGCCGAAATCGCGTGGATCACGTTCCAGCCCGCCGGTTCCGCCACATCCATGAACCCAGCAAGTTCGGTGTTGGCGTTGCGGCGGGCGCGGATCGCGTCGTCGCCAAGGAGAAGCGTGTCCACCTGAAACTGCGGCAAGTCGGTGCGGAAGCGCGAGAACGTATTGCTCTCGTGCATGAATTCGCAGGTAAGGACATTGAAGGTCATGGGCAATTCCTATTGCGCGAGACGCACGCGATGACCGCGGCCGATCTCGACAAGCTCGCTTGACTCGGGTTCTTCGTCGGGGTCCGGACGGCGCGAAATGTCGGGCGAAAAGCGGGCGGCGTCTGGGACGAAGGCGGCATCCGGCAAGGTGCGTGCCCCGGTCAGGATCGCGTCGGGATCGGGAACCGAACCGATCAGGCGACGCGTGTAGGGATGCGTCGGGCGACTAAAAATCGAATGCCAGTCACCCTCCTCCACCACGCGGCCGAAATACATGACGGCAACCCTGTCGCTGACATGCTCGACCACGCTCAGATCGTGGGAGATCATGATGTAGCTCAAGCCCAGCGTTTCCTGCAGGTCCATCAGCAGGTTGATGATCTGCGCCTGGATAGACACGTCCAATGCCGACACCGGCTCGTCCAGCACCAGGATCTTCGGATCAAGCATCAACGCCCGCGCGATGCCGATCCGCTGGCGCTGCCCACCGGAGAATTCATGCGGATAACGGTCGGCGTGATCGGGCGTCAGGCCGACGCGGGTCAGCATCTCGGCGACGCGGTGGCTGGCCTCGCTTCCCTTGGCAATTCCATGCAGGGAAAGCTGCGAGGACAGCATGCGGCCGATGGTCTGGCGCGGATTCAGCGACGCATACGGGTCCTGAAACACCATCTGAGCGATGCGCGCGCGCTCCTTGCGGGCGGGAGCGCCAGGGCCTGTCAACGGCTTGCCCTGGAACAGGATTCTTCCCGAAGTCGGCTCCTGCAGACCCATCACGGTCAGCGCGGTGGTGGATTTTCCGCAGCCGGATTCACCGACGATGGACAGGCACTCTCCGTCGTTCAGGGTCAGATTCACGCCCTGAACGGCACGAAGCGTCCGCTTTGGCCCCAACAGCGAGCGACGCGGCAGCGGGAAATGGACGTTGAGGTCGCGGATTTCCAGAAGAGGCTGGTTCATGCGGTCGCCTCCAGACCAAGGCCGCGCGGCGTGGTCAGCGTCGGTGCGTCGCGTCCACGCTCCTCGCTGCCCACGACCTGGTCCAGTTCGGTCAGGCGGGCGCGTCCAACCAGCGTTCGCGACCCCAGGCGAGGGCGTGCCGCGAGCAGGCCTCGGGTATAGGGATGCAGCGGATTTTCGAACAGAGCCTTGGTGTCCTGCTCCTCGACGAGCCGCCCCCGGTCCATGACCCCGACGCGCCGGCACATATTGGCGATCACGCCCAAATCGTGACTGACCAGCAGCACGGCCGTTCCTTCAGCCGTGCAAAGCTCGGCAAGCAATTCCAGGACGCCTGCCTGGACCGTCACATCAAGTGCGGTGGTCGGCTCGTCCGCAATCAGCAGGTCGGGACGGCAGGCCAGTGCAATGGCGACCATGACGCGCTGGCGCATCCCTCCCGACAGTTGATGGGGGTAGGACAGGGCGCGTTCCTCGGGCGCCGGCACACGAACACTTTCCAGTGCCTCGACGGCTTTCCTGCGCGCATCCGACCACCCGAAGCCCCTGTGAACGACGAACATTTCCGCGATCTGACGGCCAATCGCCATCAGCGGATTGAGCGCCGTCATGGGCTCTTGAAACACCATCGCCATACGGTCGCCGCGCAGACGGCGCCTGGCGCGGCTGCCAAGCTTCAACACGTCCTGGCTCCGGAAGAAGATCGAGCCGCCGGTCACCTCCAGCGGGCGTTTAAGCAACCCCATCACCGAAAGGCCGGTGATGCTTTTGCCCGAACCGGATTCGCCGACAAGTCCGTAAGTTTCCCCAGGCAGGATATCGAAAGACACGCCGTGAAGGATTTCGTTCCGCTTGCCGACGCCGATGCGCAAGTCGCGGATGGACAGAACAGGGTCGGGAAGAATGCCGCTCATGCCTGCCTTATCCTCATATGCGGATCCAGCATGTCGCGCAGCCCGTCACCGAGCAGATTGAAGCCAAGGACCGTGGCGAAGATTGCGAGGCCGGGGAACAGCGAGGCCCAGGGGGCGGTGCGGATCAGTTCGCGCGCGTCGGTCAGCATGTTCCCCCAGCTCGGCTGTGGTGGCCGGATGCCGACGCCGAGGAAAGACAGTGCAGCTTCCGCCAGAACCGCGCCGCCGATGCCAAGTGTCGCGATGACCAGCACCGGACCGACGATATTCGGCAGTATCTGCGTGCGCATGATGTTGGCGTCGCTGAAGCCGGCCGCCCTGGCGGCCTGCACGAAGCCCTGATTCTTGAGCGACAAGGTGGAGCTGCGGGCGATGCGGCAGGTCCAGGACCAGTTGGTCAGGCCCAATGCGATCAGGAGACTTGGCAAGCCGGGTCCCAACACCGCCATGATGGCGAGCGCGAAGACCAGGGATGGGATCGCCAGCATGACGTTGGTCAGCCCGTTCACCAGGTCGTCCCACCAGCCTCCGAAATAACCGGCCGAAACCCCAAGCGCCATACCGATGCACGAGTTGATCAACTGCGAAACGAGGCCGACGGTCAGCGACACCCTGGCGCCGTAGAGGATACGGGAAAAGACGTCGCGACCCTGCCCGTCCGTGCCCAAAAGATGGTCCCAGCTCGGCGGCATTTCAGAATTCATCAGGTCGGCGTCGAATATCGGGTTGTACGGGGCAATCCAGCCGGCGCTGACGGCTGCGGCGACCACGAGCAACGCCAGCGCCAGGCCAAGGGCGAAATTGAAACGCAACCGCATGGATCAGGCCACCTTGATGCGCGGGTCGATCATGGCATAGGCGATATCGACCAGCATGTTGATGACAAGGAACCACAACACGATCACGATGACCGTACCCTGAACCACGGGAATGTCGCGTGCCGACACGCTGTCGACCAGAAGCGACCCGATCCCTGGCCAGGAAAACAGTTTCTCGATCACGATCGCCTGCCCCATGAGCGAACCGATCTGAAGGCCAAGCGTGGTCAGGATCAACACCAGCACGTTGCGGGTGACGTGACTGCGCACCAGACGCGGTTCGGTCAACCCTTTGGCTCGCGCCGTTCGCACGAAATCCGCGTTCATCACGTCCAGAACGCCAGCGCGGGTGGTTCGCGCCAGGAGCGCCATCGGCGATACGCCGAGCGCGATGGCAGGCAATATGATGTAGCGGATGCCGCCGGGCTGGTAGCCGAAGCTCGGCAGCAGACCGAGCTGCAGCGCAAAGACGTACATTAGCAGCAAGCCTAGCCAGAATTCGGGAACCGACAGGCCGGAAACCGCCAGCATCATCGTGCCGGTGTCCAACACGCTGCCGGGCTTCAGCGCGGCCAGAAATCCCAGAGGAATACCGACTGCCGCGGCAAAGCCCATCGCCGCCAGCGCCAGTTTGATCGAAGGCCAGAGCCGCGGCTCGATCACGTTCCACACCGGTTCGCGGGTGCGGTAGGAAATTCCAAGGTCGAAATGCGCCAGCCCCCACAGATAGTCCCACAGGCGGACCGGCAGAGGCTTGTCCAGCCCGAACTGCTCGTTCAGATGCGCCATCACATCGGCATTCGTGGCGTTGCGCCCCTCCGACATCAGGCTCGATATGAAGCTGCCGGGGACGACGCTGAATATCACGAAAATGATCAGCACGACCGCCAGCAGGGTCGGGATCATCTGCAGCGTGCGACGAAAGATGAAGCGCGACATCCGCGAATCCTGCCTTTCAACAACTGGGCGCCATGCGGCGGGCGAGGAGTGGGCGCCATGCGGTGGGCGGGGCCGTACAAACCGGTCCCGCCCGCCAGCCATGCCATCGCGCTACTTGCGTGATGCGGGTGCGCTGTCGTCGATCCAGATGTCCTCGTAATCCTGGATAGCCAGTTCCGCGCCGTTCGGCTTCAGCCCGTGGACCCATGGCTGGTAGGCCATGACGGCCTTGTTGTAATTGAAGAACCAGACCGGAGCCTCGTCCTGCAGCAGGTTGTTGGCTTGCCTCAGAAGATCGTTCTGTTTGGCCGGATCGGTTTCGTTGCCTGCCTGCTCGATCAGCTTGTCGAAGTCGGCATTGTTGAACTTGACGTAGTTGCAGGCGGTTTGCGATGTCTTCGAATAGAAGCAGTTCAGATATTTCAGCGGATCCGGGCCCGACGAGTTCGACCAGATAAAGGCATCAAAATTGTCGGACAGGATCTTGTCGGACAGGACCGAGCTTTCCACCGGGTCGGTCGTCACGGTGACGCCCACCTTGGCCAGCATCGGGATGATCGCCTCGACGATCGGCAGGCCCCAGCTTTCGTTCGAGGTCGCGGTGACCGAGAACTTCAGACCGGTCTCGAACCCTGCCTCCTTCAGCAGTTCCTTGGCCTTTTCCGGATCATAGGCATAGGGCTTGGCGTCCTTGTCGAAGGCCGGCGATGAAATCGGCAGCCAGGAGACCGCGGGATAAGCCTTGTTCTTCAAGAGCTTCTCGACAATCAGGTCCTTGTTGATCGCATAATTGATCGCCTGCCGGACGCGCTTGTCCTTGAATGCCTCGACCTTCGGATTGAAGCCGATATTGCGGGTGTAGACTTCGGCCACCTCAAGGATGTGATCCTTCAGCGCCGGATCCTGGCTGTAGGCCTCATACTGCACAGGGCCGAGAACGTTGGTATCGATCTCCGCGTTGCGGAAGGCGACGTCGCGAGCCGAAGCTTCGCCCATCAGCATGATGTCGAGCTTGTCGAGATGCGGCTTGCCCTTCTCATAATAGCCGTCGAACTTCTCCAGTTCGACCTTCGAGCCCGCGACGTAATTGGCGAGCTTGAACGGGCCAAGGCCGTTCGGCTTGGAGGCGAGCTGATCCTCCGGATAGTCCTTGGAGTAGATCGGCGCATAGTTGGACATCAGGTTCCAGCCCGGATCGGCCAGGTTGATGAAGGTGATTTCGATGGTCCTGTCGTCGATCTTCTTCAACCCGGAAATATGATCGGCCTTGCCTGCCTGAAATTCGGCGACGCCGGCGATCTGCAACATCTGCTCGGCGCCCGGCAGGGCCTTCTTGGGATCGGCCAGACGGTTGTAGGACCAGATCACGTCATCGGCGTCGAGCTTGTCGCCATTGTGAAAGGTCGCTTCCCGGAGCTTGTAGGTATAGGTCTTGCCATCCGCCGACTTCTCTACCGTTTCGGCGAGGTCGAGCTCAGGCTTGCCGCTTTCCGGGTTCCATTTGTAGAGGGAGCGGTTGATCGCTTTGGCCACGATCTCGTCTTGCGTATGCGGTGTCGCCGTGATGTCCAGCGATGTGATGGAGTTGCCATAGGGCGCGGTGAACACCAATTTCCCCCCATCCTTCGGTGTGGCGTCCTGCGCCAGCGCGGCGGTCGCCGTTCCAAGCGCAAGCGCCGCGATCAAGCCAAGTCTGTTCAACATCCCTCAATTCCTCCCTGTGGTTCGTTGGTGATTTCCTGTCAGAGACGGGCCCAGCCGGCATTCCGCCTCAACTTCCTTCATGGACGATGCGCCCATCCAGAATTGTCATCTCACAGCGCGTTTCACGCAGGATTGTCTCCGGTGTGGCCGTCAGGAGGTCGTTGGAGAACACGGCGATGTCCGCGAGCATTCCAGGCTCCAGCCGGCCCTTCACCATTTCCGCGCCCTGGGAGTAGGCACCATGTTCGGTATAGGCGCGCAACGCCTGCTCGGGCGTCAGTATCTCGGAAGCGTCCATTACCGTGCCCTTGTGCGTCTTGCGCGTCAGCATGGCGTAGAGGTCCGGGAAGGGATTGGGCGAACAGACCGGCGAGTCGCTGCCGGTGGACGGCTTCATGCCGAGGCGATCCCAGGTTCCGATCGGATAGGAGCGCAACCCGCGCTCCGGCCCGAGAACAGAGACGTAGGCGTCGCCGAAATCATAGATGAAGGCCTGCTGCGGCGCAGGCAGGATGCCTGCCTTCAACATCCGCTGATTGATGGCACCATCGACATAACCGCAATGCTCGATCCGGTGCCGGTGCTTGTGATCCGGCCTGGCGGCGCGCACACGTTCATAAGCCCGCACGAGCTGGTCGATGGCGGCATCGCCAATGCCATGGCAGACCATGGTGTAGCCCATTGCGGTGTAGCGGTCGACCAGTTCGAACAATTGAGCGTCTGGCAGCATCCGGACACCGAAATTGTCAGGCTGGCCAATATATGGCTGGCGCATCCAGGCCGTGCGTCCGCCGGCCGAGCCGTCCGTGAATATCTTCACGCCGCCTATGCGGAACATGTCGCTGCCGACCCCGGTAACGAGACCCGCGGCATGGCAAGGCTCGACGATGGACGAACCGGGGTCGCCCAGAAGTGTTGCCCAGACCCGTACCGGGAGCCGGCCGCTGCGCTCGGCCTCATGATAAGCCTCGATCTCGGCCATACCGTCGATCTGGCCAGTGGCCGCGTCCATGCAGGACGTTATGCCGAACCGTAGGAGGTCACGGCCCCCCGCTTCGATAGCATCGAGTATCTCGGCGAAAGAGGGTGTCGGCTGGACGTCGTAGACGAGGTTCTGGGCGTTCTCAGCCAGCATTCCGGTCAGTTGCCCGGCCTCGCGCCCAATGACGCCACCATCCGGATCGGGCGTGTCGATATCGATTCCCGCCAGCGCCAGCGCCAGCGAATTCACGACAGTGACATGGCCGCAGGCGCGCGTGACCGAAACGGGATGATCCGGCAGGGCGGCGTCCAGCTCCTTCACGGTCGGCATCAGTGCGTCCGGATATCGGGTCTGGTCAAAACCGCGCGCGGTCACCCATGCGCCTTTGGGCGTTTCGGCGGCCCGTGCCTGCAACGCAGCCATCAGCGCGCCGCGGGTCGGCGCGGCATCGGGCGTCGCATCGACCTTGCCACGCAGGAGCCCCGTCGAGATCAGATGCAGGTGCGCATCGTTCAAACCGGGCATTGCGAAGCGCCCGGCCAGATCCACGACCCTCGTGCCCTTTCCGATCAGGGGCTTGATATCGGCGTTGGAGCCACTGGCCACGACTTGGTTGCCCAAGACCGCAATCGCCTCCGCGATCGGATTTCCGTAACCGGTCCAAATCTTGCCGCCATGCAAAACGAGATCGGCTTGGTTCTGCGAATTCATGCTGCCTTTTCTTCTCCCCGGCGTTCACGGACGTCGCCGACATAGATTTGACTTTGAGTGGCATTCCGTTTCGTGTGCGGTCAGATTCTTCTCCCGCGCTCGACGTCACGTTCCCCTGCCACCGGCTCCAGTTGCCAGCTTTTTCGTTTTGCAGACGTTGGGGCGTCGGCGATCACAAGGCCAATTCGGTTTTCGCAATCAAGCATGCAAAATTTGCATAACATTGCAATTATAATGAAATATGCTCCCATTGCGGCTGGATCAATGCTCGAACGCAGTGGAGGAGAGGCCGCGTGGAAATCAAATGGCTCGAAGATTTCGTGACACTTGCAGAAACATCGAGCTTTTCGCGGGCAGCCGAAATCCGCAATGTCACCCAGTCGGCCTTCAGTCGGCGCATCAAGCAGCTTGAGACGTGGCTCGGAGCACCGCTCATCAGTCGTGCCACCATGCCGGCCGAACTGACATCGGCCGGACGCAATTTTCTTCCGATGGCGCAAGACGCCATCAGGATGTTCTATTCGGTGCGCGAGTCTCTGCGCCCGCCTGCGGAACAGGGGCTTGTACGCTTTGCGGCCCTTCACACATTGACCATCACGTTCTTTCCGGTTTGGCTGCGGGAGGTGCAGCGGAACACTCGCACCTTCGGCACATCCTTCATGGCTGACAGGGGTGGCATCGAGGCGAACCTGGCTGCACTGACCGATGGCGAAACCGACTTCTTCCTGACCTATGCGCACCGTGAAGTGCCGTTTCACCTGGATCGCGACAAGTTTTCTCATCTGGCTATCGGATCGGATCGGCTCATCCCGGTCGCGGCGCCGGAACTGCGCTTCGACAAGTCGACCGTGCCCGCGGCGGGCATTCTGGACAGTCCGGAAACGGCAAAGCGAGCTTTGCCCTATCTGGGCTATGGTTACAGCTCTTTCTTTGGTGTCGCCCTCGGAAAACTGTTCTCGAAGCACTCGCCGTTCCGGCGTCAGACAGTGCATGAAAGCACAATAAGCGCCGGACTCAAGGAACTTGCGCTGACCGGCGCGGGCATCTGCTGGCTGCCGGAAAGCCTCGTCGAGAACGACATCTCCAATGGAGCCCTTGTCATCTGTTCGAATGACAGCACATGGACGCTCGATCTCGAGATACGATTGTATCGCAGCTCGGAGAAGACGCGAAGCACCATGGTGGAGGCTCTTTGGCAATCATCCAAGGCGCTGGCGCAAACGTTGAAGCCCGCCGCGCCAGCCGCGGGCACGGCGACCTTCAGCTCTTCATGAAGCGGAAGGCGCGCAGCACCTCGAAATAGTCGTTCGATGCAAAGGCGACGGCACGTGGCCCGTGCCGGCGCACTCCGGGATACCAGGAGGCGCGATAGGCATCGACGGGGTTGCTGAATTCGATGATGATCTCGACCCTTTCCGGCATTGACGGCAAAGCTTGCCGCGCCCTGTCGCGCAACGCCCTTTCAACGCCCTCGCATATTGCGCCGCGCGCCGCCGCAGGCGCCAGGGAGATGGTGGCCGCGCCGATGCCTTTGAGGGTTTCGACAGTGGCTATCCCCGGGACGAGGGCTCTGGCGTCGGCGCAAATGCCTTCGTCGCCGGAAAGAAATACCGAGCGCACGCCATAGCGCGCGGCGCACAACGCATTCAATGTGAATTCGGACGCTGTTTCGCCATTCAGGATCAGCCGCGATATTCGCAATGTCGATGTGTGTGCAAGCGGGTTGTCCTCGACGCCGGCCTTGGAATGGTAGCCGGCATAAAGCGCGGCATCGAAGCTTTCATCGATCCCGAACATCATTGCGTCCGGATGTCCCGACCAGCCCCTCACGATGCGCGCGAAAGGCGGCATGCGTTCGAGAATAAGGTTGCGCCCGCTGTCATGCGCATCCTTGATCATGATTTCGGTGGCGCCAGCGGCTCGCGCTCCTTCGCAGGCGGCCAGGACCTCCCCGGTCATCAGTTCGCGGAATTCCCTGTGGTCGGCATGCGTTCTTTCCGCCTCGTCCCAGGATTGAATGCCCGCGGTGCCTTCGATATCGGCCGAAATGAAAATCTTCATGCTCAAAGGGGCTCCTTCAGCCAGTCGGTCAACGCCGGAATCCTGCGTCTATTTCGTCCAACCACGCCTTGCGCGGCGCACAGGGCGTTCAGAACGGCCTCGACCGTGGTTTCCACAACCGCTTCGAAAACGAGGTCGATGTATCTGTCATCGACACGCGAAATCGAAATGAACGGTGAAGGCGAGACGTGCGGCAGAGGATCGGCGGTCGTGAAGGCGATGGCGATATCGCCACTGCCGTGTCCCCAATACGAACCGAGGCGGGCAATGCCGGCGCCGGCCCGGCTGGCGGCACGGTTCAATTGCCGGTCGTCAAGAGGAATATCCGTGCCGAGAATGATGATGATCGACCCGCTTTCAGGCTCGCCGAGCCCTTTGGGATCGGCTCTGCGGCCATCCGGGAGGACAAGATCCCCTGCCCTGCCGAAGTTGGACAACACCAGAGCGCCAAGCGTGAAGGCGCGAGACCCGATCTCGACAGACCTGGACGCGCTGCCGATACCCGCCTTGAAGCCAAACGACGTCATTCCGGTGCCGGCGCCGATGCTGCCCTGTTCGACCGGACCGGCGCTCGCGGCATCCAGCGCCGCTTCGGCGTCATGCCGGGTGACCGCCATTGCCTGAATATCATTGATGCCGCCGTCGTTGCATTCGCAAACGACGGGGTTGACCGTGCTGGTCTTGCGCCCGATCTCCGGGTTGGCGGCAATGGCACGCTTGATCAGCGCCTCCGCACATGGTGCGACCGAGAACGTGTTGGTCAGAAGGATCGGCGTTTCGATCGTGCACAGTTCGGACAATTGCATGAGCCCGACGGACTTGCCGAAACCGTTGATGATATCGACCGCCGCCCTGACCTTGGATCTGAACAGGTCGCCGCCATGGGGCAAGACGGCGGTGACGCCTGTCGCAAGTCCGTCGGCGATGATCGTCTTATGGCCGACCAGGACACCCGGCACGTCCGTGATCGCATTGTTCGGGCCGGGCGGCAGCCGCCCCATGCAAAGGCCTAAACGCCGTGCCGCGCCCATTTTCACATCCCACTCATCAAGCAAGGGCCGCTCTTCCGGCCGCATGCCCGTTCATCTCTGCAAAAGCTGTCTGGACGTAAATTTCCTGCAGGCGGCGTGTCAATGGACCAGGTTGGCCGTTTCCGATCCTGTGGCCGGCAATACGGATGACGGGGGTGACCAGGCTGGAGGCGGAGGTCAGGAACGCTTCCGCCGCCGAAAACGCCTCCTCTGGCGAGAACGCACGCTCTTCAAACAAAATGCCCTGGTCTTCACATAGACGCGCCACTGCTCGCCGCGTACAGCCGGGCAGGATGGCTTGAGAATTGGCGCGAGTAATGACACGGCCGTCGTGCGTAACGATGAAAGCCGTCGCCGATGCGCCCTCGGTCACCTGTCCACCCTCGACAAACCAGACATCATCGAAGCCTTTCTCGCTTGCAGCATGCTTTGCCAGAACCTGCCCCAGCAGCATGACAGTCTTTATGTCGCGCCGCGCCCAGCGCGGATCAGGCGCCAGGTCGACGGCGACGCCTTCGGCCTGAGCCTTGGTTCCTACGAGTTTGCGGGCGCTTGTGAAGGCGACCATGGTCGGCTCAAGATCATCGGGAAACAGGAAATTGCGCTTGGCTTCGCCGCGCGAAATCTGGAGATAGACCGTTCCTTCATCCAATCCGTTGAGCGAGATCAGTTCCAATTGAATGGCTTCTATCTCAGGCAGCGTCACGGGCATGGGAATACATATCTCGGCAAGCGACCGCTGGAGACGATTGAGATGGAAATCATTGTCTATCAGCCTGCCGCCCATCACGGCGGTCACCTCGTAGACCGCGTCTGCAAAGAGGAACCCCCGATCGAAGAGACCGATGCGCGCCTCGTCTTCGGGCATGTAACGCCGATTGCAATAGACTTGCGCCACTTTGGCCATCCTCGATCCCAGCATCAACTGACTGCTCGATAAATGCCAAGGCAGGTCGGCAAAGACCAATTCAAAAAATGCAATTCGGTATGCCGATACCGTCAAAGCGCAACGGGCACTCTCTGCGACGGCCGCATGATTCACGCCACGAGACGGCGCAGGTCGCTGAATGGTTTCCTTTAATCCCGCGGAGCCGGACGGGGGCTTGGACGACGCATCGTTGACCTCCCGATATTGACAGGTCGCGGCCATCGATTTAAGTTCGCGTTAGTGGCCACTAACGCGAACTACTGGACAGCGCTCGGAGATCCGACAAGGCGCACGATCTTCGAACTGCTGGTCGAACAGCCCTGTTCGGTCAGCGGACTTGCTCGTGCCCTGCCTGTAACCCGGCCGGCCGTCTCTCAGCACTTGAAGATACTCAAGGCTGCCGGGCTTGTGGCCGACACGCGCTCGGGCAAAGAACGCATATACCGTATCGATCAGGATGGGCTGGCAGGCCTGCGCGCGGAAATCGACCAGTTCTGGAGCAAGACCCTGGCGGGCTACAAATTAGCCGTCGAGTATCCAAAAAAGGACCAAGCATGAGTAAGGACCCTGCACTCGCGCCCGTAAGGCATTTCGTCGTTGTCGAGGCATCCATTGCGCGTGCCTTCAAGGTTTTCACCGAGGATTTCGGGAGATTCAAACCTCGAGAGCACAATCTTCTTGCCGTTCCGATCGCAGAAACGATCTTCGAACCCCGGGTCGGAGGGCACATTTACGACCGAGGTGTGGATGGCAGCGAGTGCCGCTGGGCTCGTGTGTTGGCCTACGATCCGCCCAGCCGGCTGGTTCTGAGCTGGGACATCAGCCCTCGGTGGCAGATCGAGACCGACCCGAACAAGACGAGCGAATGGGAGGTCCGGTTCACGGCCGAGACCGAGAACAGAACCCGAGTTGAGATCGAGCACCGGCATTTCGAGCGCCATGGGGAAGGCTGGGTAGGCGTGAGGGGTGCAGTTGATAGCGATCAGGGCTGGCCGCTCTACCTGCAACGGTTCCACGACTTGTTCAACCATCGGACAGCCTGACAACCGCGTTGCAGTTCATGGGGTATGACTCGCAAGCACCGTATCGCCCACTGAGATTCCAGGAGCAGAGACAATATGGAAGTCTATTGGTTAAGCATCCTCGGCGTGCTTACGCTTTGTTTGCTGTCGGTGGTGTTGGCAGTCTATTCCGGTTCGTCCAAGGGATTTGCAGGGGTGCTTTCAGGACCGGTAGTCCCGGCGGACGACCACAACCCGCTCTACAGGATCGACCGCGTCCACATGAACTCGGTTGAGGCGCTGGCGCCCTTTGTCGTGCCCGCGGTGCTGGCGATGATGGTTGGTGTTGGACCGACCACATTGGCGACGCTTGTGGGGCTGCACCTGGCGATACGCCTGATTCATCTGGGAATCTACCTACGTGGCGGAAACGCCGCAAAGGGAGGCAGTGTCAGGACGGTTCTGTACGTTTCGGGAGCGCTGGTTACGCTTGCCCTTGTTCTTGTGACTGGATGGGCAGCACTCCATTGACGCGTTATCGGCAGTTATCGGAGGCTACATCCGTTATAGTCCGCGTCCGGCATCCCCGTTCGGCAACAGCGCCACCGTCTCGGCCCAGGCAACTTTCGGGACCATTATGCGGTTTTTTTCAAAAAGTGCCCTAGCCGCTCCAACCAAGGCATTTTTTCGTTGCAGCCGATCGGCATTCTCCCACCCCCATCGGTCCCGCTGTTATGTGTTATTTTTGCTACATGTCGCTGCTCATGACTGGGAAAACCCATTTAGAGTCGCCTAAATTAATATTCGCTCACGTATTTTCTGAATATATCGGGTAATTCGGCAATGGTGGGCCTGGGGTTGGCCCGCTTATGCGCCTTGAGGAAGGCGTTGGGGAAACGGGTGGGCTAAATGAATAGAACTGGCATGTCGGCCATAGGCAAGCGCCTTGGTCTTTTGATGGCGGCTACGATGCTGACTTGCGGGGGGGCGAACGCCCTCACGCTCAAGGAGGCCGTGGCGGTAGCGGTCGAATCCAATCCGGAGATCGGCCAGGCGATAGAAAATCGCGAAGCGATCGAGTTCGAATTGCGTCAGGCAAAGGGCCTCTATTTGCCCAGCGTCGACCTGCAGGCGTCGGCTGGCGCTCGCCGTCTCGACAATTCGTCACGGCGCGCACTCTCGATAGAGGACGACGCGCTTTATCCGGCAGAAACCGACCTGACCGTTTCGCAGACGCTCTATGACAGCGGCGCAAGGCGCGCAGAATTGAACCGCCAGGCCTCCCGCGTCGATGGCGCGTCGTTTCGAGTGCTGGAACGGTCGGAATTCATCGGCCTCTCTGTTGTCCAGGACTACCTCGAATACATGCTCCAGGCTTCGATTGTTGCCGAGGCAAAGAAAAACCTGGGCTTCCATCAAGCAATCCTCCACGACATCCAGGAAGGCATTGCCGGCGGCGGGTTGAACGAAGCCGACCGGCAACAGGCTGAGGAGCGGCTGTTCGCGGCCAAGGCCCGCATGCAGGAAGCGTCGGAGGAACTGGAGGCCGCGCGGATACGGTTTTTCAAGACTGTCGGCAAGCCGCTGACCAATGCAGCGAGGCCGGCTGACGTGTCCGGCACGCTGCCAAGGTCGCTGGACGATGCCTTGGGCCTTGCGCGCGAGAGCAACCCGCGCGTCCACATGGCCAACAGCGATATTGCCGCGGCGGCCTCGCTGGTGGACGCGGCGCGCGCGAAATACGGCCCTTCGATCATTGCCGAAGGCTCTGCCCGGGCGGGCTACGACATTGACGGCGACAATGGAGACGCATCCGATCTGCAGGCACGTCTGGTGTTGCGCTGGAATCTCTATCGGGGCGGCATCGACAAGGCCAATGAGCAGGAGCAGATCCGCCGCACCAGCGAGCAGCGGCTCGCGATGCACCAGGTTCTCCGAGAGATCGAGGAAGCCGTTCGCACGTCATGGGATCGTCGCTTCCGGCAGGCCGATCTGGCCAAGACCCTGAAGCTACAAGCAGTCTCCAACGAAAAGCTGGTCGCGTCCTATCGCGAACAGTTTAAGGTCGGTCAGCGCTCGTTGCTCGACGTGCTCGATGCGCAGAACACGCGATTCAACACCGCGACACTGGCCGACACCGCGTCCTACGCATCCCTTTTCGCGCAATATCGGCTTCTGGCGGCGACCGGGCAGTTGCTGAAAACGATGGACGTCCACCCGCCAAAACAGGCTACGGCATACGCGCGGACCGAGTTCGCCGCGCCGGAAACGGCCGACACCGAAACCTATGCGCGCACGCCCTCGGAACAGAAAAACGACGTGCCGTTCGATATTCTGGCACCGGTCAGGAAAAAATAGGCGGGCCTAAGGATCGATCGAGAGTCCCCGCGGGCGGATCGTGAACCAGCAACCCAACATCCTGTCACCGAAAGAGGCTTTCAAGGCCTGCTTTTCGGCCGTCGCCGCATATCTCGGCCGCCCCAGCGCCGAAACCGTGCTCTTTGCCGGCGTGCCGCTGGCCGAAACGCGCATCGATATCGACGCAATCCGGCATCTTGCCGAGCGCGTCGGCCTTGAAATCACCGAATTCAGCCAGCGCGACTTTGTTCGGGGGCGCATCGACCTCCCCGCGATCGTCTTTCGCGTCAGCCAGCTGCCTGTCGCGCTGCTGGCCGATGGTGAAGCCGGGGAATATTTTACAGCTCCCCAGGAGGACGGGCGCACCACGATCAGCCGGTCGGAGCTGGCCAACAGCTATATCAGCGGCGGTGCGTCCTTCTCCATCACCTACGCCAACGCGACGGAGGCCATGAGCGTCGGCTCGGCGCCGAAAATCGAGCGGCGACATTGGCTGACGGGAACGATGGGGCCGTTCTGGCGCACCTATTCGAAAGTTATCCTGTCGGCGGTGTTCATCAATCTGCTCGCCATCGCCTCGCCGATCTTCACCATGAACGTGTACGACAGGATCCTGCCGAACAAAGCGATATCGACGCTCTGGGTGCTGGCCATCGGCATCGGCGCGGTCATCCTGTTCGACCTGCTGCTAAAGACCTCCCGGGCATCGCTCATCGACTATGCCGGGCGCAAGGCGGATCTGCGCATTTCATACATGCTGTTCGAGAAGGTGCTGAACTCGTCTCTGGCGGCACGGCCGGGCTCGACGGGCGAATACGCAAATCGCGTAACCCAATATGAATTCGTGCGCGAATTCTTCACGTCCAACACCATCAGCGTGTTCATCGACACGGCTTTCGTGTTTGTTTTTCTCCTCGTCATCTATGCGATAGGCGGCTGGCTGGTCATGATACCCGCGCTGGCCTTCGTCGCGTCGGTGATCGTCGGACTGGTCACGCAGCGGCGCATCGGCAAGCGTGTGGCGGCCTCCATGAACGAGGCCTCGCAGCGCCAGGCGCTGCTGGTCGAATCCATTTCCACGCTGGAGACGATCAAGTCGCTGCGCGCCGAAGCCTACCTGTTGCGAAAATGGGGAGAGCATTCCAAAAACGCCTCCAACACCTCCGAGAAGATCAAGCAGCTTTCGGCCGCCGCCGGCAATATAACGCAGGCCATCCAGCAGCTGGTCACCGTCGCGCTGGTGGTGGCCGGCGCCTACGCCTTCTCCGAAGGACATGTCTCCACCGGAGCCATCATCGGCACCGTCATGCTGGCCAGCCGGGCTGTGGCCCCGCTCGGGCAGATCGCCATCACCTTGTCGAGATTGCGCCAGGCCATGCTCTCTTTGCGGATGGTGAATTCGATCATGGCTCAGCCGGAGGATCGTCCGGACACTGTGGGCTTCGTCAACCGGCCCATCCGCAACGGCGCCATGGTGTTCCGGAACGTCGGCTTTACCTATCCCGGCTCCGAGAACGAAGTCCTGACCGGCCTGAATTTCTCCGTGAAGCCGGGGGAGCGGATCGGCATCATCGGCCGCATAGGATCGGGAAAGACGACGATGGGGCGGCTGATCGGCAGGCTTTTCTTGCCGAGTTCCGGCGAACTGCTGCTGGACGGCATCGACATCCGTCAATACCACCCCTCCGAGGTTCGGGCCGCCGTCGGCATCGTCGCGCAGGCGAACGATCTGTTTTCAGGCACCATCAAGGAAAATCTTTTGATGGCCTGTCCGGAGGCGACCGATGAGCAGATCGTCGAAGCGGCCAAGGCCGCCGGCGTCGACGATTTCGTCTCCCGCCACCCGCGCGGCTATGACATGAATGTCGGCGAGCGCGGCACCAATCTCTCGGGCGGCCAGAGACAGACGATGGCGATCGCCCGGCTGTTGCTGACGAAACCGAAAGTCGTCTTCCTGGACGAGCCGTCCGGCTCGATGGATCTGGCTTCCGAGCGTCAACTGATCAAGCAGCTCAAAGTGGCTTTCGATCGAAACACCACGCTGATCGTCTCCACGCACCGCTTCAGCATGCTCGAACTTGCCGACCGGCTTATCGTCATCGAGCAAGGCAGGATCGTTGCCGATGGACCAAAGGACCAAGTGATACAGGCGCTGCAGAAAAAAAGCACCTGAAGAACGAAAACTATCAAAGTATTCAATGCGTTGGGGCCGTGGGAAATGCTTGCAAGGGAAGACCGGCCGCCGCTCTTTGCGTCGGCGTCCATATTTATCATAGGTGCACTCTTCGTGTCTTCCGTTGCTTGGGCGTCCTTTGCCGAGGTGGATGAAATCGCACGCGGCGACGGCAAGGTCATACCTGCTTCCAAAACGCAGATCATCCAGGCCAGCGAGCCGGGCGTCGTCCAGGAAATTGCCGTCAAGATCGGGCAGGTCGTGAAGAAGAACGACCTCATCATCCGCCTCGACAATACGTTCAACACCTCTAGCCTTGGCGAGCAACAGGCCAAGGCACGGGCATTACAGACCCGCATTGCACGGCTGAAGTTCGAGCAGAGCGGCGATCTGCAAGGCGAATTTCCATGTCCGGCCGAAATCCAGAAGGTCGCCCCGGAAATCTGCGACAACGAGCAGAAGCTGCTCGTCGCCCGCCGCGACAACTTCGAAGTCAAGCTGTCGGTTCTCAAGTCGCGCCTCGATCAGCGCGAGAAGGAATTGGACGAGGCGACCGCCAATTCCGATCGCCTCACGAAGAATCTGGTCGTCAGCGACCAGGAGGCAAAGCTGGTCGAAGCCATGGTCAAGAAAGGCCTGATGGCGCGAACCGAGCAACTCCGGGTCGAACGCGAGCAGACCGAGCTCAATGGGCAGCTGACGCTTGCTGGAGAAACCACCAAGAAAGCCAAATCGGCTATCACCGAGGCCCAGCTTCAGGTCGACGAGCTCGGCCTGCAGCTGCAACAGGAGGCGCTGAGCGACCTCACGCAGGCGCTGGCTGACCTCTCGGTGGTCGATGAAACCATTCGCGGCGCGACCGACAAGGTGGCCCGCACCGACATCCGTTCTCCAGTCGACGGTATCGTCAACACGCTTGACATCAATACGGTTGGCGCGTTCGTGCAGCCCGGCGCGGTGGTCGCCGGCATCGTTCCGACTTCGGAGACCTTGCTGGTCGAAGCGCGGGTTTCGCCCCGCGACGTTGCCTTCATCCGGCCGGACCAGGAGGCGCTGATCAAGGTCACCGCCTATGATTTCTCGATCTTCGGCGGCATCGAAGGCAAGGTCTCGAACATCACCGCCGACAGTCTCGTCGACCAGAAGACAGGCGAGCCCTATTATCAGGTGCGCGTCGCGACCGACAGGTCGACGCTGACGCGGGATGGCAAGACCTATTCGATCATCCCGGGCATGATCTGCTCCGTCGACATCAAGACCGGCCGCAAGACGATCCTGACCTACCTGCTGAAACCCATAAACAAGGCACGAGAGGAGGCGATGAGTGAACGATAGCGCCACGCCTCCCGCTGTCCTTGAGCGATTGCTCGTGCCGATGGCTACGGAAGACCTCGGTATGGAGTTCCGGGTTGTCGCGCGCCGCGGCATCCGCCGCGGCATCCGCCTGGAGCGGACGTTCTGGACGTCGCTCAGGCAGATGGCGGAAAGCCGCAAATGCACGATCGGCATGCTTGTCGATGAGATCGCCGAGAGCCAGCCTCCGGCCGGCAATCTGACGTCGGCGATCAGGGTTGCCTGCATTCGTGACTTGACGGAAGAAAACCTGACGTTGAAGAGGCTTGCGTCGATCAGGACGATCACCGCGATACTGGTCGCCTGCCCCTCGCCCGCCTTCGCCCTTTCATCGTCGAAAAAGATCCTGACCTTCAACGCTCCGTTCCAACAATTGGTAAAGCGCCAATTGCCGACGGCGCCGAGCGATGACGGGCGTCAGGATCTCAGGCTGGCGCTCGATCTCAACGTGGCGGACATCTTCGCGCGGCTGGATGCCAATGGCGAGATTCCGGTCGCCAGCGGGTTCGTCATCGGCGCCGGCGAACGCCGATATCGTGGCCAATTGAATGCCGTGCGAGCACCGCTGGTCGGGCAGGACCTGCTGATGGCATTCGTCAGCGGCTAGCAGCAGTTCCAGGAAAAGTGCGAAACGCTTCCCGGGAAAAGCGTGTAGCGCTTTCCGTTGGGAATTGCGCAAAACAAAGAGATAGAGCGGTTCGGCGTTTTCCATAAAAGCCGGCGAACCGCGGTTGCTCACCGACGGGCAAGCGCTCCAGAAGCCGTGTCGGGCTGCAATCCCTCGCCGGGCGCGACGCCTGCAAAACCGCCCTTGATCTCCGCGACCTGCGCGCTGCCCGATCTCGAACCATGGATCCAGGCTCGGTCCGTGCTGAAGGAATAAAGCGGCACATAATCGGGGAGATCGCTGTCGCGCAGCACGGTGTTGTTGAGGCTGTCGAGAATGAACACGCCACTTGCCGTGCTTACCGACAGGACCGCATGGAAGAATCCCCGCCTGCGATCCTGGAGAACAACCAACGCCATGCTTTGCGCGGGGATGCCGGCCCTCAGCAGCGCCGTCATCTTCAGTATGACGAAATCCTCGCAGTCGCCGGCGCGCTTATCGAGCACCTCGGTGGGCTTTGCCCAGTAATCGAGCTTGCCATAGATGACGCTGTCCTTCCTGTAGGCGATCAGGTGATTGATGCCGCTGTTGACGAATGACAGTTTCTCGCTGAACCCTTTGCCCTGTGCCGACGAGATCAGCCTGGCAAAAGCCGCACTCTTCTGCTCGCAGGCACTGCCCGCCGAGCAGCCGACAATTGCCTGGTAGACCGGTGCCCACCGCGCGGCGACGGGAAAGTTATGCATGGACAACGCGACCGAGCCGAACACGCCGGGGATAATCGTTGCCGTCTTGATGGGATCAATTCCGACATTCGCAGGCGCCGGCGCAACGCCCGCTTGGGCATCGTCGATCGTGTAACTCATGGAAACCAGGTCGGGCTGGTATCCTACCGCCGGTCGCCAAGGCTGGAATCTTTCCAGGGAAACGCCGCCCAGGCTGGGCGGCATCCGCACGTCTTCAACAAGCCCGCCGACCGAAGCGGTGCCCTCTAAATGGACGCTCGCGAGCGATGGCTGCGGCAGGCCTGCGAGGCTGATCGTCAGCAAGAGTAGCTTGAGGCCGGCTGTTCCCGGCGCGGTTTTTTCTTTTTTCATAACGCCCACCTTTTGACTGTGGACGGTACCGATCTTGTCTCAAATTATTGCCAATGAAGGTAGATAATGGCGACGAAACTTGTTTCCACTATTTTTCGTAAAATTTTATTTGAATTTATACTTCTATTTACCATGCAACAGGGGGCGAGGCCTCATCCGCACTGGCACCTATCGACTTATATAACAGAATATATGCTCCCAGTTTACCACGCGTAAAAAATGCCATTGTAGGCATATAATGGTATATAAAGTAGATTGACGGACGGTTGCAAAGTAATGGCTGCCGCTGTCTCTTTCGGGGAAATGCCGGAGGGGTACAAGCAATGACCATCAATAACGAATTGGACGCCGTTTCGGGTTCGTGGGACGAGCATTCCATGGCCAGTGAACGTCACGACCAGACCTCGCCGGCAGAGTTCCAGGTCGCACAGGCGGCTTCGACGCAACAGGCCGCGCCGGCAGCGGCCGAACCAGTGCCGGTCGATGTGGGCAGTGGCGCGCCGGCGGAAGCACCCGCGGAGGCGAAGGCCCAGGCGGCAGCCGCGCCGCACGAATACGTCGCCGACGCCGGCAACGTCGTGAAGCTTCCGGCGAACGTCTCTATCGACAACATCAAGGTCGACGGCCACAATCTCGTGCTCGAACAGGCCGACGGCTCGGTCATCGTGATCAAGGACGGCGCGCTCAACGTGCCGACCTTCGTACTTGGCGACGTCGAGGTGCCGCGCGTCGCCTTGATCGCCGCGCTCGAGGCGAGCCATGTGGATGTCGCCTTCGGCGCCGATGGTTCGATGTCGGCTGGCCCTGGAGGTTCGACCTCGAGCGCCGGTGGAAATTTTGAAATTCCTCCTGGCGGCATCGGCGATGGATTTGATCTTTCGGCGCTCTTGCCGCCGACCGATCTGCAGTTCGGGCAGGCCGAGAGGCGGGAACTGTTCCTTCCCAATGCGAACCCGGAATTTGGCGATCTCACCGTCCGCGTGTCGGAAGAAGGGCTTTCCGGCGCAAACCCGGACGGCGATCCCGGCTCACCCTTCGACGAATCGAATCTTTCGGTGATCAACGGCAGCTTCGGCGCTACGGATCCCAATGGCGATCCGCTGACCTACGGCCTCGGAGTGCCTGCCACGACGCTTACCTCGCACGGCACCGACGTCGTGTGGGAACTGGTCGATTCGACGCATCTCGTCGGCAGGGTCGGATCGGACGTTGTGATCAGCGTCACCATCACG
Organism: Mesorhizobium sp. B2-3-7; assembly: GCF_006442695.1. Taxonomy (NCBI): domain Bacteria; kingdom Pseudomonadati; phylum Pseudomonadota; class Alphaproteobacteria; order Hyphomicrobiales; family Phyllobacteriaceae; genus Mesorhizobium; species Mesorhizobium sp. B2-3-7. Next base: position 1,715 of record NZ_VFVV01000002.1, on the reverse strand, counting down.
GATGCGAGCACGGGAACCTTCCAGATCGCCCTGCTCGGTCCCCTCGACCACCCGCTGGCCGGCTTCGAGGATGACCTCTCCATCGTCGTCCCGGTTACCGTGCAGGACCCGTTCGGCGGCTCGGCAACGGCCAACATGACCGTGATCGTCGAGGACGACAGCCCTGCCCTGACGGTGGGCAACACGGCAGCCAGTTCCGCGGTGCTCGATGAAAGCAACGCCGGTTCGCCGGCTGGCTTTCCGATCGATGTGACGAGCGCCAACCCGATTATTTCCGTTGCATCCAATTTCGGTGCCGACGGCGCCGCCGCCGGCGGCGGCATCGCCTATGCGCTGGGCCTGACCGGCAATGTCGCATCGCTCGATTCGGGCCTGAAGACGGCCATTGGCGATTTTGCGATCACGCTGCTGCAGACCAATGCGACGACGGTCACCGGCACTTATCAGAACGGCGGCACCCACACCGCCTTTACCATCGTCATCAACGGCAATGGCACGCTTACGGTCACCCAATACGCTCCGCTGGAGCACACTGTCGATGGATCGAGCGCTGCTGCCCATGACGACGTGCTGACCCTCTCGGGCAAGATCACAGCCTCGGTGACCGTCACCGACTTCGATGGCGACAGCGCATTCGGCGGTGCCCAGATCGGCGGCGCGATCCAGTTCCACGACGATGGACCTTTGGTGACAGTCGTCGCCGACGCCGGCGCCGTGGTCTCACTCGACGAAACGCAGGCCTTGAGCATGGCGGCTGCGATCAACACAGGAACCATCGTCAAGGGCGATGATCCCGATATCGGCGGTACCGGGGCGATCACCTCCGGCACCAGCAACGGCGCCCTGGTCAATGTGACGGCGCTGTTCGGCGGCGACGGCCCGGCGGCAAGCACCGCCACCGTCTATCAGCTGAGCGTCACGAACGCCGTTTCCGGCCTGACCGTCACCGACGGCTCAACGATCACCTTGCAGACGCTTGCGAACGGAGTGGTTGTCGGAGTCGTGCAGGGCGGCGCGTTCAAGGGCGAGGCCGCGTTCGCGCTGTCGATCGATCCGGCCACCGGCAAGGTGACCGTCGAGCAATATCTGTCGCTCCACCATTCCGACACCGGTAATCCCGACGACACGGTTGCACTCACCGCCGGCTCGCTGGCCGTGAAGGTCACGGTCACGGATAGCGATGGCGACTCCGCCAGCGCCAGCGCCGACGTGTCGGGCCAGATCAGTTTCGACGACGACGGGCCGAAGGTGACGGCTGTCGCCGCCACCGGCGTTACGGTAGCGCTTGACGAGACGGCGACCACGAGCACCCCGGCTGGGATCGACACTGGTACGGTCACCAAGGGCGAGGATCCCGATGTCGGCGGCACCGGCGCGATCGCGCACGGCACCAGCGACAGTGCCTTCGTCAACATCACGGCGCTGTTCGGCGCCGACGGTCCGGCCGTTTCGGGCAGCACCGTCTATGCGCTAAGCGTCACCAATGCGGTCTCCGGCCTTGCTGTCACCGACGGCTCGCTGATCACCTTGCAGACGCTGGCCAACGGCGTCGTGGTCGGCGTCGTCCAGGGCGGCATGTTCGATGGCGATGCGGCGTTCGCGCTGTCGATCGATCCGGCCACCGGCAAGGTGACCGTCGAGCAATATCTGTCGCTTCATCATTCGGACGCCTCCAATCCGGACGACACGGTGGTGCTGGACCTGCATTCGGTCGC